>NZ_CP061084.1:0-522095 GCF_014495885.1 Pantoea sp. MT58
ATGGCAGATAAAGACAACGAAAACAAAGCGTTACTAGAACCTTTTCTGTCTGTGACAAAAAACAGTGGTGAAGTTATCCAGCTTCATCCCAACAAGAATAATACCGTTCAGCCCGTCGCATTAATGCGTCTCGGGCTCTTTGTGCCAACGCTGAAATCGACCGCTCGCGGGAAATCCGGGGCGATGGCCTCAACAGATGCGACGAAAGAGCTAAAGAACCTGACGCTGGTGAAAGCGGAGGGTTACGAAAAGATTACCATTACCGGCGCGCGGCTGGATATGGATAACGATTTCAAAACCTGGGCAGGTATTATTCAGTCATTCTCGCGTTATCCGACCAAAGGCGACACGGTCACCCTGCCGTTTATTGATTTTGTGAAGATGTGCGGCATTCCCTCTGCTAACTCTTCTGCTGCGCTACGAAAACGCCTTGATGCCTCGCTACGACGTATTGCGACCAATACCCTCTCCTTTGAAGGCAATGGCAAGGCGTATCATACCCACCTGGTGCAGTCTGCTTATTACGACCGTGAAAAAGATATCGTCCGCATTCAGGCTGATCCTAAGCTGTTCGAACTTTATAATTTCGACCACAAAGTACTGCTTCAGCTCCGGGCCATCTCCCGCCTCAAGCGTAAAGAGTCTGCGCAGGCGCTCTACACCTTCCTGGAGAGTCTGCCGACCAATCCGGCACCCATCTCCCTTGCACGTTTGCGCATGCGTCTTAACCTCGGTTCAAAGACCACTACGCAGAACCACGTGGTAAGGCGCGCGATGGAGCAGCTAAAAGAGATCGGTTATCTGGATTATTCAGAAGTGAAGCGCGGCCGCTCTGTGTTTTTCATTATTCACAGTCGCACGCCTAAGCTTGATGGTATCGGTAATCTGGAGAGCATTGATTCGCTGGATGAGATCGAGTTTGAAGATTAACGCCTGACGTTTACTGTAATCAGCATTCCTGCGTGGCAGTGTCACTTCCTCTGAGCAGGATGACATTGCTTCCATCACTTCACCCTTCACTGTAATCAGTACTCCTCAGGCATTCACTGTAATCAGTATTGTTCACTGTAATCAGTAAAGGCTATGTGATGACCCGCGCCCCGATGTTAGCCTGCAACTCTCTACTCGTTTATTTATAAGGCTTTTAGAGTGAGTGTGTACTTACATACTTCTTTGCGAGTATCTGTCTTTGCCCTGTTTACTGATTACAGTGAATGTATGGATTCAGGTTAAGGGCACGTCTCTCTTTTACCGATTACAGTGAACGCTACTGATTACAGTGAATGTTAGTACTCTGTTGTGCCACTCAGGCTCATCGCGGGATCGTGCCTCCCAGTCAGTGATGACGGACAGGCCAGGCTGTTGATCAACGTGACACTGTTACTGATTACAGTGAATGTATGCAGGCTGACATCGTCCTCTTTCCTGCGCATTGCTGCCATCCCGTTTGCCATCTGGTCTACTGATTACAGTGAACGTTTATACCTGAAGCCCCATTCAGGGCAGTCCAGGTTGCTATGATTGAGCAGCGACGTCCTGCTGATTACAGTGAACGGTCTACTGAATACAGTGAATCTTTGTTGAGAGAATAGACGAGTTGTTGCGTCGGCTACTGATAACAGTGAATGTTACGTCACAAGAGTCATGCCCTTATTGATGTACAAAAGCAGAGGACCGCCTGCTCCAGGCTTGTCAGTCATAGCGTACACGTTGAAAGTCATAGTTTGTTTGTCACGGCTGGGCACCGGTTGGCGCTGTAAGAACGTGCACTCTCGACTGACTACAGTGAATGTTTGTGAAGTCCTTCCTGTGTCTACTGACTATAGTGAATGTCGTTCGCTTCAGTCAGGATTTACTGATTACAGTGAACGCAGACGAACCCTTATCCTCTTCACCACCGACCTACTCTGGCCTGGAATTTGGCGATGTCTGGCCTTTCATTTGGTCCCAATGCTTTATGACCCACTCACATTTAAATAGCCGGATATTGCTGACTACAGTGAACGTTTATGTCGCCCTACTCTTTCACGCTGACACCTGACAGACGCACCTACTGATTACAGTGAACGTTTTCTTTGGTAAGACTCACACCGGGGCAATGCTACTGATTACAGTGAACGTTTATACAGACAACGTTAAAACTCAGCATAGTGGGTGGCGCAACTGGCTACGTACCCACTAATCTCTTTAAAATACAGCTCATGACTGACTCACAAATCATCTGATATGACGTGGATTTGCTGATTACAGTGAACGCTTAGTGAGTATTGAGAGATACCCTGAACTCGTCTGCTCTCGTTTTGCATCAGGTTTTCGTATTCCACTCCCTGTTTATCTGCTCACTACAGTGAATGATCTGCTGATTACAGTGAATGCTCTGCAAATTTTATCTGCAAAGGCTATTCATACAGAATCAATAATGTGATGAAGCTCACCAAAATCCGTGTACTCACATAAAAACGCATATCATGTTGAGATGATAATTTATTGCCTCACGTGCAGGATTTCTGTATAAAGTCATAAATCCTACATGTTTGGAGCAACCATGGCTAACGATGACAAACAGGTGATGAAAGTTGCACAGCGTTCAGAACGCATGCTTCTTAGCCTTACCGACCAGATTCAGGCGCAGAAGCAGGAACTGCATGAAAATACGTACTATCAGGTCTATGCCAAAGCGGCGTTAGCAAAGTTGCCCAAACTGACCCGTGCCAGCGTCGATTACGCGGTGAATGAAATGGAAGAGAGCGGTTATCAGTTTGATAAACGGGCTGCCGGTTCTTCTGTTAAATATGCCATGTCGATTCAGAATATTATCGATATCTACCATCATCGTGGCGTGCCGAAATACCGGGATCGTCATAGTGATGCTTTCACTATTTTTGTGGGTAATCTCAAGGGCGGCGTTTCCAAAACCGTCTCTACGGTTTCACTGGCCCATGCGCTTCGTGCCCATCCTCATCTCTTATATGAAGATTTACGCATTCTGGTTATTGACCTCGACCCGCAGTCATCGGCAACCATGTTTTTGAATCACGAGCGTTCCGTTGGGCTGGTAGAAGCCACTGCCGCACAGGCGATGTTGCAAAACGTCTCCCGTGATGAACTGGTTAATGAATTTATTGTTCCGTCGATCATCCCTGGCGTGGATGTGCTGCCCGCGTCAATTGATGATGCTTTCATCGCCTCAAGCTGGGACCAGCTTTGTGCTGAGCATCTGCCAGAACAGAACGTCCATGCCGTGCTGTACGACAATGTGATTGCAAAACTTAAAAAAGATTATGACTTCATCTTTATCGACAGCGGCCCACATCTTGATGCTTTCCTGAAAAATGCGATTGCCGCTTCAGATCTCCTGATGACGCCGGTGCCACCCGCTCAGGTTGACTTCCATTCAACATTAAAATACCTGACACGTTTGCCGGAACTGATTGCGATTATCGAAGACTCCGGCGCCACCTGTCGCCTGCAGGGCAACATTGGCTTTATGTCAAAGCTCTCTAATAAAGCTGACCACAAACTCTGCCATAGCCTGGCAAAAGAGATTTTTGGCGGGGATATGCTCGATGCCGCCCTACCCCGCCTGGATGGGTTCGAACGTTGCGGTGAATCGTTTGATACGGTTATCTCAGCCAATCCGTCAACCTATGTCGGTAGCAGCGAAGCGTTGAAGAATGCACGTTCCGCGGCAGAGGATTTTGCAAAAGCCGTCTTCGACCGTATCGAATTTATTCGCCTGAACTGAGGTTTGTATGAGCGCAAAAAGAATTACGATTGGCAGAACCTTCAGCCAGACTCCACTGGAAAATGACACGAATGACAGCCAGCATAACCAGACATTTGTACTGGCAACGGGCAAGCGCGCCCAGTTTCGTTTTGAACGTATTGCGGCAAGTGATGTTGAAAGTAAGACATTCGTCACGATGGAAACGAATGGCCGCGATCAAACAGGACTGACACCTGACTCACTGCGCGACATTATTCGTACCATCAAGCTGCAGCAGTTTTTCCCGGCTATTGGCGTAATGCGTGATGAGCGCATAGAAATCCTGGATGGCTCTCGCAGACGTGCAGCCGCGCTTATCTGTAAAACCGGGCTGGACGTGCTGGTTACTGATGCTGCAATTACACCGGATGAAGCACGCAGACTGGCACAGGATATTCAGACTGCTCGCGAACACAATTTGCGTGAAGTGGGAATGCGACTGTTAACGCTTAAAGATGGCGGTCTGTCGCAGAAAGAAATCGCAGAAAACCAGGGCTTATCGCAAGCGAAAGTCACACGTGCGCTTCAGGCCGCCAGTGTGCCGTCAGATTTAATTGCACTCTTTCCTAATCAGGCTGAGCTTACCTATCCCGACTACAAAGCACTGCTTCAGGCTGCTGACAAATTGAGTGAGTCCGGACAAAGCACAGAAGCCCTGATTAAATCGATCTCGCGAGAAATTGATGTCGTCTGCGCCCGTGACGGGCTGGCTGAGGATGAGCTTAAAAATCACATTCTGCGTTTGATTCGACAGGGAAGTCAGACGCTGATGAAAGAACCGGAAAAAGACAAAACGCAGGCCACTGCGCTATGGTCATTTGCTGATAAAGATCGCTTTGCCCGTAAAAAGGTACGCGGTCGTATGTTCAGTTATGAATTTAACCGGCAATCAAAAGAGTTGCAGGAAGAGCTTGATAAAGTCATCGCTGAAACGCTCAAGAAATACCTTAACCGTTGAATCAACCTCACACCAATCAGCCAGCGCTTAACGCTGGCTTTTTTATTGGGACTGAGAGCAATTAAAGGGATGCAGAATCATGAATTTCAGGCTGAAATCGCCAGCCCGGAGCAAGGTGGTTCTTGTCTAAGCTTATGATTATTATTGGTTTTATAGAGTTTTCCCAGTTTTGCTGGCGCCTGAAATCGCCATATTATGTTGTCATGTAGTCAGAGCTGAAAATTATGAGTTAGCCGACCGGAAGACAATGAATAACAAAAGCGAATTTAATCTGATATAACAATAATCAACTTGCATCGATGTCAGCCTTCACTGAAAAAATAGTGTTAATGCAAGCACGTATTTTTCTGCTGGTTCATTAGTAACCAGTAACCTGAGATTTAACTTCTCCATAACTCGCTCCCTGAGGATAATGCGTAGGTCCCGCTGCGAAACTTTTGTCTGCAAAAGCCTCCGCCAGTATAATGTTCTATTAAATCATTGTTTTTAAATGTAAATTGCAGTTAATTTCAGCCTGAAATCGCCACTTGGTTAATGGCTATTCTTTGTTGAAACTGCACATGCCTGGAAAAATGAGCGCCTCTATGAATCTCACATTACGGTCAGAGAGGTCATGGAGAGTGCATGAAAAAAGATACTCATAAAATATCCCTCACTTATCCACAGAAAAAGTGGATAACTTTTTTCTCGTAACAAACTTATTTTCTGAGCAATAGCATGTTCACGGTATGGATCTCAGCGTAAAGGTATCAGGAATGGATTAGAGCACTGAACGCGTCAGTGTTGAATCACAACCTGAAACCCGGTAAGCATCAGATTCACTATGTTGTGTAGACTAACTGAGCGTCGCCAGCTAAACCCTATGCAGATGTCATTAAGCAGCATGAAAACAAAAACTATAAACAATCGCTGTTTACAGTGAATCTGGCATTACGCCGTTCTCAACGTAACCATCCCCTTTATCAGTGCCAGTTTACCCGCACTATCAGAATCAGGCGGCAGATAAACCCGCTGACCACTGCAATCAGTAAACAGAGTGTTGTGCAGCGTTGCACCACAGCACTTTTTATCATCCTGTGATATTTCATAAAGCAGGCTTTAAAGTGGCGAATAGATTTTAATGCTCAGCATCTCAAAAACATCTGACTTCTATATCCCACCAATATGTCTATTCCTTTACCTGCTTTGAGCTCACCTCGCGACCTTATCCCAGTCAGCAAGCAGTAATCAGTAATCAGGATTGTTGATTTGATTCGCTCGTTGCTAAGGACTTCACCACTGATTAAGCGGCGAACCAGGCAACCGTCACGTCTTCAGTAGTGGATGGTTAGCTGAGAATGAGCTGCGCAGCGGCACTCAGCAAACAAGAAACGGTATGGTCAGCACATTCAATAGAGCTGTGAACACAGACCTGTACTGCTTCACAGCATGGCGAGTCTGTGGCGCATTCCAGTCGGTACGTCAGGGATTCGAAGTCAGAAAAGACGTTCAGGTGGTCACGGTTACTCCAGTCTCTTTCTTTAATTATTTATCTCCCCCTGAAAGGCGTATTGCTAAAGCTAACTTTCAAATACCGTCTACACTTCGTTGCCCAATCGGTAAATATGTTCCATTTCTATTCCGTATGAAATGTAATCAAACGGATGTTTAACTTATTAATGGCAGGAATATTATGAGTACGAATACACCAGACTCTGGTGAAGCAGGCGATCACGCGCCTGCGGATACGGTACGCCAACGCATTTTTCTCGTGGTGCTGGTTGCCACTATGGGCGCGCTGGCTTTTGGCTATGACACCGGGATTATTTCGGGTGCGTTACCTTATATGAGTTCACCACCCGGTCAGGGCGGCCTGGGACTGAATTCATTCACTGAAGGCCTGGTAGCTTCTTCGCTGGTGTTCGGCGCGGCCATCGGTTCTTTCCTGAGTGGTTTCTTTTCTGATCGTTTTGGCCGCCGTATTACGTTACGCAGCCTTGCAGTCATTTTTGTTCTGGGTTCACTGGGAACGGCGCTGGCGCCCTCGGTGAATATTATGGTGGCGATGCGCTTCCTGCTGGGGATTGCTGTCGGCGGTGGCTCTTCAACTGTACCGGTGTTTATTGCCGAGATTGCCGGACCGCGCCTGCGTGCACCTCTGGTAAGCCGCAATGAGCTGATGATCGTGACCGGACAGCTTATTGCCTATGTCGCCAGTACGCTTCTGAGTTATCTGCTGCATGATGAACATCTGTGGCGTTACATGCTGGCGATTGCGATGGTACCGGGATTCCTGCTGTTCATCGGCACGTTCTTCGTTCCTGCGTCCCCACACTGGCTGGTGGCGGAAGGGCGCTTAAAAGAGGCGAAAAAGATTCTGAAGTATCTGCGTGAAACGCCGCGCGAAGTGCGTCATGAGATGGCGCAGATGAAGAAGCAGGCGAGGGCGGCAGAACGCGGGCCGGATGCGAAAACACTGATCCGTGAGAAGTGGGTTATCCGTCTGATGATTATTGGTGTAGGACTGGGCTTTGTCGCGCAGTTTACTGGCGTCAACGGCTTCATGTACTACACACCGATCATTCTGAAGTCGACTGGTCTGGGGACCAGTGCCTCAATCGCCGCCACCATCGGTAATGGCGTGGTTTCTGTTCTGGCCACGTTTGTCGGTATCTGGGCCATTAGTCGCTTCCCGCGTCGCACCATGCTGATTACGGGTTTATGTCTGGTCATCACGGCACAGATCATGCTGGGCAGCGTGCTGACCTTTATGAGCTCCAGTGTGATGCAGAGCTATCTCGCCCTGGCATGCATTCTGATGTTCCTGTTCTGTATGCAGATGTGCATCTCGCCGGTTTACTGGCTGATGATGTCGGAGCTGTTCCCGATGCAACTGCGTGGCGTATTAACCGGTGGTGCCGTCTCACTACAGTGGATATTTAATGCTGTGGTGGCATTTGGTTTCCCACCTGTTATGGAATATGCAGGCAGCACAACCTTCTTTATCTTTGCTGCAATTAATGTCGGGTCGCTATTCTTTGTGATGGCGATGGTTCCCGAGACGCGCGGCAAGAGCCTTGAAGAGATTGAGTCCCACATGAAAGAGAAGTTCGGTGAAAAGCGCAGAGAGGCTGAAGCGTTATAAGCCCTCAACGGATTCGGCCTGACGGTCGGATCCGGTTTTACGCCGTTACCATTCCCCGCTAATTCATCCCTAATCGCTTCCCTTCATCTCCAGGCCGCCAAAGCATTCACTGTAATCAGCAAATATTCTGTTCTATTTTTATACAGCGCTGGCGATTTCAGGCTGAAATCGCCAGCGTCTCTCTCTGCATTTTTCCGCTAAGTCTTTCTGTAAATCCGGATTAAGCTAGCATGACTACTGACAATGATCGCATCCCACTCTCCGCTATAATCGCAGCTTTTTATTCGCGTGGTGTCATTATGTGTTTTAATTTTTCAGGAAAGGACGTATGAACCGGAAGTGGAAAACGGCTAAACGCAGACTCTGGCGGCTGGGGATAGTGACGGGGCTGGTATTACTGCTACTTCTGATTATCCGCATTTATGAAGCCGAGCGCGGACCGGAGTTAAAGCGCTGGCACACCTGGATTCCCCATGAGCTGACCGCGAGCCAGCTGGATAACGCAACTTATGCTGATTATCTCAATGCCGAAGACCATCTTTTTAATGAGATGAAGCAGCAGGTCAGCAACAAACTTGAAGCTGAAGACAAAACGCCACTTAATCGATATTACGCCGGCAGCATGATCTATCCTGGCCGTTTCGTGCAGGACTGGAATCGTTCTTATATCCTGCGACCAACAGGCACCCCGCGCGGTGCCGTTGTCCTGTTACATGGTCTGACCGACAGTCCCTATAGCCTGCGTCATGTGGCAGACGTTTATTATCAACAGGGTTATGCGGTCGTCGCGATAAGGTTACCGGGTCACGGTACGGTGCCTGCCGGTTTGACGGATGTAGACTGGCAGGACTGGATGGCCGCCACACGTCTCGCAGTGAGAGAAGCGACCCGTCTGGCAGGCACGCAGACGCCGCTGCATCTGGTCGGTTTCTCTAACGGTGGGGCGCTGGCGGTAAAATACGCGCTCGACAGCCTGGATGATCACACACTGCGTCGTCCGCAACAGCTCATACTGTTATCGCCGATGATTGGTGTAACGCGTTTTGCCCGCTTTGCCGGTATTGCCGGGCTGCCCGCTGTATTTCCGGCGTTTTCAAAAACCGCGTGGCTGAACATCGTGCCGGAGTTTAATCCCTTTAAATATAACTCTTTCCCGGTTCACGCTGCCCGTCAGACCTATTTGCTGACGCAGGCGCTGCAGAAAGAGATCCAGCTTTACGCACGGAATAAACAGCTGTCTGCCTTCCCGCCGGTACTCACTTTCCAGTCGGTTATGGATTCTACTGTCAGCACATCCTCGGTGATCCGCTCGTTGTACAATTTCCTGCCGGAGAATGGCAGTGAGCTGGTGCTATTCGATATCAATCAGGCGGTCAGCGTCAGTCCGCTATTTCGTCACTCCTCATACACCGCGGTAAATCAGCTTTTGCCCGCTGCCCGTCGCCGTTATGCCTCAACGGTTATCACTAATGCCTCAGCGACGTCGCTGGAAATGGTAACGAAAAGCGTGCCTGCCGGTGAGATTCAGGAACAGATTAAACCGCTGGCAATTGATTATCCGGCAGGTCTCTACTCGCTGTCACATGTTGCCATTCCATTTCCTGCTGAGGATGGTTTATATGGCAGTGCACCCGCTAAGAAGAATGAGTTTGGTATTAGTTTTGGGACGCTGTCACTACGCGGAGAGAGTGCCGTGCTGATTGTCGGGCTGGACTCGATCATGCGTGCTACCTCCAACCCGTTTTACCCTTACATGATTGAACAAATTGATCACCAAATCAGTTGCAGCGACAAGCCGCCACTGGCAGCCTGCCTGAGCCATTTCTGAACCACCAGAGAATCAGGCCCGCAAATTGCGGGCCAGATGTTATATCGCGTTCAGCTTTTCCATCACCTCATCTGACAGTTGCAGACTGGCACTGGCGAGGTTTTCTTTAAGGTGTTCCGGCGATGACGTACCCGGAATCAGCAGAATATTGGGCGAGCGCCGCAGTAGCCACGCGAGTGCGACCTGCATCGGCGTAGCCTTCAGGGATACTGCGACCTCATTAAGCCGATCCGATTGCAGCGGGGAGAAACCGCCCAGTGGAAAAAACGGCACGTAAGCGATGCCCTGTTGCGCCAGCTGATCCACCAGTTCATCATCCTGTCGATGCGCGAGGTTATACATATTCTGCACGCAGACAATCGGTGTGATGGCCTGCGCTTCTGCAATTTGTGTGGCAGTGACGTTGCTCAGGCCAATGTGCCGAATCAGTCCCCGAGCCTGTAACGCCAGCAACGCCTCCAGCTGTGGCATCAGGGAGCCCTCTTTAGGTTTAGCCGGATGCAACATACTGCGCAGGTTCACGACCTCAATCACGTCCAGCCCAAGGTTGCGCAGGTTATCTTCCACTGCCTGCGTCAGCGCCTCGGGTTCCATCGCCGCCTGCCAGCCACCTTTCGCATCGCGACGGGCGCCTACTTTGGTGACAATGCAGAGATCCTGAGGATAAGGATAGAGCGCCTTTTTGATTAACTGATTGGTTTCATGCGGCCCGTAAAAGTCGCTGGTGTCGATATGATTGACACCAGCCGCGATAGCGTCGCGCAGAACCTGTATTGCCCTGGCTTCATCTTTCACTGGGCCGAAGACACCTGGCCCGGCTAATTGCATCGCGCCGTAACCAAGACGGTTGACTTCACGATCGCCTAACGGATAAGTCATGGTGGTATTTGACATGAAAACCTCCTGCGTGAATGTAGATCAATTGTAACGGTGATTTAGCTGTGCAACTATCGGGTGAAATCAGGACGGACTGTACGGGGTGGTGCACAATGGCGATCGATATGGCGCTGCTTGATGCTGTAGTCGCGGTAGCAAAAGCAGGAGGATTTCGGGAAGCGGCGCGCGTGACCGGAAGCAATGCCTCACGGCTCAGCGATGCGGTGCGCCGGGCAGAACAGCAACTGGGTATCCGACTGTTTCACCGCACCACCCGCACCGTCGTGTTAACCGAAGCGGGCAGGGCGCTGATGGAACGTCTGCTGCCTGCGATGAACGAAGTTAATGCTGCACTGGATGCGGTCAATTGCTACCGTAATACGCCTGGTGGGACGCTGCGTCTGAATGTCCCGGTTAGTGCCACCCGGCTGATACTGCCCGCGCTGGTACCGGAATTTCTGCAGCGTTATCCTGATATCCGGCTGGAAATCGTTGCGGAAAGCAATGTACAGGATGTTTTTCGTGACGGCTGTGACGCCGGGATTCGCTACGATGAGCGGCTGGAGCAGGATACGGTGGTGATACCTATAGGCCCGCGTCTGCAGCGTTTCGCGCTGGCAGCCTCACCGGCCTATCTTGCTGAATATGGCCGCCCGGAACATCCACGCGATCTTATCCATCATCGCTGTCTGCGGGGTCGCTACGCCAGCGGCATCATGGCGGAGTGGACCTTCAGCCGCGAGGGTGAGGAAATCAGTGTTGAAACCAGCGGGCCGCTGGTGGTCACCGTCGGGGGTGCTATGGATCTGGCAGTAGACGCGGCCATTGCCGGAAGCGGCATAATTTATCTGTTTGATGAGTGGCTCCGTCCAGCCCTGGACAGCGGCAAACTGGAACCGCTGCTGCAGTCCTGGTGGCTGACCTTTTCCGGCCCGTGGCTCTACTACAGCGATCGGCGTCTGATTCCGGCGCCGCTTAAGGCTTTCATCGACTTTGTACGCGAAACAAACGAGCGCGAAAAAACTCAGCTATACCAGCTGAAGCCTTGCGGCACGCGTGAAAATCCGGCGTGACGCAGTGCGTTAAGCAGCGATGACTGCGTCACCGGTTCCCCATCTACCGTTTCCAGGGTAAAACTCGCCGACTTATCCCGTTTCAGCGCCATGCCCAGCACCGCCACCGCCGTCTGAAGCCGCGCGGGCTCTTCACTGAACGTCAGTAACTCTTTACCTGCTGGGGTCAGATAAAGTATCAGCGCACCGCCTGCGATCACAACCCGGCCACCCTGACGACGGGTCGGGCGAATACCGCTGGCATGGACCGGCCAGCTCAGCATTGCCCCAAACGGATTAGCCGGGTCG
Organism: Pantoea sp. MT58; assembly: GCF_014495885.1. NCBI lineage: Bacteria > Pseudomonadati > Pseudomonadota > Gammaproteobacteria > Enterobacterales > Erwiniaceae > Pantoea > Pantoea sp. MT58. The sequence continues at coordinate 11,914 of NZ_CP061084.1, forward strand.
AGTGCGCTGAGTGCTACAGCCTCTGTCAGCGTTTCCGGGTTATCTGCCAGCACCCGAAGCCGCTCAATGGTCGGTTGGTCGGCAAACTGCGCACCGCCTGCCCCGGCGACAAACTGACCGCGCAGCAGCCGACCGGCATCTTCCATGCCACGTAAAACCGGCTGCAAAGCCGGAAATCCCCCGGGGATCTGTTCCGATACCGCGCAGCCACGGGTGATCACCCCGTAACGGTCGAGCAGGTTTTCTGCCAGTGACAGGCCAAGCCGGGCAGGCGTAATTTCCTGTCTGCGAATCCGCGACCAGCGACCCGCCAGCATATTAACCGCAGGCCGGCGGGCGGGAAGCGCGCCTGGAGATAAGCGCTGTCCAAATCGGGTGCGCAGAGAACGCGTTGGGCGCGAACGGGTCATGACTGGTGTGGTCAGTAATCCACGTACCGCAATCCAGCTGTCGGAACTGACGTAGCCCTGCCACACCAGCTGCCACAGGGCATCATTGATTTCAGTGGGATGGGTCTCCTCATTTTCCATCTGCGCCATGATCTCATGAACAAACCACGAGCCACCGCGGCTTAATGCGTCGATAGTTGCTTGTTGTATCGATGTAAGGGGCTGGGTTGTGTCAATGACCGGCAGCGTTTCATCAGCAAATTCAGTCAGGTGAAACGAGATCAGACCATCACTCTGGCCCAGCGCTTTATGTCCGCACCAGATTACTTCGCCATTGGCTAACAGTTCGTCGAGCATCGCAGGCTGATAGTCGACTATCCGGGCGCGCAAAATTTGTGACTCCCACAACGAGGCAGGCAACGGCACACCCGCCAGTTGCTCGATCACCCGTAATAGCCCGTTGGTGCCCGATAGCTCTTCACGCTGCGCGCTAAGCAAGCCGTGACGCTCCAGCAGCAGACTGCCCCAGGCGGTGGGTGAAACAGGTCGGGTTGCTTCGCGTGCTGACTGCAGTGAACGTAAGCGCAGCCGTTTGAAGATGTCTGAGGAGACCCACTCTGTTTCCGATTTGTCCGCTACTGTGCCCATATTCAGCAGGCTGCCCTGCTGAAGCAGGGTAAACAGCACCTCATTCACTACGGCCACTCCCAGTCCAAAATGTGTAGCCAGCTGTTGAGCGTTAAAGAGCGTATGGGTCCGTGCGTAGCGGTTAATCAGATCGGGTAGTGGAGCAGCTTGTGGCACCAGAAATGTCGCGGGCAGGTCATCAGGCAATACCACGGAAAGCGCATCACGCAGGCGAGCCGCATCTTCAATCACCGCCCAGCGCAGTTCACCCGCGAGGATAACCGGAATGATTCGCCGGGCCGCAGAAAACTGCGCCAGTGCTTCTTTGATCTGCGTATCGTTGCCGCTAAAACGTGCCGCGATATCAGCAAGGGAGAGAGGACCGAGGTCGCGGAGCAGGTCGATGAGGCTTTCGGCATGCTGTGCGTGATAGCGGGTGTCAAAACGCTGCAATTCCTTTTCAACCTGTTCAACAACGTCTGGTGCCAGTAAATCACGCTTGCTGGTCTGGCCAAGCAGTTCACCCAGTAGATTACTGTCGAGCGCCAGCAATGACGCGCGCCGTTCTGCCTGGGGTGCATCGCTGGCATAGATAAACTCGGCGACATAGCCGAAAAGCAGTGGCGCAGCGAAAGGGGAGGGGTGTTCGGTCGTCACCTCTACCATTTTTATCTGGTCCAGAGCCAGCTTTTCCATGAGCTGGTGCAATGCAGGCAGATCGTAGACATCCTGCAGGCATTCGCGGGCGGTTTCGATCAGGATCGGGAAGTCGTCAAACTGACGGGCGACTTCCAGCAACTGACCTGCACGCAACCGCTGCTGCCAGAGCGGCGAACGCTTGCCCGGATTACGCCTCGGCAGCAACAGCGCGCGTGAGGCACATTCCCGGAAGCGGGCGGCAAACAGCGCCGACTGGCCGACACTCTGGGTGACCTCCTGAGTAAGCGAGTCGGCATCGAACCGGAACAGGTCAGCGGCGGGTAAATGCCCCTCACTGGCAGGAAAGCGGGCTACAATGCCGTCATCGCTGGCCGCAACAGAGGCATCGATACCCATACGTTGCTGGATACGAGCAGCAATCGCCAGCGCCCAGGGCGCATTAACCCGTTTTCCCCACGGCGAATGCAGGATGACCCGCCAGTCGACGATTTCATCACGGCAGCGTTCTATCAGCAACGTGCGATCATCCGGCACGACACCGGTAGCCGCGCGCTGTTCAGCCAGCAAAGTCAGCAGATTCGTTACTGCACGGGCATCGAGTCCCAGCGCGTGAAGCTGTTGCTGTGCATCGTCCGGTGATGCCGCGTTTAGCTGACGCAAAAACATTCCCAGACTTGCCCCCGAATCCGCCGAGCGACCCACGCCTTCTCCTCTCCAGAAGGGCAGACGAGCGGGACGACCAGGTGCGGGCACTACCTGCACCTGATCATGGGTAATCTTCTGGATTCGCCATGACGTCGCGCCCAGGGTAATGATGTCGTTGACCCGCGACTCATAAACCATCTCTTCATCCAGTTCGCCAACCCGGCGGGATCCCGCCTGTTCTTCACCTTCTGGCAGAATGACGCTGAACATCCCGCGATCGGGAATGGTGCCGCCGCTGGTTACGGCCAGATGCTGCGCGCCAGGTCGTGCCGTGAGCATTCCACTCAGGCGATCCCATACCAGTTGCGGGCGCAGCTGAGCAAAGGCATCTGATGGAAATTTGCCCGCCAGCATATCGAGAGTGGCATCAAAGAGACGTCGTGACAGCGTGCGGAACGGATCAGCACGGCAGACCTGCGCATACCATTCGTCGGCCTGCAGGGGATCCATAGCGACAGCGGCCAGCGTCTGCTGCGCCAGGATATCGAGCGGGTTACGCGGCGGCGCCAGCGCATCAAGCTGACCCGCCCGCATCGACTCTATTATGACGGCGGAATCCAGCAGATCGCGTCGTGTGCGCGGAAACAGAATGCCGGTTGATACGCCGCCTACCTGATGTCCGGCGCGACCCACACGCTGCAGTGCACTGGCCACTGACAAAGGTGCGCCCACCTGGACTACCAGATCCACCGGCCCCATATCGATGCCAAGTTCCAGGCTAGACGTCGCCACCACGCAGCGCAGTCTGCCCTGTTTCAGCGCGGCTTCAATCTCGCCTCGCTGTTCTTTGGAGACAGAACCATGGTGCGAGCGGGCAATTAGATCGTCGTCATTTGTGCGCTCTGCATCCTGAACCTCAGCCGTTGCCTGCTGCGCCAGATAGCGCGCATTGAGCCGTGCAGTCAGTTTCTCTGCCAGCCCTCGCGAATTCACGAATACCAGCGTAGCGCGATGGGCCATGACCTGCTGCAGAATGCGCGCTTCAATGTGCGGCCAGATCGATCCGCTGGCAGAGGTGACGTCATCTGTCAGGTTATCAGCGCTGGCAATGTCAGTCATATCCTCAACCGGCACCTCAATCGTCAGATGCAGCGTGCGATTGGCCGCTGGGTTCACCACCTGCACTGGCTGACAGCCGCCCAGGAAGGCCGCGACCCGTTCCACCGGCCGCACGGTGGCGGACAGGCCAATGCGCTGGGCGGGCTTCGGCAACAGCGCATCCAGCCGTTCCAGGCTCAGTGCCAGCTGAGAACCGCGCTTTGATCCCGCGACTGCATGTACCTCATCGACTATCACCGTGGTCACGCCCTTCAGTGTCGTGCGCGCTTTTGACGTCAGCATCAGAAACAGTGATTCAGGTGTGGTGATCAGGATATCAGGCGGGCGACGCAATAATCTGGCGCGCTCAGTGCTTGGCGTATCGCCCGACCGCATGCCAATATTCAGTGTGATTTCGGGCTCATTCAGTGCCTGCCGCTCGGCGTAAACGCCTGCCAGCGGCAGATTCAGATTGCGCTGCACGTCGGCGGCCAGCGCTTTAACCGGAGAGATATAGAGTATGCGGGTAGTGGTTTCACGCGTGGGTGCTGGCTGGCTGGTTCTGACCTGAAACAGCGTGTCGATGGCGGTGAGGAAAGCCGCCAGTGTTTTTCCTGAGCCGGTAGGCGCGATGACCAGTGCATGTTCACCACGGGCAATCGCCTGCCAGGCCGCCTGCTGTACCGGTGTCGGCGCAGCAAACGCTCCTGAAAACCAGCGTCGGGTGGCGGGAGAAAACCTGGCTAAAACGGTATCTGATTGGGATTTCGACATCATACTCACGGTATTACGCAACCACTGCGCCTGAAATTTATCCGTTGAGTGTAAGTGAAAATCACGGTTTCAGGACGACAAGGCAGACATCTTACCGCCGCGGGCGTCAGGAACTGGCCGCGCCGGCCGGATCGCGACCTCTGACAGCCAGCAGCGACACCAGCGCCAGCACAATAATCGTCATGCCATAGCACCATGCGGTCTGATTCAAGCCGATATGGGGTGCAGCAATGCCTGCGGCAATAGCAGGCAGGGCAAAGGCAAGATAGCTTTTTATTAAAAAGGCGGCGAACAGCCCGGCACGCTCATGGCTTTCGGCTAACGGCATAATGATCTTCAGCACACTGGCGAAAATCGATCCAAAACCCTGACCCGCAATGGCGGTGCCCGCATAAAGCCAGACCACGCTATGCAGAGAAAGGCCCGTCAGGGTTACGCTGACACCCGCCATCAGCATCACTGTACCAATGACTAAAGCTCGTGCGGCGGGTAAAAGACGAAAAATGAACACCGCAGCCGTCGCGCTCAGCATCAATGTCGCCACAATCGAGCCACCAATAAACGGCGATGTCAGGCCTGTTGCGTTCGCGACCATCGTGGGCATCAGTGACAGATAAAATCCGCCCAGCATCCAGGTCGCAATGTTAACCGGCGTCACTTTTAGCAAAGGCCCCAGCGCGCGTCGCGGAATGCAGACCTGAGGGCGCAGTGCGGCCAGGACGCCAGGCTGGGGTGCAATCGTTTCAGGTATCAGCGGTAACAGTGCAATTGCGGCCAGCATCAGTAATAGCAGCAGCGCATAGAGCGTCACGGTAGGATAGGGCGCAAAAGTGACCAGGATTCCCCCTGCCAGCGTGCCCAGCGTCATTCCCAGAAAGGCGGTAATTGAGTTCAGAAGTGGACCGCGGGTTTTACTGGCGTCAATCAGGCTGGCTCCAAAGGTCGGCAAGGCGATACCGGTAGCAAAGCCCTGCACCAGCCGGGCAGCAATTAAGGTTGTGGCAGAGCTGGCAGTCATGAAGATCACTAGCGCAACCGCATTGATCCCCAGCGCCATCAGCATTAGCGGACGGCGGCCGGTAAAGTCTGACACTTTACCCACCGTCAGTAGCGCTGCCAGCAACGCGAAAGCATAAGCGCCAAATATCAGCGTCAGCATGGTCGGCGTGAGGTCAAACAGGCTGCGATAAAGCGGGTAAAGTGGCGTGGGCGCACTGCTGGTGGCTGAAATCAATGCCGCACCGGTAAAACTAAAAAGCGTGGTCCGGGTTGCGGCCTGAGGTGTCAATGCAGGATTCATAAAAATAACCTTAATGCAAAATATTAGCTTTTGCTAAGGTATACGACTACCCGCGTCTTAATGCAATATCTTTGCTTTAACGATTCCTGCGATCGTTACCAGGGTGTGCCTGTGTGCTTTTGAGGATCAGGACGTGTTGAGAGCGCACATTGTATTGCCAGCAGCAATATAGCGTCGAAAAATCCAGTTTCATGACGCTCATCAATGAGTCATTTTTAGTTTTGCGAGTTGTTTTACAACAACATTTAGTCGAGTCTTTCTGCGAATAATAATCAGGGAGTCAGAGTAATGAAAATAGCTGAGATCGACCATATTCATCTTTACGTTGAAAATATTGAGCAGGCAGAGACGTGGTATAACAAGATCCTGGGCTTTTCCCGCGACAATGCACTTTATTTCTGGTTCGAACAGGGTGGACCGCTGGTTATAAGGAATAACCGGGCATCACTCTCTCTTTTTCTCAGAAGCACTCAGCTACCCGGTCACACCGTGGCCTTTGGCGTGGCAGCATCCTCATTTAGCGAACTCATCCCTGTTCTCAGAGACAATAAGATCCCATTCACCGTCAGTGACCACGCTGTGTCGATGTCCGTCTATTTTCGCGATCCCAGTGATAATAAAATTGAAATCACCTCATACGACTACGTTGATGCAAAGCAGATCCTTGAGGACCTGGTATGACGCCATCGCTGCCTGGCTTACTGACAGGATCTACTGATCCTGAACAGCATTCAATAAAGTGTGTTCTTCAGGCGTTCAGGCAGTGCTTTGTCGTAGGCATCGCCATCAATTTCTGCAATCTGTTTAAGGATTGAGCCGGTGCTGGGCAGTGACTGGCGGGATATTTGCGTTTCGGCATCCCATAATCCGGAGCGGATAATCGCCCGGCTGCACTGAAAGAAAACACTCTCCACGCTAATGCGTAACACCGTTTTGGGGCGCTGGTTGTTGACGGCGAAGCGCTCAAATAGCGCCGGATCGGTGCTGATCACCGCCGTGCCGTTAATACGTAATGTCTCACCAATACCAGGAATCAGAAAAAGCAACGCGACCCGATTGTCATGCAGAATATTACGCAGGCTGTCGATGCGGTTGTTGCCGCGCCTGTCGGGTAACAGCAGGGTTTTTTCATCGTCGATTTCAATAAATCCTGCCGGATCGCCGCGGGGAGAAACATCCAGACCCTCCGGCCCGGACGTTGCCAGCGCGACAAAAGGCGAGGCAGCAATAAAAGGCCGATAGGCGGGGTGAATATGATCGGTCACCTTAGCAATTGAGGGCCTGGCAACCGACCCATAAAGATGCTCAAGTTCAGTCAGTTCAGTGATGATGTTGTGCTGCTCAGCCATTTTCATCGTCCTTTCATTGATAAATTTCCAGAATACTCACGACGATACGACACAGATCTTAAGCATGAAGCTAACGTCTGAAACGCGTCACAGAGTCCGGTTATCGCCGAGGAATAATAAACCGATACGTGCCGTAGTGTCAGCGACGAAATAATTTAATACCGGTCGTGTCTACATGTTTTCCCTTCTCTGCCGATACCAGGAATACATTACAACCTTATTACAACCGTTCATGAGACTCGCCAGTGAAAATTTCAACTCGACTGTATACCGGCTTTGGCCTGCTCATTTTGCTGTTTATTCTTTGCAGCGGAATTGCGTTACATGCCCTCAGCAGTGCCCGTAATGGCATGAATGATGTGGTCAATGTAAAGATGAAACGCTATCAGATGGTACTCGACATGCGCGGCAGCTTGCGTGACATGGGCATTGCGGTGCGCAACATGGCGCTACTGAACGATACCAAAGCAATGGAGCCGGAATGGAAACGGTTACTGGCCCAAAAGGAAATTTATATCACTAACCGTGAGAAACTGGCCCGCATGATGGATGATGCGACTCCCGCTGCGCGCCAGGCTTTCGATAAAAGTCTCTCTGCCGAAAAAGCGACACTCGACTCACTTGAGCAGGCTGGCCGGTTGGGGCTGGAGAATAAGTCGCAGGAAGCTACTGCCTATCTTCTGACGGTGACACGCCCCGCACAGCGTACTCTGCTTGATGCACTTAATACCCTTTCAACGATCCAGAGTGAGGAGGGGCAGAAAGCGGTGGTAATGAGCAGCGACTCCTCGGCGCGTACCGGCTTCACGCTGATGATTCTGGCGGGCATTTCCATCCTGCTGGCTCTGGCGACCTGTCTGTTCACTGTCCGCACGCTCATGCGTCAACTGGGCGGTGAACCCGCTCAGGCTCAGGTGCTTGCTGCCGCTATCGCCTCTGGCGATCTTACGACGACGGTGGCATTGCGTCGCGGTGATACCCAAAGCCTGCTGGCTTCACTGGATAGTATGCAGACCAATCTGCGTGAACTGGTCTCCCGCATCAAAGAATCTGCAGGCTCTGTTGCGCTGGCGGCGGATGAGATTTCCCGTGGCAACAGCGAGTTGTCTTCGCGCACTGAAGAGCAGGCGGCGGCATTGCAGGAAACGGCTGCCAGCATGGAGCAGCTTACCGCCACGGTGAAGAGTAATACGCTGGGTGCACAGCAGACAGCAGGCTCGGCCCGTGAAACCGCATCACTGGCACGCAGCGGTGAAAATGATGTTCATCAGATGTCCGAGACCATGAATGGTATCTCACTCAGTGCTGCAAAAATTCGCGATATCACCAGCGTAATCGAAGGTATCGCTTTCCAGACTAACATCCTGGCACTGAACGCGGCCGTTGAAGCCGCAAGGGCGGGAGAAGATGGACGTGGATTTGCGGTTGTGGCGGGTGAAGTCCGTTCCCTTGCGCAGCGAAGCGCGACCGCAGCACGGGATATCAAATCACTGATTGAGCAGACTGTTGGTCAGGTAGAGCAGGGCGTCTCGGTGGCAGCCGGAACCGGCCAGAGCATTCTGAAGATTGTCGGCATGGTAAGTGAACTGGCTGAAGCGATGGATAATATTTCCCTCTCCTCATCTGAGCAAATGCAGGGCATTTCTCAGGTCAGCATCGCCGTGAGTCAGATGGATGGCGTGACGCAAAATAACGCCGCGCTGGTGGAAGAGTCTTCGTCAGCGTCTCAATCGCTCTCTGAACAGGCCCATGCGCTGCGTGGCATGGTCGATTCGTTTCGTGTTCACAGTGCAGCTTAATTGTCAGGCGTAACAAATAAACGGACGCGAGCAACAGGCGCGTCCTTTTTTTATTGCAGATTAACGGCCTCGATCCAGCGTGCTCGCCTCAGTCGGGCCACAACTCAGCGTGTTTATCGGGCACAGAAGCGTCGTAAAAGTTGGTCTCAGAAAGGGCTGCTGCTATAAAAGGGTATCTGATCAGTACCTAAAAGGAGCGCAGGATGGTCTGGGAATCAGAGCGATTACTTTACAGATTTACCCTACGTGAGGATCTTGACGACCTCTTCAGAATCTATGGTGACCCTGAGACGCATAGGTTTAATCCACGAGGTCCCTGGCCTGACAGGGAATATGCTGTGCAGACTATGGAGCGTATACAGGAGAGTTATCGGGACCAGGGTTTTGGCGACTGGACGATATTCGAAAAAGCGCATCCGGAAAAAATCATTGGTTTTGGTGGGGTATTCCGAAGCCAGTTCGATGGCCGTCAGACCAATAATCTCGGATACCGGTTTGAGCCCGCGGCCTGGGGAAAAGGGTATGCCACAGAGCTTTCCCGCAGAGCTATTCGTTATGGCTTCGAGGAAGCCGGACTCAGCATTATCACCGGTGTAACGCGCGAAAACCACCTGGCTTCACAGCGGGTGTTGGAGAAAGCGGGCTTAACCTTTTTGAAAAGAGTCGAGGATGCAGAGGGCTTGCCTGCCAGCCTGATGTATACCCTCAGCCGATCCGACTGGATTGCGGCGGGCAACACTGTCGCCAAACCTGTCTGATTCTTCTTTATATCACCGGGCGTGGTCAAATCTGCGCCATCTTTTCGTATCTGGCGTCTTTAAAGCACCGCTAATCCCGCGATTGACTCTCCGCAGCATGAATTATTTTATTCACCTTATTCCGGGGAGGATTTATGGATATTCGAACAATTTTTATTTCAGCGGTAATGGCAGTCGGTCTTTTATGGATAGGAGCATCGGATAATTCATCGTCCCATCTCAATACAGAACCGGTCAGTTCAGTCCTGAGTAAAATTCAGCCCTGATAAGACCTCGCCTGATAGCACACTTTAACGCCTGTTCAGCCTGAGATGCGGTACACTGTCAAATTCCGTTAACGCAATTTTGTTGCTTTAACTGTGACGTTATCACTGACAAAAGCGGGAGAAAGATGGCACGGGAAATGATTCGTCAGGGTGGGCGCAGCGCACGTATTCAGGCAGAGGTGCATAACACCGTCAATCGATTACTGGAAACCGTTGACCGTTCGGCTATTACCGTTCCGATGATCGCCGAACAGGCAGGCGTAACGCCCTCTACAATTTATCGACGCTGGGGTGATCTGGCCCAGTTGCTGGCAGATGTCGCAGTAGCGCGGATGCGGCCAATCGCCGAACCGGAAGATACAGGATCGATGATCAGCGACCTTACTTTGTTCCTCCAGCAATACGCTGAAGAGATGTCGTCTAAAGTCGGTCGTGAACTGCTAGCCGATGTGATCGGCAGTCATGCTGAAGAAGCCAGCCAGAAGTGCTGTGGATTCACCTATCAGCATCTGGAAACTTTGAACATCCGCGCACGTGAACGTGGCGAACCCGGCTTTGATGTTGATCGCATGGTTGATGTGGCCGTGGCTCCCGTTATGTTCCACATTCTGTTCGGTGATCGCGATATTTCATCCGCCTACTGTTCTTCGCTGATTCAGCAGGCATTTAGTCAGGCCTCTGGCGCTGAACAAAGGGCAGGGCAGCTTCCGTGATGAGATGTTCCAGCAGCATACGCGCCGGATCGTTGCCCTGATCTGAGCGGGCCAGCGCGATTCCCAGATAGCCGGGTTGTGGCAACCGGTGTGACTCCGTCACCAGCTTTTCTGGCATACCTGCGCGGGTGCGCAGGGTTATACCCAGCCCGGCCTGAACTGCCGCCCATATCCCGCTAAGACTGTGACTGGTGAACACGATCCGCCAAGGAATGCCTGCCTTATCCAGTGCCTGGGTGGCGCGCGTTCGCATCACACAGGGCGCATCAAATGCCACCAGCGGCAGCGCTTCGCCGCGCCACAGAAACCCTGCCAGATCAAATGCCGGATGCTGAATCCAGGCTAACGGACATTGACCAATCAACTGTGTGCCAGTCTGCTGCTCCGCCTGCCAGAGCAGCGCCAAATCCAGCTCATGACGCGCCAGCGCCGTGTGTAGCGGCTGATTTCTGTCGACGCGAGCGGTCAGCCTCACTTCCGGATGCTGGCGATTAAATGCGCCGAGAATGGCAGGCATCAACGCCTCGCCAAAATCCTCCTGCATGCCAATACGTATTTCACCCTGTAACGCCTCGCCCTTCACCGCCCGCAATGCCTCATCGTTCAGTGACAGCAGCCGTCTGGCGTAACTCATAAGCTGTTCACCACTTCGTGTCAGTTGGAGATGCCGCCCTTTTTTCAGCACCAGTGCCGTGCCGCATTGCTGCTCCAGTTTCTTGAGCTGCGCACTGACAGCCGACGTTGATCGACAGAGATGCTGTGCTGCCAGCGCGAAGCTGCCAGCATCGATTCCAGCAACGAAACTGCGCAGCGCATCCATATCCAGTGACTTTGGTAGTTTATTCATTATCGTCCTGTAAACGCGGATGGTGAATGCTAATTAATTTGATTTTCAGGATTGAGACTATGAATAACACTCTCTCTGACCACTGAGGAGTGTGCAATGAAAAATTCACTGGATCGGGAAACACTGGCGCAACGCGCGCCAAAACTGGCCGAACTGGCACAGCAGCTGCTGTTTGGTGATATCTGGCAACGTCATCTGTTGTCACCACGTGAGCGCAGCCTGCTGACGCTGGCAACGTTAACCGCGATGGGGCGCGTTCAGCAGCTGCCGTGGCATATCGATTTTGCCCGTCAGAACGGGCTGACACAGGATGAGCTGGTGGAGAGCTTTACACATCTGGCGTTTTACGCTGGCTGGCCCGCCGCCGTCACCGCGCTGGGCTATCTGGAGGATAACTGCTGATGCCATTCACCCGAATCACGTTGCGTCAGGGCTACAGCGATGCGGCACTGAATACGATTTCAACATTACTCCAGAAAGCACTGGTGACGGAGTTTGACGTGCCTGAGCATGATTGCTTTCAGGTGATTGAGATGTTGCCAGCCTGTCAGCGGGTATTTGATATTCACTATCTCAGTGGCGGGCGCAGCGACAATTTCGTGCTGTTTCAAGTGACAGCAGGCCGACCGCGATCCCGGGATCAGAAGCAACGGTTTTATCATGCCCTTTGTGCGGCGCTGCAGGTGGAAATGGCGATCGATCCCGATGATGTCATGATCATTATTCAGTTCAACAGCACCGAAGAGTGGAGCTTCAGCGGTGGCCGGATGCTGGCACAGGAGGCGTTATGATCATCATGCACTACCGTTTTACCCTGCCTGCGGACTACGATATGGGCATCATTGAACAGCGCATCAGGCTAAACGGTGCCCGGCTGGATGGCTTTCCGGGGCTGGTGGCGAAGGCGTATCTCTGGGCCTGCCGTGATGATGGCGGACTGAATGAAAACTGTTATGCACCCATCTATTTCTGGCGGGAGGCGAGTGGTATGCAGCGTTTCCTGCAAAGTCCTGGCTTCGCGACGCTGGTCAGAGATTTTGGCTGGCCGATCATCGAAAGCTGGCTGGCACTGGAAGGACAGAACCATCTTCCGAATCTGGCCGACGCCCGGTTTATGACGCTGAATCGCTGGACGATCCCCCGGCATTCGGACCTGACTACAGTGCCACTGACGGCAGGATTAAGTGCCTGGGATGTGACCCGCTGGCAGGGATTAAGCATTGACGCGTCACAGCAGCGTTCCGCAGAACAACAGGAGGTCTACCGCATCGGTTATCTGGCGCGGGGTTCCGCTGCTGCTGATCTTCAGCTGTAAAACTCGGGTGCCTGATGCCTGTTACTCAGAGGGCAAAAATGGCCTCGATCTCAATGCGCAGGTCAGCGGAGAAAAGGCCGTTGACCTGGACCAGCGAACTGGCAGGCAGATGTCCACCATAATTACGATAAAGTACTTCCCTCAGCGCGGTGATCTCAGTGAAAGAAGTGATAAATATTGTGACCTTGAGCAATGCGGCAAGCGAGGTATGCTCTGCGGCGGTAATATGCCTGAGCTGATCAAAAATAGCTTCTGCCTGTTCAGCCATATCGCCCTGCTGAGCGGGTGTGCCAGCCGCAGTCAGCCCTGAAACATAAAGCGTGTTGCCATGCTTAACGGCATGCACATAAGGTGCTTTTACTTCGCCCAGTTCTGCGTAATTTTTGCGTTCTGGCTGGGTCATATTTCCTCCTTCACTATTTTCACAAACAGATAATAACGCCCGCTATTGCTCAGTGCGTCAGCAATTGCTAGCAGGGTCGACAATCGAATAATAACCCCTTTCATCTTTTCTCTGGGTGATTGTTTAGGTCAGCTTCAGTCCGGCAATGTTTTTTTATCTGCGGGGACCACGCAGTGGTGGCGCGAAAAACGATAAGCTCTGCCGTCAGGCTTATAACTATCGTCCTGGCGGCAACGGTCGCCGGTGCTGCAGGTGGTGGCGGGCTGGGAGAAGTTCTTGGCAGCATGTCATGGGCACCCCACCACGAAACCGGCCATCTGGTCACAGGTTCATCAAATGTGTTTATTAATGGAAGGCCGGCGGTGATGTCGCATATGTCCGTGGGTGACTGTGACGAACACGGTCCGGCCCTGCAACGCGTGGCAGAAGGGTCTTCACGCGTCTACATCAACGGACTGCCTGCTGCACGGACGGGAGATCGCCTGGCATGCAGCGGTGTGATCAGTGACGGCTCACCCAACGTCTTTATTGGTGGCAGTAAAGAGCAGACTGACGCAATCAGTCCGGAAATTCCGGACTGGGTTGACAGAGTACTACTTGGCGTAGGCCTTGCTGCCACAGCTGTCCTGGCTGGGCCGGCGATAGCCCTGCTTGGTTTTGCGGGAGGACTGGGTGGAGGCTATGGTGGTGCTTATATAGGCGGGAAATTATGGGGAGAGGGCTCTGACGGTCAGAAGTGGCTTGCGCTGGGCGGTGCGTTTGCAGGCGGCCTTGCCGGCGCAAAAGGAGGCGCAGCCTTCAATACGTGGCGAAACACGCCTAAGAGCCTCATCAACCTGAAAGAAATAGAACCTCAGCTGGCGACCGATCCGGACAGTGCCTTTTTCTGGTCAGGACGGACTGAAGGTGTCGGTGGCCCTGATGTCGCAGAGGGCATAGCCAAGTCCCGGGGCGGAGTCACGCTCGAATCCACAATCAAGGATAAAAACATTAAAATGCCTGAATGGGATTTCGATAACCCCCAGAGCATCAAGGCCTGGGAGGACGTCTCCGCGTCCTATGCTAAACAGGTATCAGGAGAAGTCAGGGCCGTCGTGGGACAGTCGCTGCGTGAAGGTAATATATGGGAAAACGTTGAGTTACCGCGCCTGATGGGCAATGATAACGTCACGAAAATCACTACAATCGATCCGGTATCGCAGACGGAAAAAGTCATTTTTGTAAGGGATAACTGATATGAAAATTACAGGCACCAGTTCATATGTGATGCTCGATATAGACGGAAAGAAAATCAGGGCAGAAGGTGAAATGGTCGTGGGTGGTTTCGTGGCTGAAACAAGTACAATGAAACAATTTGAACCCCCCTACGAAAGTGAACCCGTAACTGATGCTGTTCGTCAGCACTATATTGACGAAGCAGTCAAAAAAACTCAGGGATCTCATATGGTCCTGAAGTTTGTTTAAATCTTCACAGTGAAGGTGACCTGCTAATCACCTTCTCGTCTCACTCCCGCCAGGACTTTCAGACATCCGGGAATGGTGGCATTTCCTTTCTGCCTGCTGCCTCCCAGTACCACCAACGGCTCTGACCGTATTCCACATCATAATGGGCAGTTTTTTCCTGTTTACGTTGCAGGTATTCGGGTGTGTTCATGCCGAACACTTCCATCGGCAGCGCATCCACGCCTTTCACGTCCTTCAGAACGAAGTCCGGGAAGACGTCTTCCTCTCCGTCGTAGCGCAGAGGCTTGATGAAGGCACGTTTTTCCTTCCACAGTTTGTCTTCGACAGCCGCCTCATAGCCTGAATCGAGCGGAATGAAGCGTGGACTGACCGTCATCAGCGCCACATCGAGCACGGTACTGCAGCTTGACGGCCGGTTACGCCCGTCTACTTTTCTGAACGACGTTTCAGGCGGCTCCGTTTCAGCGATAACCACGACTTTCATTCCCCGGCGCCAGTCACCCAGCTCGCGGCTGAAGCTCCGCTCCAGGCGGTGACGAACGGCTTCAGGCAGAACCAGATCAGGAAAGCCAGAAAACAGCCCCAGCGGCAGCATAGTCTTCAGCCGTGCTTCACCGGCTTCACTCCAGCCAGCCAGCACAGAAATGACGATTAGTCACCTTATGTTCTTTTCAGCTTCCCTCAGGTGTTCCCGGTTAACGCTAACCTGAGGCGTATCTTTCATGGCCATGAGCAGCAGGGATTCATCCAGTGGCACGCGACCAATACGAATACGGGCAGCCGTCTGCTGCAGGCGCCAGCTCACCCAGCCAGGAGTGCGTTTCTTTTTATCGAAAGCAGGGTGCCAGACATTGATACCAGACTGTTCCCACAACAGGTGCAGAAGCCCCAGCAGGCTCATCGATGGCCGCCGTGTGCGTTTTACAGGCTCATTACCTGAAACGTTTTCAGCCGGTTTTACTTCAGAAGGGGCCTTTTTCTGGAGGCCCGTGGGCAGTCTGACGACAATCGTGCAAATTCATTCTCATATTGCTTATTCATGAATAAGTTACCTCTGATAATCAGCGCACTCCGGCATTAGTTTTTTTGCTGAAGAGGTGTAGTGAAAAGAACTCGTCTGGACAGTGTTATCGTCAACCCCCATGAATTTATTGTGCACGATGGCGTTAAGGCTACTCAGTCGTAGAATGACAATTACCCGCTTAGTTACACCGCGATTTTTCGCGCCTACTAGCGCGGCCACAACCGGTTTATGGGTGAAACTGTATGCCGCCATATTGATACGGTTTTCAGCGCCATCGATATCGTTTAACACAATTTTTTAATGTAATCCTGCCAACAACCGTAGATAAAAGATCTGCGGTGATCTCTGGTGTTGAAGGATATGCCAGGACGGGCGCGGCCATAATAATGGCCCGCGCGAAATAATTTGCCTCATCAGATAAACACCTCCGCCGGAAATCAGCGCGTCAGCAGTTGCTGGCACGCTGCATTATCCTGGGCGGCGCGCTGTTGATCATCCGTCGTCAGTTGCTGCCAGCGGCCAATCACACGATTTCCCAGCGAGGGCTTATAAGTCACTTTTTGCAGCGCATAGTCAGAATTGCCGCCTTCTATCACGTTGCGCATCTGCGTATCGAGCGGCTGTGCACTGTGATGATCAATCGCGCAGAACACCGCGACGTAATACGCTTTATCCTCCTCACTGTCGTGCGGGATCAACCACCAGCCAGCCAGAGCCAGGATCAGCAGCAGCGGGAGAATATATTTTACTTTAGCCATTATAGTCACCGGTTGTATGCAGTTCAGTCAGCCGGGTATGGCCAGACGCAGGGCGCGTATCCTGCCACAGATTCTGGCCAACGTTAACCCTGCATCACCGGTGTTGGGGCAATGTTCAGATGGCTGGCGCGTCGATCAGCGTTGCACTGATCTGTGCCCCTGGCATCATCTGCTCTAATCCCGAGATCAGATCGTCACTGGCCTGTTGCAGCGCAATGAGCGGCATAGCCGGAAGACTTTCCAGGATAAACCACATCTGGCGTGCACTGGCATCCAGTCTGGTCCGCACACCCTGACGCCAGTTCCAGCGGCGGCAGGTTACGCCCTGATCGTCTCGCCAGATCACTTCGCCGGGTTCTGGTGACTCATCAACCACCTCGCCCTCTTTGACGGTATCGAACCGTTCACTGCCGTCAGCAATCACCAGACGTGGCGCACCAATATAAGCCGCAATATTTTCGCCTCCAACTGGCAGGGCGTAGCGAATGCTGATGGCATTGTAGAGATCGACAACCGGATCGATAGCAGGCAATGCGCCATCCCGCAGCACGCGCTTGCGCAATGCTTCAGCAGAACAGGGTGTGCGTTTCGCTTTAGCACCAAAGGCTTTGAAAACCTCGGCCCAGGCTGCCAGATGCGCATCTGCCCAGGCCACATCCTCCTGCAACACCTGCTGGCAGGCACTCTTCAATGCTTCGCTGGCGACCTCAGGTCGTGTTATCGGCGTAGCGTCTACCACAATGCTCATGGCACGAAAGCCGGGGGCGAGCGCGAGAACCGCGGGATCGATTGACGGATGAACAGATAACATCGGATACTCTCTCATTGACTAATTTATTCCATAGTAATGACCGATGACCAAAAAAGTCAATATAACGACCGATGCGGGCGCTGATGTTGCCAGTGTTAATCAGGCTGTCTCAGAGAGCATCAAAAGATGGCGTAAAAGCCAGAAACTCTCACTGGATGCGTTATCCCATCGTGCAGGGATCAGTAAAGGGATGCTGGTTGAAATTGAAAAAGGCGCCGCCAATCCCAGCATTGCCATCCTCTGCAAAGTGGCTGCCGCACTGGGTGTCTCGGTGGCGGATATCGTCAATGTCTCGCATGCACCTGACGCCTGGCTGATTGAGAACAGCGAAATGCCCGTGCTGTGGCAGGGTGAGCAGGGCGGAACTGCGCAGCTGCTGGCGGGGACACGCGGACCCGATATGATTGAGTTATGGCGCTGGAAAATGTTTACGGGCGAGGTTTTCAGCTCCACGGGTCACTCGTTGGGCACGCTTGAACTGCTGCACGTCGATCAGGGCACACTGGCATTAACCGTGGGTGAGCAGACAATGGTCGTGCAGCAGGGGTGTGCGGCGGTGGCGCGTACAGATATGCCGCATTCTTATGCCAGTGCCGATCACCAGCCGGTTATTTTCACCATGACGGTGGCCGAACTGCAGCGCTAAAAACGCTCGTCTGCAGTGATAGCTTCGCCGGGAAACGCCAGCAGCAGCGTTTTCAGCAGCCTCTCCAGTTCGGCACGCTCTGATGCGTCCAGCGGCGCCAGCACCGCCGCCTGCGTGGCGGTGTGGACACGAAGTGCATCCTCAATCTGCTGCTGCCCGTGCGGGGTCAGCCCAACCAGCATGCTGCGCTTATCATCCGGTGCAGCCACACGTTCAATCAGATGCTGCTGTTCCAGCCGGTTCAGCCGATTTGTCATCGCGCCGGAGGTTACCAGCAGCGCCTGATAAAGTTGCGTGGGCGACAAGCGATAAGGCGAGCCCGCCCGCCGCAGCGTTGCCAGTACATCAAACTCCCCCTCCTGAAAACTAAACGGCTCCAGTGCCTGACTGCGCGCTTTCGCCAGATGTTTCATCAGACGCAACACTCTGCCGAAGATGCGCATGGAAGAAGCATCAAGATCAGGCATCGCGTTGTCCCATTGGCTGACAACGAAATCAATATGGTCATGCATAAATCACCTGTAAATGCTGGGGTTATGTTGTCGGGTTGTGCTGCACCTCTTAACAAGGCGGGATATTTATCTTAACGTTAAGATAAATGGTGGCAGCCCAATGCTGTCATCGTCAATCCTCTGTCAGAGTGTCAACGATGAAAAATAATCTCTTCCCCATTCTGTTTGCTGTGATCGTCTTTCTTATCGGGCTAAACCTGCGTCCGATGCTGGCTATTATCGGCCCGCTGTTTCCGGTGTTGCAACAGCAGGCTGGACTGTCAGCTACCTCGTTCAGTCTTCTGACCACGTTGCCGGTGGCGATGATGGGTCTGGCGGCACTTTCCGGGCCGTGGCTGATCGTCCGTATTGGGCCGGTGATGGGCATCGCCTCGGGTTTGCTTCTTCTGACGGCGGCCTGTCTGTGGCGCGGGGTTAACCTGACCTCTGCTCAGCTGATGCTCACTGCGCTGGCGGGTGGCGCAGGAATTGGTGTCATTCAGGCGCTGATGCCTGCCCTGATTCGGCAACGCTTTACAGCAGCCGCGGCGACGCTGATGGCGCTGTTCAGCACAGGCATTATGGCGGGTGCGGCACTGACTGCGGCGAGTGCTGAGCCGCTTTTTACCCTGCTGGGCCTGCAACCCGCGCTGGCACTCTCCGGAGGATTAGCGCTGGTGACGCTGCTAATCTGGCTGTCCTCGGTCAGGCGGTCGTCGCCGGTGAGTGTAGCGGTTGATGAAGCGATACTGCCTGTGCGGCGCACACTGCTACTGATGCTCTTTTTTGGCATTGGCACCGGGGCCTACACGCTGGTACTGGCCTGGCTGCCGCCATTCTATATACAGCTGGGCTGGAGTGCGCGTCATAGCGGATATCTGCTCGCCGCGCTGACCTTAACCGAAGTGGTGGCAGGATTTATTGTCTCAGCGACGTTACATCGCTTTTCCGACCGCCGTCCTTTGCTGCTTGGCGTGCTGACATTGTTACTGGCGGGGCTGCTGAGTCTGGTGTTCTACCCGAACACGATGCCGGTACTCTCTGTGTTGCTGCTGGGTACAGGAATCGGCGCACTCTTTCCGCTGTCACTGATTGTCACACTGGATCATGCGCGCAACGCCAGAGAGGCAGGCATTCTGCTGTCACGCGTTCAGGGTGGCGGATACCTGATTGCAGCACTGATGCCGCTGGTGGCCGGCTGGGTGCGCGACAGTGGTGCATCACTGACGCAGGCCTGGGTGATCATGAGTGCTGGCGTGATGGTGTTAATGCTGATTGCCCGGCGATTCAGGCCGCAGAACAGCTCAGCCTGATTAAATCCGTTGCCGAACAATGGCAATCTGGCATGCTGAGAGTAAAACGTTGAATCAGGAGTGCAGCATGAAAGTTATTGGTTTGTTAGGCGGTATGTCATGGGAGTCAACTGCACTCTATTACCGAATACTCAATCAGCAGGTTAAACAGCGGCTGGGCGGTCTGCACTCGGCGGAGCTGGTACTTTATAGTGTTGATTTCCAGCATATCGAGCAACTTCAGGCTGCGGGCGAGTGGCAGCAGGCGGGCGAGATACTGGCTGATGCAGCACGTAATCTGGAAAGGGCGGGTGCGCAATTCATCGTACTCTGTACCAACACCATGCATAAAGTGGCCGCGCAAATCAGCGCCGCCACAGACATCCCGCTACTGCATATTGCTGACGCCACCGGACGGCGTATTCAGCAGGCTGGCGTGCATAAGGTCGGGTTACTGGCAACGCGATTCACCATGGAACAGGATTTCTATCGCGGACGACTGCATGAGCAGTTCGGTCTTGAAGTGATCACGCCTGATGAAGCGGATCGCCTGTTTGTGCACGAGGTGATTTACCAGGAGCTTTGCCTGGGTGAAATCAATCCCGCCTCGCGTCGTCGTTACAGGGAGATCATGCAGCGGCTGGTGGCACAAGGGGCCGAGGCCATTATTCTGGGCTGCACCGAAATTACCTTGCTGGTTGACGCTACCGACGCCAGCGTGCCGCTATTTGATACTACGCTCATCCATGCTGAAGAGGCCGTTTTCCAGGCTCTCTCTTAACGCTCATCTTCAACGCAGTCTCAGGGACATCGCATGAAAATAGATAATTTGCCGTTTGGGCTGACGGAATGGGATCAGGTTGAAGAGACGGTTCATCCCGGCGACCAGGGAGAGGCGAGATGGCGAACTGTGACGTTTAACGATATCCGGGTTCGCATGGTCGATTATTCGCCGGGCTATGTGGCCGATCACTGGTGCACCAAGGGCCATATTTTACTCTGTATGGCGGGCGAGCTTCACACAGAACTGTCCGATGGACGCCGTTTCGTACTGTCACCGGGCGTCAGTTATCAGGTAGCAGACGATGCTGAACCGCATCGTTCGTTTACCTCCACCGGCGCGAAGCTCTTTATCGTTGACTGAGTTTGCTATCTGCCTCTTTTGTGGTCATCAACTGGTGAATCATCGCGTCGTTGACACTTTTAAAAGTAAACTGAATCTGCTTTATAAAAATCAGCAAAATTAATGGCTTATTTCTTCAGAGTTATCTGGTTCTGACGGGAATAATTTTTATCAGGTTGTATGCTTGAAACCGTATTAGAACGTTTTTTGCATTCACCTGATGTGGGGAAGCCTGTGCTGATAAAAAAGAAGAAAGTTCGTTCGCATACCGAAGACCGCTTACTGGCGCTGGTGCTGGCCACCACTGCCGGTATCCTTAATGCCATGGCGCTGGGCGCCTTTGGATTTTTCCCGTCACATATGACTGGCAACACCTCGCAGATCTCCCAGGAGGTAACGACCAGCGACCTGCACACCATGCTATTTTTAATGGCACTGATTGTGGCCTTTGTGCTGGGCTGTACCGTCGCCCGGCTGGCAGTGGTGGTAGGTATCAGACATAAGTTACGCACCATTTTCTGTTTGATTATTCTGGCGGAAGGGGCAGCACTGACAGCGGCATCGTTCTTTGAGATCGTGTTCTACCGGCCAAGTTTTAACGGGGAAGTGCTGGTGATGCTGGGCTTTTTAATGGGGATTCATAATGCCACCTCGACGCAGCTTTCCAATGGCCGCGTCAGATCGACTCACATTACCGGCACGCTGACTGATGCCGGTATTGCACTGGGTTCCTGGATTTTTGCTCATACGTCACATGCGGTGCATCTCGAAACCGACGACCGTCGATTCTTCCAGAAGGTGCTGCATACCCATCTGACGACGGTGTTCTCCTTCCTGAGCGGTTGTATCGCCGGTCTGCTGCTGTTCAAAGCTTATGGCTTTAATGCAATGGTGGGTCTGGGGATCTTTCTGATGCTGGTGGCCTTAACGGCGATCGCCGTTACTGTCCAGCGTACCCGTCGAAGCCTTTACTGATAATACGGCCCGATGCACTCTGCGCATCGGGCCAATGGCTTAATGCTGGGTTCGGGTTGGCCGCACCACAATTTCATTCACATCTACCTCTTCAGGCTGCTCAATGGCATAGCGCACGGCGCGACCAATGGCGTCCGGCTGCAACGCGATAGCGCGATAGTGTCGCATCGCCTCAGCGGCTTCTGGATCGGTAATCGTTGATGCCAGCTCACTCTCGACCACGCCGGGATGAACACAGGTCACCCGCAGCTGGCTGTTCTCCTGCCGTAAACCATCGGAAATCGCCCGTACCGCAAACTTAGTGGCGCAGTAGACCGCCGCAGTGGGTGACACCGCCAGAGCACCAATTGAAGCAATATTGATGATGTGACCCCGCTGTTGGGTCAACATGGTCGGCAGCACCGCCGCGATGCCATACAGCACCCCTTTGATGTTCACATCGATCATCTGATCCCACTCTTCCACCTTCAGCGATGCAATCGGTGAGAGAGGCATAATACCGGCGTTATTGATCATCACATCAACGCGGCCCCATTTCTCCAGTGCATAATCAACAAACTGCGTAACGTCTTCACGGCGTGTCACATCAAGCGCTTTGATCGCCACCTCAGCACCATTGAACCTTAGCTCTTCAGCCAGCGCGGCCAGACGGTTTTCTCGTCGTGCACCCAGCAACAGAATCGCATTCGTTTTCGCCAGTTCTCGTGCGATGCCGGCACCGATACCGCTTGAAGCGCCGGTAATTAAAATCACTTTCTGAGTCATCGTATTTCTCCAGTAAGGTTGTCACTGGCGATCATACGGTGGCTGGATTATAAAGATAATCCACCAAACACTTCACACTCTGGTAACGCAATCTAACCTATGAATGCCGATAAAAATGCTCT
Organism: Pantoea sp. MT58; assembly: GCF_014495885.1. Taxonomy (NCBI): domain Bacteria; kingdom Pseudomonadati; phylum Pseudomonadota; class Gammaproteobacteria; order Enterobacterales; family Erwiniaceae; genus Pantoea; species Pantoea sp. MT58. The sequence goes on from NZ_CP061084.1 coordinate 34,328, forward strand.
CGAAGTCTTTGTGATTGTGGCGCAGACCCGAAATTTTCGACTCGCAGCAGAAAAGCTTGGCGTCACGCGTCCGGCAATCAGTCAGAGTCTGCGACGGCTGGAAGACAGGCTTAATATTACGCTGATGCAACGCACCACGCGTTCGGTTCAGCTGACCGAAGCTGGCCAACGGCTCTATGCCGAGGTGGCTCCGGCGATCAACCAGCTTAACCGTGCCGTCACTGATCTCACCGAACTGGCCACGGAGCCGCGCGGTCAGCTTCGGCTGGCGATCTCATCAATTGCGGAGCGGATGCTGGGAGGAGAGCTGCTGGCGAGCTTTATCACCGCTTACCCGCAGGTTGAGCTGGATATCACCGTTACTGATGAGGAGTTCGATATTGTCGGGCAGGGCTATGACGCGGGTGTACGGCTGGGGGAGGTGATTGCTCAGGATATGATTGCCGTGCCTGTCTCCACCGCACAACGTCAGGTTGCGGTGGCATCACCCACTTATCTCGCGCGTGAAGGCACACCACAACACCCCGAGGAACTGGTCAATCATCGCTGCATAGGCTGGCGAAAAGGCCCAGGATTAGCCCCTTATCGTTGGGAGTTCGCTGAGCAGGGGTGTAATTTTGATGTTGCCGTCAATCCGCAGCTCACCACCAACGACATGGGGGTGATGATTCGCACCGCCTGCGCCGGAGGCGGCATCAGCTTTGGCATGGAAGAGACTTTCCAGCCTTACATCGCGCGTGGCGAACTCATTACTATCCTGGATGAATGGTTGCCCGGTTTTGCCGGGTTCTATCTTTATTTCCCCAGCCGCAAAAATCTGGCCCCCAAGATGAGGGCGCTAATCGATCACGTCAGGCTCTGAACAGGGTGAGCGGCTATGTTTAGTCGCGCTGGTATTGCTGGTCGCTGACCTGCTCCAGCCAGTCAACCGGCGAGCCATTCAGTGACTCGGCGATAGCAATATGCGTCATGGCATTGACCGGCGTTGCGCCATGCCAGTGCTTCACATTTTCCGGGATCCAGACGATATCTCCGGCGTTCATCACCTGAATATCTTCACCTTCACACTGAATCCAGCCTTGTCCATGCGTGATAATCAGGGTCTGCCCCAGTGGATGAGTATGCCATGCAGTGCGGGCGCCCGGCTCAAAGGTCACCGTCGCACCGCCCACACGGGCCGGTTCGGTTGCCTGGAAAGGGGCATCAATACGAACGCTGCCGGTAAAATATTCTGCAGGTCCTTTCCGTGAAGGCTGCGATCCGTTGGCAATAATTTTCATAACTGACTCCTGCTATTAAGGGAAAGCTTAAGTGTAACCGCCTGGCCGGTGCCTGATTACCCTGTTCAGCACGTATGTGGCTATAAGCAGACGTTATTAATAGCCAGAGCAGATGTCAGGTTGTCATGTTATATCGGGTGATAATATTGATTTTTGAGTAGGGTGCAGGCGGTTCGGTTTCGGGTATAAAGCCATGAAAGGCCAGCAGGGTTCGGAAGGCGTGCAGCGCATCGAGCTGTAAATTATGCTCAATCAGCGCATCAATTTTACCTGCCTGAAGCAGGTCGCAATTTTCCTGATCGAGATCGTGACCGATAAACGCATTTACAGGGCGCTTCTGTTCTTCAAACGCGCGCAGTATGCCGGGATTGCCGCCGCCCACGGTGTAAACGGCATCCGCGTCCGCATGGCTCCGCAAAAACGCCGTTACTGACTGATGCATCCTGTCATCAATACCATACCCGCCAGCCAGCACGCTCACCTGATGCTGAGGCGCAAACTGTTGCATCGCTCGCTGAAAACCCAGAATTCTTTCCTGTTCACCAATGAAATCGTGACTACCGGTCACTGCCACGATATGCGAGCGACTGACTCGCAACCATTTTGACATCAGAAAAGCTGCCACCTTGCCAGCATCAAAGTTGTCCATGCCGATGTAACGCAGACGCGCGCTGTCGGGTAAGTCACTCATCATGGTGACTACCGGAATACGCTGCTTCAGCATCAATTCAATAGTGGGATTAAGCTCGCCAGAGCAGGCCGCTTTCAGAATGACACCGTGGCTGTAAAGCGCTTTTTTATTTAGCAGCGCGTTAATCGCTTGTGCCGTAAGATTCGCACCAAAGTGGAAGCGCAGCTGAATTTTAAAGGCAGCAAAGCTGGCGATCTGACTGCTGAGCGCTTCTCGTATCAATGGCTGAAAGCGATCAGGCGTATGCATGATCACGTCGAAAAAGAGTGTTCTGCCTTTTGCCAGCCCCGCCTTTTGCATCAACTCCAGGTCCGCTATTGCCTGTTGAATTCGGTGCAGCGTTCGGGCATGAACGTTACCGCGCTGATGGAGAGCACGGTCAAGGGTTGCGAGGCTAAGTCCCGACTGGGCAGCAATCTGTTTCAGGGTAAATTTAGCCATGTGCTACTCGGGATGCCGGCGAATGAAAGTAGTTTTATCACACTGCGGGCTGTTTTCGGATGGTGATTTGACAATCGCAGTTCAGGATATTCCAGACCCTCAAGCCTGCGGCGATTCGAGAGAACATTTTTTATAATCAGATTCTGCCGGGCTTCTGTTTTAGGGATAGGGCGCTTTGGTTAAGGTCAGTCACAGTGAAATTAGATTACGGCGATGATAACCCCATTTTAGCAATTTATAAGTTAAGGGTTACAGCGGGCAAATATAAAGCAAGATAATATCCCGTGAGTGTATAAATAGTAACCTCTTTGCCGCTTCGCTTATATTTTTACAAAAACCACTTTTTTGTTTTTTACCTCCTGCTAGTGATAGACTGTATATGCATACACTGTCGGGAGGTCGTGTGAAGTACGACAACGATAATGAAATCCGTGCGCTGGTTGGCGCGGTAGTTAGTGATTTGATCAAGGCGGGAGAGCCAGTTCATTTTCACGATATTACGGACGCTCTGTTCAGACTGAGCGAAGAAACCCGTGACAGCAGGCTTAAATCACTGTGTCAGGAAGCGATAGCCTTTTTCACCCGCAAGATGCATTGAGGTTGATGGCGCCGGTTTTTGGCGCCATCCCTGACGCCTGTCCTGTTCATTCACCGGCATCGATTCACTTCAGCGAGAATAAGGTGCCCGAAATCCGTTTTCTGATGATTATGGCTGCCCCTGGTTTTGATCTTCAGGATCATATAAAACGCTTTCTCACCTTCTGAAAAATATAAATCAAAAAGGCTATTGAGATTGCTGGCCAGAGAAAATGGCAAGGGTTTAATCACTGAAGCGGTAATCTGCTCTGTTATCGTTATTATTTTCGGAAAGCTTATTTTCGTCAGGAAATAGGTTTAACGGTAATCATTAATATGAAGTTCCTGCAACATCACTGGACGCACTCTTTTTACAGGTCGATTATGGGAAATAAAATCGTGAGAAGGGAGAAGGAGAATGACGCAGGGAAATGAATGAGAATTAGCGGTTCGACAAGCAGTTAACCTGACCTGCGTTACCGCAGGTCAGTGAATCAGAAGCCGGTATCGTCAGGTGTTCGGCCAACAACGATTTCCAGCGTTTTACGCAGCACATCCATTCTGACCACATCGGAGGTGCATTCAAGTTCAGCAATCAAATAAAGGATAATCGCTTTATTCGTTACGCGCCCCTGGTCGGCCACAATGTCACGAATGACACCGCCCAGCAGTTCTGTTTCGGGAGCAAGTAAATCGCCTTCGCTACGAAAATAATCAATGATGGTTGAATCTGATGAAGAGTGTTGCATGATTTTTCATTCTCTGAAGAAAATTAGTCAGAAGCAATGTGAATAGTCAAAACGAGTGTAGACGCTGTTTTCGTTTTGCCCAACCAGCCGTAAAACATTTCTTTTTCAGGCTGCCGCTTCGGTTAAACTAGCCGCGTAATTCAGGTATCTAACCCTTCAATCAGTGTTTTTTCGAACCATCGGGCGGGCCATCGCTGTTCATGCGATGTGACTTATTATCACGCTCGGCGCTGTCACCCTTAACGCGTTTGCGCGCAGCAACCATGCCATTACGGACTTCAGTGATGGCTTTGCGAATAACGGTTACTTTTTCATTGTCATCAGCATCCGCAGCCATGAGTTCAAGCTGTTCTATCAGGGCATTACTGGATACCGATTTGTCTGACTTGAGTAATGTCAGGACGGCTTCACCTATCATGACATCTGTCAGTTTCTCATCTTCACTTCTGTACATACTGGCTTCTCTGATTGCGAATCAATGGCCATGCTGCGGGTCCGTATCTCTCTGCAGGTGCGAAGAGATGCACCTGATACGGGAAAGCAGTACTGGGCTTTTTAACTAGGGTAAACCATCCTGGCGGCGTGACTAAATCGGGCATCCTGAAAAACTGTAATGACTATCACTGGCGACTATCAATCCGTGTTTGCATTAGCTTTCACGACGGAAAAGCAATGCAATGAGCTCGTGCAGATGACGCTCTTCTTCAGGTGTTGCGGCAAGTTCAAGGCGTCGCAACAGTTTACTGCAAATCGCTTTACGACTCAGGCTATGCCCTGCACGCAGAATTTCCACAACAACTGAGCCCAGTGTCTCCTGTTGCGAAGGGGAGTTAGCCTGATTGAAGTAATGGGCAATATCGCTAATTGCTTCAGGGGCTTGTCCGTTCTGGCGCATGTGGGTGTCCTCAGGTGGTTAAAATGTATCGCACACAGGTTGTGCAAATTATACATCTTTAGAATTCTTGTACAGAATTTTGGGTTTTTGAGGTGAGTTTTTTTGTGCAAAAAGTGCTTATTGAATTAAATCAATTAGTTAAGAGAGTGTGTGGTGAGGGGAAAATTGTACCAAATACCTGTACGGTTTTCACTGCTAAAGTGCTCCGACCTGTACAGGCAGGTCGGTAAACAGGCGTGGGTAAGGTTAATGCTTCAGGAAAATGTCATCCGCGGAGAGAGGGTCAGCAGGTTCTTTACCAAATGTTGTTGATAACCAGTTCGCGGGGCTGGTGCTGCGGGAACCGATAGTTTTGAACCCCATCAGCCATTGACGCGCATACTGTATCTGCTCAAGACGATTATCATTCACTTCAGATCCAGCCATCACTTTTAGCTCATTAATCAAAAGCTCAACGTTCACTTCCTGACCGGCATTAAACAGGTTCATTGCAGCTTCGCCAATGATGACATTCGCTTTTTCGTCGCTGGAAAAATACAAAATATCCTCCTGTGTGATTGCGGTAAGTAACATTAACTGTAGCAAAAAAATTCACGAAACTTAATCAATTCTACCTATCAATAATATTATTTTAATCGTTGAGGGTTGCATGTGTCATGCCTGTGCAATTCGCTAATACACCTGCCTCTGTTAAATGCGCAGGGTGATTGCTTTTATCCTGACACGTTAATCGCTTCTGCATTTATTTTTGCTGGCGTGAAAAAGCAGAGAGTCGCCAGATAAATTCGCTGTGCACGCGTTCATGAAATAAAAAAATTATTGTATATCAATAAAATAAAGCAACTTCTTACAGAAATTGACATTCAGGCTTCACAACTGAAGAAACTTCACATCCACGCGCTACATCAACGGTATAGCCTGTGCTATAAAGAATAGCCTATGCTAATTATGCTCTTTTCTTAATCAACTCTGGAGACCGCTCTGATGACGACAATAAAACCAATAGCCACCTTGTTACTGAGTGCTTTGCTGACTCTGGTGACGGCTGCCAGTTGTAATGCAGCAGAAAAATTTAAGGTTGTGACAACGTTTACGGTCATTGCTGACATGGCGAAAAACGTGGCGGGCGAGGCTGCTGAAGTCACTTCCATTACTAAACCGGGTGCTGAGATACATGAATATCAGCCTACGCCCGGCGATATTAAGCGTGCCCAGGGTGCGCAGCTCATCATGGCAAATGGGCTGAATCTCGAACGCTGGTTTCAGCGCTTCTACCAGCATCTGGATGGTGTTCCGGAAGTCGTGGTCTCTGCTGGTGTAAAACCAATGGGAATTAGCGAGGGGCCCTACAACGGAAAACCAAATCCTCACGCGTGGATGTCCCCGGACAATGCACTGATCTATGTCGATAACATTCGCGACGCACTGATGAAATATGACCCCGCTAATGGGGATATCTATCGTCAGAACGCAGCAGCCTATAAGCAAAAAATCACCGCAGCGCTGGATCCATTACGGCAACAGATTGCCGGGATTCCAGCGGATAAGCGTTGGATGGTCACCAGCGAAGGCGCTTTTTCCTATCTGGCACGTGATCTGGGTATGAAAGAACTCTATCTCTGGCCTGTTAATGCTGACCAGCAAGGCACGCCGCAACAGGTAAGAAACGTCATTGATCAGGTGAAAAAAAATGCGATTCCGGCGGTGTTCAGCGAAAGCACGGTATCGGATAAGCCCGCCCGACAGGTCGCCAGGGAAACCGGTGCGTATTACGGTGGCGTGCTCTACGTTGACTCACTGAGCACCGCTCAGGGACCGGTGCCGACTTATCTTGATCTGCTTAGCGTCACCACAGAGACACTGGTCAAGGGCATTAAAGCGGGGGAGAGAGCAAAATGACCGATACCATCGTGGTTTCTGATGTCACCGTGACCTATCGTAACGGTCACACCGCATTGCATGGCGCCAGTTTCCGCGTACCCGGCGGATCGATTGCGGCATTGGTAGGCGTGAATGGCTCAGGTAAGTCAACGTTGTTTAAAGCGCTGATGGGTTTTGTCCGGCTTGCCAGCGGCAGCATCTCGGTGCTGGGTATGCCGACGCGCCAGGCACTGCGCAAAAGTCTTGTAGCCTATGTGCCACAGTCGGAAGACGTGGATTGGTCTTTTCCGGTGCTGGTTGAGGATGTCGTCATGATGGGGCGCTACGGTCATATGGGCCTGCTACGCCGGCCTAAACCGCACGACCAGCAGATTGTCAGCGAGGCGCTGGCGCGGGTCGATATGCTTGACTACCGCCATCGTCAGATCGGTGAGCTTTCTGGCGGGCAAAAGAAAAGGGTATTCCTGGCACGCGCCATTGCCCAGCAGGGCAGCGTTATCCTGCTGGATGAGCCGTTTACCGGCGTGGACGTTCAGACTGAGGCCAGAATCATCAGTCTGCTGGGTGAGTTGCGCGATGAAGGCAAGACCATGCTGGTTTCCACACATAATCTGGGGTCCGTTACCGAGTTCTGCGATTACACCGTCATGGTTAAAGGCACTGTTCTGGCCAGCGGCCCGACCCGGACCACCTTTACTGCCGCAAACCTTGAGCGCGCATTCAGCGGCGTACTGCGTCATGTCATGGTGAAAGGGCTGGACGATCAGATCATCACTGATGACGAACGGCCTTTTATTGCGCCTCGCACGACACGTGAAGATGGGAACTGACCATGGAACTGCTACTGGAGCCTTTTGGTTATCACTACATGCTCAACGCGATGTGGGTCTCCGCTATGGTTGGCGGACTCTGCGCATTTCTCTCCTGCTACCTCATGCTGAAAGGCTGGTCGCTGATTGGTGATGCCCTTTCTCACTCTATCGTGCCGGGTGTTGCAGGCGCTTACATGCTGGGGCTGCCGTTTGCGCTGGGGGCATTTCTCTCAGGTGGTCTGGCGGCGGGCAGCATGCTGCTGCTTAATCAGCGCACCCGATTAAAAGAAGATGCGATCATCGGTCTCATCTTCTCTTCATTCTTTGGTCTCGGGCTGTTTATGGTGTCGCTCAATCCGACTGCCGTGAACATTCAGACAATTGTGCTGGGCAATATTCTGGCGATTGCGCCCGCGGATATCCTTCAGCTGGCGCTGATTGGCGGACTGTCGATCATCATACTGCTGTTTAAGTGGAAAGACCTGATGGTCACCTTTTTTGATGAAAATCACGCACGCGCCATCGGATTACGGCCTGAACGCCTGAAAGTTCTGTTTTTTACGCTGCTGGCAGTCTCAACCGTGGCGGCGCTGCAAACGGTCGGCGCGTTCCTGGTGATCTGTCTGGTGGTAACACCGGGCGCAACGGCGTGGCTGCTCACCGATCGCTTTCCGCGTCTGCTGATGATTGCCGTCGCGATTGGCAGCATCACCAGTTTCCTCGGTGCCTGGGTGAGTTACTACTTAGATGGCGCAACGGGCGGCATCATTGTGGTGGCGCAGACGTTGCTGTTCCTGCTGGCGTTTGTGTTTGCGCCGAAACATGGCTTGCTGGCTAACCGGCGTCGCAGCTGCCAGCAACCTGATGAGGAGCCTGGCTGATGTGGATTTTAGAACCTTTCCAGTTCGCTTTTATGAACAGTGCGTTACTCATCGCGCTGGTGGTAGCCATCCCCTGTTCGTTGCTGTCAGTATTTCTGGTGCTGAAAGGCTGGGCGTTGATGGGCGATGCCATGAGCCATGCGGTGTTTCCCGGCATTGTGCTCGCCTGGATGGTGGGGCTGCCGCTGGGGGTGGGCGCGTTCGTCGCGGGTCTCTTCTGCGCTGTTGCCAGTGGTTTTTTGCAGGACAACAGCCGCATCAAACAGGATACGGTGCTGGGCATCGTCTTTTCTGGCATGTTCGCCGTGGGGCTGATCCTGTATATCGCCGTGAAACCTGAAGTGCATCTCGATCACATTCTGTTTGGTGACATGCTGGGCATTACTGGCGCAGATATTTTTCAGACATTTGTTATCGCAGCGGTCATCGTAATGGTGATTGCGGTGAAGTGGCGTGACTTCATGTTGTTCAGCTTCGATCCGCAGCAGGCTCAGGTCTCTGGCTTACCGGCGCGCTGGCTGCATTACGGGCTGCTCTGCATGGTTTCATTGACCATTGTGGCGACGCTGAAAGCGGTGGGGATTATCCTGTCAATTTCTCTGCTGATAGCACCTGGCGCTATTGCGGTGCTTCTCACCCGTCGTTTTTCGCATGCGTTACTGGTGGCGGTCGTGGTTTCGGTGTTGGTGTCGCTGAGTGGGGTTTACCTCTCGTTCTTTATCGACAGCGCCCCAGCGCCAACCATCGTTGTGTTGTTTGCGCTGGTGTTTGTTGTGGCGATGGTGGTAGCGGGGCGAAAATCCCGGCAGCTGGCACGTCTTACATTTCGCGAAGGCGGCCGGGCTGGGTAAGATGCTGACCACGAAGAAAGGAGTAAGGCACTGATTTGAATGCAGGCTTCCCGTTCTCATCAGGCTAAAATCTATCTGAAGTGACTTTATGTGAATAAGGTCACTTTTTATTTTGGAGAAACTTTTGGGGGCGACCTACCCTGTGCCAGAAGCGGACATTGATGATATTGAACGGTCTTAAATATGGGTGTGCTCCTCAGGCATATCTGCTTATTCATCGGAATAGAAGATGCGGTATGTACTCCCATTCCTGTGAACACGGGCAAATCCTGCCTGATTTAAATGCATGCCTGCAATGAGCAGTTTCTCGCTGACCGCTTGTTCCATTATTTTTTTACGTGTCTCCCCGGCCTGAGCAGGATCGACGTCGAATAAAATTGAAACAGCCGGTTGTGCTGACTGAATATGCGGGTAGTGGACAATATCACCCCATATTAATAATCTCTCATTCCCGGAATCGATGCGAAAACCGGTATGCCCAGGCGTGTGGCCTGGTAAAAATACTGGAAGAATCTCTTCAGCTATTTTCCCACCGTTGAAAAAGCGGATGTTTGGGGCATAAACATTTAAGGTTTGCCGCACCAGCAAAAAATTACGCTGCCCGCGCTCATTCGCCATTTCGCGTTTTTTATCATCCCGCCAGTACTGCGCTTCGAGAGGGTGCAGAATAATTTCAGCGCATTTAAAAACCGGCTCTTTTTCAGCATCGAGCAGGCCTCCAATATGATCCGGATGGCAGTGCGTTAATAAAACGGTATCCACGTCATCAGGGCGGACGCCCAATGCAGCAAGATTTGCCATAAGGTGTCCCGGCGCGCCGGGGCCAGCATCAACCAGCATCACCCGTCCACGGCCGCGAATAAGGTAACAGTTAATATGGATATCACCGGGTTTATCGATTCCGGCACGGTACTGAATAGCGCCCGCATCAGCGTTTTCAATACCTGATAGCAGCTCCAGACTGGCATTTATCGTGCCGTCACTTAGCGCGGTTATGTGAAAATCGCCAACCTGGCGGAACGGAAAAGGATTGATCATCACGACCTCGGGGTCAGTTGCGGGCGAAAAGGTGTTCTGCTTGTGAGCCAAAGCAGCGTATTCGGGCCGTCAGACCAGAGGTGTGTTGGGTGACAACATCCAGTTCTCGCATAAAATTCTCCATCACTTCAGGGGTTCTCAATGTTGTCAGCCGATAAAAGAGCTCGGCGTATACCGGCTGCCCACAGCCCGGTTTTACATCAATAAAAATGATATGCACATTTTCGCGGTCTGCGCCGAGGATGTCACAGCAGAGGGCGCTGCATGCGTCGGTAAAATCGCAGAGATTTTTGAACCGGTCAGCGTGGTTTTCAGAAAAATAAAAAGTCAGATTAGGCATGATGTTATCGCATCCCTTTTTCAGTGCTCTGTAATTGCGGAATAAGGGACTCGTAGAGGTACACTCCGGGCATATCCATGAAGGGCGAAGCAATTTCATAAGGCAGGGCATAGATAACGCGATGTACAGGTGATTTATCCAGCGCCACCGCATCCATTTCAAGTCCGTGATAGCCCAGTTCGGTCTCCAGGACGTCAATTGTCTTAGTGCTGATAAGCAGAATCTCATCGGCAGAGAGCCCTGGGATCAGGCCTTCGCCGGCATACAGGTTACGATGCCAGTCAGTAATGAAGGCCTGCCAGCGGGAGAAATTACCGCCTCCTTTTAAACGGTACTCCTCACTGCTGAGCACCTCCGCATCATTGACGGTGTGAATAGCAAGATAAGCAGGGCAGCCAGATTTGAGAGCACGAAAACGTTGAGAGGTAGTAAAGCCAGTAACAGAGATTAATGCGGGTAACTTTTGTTGGCTGTAAAACGCATTCCAGTCAGCCTCGCTTTCAGCATCGTTATATGAACACTCTACGGTATAGAACATCAGCCCATCTCCACATGAGTTATCAACGCAAGCAAACAGGTTTGCTCAATGATTTTTCATCATGCTACAAGCTGGTTTAATCGCTTAAAATCGATAATATGTCATGTGTCAGTGATATTTAGTCACTAAAGGCAAGAGCAAAGAGCTTTTATATGCGCAGAAAAATACCCAGTAGTGCGTCGCTTCAGGCTTTTGATGCTGCAGCGCGACACGGAAACTTTGCCCGGGCGTCAGAAGAGTTATCCTTAACAGAAGGGGCGATTAGCCGTCAGATTGCGCGCCTGGAAGCGTTGCTGAACTGTAAACTGTTTGACCGTGTGGGAAGCCGGGTAAAACTTAATCCGGTCGGCGCGCGCTACGCGCATCACGTGCGTGAAATCCTTGAGCGCCTTGAAAGAGATACGCAATACATATTGGGCCTGCCACAAGGCAGTCAAAGCCTTGATATCGCCGTCCTGCCGACCTTTGCCAGCCGCTGGCTTATTCCCCGTTTGAACAGCTTCAACGCATTGTTTCCGGCAATAACGTTAAATATTGCCGCCAGAACGGATCCTTTTATTTTGCCTGGCAGTGGTTATGATGCGGTGATTCATTTTGAGCATTCCGCGTGGGCAGGTATGCGTGTGCAATTTCTGTTTCAGGAAAATCTGCTGCCTGTCTGCCATCCTGCTTTGTTAACTGATGATGACGTCAATCAGCAATTAAATAAACTTCCGCGCATTCATCGGCGGCAGAATCCTGATGCATGGCATCGCTATGCGCAGGAGAGTGGAATAGAGCTTGATAACCCGGCGCAGGGGGCGCGGTACGATCTGCATGAAATGGCCATCGCGGCCGTAATGGCGGGGCAGGGAGTCGCATTAGTTCCTCGTATGTATATTGAGAATGAATTAAGTTGCGGCACACTTGTTTCACCGTGGCCTGCATCAGATAGCCTGAGCAAAAGATTCTGTTTAATAAAACCCACGGACACGCATATAAGTGAGCCAGCTCTAAACAGTTTTGAGCGCTGGTTGCTGGCTGAAATGAATACGCACACAAGTAACACAAAAATTTGGTGATGTCCGCTTCCCGCTCAGTTTGGATCTCCGGTCTCAGCGAAGACGTTATGTGAGTACCAGATCAACGATCTAATAATCAACATTTGCTGTGGGACGGCGATTCGCACAGGCAGTGTGGGTATAAAGTCTGTGCTGTTGAACAGATTGTATGCTGGCAATTCCGCCATAATGTTGAGAAAACTCTAAGCATTGTTTCTAACGTCTTTACCCAAAAATTATTGTTATTAAGGCTGGCTTCCTGCCAAAGCGGCCATCGAAATCGCCAGATCGTTAAAGAGCTGAAGAAAATATCTGTCAGTGATTATGATCTCTCAGGAAAACTGTCAGCACATCTTTTGGCGGAGTACCCTTGCACTCAGAAATTAACCAGCCCACCGCCCCGCGATGGTAAGAACCATGAAAGAGCATGTGATTTATCATATCTGCAGCAGTCATTTCTCCTTCACTACCATCGACAAAGCTGAACTTAATTGTTTCTTTTAAATCGGCAGGAGACATCGAACTTACGCGCTGGATATACCAGTTTATACAGTCGTTCATTTTAACTTCAAGTTCATCTGCTGAGGGTGTTTCAGGGGTGTTGAGGGCAGTGTAGCCATGCTTATGCCCCGAAATATTTGCTCTAAAGATCATATCAACCACATAAATATGGTTCATCAGTCTAAGCATCAGATGACGCTTTTCTGCATAGGCAGATTCACTGATGCCTTTAATCACCTTTAGCGTTTCAGCATCAATCCAGCGTTTAAATTTTAAGAGTGTAACCAGCGAAGTGTTGTCCATGAGTTTTTCCGTGATTTTCCTGTTCCGATAGCATATCAATTATGCACGTAATGTAGCCGAGCCTCTGATTCTAAGGCATACGTATAAACAATGCTCGCTCCTCGCAGACGTCAGCCTGACGTCAGTCCGCAGAAATGCTCCATGAGTCTCAGTAGGGGAGCGTCAAAGAACGCTTATGATAAAAGCTTTCCCTCACATACAGTACAATGTGCATGCTTGATGTTAGAACTTCACAGGCAGTGAATCTTGTTAATAAGGAATTCAAACGTGATTGATTTCACCCGTTTTATCGAGCGCTTTGAACAGCTCAATGCTCAGTTACTTCCTCCTGCTAAAGTCATCGAAAGACAACTCAATGGGTTGTATATAAGGAGATATGAGCCAAAAACGATCGTGGATGAGGTTCTCATCGTATATCACGGTGGTGGTGTTAACTCTGATGCTGGTTACGACATTCTTTCAAGACAGTTGAGCTCCGCTCTACCCGTCTGTGTTTATCTCATTGATATCCGTGGGCACGGTCGCTCAACGGGAATCCGAGGGGATGCTTCAAGCCCTGAGCAAATCTGGCAGGATGTTGATAAAGTCATCGATTATGCTCGCGCTTCTTTTAGCGATGCCAGGGTTCATTTGCTTGGTCATTCCAGTGGCGGTGGCATGCTGATCAACTACTTTACGCAATATTCTCTATCGCGGAAAGTTGAAAGCCTGATTTTGCTAGCCCCAGCGTTAGGCCCTTTTTTACCCCCGAATCTGAACCGGGATTCTTCCATTCCCTTTGCATCGATAAACCGTTGGAGCTTCATAATCAATGCAATGAGTGGGGGTTTTCTTTGTGGTCATTCTACGGGAGTAAGGCTTAAATTTCCCTGTGAGGTGATCAATTCGAGGCCGGACTTCGTTCAGACTTATAGCGTTAATATGGCTAATGCCCTTACCCCTCGTAATCCAGCAAGGCAACTCAAAGCGATTTCGATTCCACTAACAATCATGCTTGCTGAGCATGACGAACTGTTTGATGTAAGCAGAATGGATGAGTTTTTCAGGAGCTGCGGCAATCCGCATTTAACCAGGCGAATTGTTGAGGGCAGCACACATCTCGAGTGTATTTTTGAGTTAACAGATATCCTGAGAGAACACTTCAGACGGCTGTCTTCAATGACGGATTACAAACATGAGTAGTTATCTTTTAAAGGGCAGAATTGCCTGATCGTCATGAGGCTAACTCATGTTTTTCCTCGTCTCGGATAACTATAATCGTCTCTCCTGACTCCTTGAAATTTTTACATGACAATCTCCTGACGTGCTTCTCATTCTCATCTGACCAGCCCCCATCCAGGGTGACTTTATGTACAGAGGGGCATTTTTATTACAAACCTCATTATGCATCAGCAGTTATGTGCCAGAAATGGACGCTTCACACATCCAGTTTCAAAGATGATCAATATCTGCATGCCTGAAAAATTAATTTAAGAAATCATTCATAAAGACGAAACTTTATTTATTCAATATTAGTAGTTTGGCGTGCTCGATTCATTTTAAACGGAGTCTTAATGCGTCTTTTTCATTTCAGTGATAATTCTGATATTACTATATTTAAACCTCGCCAGTTAAGGGTTCATGTTGATCGACCTGCCGGGCAGGAGTGGTTAAACGGCTCACTGATATGGGCTACGGATGAAGCGCATGAATTACTTTATCTTTTCCCTCGTGAGTGCCCACTTATCATTTACTGGCCACGACCTGACACAAACAGAGTGGACATTGAAAAATGGATGGGCAGTGACTCCCAGGCCACGGCGATTGCTTGTATTGAACATGCATGGCTATCACGTTTTCAAAGCGGGAAAATTTACAGATATGAATTGCCAGTAGATGGCTTTGAACCAACAGGAGAGGTCGGTATGTGGGTATCTCAAAATAATGTTATCCCAACTGACTTGAAAGCGTTTTCCAACCTTGATACTGAACTTGCATTGCGCAATATAACGCTTCGGGTAATGGAAAGGCTAACGCCACTCAAAAGCGTATGGCTGACATCACTTCACGCCAGTGGGATAAGATTGAGAAACGCACAAGACTGGGGCAAGCCTGGCTGGACGCATTCCAGGCCGGGTCGCCAGATTTTTGTATAAACGTGTTACCGACAGGTAAGGCCCTTACATCGGTAATGCCTGATCATCGTTAATAGCAGACGTTAGCCTGACGTCAGTCCGCTTGATACCGTAAGCGGACCGGTAAAATGCTTTGTATCTGAGCCACGCCTTAAGGGCTGGTTGGTGGCTGCGTATTAATTTAAATGACTGAGACCGGAACACTCGTGCTGCTTCAGAACGTTACGAAGTCAGAAAAGCGATTCTTTAATGCTGATTTCGTCCACGCGAAGGATTGAAGACATATCAAAGCCGTCCATGTCAGACATGAACTCCTTGCTGGTCATATATTTCTGATTTAAGGCTTCTATTTCGGCCCCTTCCTGATACGTCACTGTTGCAATGACCTGACATTCTTTCCCCAGATAAACATGATTGACATATATACCAAAGGCCGGAAGAGAGACCATGTGTCGGGGCCAGTGTCTGTGAAAATAAATTTCTGCTGACTGTCTGTCTTTGAGTGTATAGATTCTGACCTGCTTCATGATATCCGTCCCGCTGTGAGAGTTTCATTTAGAGGAAAGCCAAAGCATACCAACTCTGTTACTGAGTAATTAGCAAAAGACTGCATTTAGCCCTTAACCGACATTGTTCCCGCACGTGATGCAAACGCCATTCTTCGTTACATATCGAATGTCACTACTTACTTTCTAACAGACCCAGGCCATAAGACCCGAAACGCCGCTTCTGGCGGTTCGGCGAAGTTAAGCTGTCTGCCAGTTAGCGTAATCAGGCCAACGTCCCGGTATGCCGGAGAGCTTAAGGTGGCGGGAGATCTATTCTGACCGCCGCGGTGTGCCGGAAGAGGCCACCGGTGGCTTAAGCTGCAGGGATATTGTCTGGAGCAAACCAGCCGCCGCTGCCAGACAACTTTATCCGGAAATACTTAGCTGATTTCATCTTTTGCAAAACCAGCCTGTAGTCTTTTCAGTATGACACTCATGCCCCTGCTGACAATCCGATCCTCTCGCATTACTGTCCCCAGAGTTCGATGAAGCGAGGGCGTCACAGAGTAAAGACTCAGACCCTGCCTTTCATCAATATTTGCAACAGACATACGGGGAACGATGCTGTAGCCCAGACCGGAACGTACCATCTTTTTAATGGCCTCAATACTGCCAAGCTCCATCATGGGGCTGACAGTTAGCCCGGCATTATGAAACCATTCGTCGATCAAGGCGCGTGTCCCGCTCCCAGGTTCAAAAACAATCAGCGGCAGTGACAAAAGGGCATCGGGAGACAGCGGTTTCACGCTCTGATCTGGTGCATCCTTTTCCATGATCACAACAAACTCATCAGTGCCCAGCGGGCTTACTCTCAGGCATTTGCCGTTAGCTGGAAGTGTTACAAGCCCAATATCTATACGATTCTCCTCCACGCTCCGGACAATATCGGAAGTATTGCCCGTGCGGACGTCTACTTTTAGCAGAGGATGTGCCTGTCGCAGCTGCTGCAGTACGGGAGGCAGAAGATGAATACAGGCCGTTGCCCCCATGCCGACAGTAACGGTGCCGGTTATGTCGTCTGAGTGCAGAGACACTGACTCAATGGCTGTATTGATTACTGAATCAATTTTTATACAGTGCTCAGAAAAAGTCAGCCCCGCTGGAGTGGGTCTTATTCCCCGGCTGGTTCGCTCAATCAGGCGGACCTGGAGTGTCTGCTCCAGCTGTCTTATCTGCAGGCTGACAGCAGGTTGTGAGAGTCCGAGAGCGTCTGCTGCGCCGGAGAAACTGCCCCGGCTGATGACCATCCTGAAAGTCGCAAGGTGATCCAGGTTCAGGTTTGCCATGTCAAAGTTTTCCTTATACCGCTGATAAGTCCCGCAGTCTGACTGAAATTATTTACCCGGGTTAGTCTTTGTTTCTCAGAAGAAAAAGAGCCTTACCGATGGAAATAACAGAAGCAGATAAAAGACATATTCCTGCTATCCAGCAGATTTATGCTTACCACGTATTACAGGGCACCGCTACTTTTGAAACCGAACCGCCGGATGCAGCTGAAATAGCAGCCCGACTGGAAAAGGTGCGTTCAGCAGGACTGCCCTGGTTTGTGGCGGTTGAGGACGGACAGGTCCGGGGGTATTGCTACCTCTCCTTTTACAGGGAACGTCGCGCCTACCGTTTTACCCTGGAAGACTCCGTCTATATGGATGTCAATTATCAGGGACGAGGCACCGGTAAAATGTTGTTATCCCATGCGATAGCCTGGGCAGAAGCCCGTGGCTTTCGCCAGCTCGTAGCCGTGGTGGGAAATAGCGAAAACAGGGGCTCTCTTGCTCTGCATAGTGCTGCAGGCTTCAGCATCACCGGCACACTCCGGTCGGTAGGATTTAAGCATGGGCGCTGGCTCGATACGGTCATTCTGCAGCGCACGCTCGGACAGGGCGACGCCACGCCTGCGGAGAGCAATTGATGACAGACGGACATCTGACCGGGCGCAATATTTTCTGCGTTGGTATGGCACAGCTTATCAACTGGGGAATTACGTTCTACATGCCCGGCGTTTTCGGAACCGCCATCATGGCAGAGACGGGCTGGTCTCCGGTGGTGACTTTCTCTGGCCTTACCGTTGCCATGCTGGTCATGGGGCTGGTTTCGCCGCTGACAGGTTATGTCATGGCTCGGACCGGCGGACGATTAATGATGATGGCAGGGACCGTTGCTGAAAGTTTCTGATGCAGCCTGCGGAAATTGATGTTCTGGAGGTATCTGCGTCAATTAAAGTCTGACTTGCGAGGGCTGCAACTGAAGCCTTATTTCAGGAGCGGACATTACTTATGTATAAAATCCAACATAACAGAGCATTTTTATGTTACAGGGACATATCAGCGATATTTGCCAAAGACTAATCGATAACTGGAGAAAAGAAACAGGAGTGCTTTTTACAAGGAAATCTTTCACACAGTAATGATGAGATAAGAACATCTGATTGCATCATGTTATTAGCCATTTAAAGCCGGAATGATTGATGAAGCGCTTTTGAAAGCAGATCTACAGCTTCGTCCCCATATGATTGGGCGCTTCGTATGAACACGATATTATGGTCAGGAATAGTAGGCATATTCTCAAGAATAACCATGTGGCCTGATACCTTTCCCCGATCCATTAAACTTACGGCCAGTCCTGCTTCGACACATGCCTGGACCGCCTTACTTGAATGGCTCTCCAGCACGATGCGCGAACGTCGACCTGAAGCTTTGAGCGAGGCGGTAATAGCCTTACGATAAATACATGGCGCTGCGTAGACAGCCAGAGGCAAGGGGGTTTCAAGCGCCACAGTATTGTTCAGAGGACCTACCCAGACGGGCGTGGTTGACATTAACAACTGCGCATTGGGACTGGTTTTTTCTTTAGGCTGGACGACCACTGCCGCATCCAGTTTTCCTCGATCTATCCACTCTTCAAGCTCGTTACTGGGCCCCATTTTCAACTCCATTACAACGTTCGGCCACGCCGCACTAAATGGAGGAAGTATCTCCCGGATAACCTGAGCAGCATACTCATCAGGCATGCCAAGGATGATTCGCCCGGTGAGATTCGCCCCATGAAGGTCAGCCAGTATCTGATCGTGCGAGCGCAGGAGCTCTGCTGTTGAGCGCAGAAGCTTTTTCCCTAGTGCAGTCAGCATTACGGACTGATTATCGCGTTGCAGTAACTGCCCACCTGCAACGACCTCCAGACGCTGAATGTGAATGCTCACTGCCGCAGGACTCTTATGGAGGAGTTTAGCTGCAGCGCTGAATTTTCCTGTTCGTACGACAGCATGAAAAGTGCGAAGTAGCTCGATAGAAAGCGTTGTGGTCAATGTTTACCTTCTTTAAACCAGTTGTACATATCATTTTGATTTACCAGATTACACCCATCTATTACCTTTTTGGAATGAGCAAAATAAATCAATTTCAAAGAAAAAAGTCGTTAAGCCTTAACTGGCTTTATACCATTCCTTTGCCCCTGCTTGAGGTTGCCTTACTGTTTTCCTGGAGTTCAGGTTTTATCGGCGCACGCTTTTCAATTAATTATGCCCCGGCATTACTGGTCGTGTTCTGGCGCTATGTTTTGTTAACGCTGCTCCTCTTACCCTTCGTGTACCGACCCCTGTTAAAAACACCTTCCAGAGTACTAATGATAAATGCCGGAATCGGCCTGCTGGCCATGGTCGGATACATGATCGGTGTGACCCAAGGGATTGCATTAGGTGTCCCGGCGGGACTCTCAGCCCTGTGTGCTGACCTGCTTCCGCTGGGAATGGCGCTGCTGGCGACAGCATTTTTGGGGGAACGGTTAGCCACCCGGGTCTGGCTTGGGCTTCTCACGGGACTGCTCGGCGTGATATGGGTGACCCGTAACGTGCTCACTTTTGGCAACGCCCCACTCTGGGCTTATGGTTTGCCGGTAGCGGGTATGCTGTCGCTTGCAGTAGCAACGCTTTGGCAGAAACGCAGTAATGATTCACAGTCAATGGATCTCTTGCCCAATCTCTGGCTCCAGTGTTTCGTCGCGGTAATTGCCTTTGCTGTAATTGGAGGCATTAACGGCGACCTGGCGCCTATCCCCACATTGGGATTCACGCTCAGCGTCTTATGGACGGCGACTCTGCCAACTTTTGGTGGCTACGGTCTCTACTGGATTTGTCTACGCCGGAGCTCAGCAACCCGTGTTACCACCGTGCTGTACCTCAGTCCACCTGTCACAATGATCTGGGCATGGGCTATGTTCAATGAGCCCCTTTCCTGGCAGATGGCTTTCGGTATGGCGGTTTCTTCTGTCGGGATCTGGATGGTCATACGTGGTGAGGCAGCAGATAAAAATCCTCCCTCATGAGCACCCATTTTAATCCGATTTGCTAATTAGCCGGGAGTCACTCTTTGCGGGGTCATGAGAACATGGATCTGTGACCTGCTTTCCAAAGATTTATACATCGCGATATCTGCAATGTCCGATTCTCGCTCATAGCGGACCTCAGCTCAGTTAGCTTGTCCGCTTTGTGCCAGATGCGTATATCTATCAACGGGGAGCAGGTCAATCTTGCTGTTAAAATCAGCAATCACCTCATCCCTATCGATTGCCATTCTCTCCATTGAATATTATCTGGTTTCAGACACGCACCCTATGCCTGTCAGGCATCCCTTTACTGCTGTTCTTCAGCCTGGTGGCGAAAGCGGTTAGCGTTTCCCCATTCGCAAAGAGGTTGTAACGCCTGCGCCAGCGAACGACCAAACTCAGTGATGCTGTATTCAACCTTAGGCGGCACCTCCTGGAAATCATGTCTTACCAGAATGCCGTCCTCTGTTAAATTTTTGAGTTGCTGGATCAGCACTTTTTCACTGATACCTTCAACGAGTCGTTTGAGTTCTCCAAAACGACGCGGACCAAACTGAAGATGGAATAACATAACGGGTTTCCATTTACCGCCAATATAACGAAAGGCCACATCAAGGCCGCAGATCGGCTCCATAACTTTTTCCTTATACATACCTTTAGGTAGGTACTGTTACATAAGAAGGTATAGCGTTACTATCTTTTTTTACTTCGCAATTGGGACAAAAACATGGGCAAACTGACAGGAAAAGTTGTGGTTATTACTGGCGCTAACAGTGGCATCGGACTGGCATCGGCGAAGCGTTTTGCCGCGGAGGGCGCGCAGCTCTTTATGACGGGACGTCGTGCAGCCGAACTCGAACAAGCTGTTCTGGAAGTGGGCCATAATGCGGTGGGGATACCCAGCGACATCTCTAAAATGCAGGATCTTGAGGCATTTTTTCAGGAAGTTCAGCGGCAGGCCGGGCATATTGACGTACTTTTCGCCAACGCTGGCGGCGGAGATTTCGCCGCTTTGGCGGATGTTACTGAAGCGCATTATTACCGAATTTTTGACACCAATGTTAAAGGCACACTTTTTACCGTACAGAAAGCGCTGCCTTTACTGAAAGAGGGAGCTTCAGTCATACTGACCGGTTCTACCAGTGCCACGACCGGCGTGCCGGCATTTAGCGTTTACAGCGCCAGCAAAGCTGCCGTGCGCAATTTTGCACGGGCATGGATCCTTGAGCTGGCACCGAAAAAGATTCGGGTTAATATTCTGGTGCCAGGCGCAACCTCGACTCCAGGCTGGCATGGTCTTTCACCTGACGAGACATTCAACAGTGAAATGATCCGTGCGGTTGAATCCACCACGCCGCTGGGCCGGCTGGCTGACCCCGCAGAAGTGGCCGCTGCGGCACTGTTCCTGGCATCGGATGACAGCAGTTTCGTTAACGGAAGCGAACTGTTTGTTGACGGTGGCTCAGCGCAAATCTAGTGATTATCTACGCTTAATAAGGCTTTACAGAGGTTCGGTTTCTCCGGGCTTCTGTATCTAAAAGAATATCAGACCCTCTGTGGTGCTCAGCTTCTGATACACCTTCTTTTAGCAAGGTCCGTTCTTCGCTCTTAGCAGACGTTCATCTGACTCAGTCCGCTTTGTGCCAGAAGCGGTCGTACAAGCATCAATCCAGTCGTTCCCATGGTTGCGTGATGAAACAGATGACGAATAGTGTTTTTTTTACGTAAGGTAAATGCTGATTCTGCAGCCAGGTAACGGAAGTAAACATGGGAAGATTTCAGGGTAAACGTATACTGATCACGGGCGGCACCAGTGGCATGGGGCTGGCAGGCGCTCAGCGTATTGTTACTGAAGGTGGCCACGTAGCCATTACGGGGCTTAATGACGAAAGGCTGGAATGTGCACGCAGCTTGCTTCCTGTGACATCGCTTATTCTGAAAAGCGATGCTGCAAGCGAAACTGACATCAACGGACTGGGGGAAGCTATCAGCGGCTGGGGTTCACTTGATGGATTATGGCTTAATGCCGGCTATGCAGAGGTAGGCTCTCCGGAATCTGTTACGGCAGATTCTTTCAATCGTATGATGAACGCTAATGTGCGCGGTCCGATGCTACAGCTGGCAGCTCTCTCCAAATCACTTAATTCAGGTGCATCCGTTCTAGTGACATCATCCTCATCTGTATATTAAGGAGCGGCGATGACAAGCCTGTATGCAGCGACGAAAGGTGCCGTTATTGCTATGGTCAAAAGCTGGGCATCTGCGCTGGCTGAACGCGGTATCCGCGTCAACACGTTGGTGCCGGGTCCGATTGAAACCAACTTCAGGCACTTCATGCCGGAACAGTCACGTCAGCAGTTTGAAGATTTTGTGGTAAGCCATGTTCCTTTAGGCCATGCAGGAACAGCAGAAGAGGCCGCTGCAGTTGCACTTTTCCTCCTGTCCGATGACGCATCCTATGTTACCGGCAGCCAGTATGCTGTAGATGGCGGGCTGGTTCATTACTGAAGTTTTTTGAGAGCTTAAATTCATATGCGCATTCCGGATTACCCTTCACAAGATTCTGATAAATGGGCTCAGGTAGATGCCTGGTTTTCTGAAAAGCTAGCCCCTGAAGATTCAGATTTAAAATACACTCTCGCTAATAACTCAGATCAAGGTTTGCCTACGCATGACGTATCCTCTTTGCAGGGAAAAATGCTGGCTATTTTCATGCAAATGTCACGTGCTGTTCGGGTTCTTGAAATAGGAACGCTTGGGGGGTATAGCACCATATGGATGGCCAAAGCTCTCCCACCACATGGAAGCATCACGACAATTGAATTCAACGAGCATCATGCAGAAGTGGCCAGCCAGAACATTAATAAAGCGGGGCTGGCTGAGCGCGTCACGTTGCACAGGGGAGCTGCGCTTGAGGTCTTACCCACGCTTGATGCTCCTTTTGACCTGATTTTTATCGATGCCGATAAAGTGAATAACCCCCACTACCTTGAATGGGCTATCAGACTGTCGAAACCAGGCACTGTTATCGTAGGAGATAACACAGTGCGCGGTGGCAATGTCATTGACTCCACGAGTGAGGATCCTAACGTTTTGGGCCTGCGAAAATTTGTCGGGATGATTTCTGAGGATGAACGCCTTGAAGCGACGGCAGTTCAGACTGTTGGTGAAAAAGGATGGGATGGTTTCGTTATAGCTATCGTTAAAACCCTATGATGGTATTCAGGAAAACGCACTGACCTCAAATGTTCATTCACTGTTTCTGAACGATAAATAAAAACTGTACTGTTTATGGTGTCTAAAAGTTATATACAAAACGTTCGCTTTTCTCTCATAACGAACATTGTTTGTTGCACATGTCCGCTTTGTGCCAGAAGCGGACTCAGAGTAAAGCTATTCATCAAATCGTTATTCGATTCGTTCCACATTTGGATGACGCTCGGTTGAGGCTTCATGAAAAATATCACTTAGCCAGCCAGCAATCTCACCTTCTGTCATATCATCTGGAATAGCGACGTCATAAAGCCAGGAAAACTTCCTTTCCGTCAGGTCAGCACGAAACACCAGCCACCGATCATTCTAACGTTGAACGCCAAGATGTCGCCCAAAAACGTTATATACCAACATATGCAACCTCCGAGCATGCTGATGAATCTCTGAATTAATGGTATATACGTCTGGGCAGGTCAACGAGAAAAACGAAGATATATAAATGGCCTGCGTCCGATTTTCACTCAAAGCGAACATCAATAGAGTTGCATATCATGGAAATAAAGATTCCGGTAGAAGCTCTCATCCTTTCCCAAAGGAGATGCATACTCTCATTCAGCCGTAATCTTTCATAAGAAATAAAGTTTCTGATAAGCGAACCGATAAAAGCTATGCCTGTCGGTATGATTGCCTCTGTCACTGACAGCGTTTGTCCTTTTAGAAGTGGTTCCCGGCTTTGCCTCCCCTGAGCCGGGATTTTTTATTTCTGTCACCAGATCTGCCGGAGAAACGCTGGTTTTAATCAAAAAAAAATTATCAAACTATGAACAGGTAAGTGCATCGATATGCATTCCCTGTAGTCCGACATTTTACACAAGCCGCATACAGCAATGGCCCACAACTGCCTATGAATGACCCTACAAAAAAAATAAAAAATTAGCGTTAACCCACATGTAAAGCTCTATTAAATAAACGTTATTTCAGCCAGGAACATTATGAACAACATCAGAATCGGCACGCGGCTTGGCGCTGCGTTTGCCTTCATCCTTCTCCTTTTGGTCATCGTTGCTTTTACCGGATTTACCCGCATTCAATCCCTCGGAGAGACGGCGGATACGCTTGCAGGCAGCCGCTACCAGAAGGCCTCAACTGCAACCAATCTGCGTTACTATTCAACTGACCTTAGCCGGCTGGTCCGTAACGTTGTCCTGGCGGATGCACCTGACCGTAAAGCCGTCTTTAAAAAAGATTATGACAGGGTACATGATAAAATTACCGCTACGGTTGATCAGGTTGACGCTCTGCTGAAGGCACCAAAAAGCCGGGAACTCATTGCGCAAATCAGGAGCACCGGCAGTCAGTATCTTGCTTTTTCTGATGATGTTGTCGCGCTGGGAATGGCAGGTAAGCGGGAAGAGGCCGCGCAACTTCTTCTTGGTCCGCGCTACCAGACCCAGGTTGACTACCTGAAAACTATTGCAGACCTGGTATCTTTTCAGGAACAACAGATGCAAACGGCGCGTATTGCTGCTGAAGATGAACAGCATGCGGCCACCATTCTGCTGACCTCACTGAGTGCTATCGCCGTTCTGCTTGCAGCGGCCGCTGCCTGGCTGATCACCCGCAGTATTACCCGTCCGCTGAGCATCACGCTTGCTGCCGCACAACGTATCGCACGCGGAGACCTGAGTCAGGCCGTCCCTGTCAGCGGACGGGATGAAACCGGCATGCTGCTCACCGCAGTTGCTGAGATGCAGGACTCGCTGGCGCAGACGGTCAGCGCAGTACGCCGGAACGCCGAAAGCGTTGCCGCAGCCAGCCTGCAGATTGCGCATGGGAACACAGACCTGTCTCAGCGCACCGAGGAGCAGGCCAGTGCACTGGAGCAGACCGCTGCTACCATGAGCGAGCTCAGCGTCACTGTCAAAAACAATGCCGACAATGCCCGTCAGGCAGCACAGCTTGCCGTTAACGTGAGGGAGGTCGCCCGCCAGGGCAGTGAGGTGACTTCCGACATTTCCGGAACAATGAAATCTATTGGCGAAAGCTCAGGCCGAATTGCCGATATCACGTCAGTGATTGACAGTATTGCTTTCCAGACCAACATACTGGCCCTTAATGCGGCGGTAGAGGCGGCGCGTGCAGGCGAACAGGGACGTGGCTTTGCCGTCGTCGCCGGTGAGGTGCGCACGCTGGCCAGCCGCAGCGCCACGGCCGCCGGTGAAATCCGTCAGCTGATTGAGGCAAACTCGGCAAGCGTAAGTGCAGGCAGTACCCTGGCGAGCCGGTCTGTGACTACGATGGCGGATATAGTGTCATCAGTCGGTCAGTTAAGTGACACCGTTGAGGAAATTACCGCTGCAAGTGCCGAACAGGCCCGCGGTATAGAGCAGGTAGGCATTGCCGTAACCGGGATGGATAGTATGACGCAGCAGAACGCGTCGCTGGTCGAAGAATCGGCGTCAGCCTCACAGAGTCTGCGCGAACAGGCATCACTGCTGCTGCAGTCGGTGTCAGTGTTCACGCTTGCTGCAGTCTCACATCCTGCAGCCACCCGGCATGTAATCGCATCTGTACCAGCCACAGTGAAGAAAGAAGCGCCTGCTGATACAGACGGAAACTGGACTACCTTCTGATATCTGGCTGCGTCCTGCAAAGCGCAGCCTCACTCCTTTTCCGTATTGACTCTTAAGAACGTCCGCTTTGTGCCAGAAGCGGACATTAGTGATCATTGGTCGGCCACTTGCTGAGCAGCAACATGACATGCCCTATATGTCTGTTAGTATCCGCATATTACTAATGTTTCTGGGTAAGACTGACATGTCTCAAATAACCATCCATATTCTGAATGCTCAGGAAAAACTCACTGTTCACAGTAAATGGCTGAGAACTAACCTGACCGATACCTACGTCCAGGTCACAAGGTTGATGCCGACTCCTTCAGTAGACGTCATAGTTAAGTCCGGGAAGTTTGTTATCCCTGAGAAAGGGCATGTCGGTTTTTGTCCTGAAGCTGGAGTTATTTATATAACAGTCGATCCGGAAAATCCTGCATTCTGCAAAAACGTTGAGAACTCCCTTGAACGTATGTTTGCTCATGAACTTCACCATGCTGCGAGGTGGGCAGGACCGGGATACGGCTCAACGCTGGGCGAAGTACTAGTCTCTGAAGGACTTGCCGGGCATTTTTCTCTTGAGCTTTTTGGTGGTAAATCTGAGCCCTGGGAAAGCCTCATGACTGATACTGTTAAGCCCTACTATCCACTCATGCTTGAAAACTGGCATCGTACTGATTATGACCATAATGCCTGGTTTTTCGGAACTGGAGATTTACCAAGGTGGCTGGGTTATACGGCAGGTTTCAACCTGATATCCAGGTATCTCGCATCATCCCCAAACTTGAAAGCATCAATGCTGGCGAACATAAATGCTGAGGAGTTAAAGGCTTTTATATGAAGTACATACTTTTATTTCTCTTAAGCTTTTATTCAACTTATAAGCGAAAATCTCATGGTCCGCTTATCGCTCATAGCGGACGTTCATCTGACTCCATCCGCTTTGTGCCAACAGCGGACGTTAAAATTACATTAGCATGCTAATGCCAAGGGAACGGGTCCCCACTGCAAATTCCCGGCTCAAAGTATATTTCATAGTCATTACTGAACAGCGTACTGATCAAAGGGTACTAAGTTTTGTATGTTCAATAAGATTAAGAAGATGCTTTGCAAACTGCCTCGCTGCCTCTTCATTCGATATCATGTACTCCTCATGAAGCACGTTCCTGAAACGAATCGACAAGATTCCGTAGATGGCCCAAGGGATCGGATGATTATCATTAAAGCGCCTGTCTGGCCCACCATTTTTGTTCGCGTACCGCCACGTGTTACCTTCAACTTTGCTATCTGACGGAACGCTTTCGGTTTCAGCAAACCGTGTTCGCGCAAAGTCTAACTCCACGTCGGAAATTGAAACTACTGCGAACCGGGATTCGTTTTCGATTAGCAGAAAACCAGGGAAAATATAAACATCCCCCCCATTGCGGTTTTCCAGATGCGGAACCATTTTGAACTCGTCATTTTGGGAAGCTGGAAGACAGTTTGGTCGCCCCATACTGAACCGTACATCTTCACGTGAAACCTCTTTATCCGCCTGAGTGCGCTGCCTGACCTTGTCTGTTTCACGATATGACAGTATGTCCCAGATCTTCTTGCTTCGAGATACAGTCCCGAATGACTGAGTGAGCGCGCGATAATGCGCAAGAATTTTCTCGTCTCCTCCCCAGTTAAATATTAAGCCCGTGCTTTCTAGGGCAGCCTGCCCGCTCTCAATATACTCGGCAGTGGAGTGTACCTGGTCTCGAAGCTTACCAAGCTTTTTGCTAAATAGGCTTCGCAGGATAATCATGCTGTAGAAACTGGCCTTATTGTCGAGCTTTTGCTTCTTATTCTTTAATTCTCTGAGTTGTTTAGAAATTTCCTGACGTGTTGTTTCTGCCTGATTGATCATATCCGCGAGATCTGACATTCCCATTTCACCAATGGTATCAATGTCGGCGCTCACCACAGGAGTCACTGAAAGGTCAATATGTTCAAAAAAGGGAGGAGGAGAATGTTCGGATTCAAAAAAAACAGTTGGAGAGATCGAGTCATCCTGAGAGCTTGGTTTTTTTCCACCGATTTTATGGCTATATGAAATGCCAGAACCTGGAATACCAACAGTGGCTCTTGCTCCTCTCTTTCCCCCAAAATTGAGTGTTGCACCCGGTACACCTACTGACCAGCTAGTGCCGCCCGAGGACACGTTTAGATACAGGCCTGGCGCAATTTTTAGGCGCTTCCTAAAACTTAATCCCATAAACCCTCCTATGTATTAGGAATAATCCTAACATGTGGGTGTGTTAAAGGAAGTGATCACCAATATAAAAAATAAGGCATTTGCAGGAGATTAATGTCCGCTCTTCGCTCATAGCGGACCTTAGCCTGCCGCATTTCACTTTGCTGCCAGAAGCGGACGCTGAAGCCGTAATACCATCTTTGCATGATGTAACAGATGACGGTATGCGCATATTTTTCGTAAGGTAAACAAAATCTGATCAGGAATTTATTAACCAGTAAGGATGATTGCCTATGCTAACCCCCACACTTACAACAGATCAGTTGCTTTTAAAACCATTAGTCGCCGAAGATGCTAAGCAGATCCAGACGCTTTATCCCCGCTGGGAAATAGTCCGCTATATGGTGGCATCGGTCCCCTGGCCTTATCCAGAGAATGGTGCAGAGAATTACGTCAATAACGTTGCTCTGCCTGACATGGCGAAAGGAATTGCATGGTTCTGGACTATCAGAAATCGTGAGATACCAGATAAAGTCATGGGCTTGATCTGTCTTTACGACGAAGAAGACAACAATCGCGGATTCTGGCTCGCACCGGAATATCAGGGTCAGGGTTATATGCGTGAGGCTAGTATTGCGGCTACAGATTACTGGTTCAATGTGTTGAATAAGCCGGTGTTACGCGCACCTAAAGCAGCCCTTAACAGCCGCTCTCAGCGTATTTCGGTCACTAGCGGAATGCGGCTTATCAAAACTGTTAAGAAGGAGTATGTCAGCGGCCTTCTGGATTCTGAGCTTTGGGAAATCACCCGCGATGAGTGGAATGCTCTAAGAGTTCAATGATACCAGTAATACAAAGTCCGCTTCTCGCTCATAGCGGACCTTGCAGCACGTATGTCCGCTTTGTGCCAACGTTACGTAAGGAAGGAATTAAGCCATCCCGTAGGATGGCTTATGGAATACTGTTACTGAGATGACAGGCCTAAGAAATGCGCCTGGCAGCACGCCGTTTACAGACATATAAAAAGCACTTAACAGAAATTTTAACCAGCGTTTGTGCGGAACACGCTAACCGCGTCCCTCAGATTAGCGGCTCGACTTGCAAGTTCATCAGCAGACGATGCTGATTCTTCAACGAGCACGGCATTCTGCTGTGTGACCTGATCCATCTGAGTAACGGCAATATTTATCTGCGATACGCCTGCACTCTGCTCTTCTGAAGAAGATGAAATCTCTCTCACCAGCTGTGCTGTCTGTTCAATCGCATCCATACTCTCCTTCACTTTTTCACCTGCATCCCGGGCCATCGAAATGCCCTGCTCAGCATTCTCCACAGACTGTTCGATCAGTCCTTTAATTTCTTTCGCCGCGCCAGCCGAGCGCTGTGCCAGCGATCTGACTTCCGCCGCAACAACCGCAAAGCCCTTACCGTGCTCACCGGCCCGGGCAGCTTCAACAGCCGCGTTTAACGCGAGAATATTCGTCTGAAACGCAATCCCATCAATGACAGAAATGATTTCCTTAATCTGCCCTGCACTGCTGCTGATTTTCTCCATGGAACCCAGCACTGATTCCATTGCCTGACCGCCACGCAATGCCGCGCTGGTAGCCGAGCTGGCCATTTCTGCAGCATGGCGGGTGTTTTCAGCATTGTTGCCGATGATCGAAGAGAGTTGTTCCATACTGGCGGCTGTTTCAGCCAGCGATGCAGCCTGTTCTTCCGTCCTCGCAGAAAGATCGCCGTTACCGCGGGCAATCTCCTCAGATGAGGTGGCAATGGTGACAGCATTACTTTTAATGTTTTCTACCGTCACCGTCAGGCGCTGACTCATCTGCAGTAATGCCTTAAGCAGACCGGCTGTTTCATTGCGTCCTGTCACGGAAAAAGATGCGGTCAGATCGCCTTCTGCCACTTCAAGCGCAAGCTTGGACGCGGCACCGATAGGTCGTGTTACAGAACGGATAATAATCAATGCGAAAACGACAGAAAGCAGGACCATAAAGAGAAGAACGCTCAGCAAACCATACTGTGCATGCCGGTGGTCCGTAATCTGCTGGTTCAGCATGTCATTCAGTTCATTACCGCCCGCAATCGCGTAGGTGCTGAATCTGTTAATCGCGCTGGTAAAAAGTGCGGCATAGTCCTGAGGACTCTGATTCGTCATACTGCGGCTAATAAATAACTCACCTGCAGTTTTCAGGGCATTTTGGGCTTCCTGTACGGCCCCGTCGGCATCGGCACTGAATTTCTGCTTCAGCCCTGTATCAGACGAAAAAAGCTTCTCTGAGTCCTGAGCAAACATATCCAGATTATAGGCACCCGTGCTGATTAATGATTCCATACGGACAGAGTCAGCCTCACTAACGGCTTCTTTCCTGGCAAGCAGTGAAGTCCCGAACGCACGAATTTTACCCAGACTTTCGGTAAGCTCAGGCAATGATGAGAAATTGCTGGTAATCAGGCGGTACGTACTGATATCTGAATCAAGCGACAGACCGTAAAAATCCAGCACGTCGCGGTTTGTGTTAAGAAGTTTGCGGATGAGTTGCGCATGTGCGTCAAGGCTGGCCGTTTGATCCAGTTTCGAAGCATCAATGTCCTGCTGCAGCGCGTCCCACTGTGCACGCACCCCATTAATTTTATCGATTAAACCCGCACTGCCTTCTGTCTGCGCCATCTCTTTCTTGATGACATCGGTGATAGTAACAATGTCATCTCTAACACTTAGACGCGATGAGGTGGCAGGATTTTTTTGCGCAATAGCGAGGGCTGTTTCAGCGCGATGGCGCTGTATCAGATTCAACAGGGCAAGGATTTTGTTTTCAGCAGGCACTCCTGTTACTTCTTTCTGCTTGTCCTGAATATATTTATTACCTTCTGACACAAAAAGCACGGTAGGAACTGAAAAAAGAACAAGGCAAAACAAGCCCAGAATTGCAAACTTAGCGGTAAGATTAATATTGTTAAGAATATTACTCATTTTTACATCCTGCTGAATTAATTATTATAAGAACAAAAATAATGCAGATTGAAAGCATCTTAATCATCATTATCGGTTAACTGTTCATTAACTTTATAGCAGGCGTAAGAAAGGGAATGTTTAGGTTGAATTGCAACAAGGTCTAACCTGTCACCCAGTAATTAGCCCATGCTGATGTTACTAATTACCTCATAAGAGGTAGGAAAGATTGTTAATATCAATTTCTCTCTTAACGAGTTTTATACATGATTCATGTCCGCTTTGTGCCAAAAGCGGAAGTTGATCATGCGGCTTAAACGCAAACCATAAACGACAAACCTCTTGTGATTGCACCTAATGGCTGTATATTTAAACAGCACTTTAATCTATAAGGACATTTTAAATGAATGATATTTTTGAAGGGATAAATTTAGAGATCTGCGCAAATCCTAACGCCGAGCAATTAATCCCGATTGAAGAAGGTCTTAACAATTTCAATGATTTAATGACGGGAATGAGTGATCGCCTGCCATTATCTGTATTATTAAAATCAAAGACTAGCGGTGAAGTTCTAGGGGGAATGCAGGGGCGTTCTTCGTTGGGTCTACTTTTTATAGATCTCTTCTATCTACCACCGGAGTTTCGGAGTAAGGGGATTGGTACAGAAATCCTCTCACACTTCGAGAAGGAAGGAAGAAGAAGAGGCTGTACTGCAGCATTCTTATACACAATTAGCTTTCAGGCCCCTGAGTTCTACAAAAAGCACGGTTGGGAAGAATTTGGACGTATAGACTGCAAACCCGAAGGAACAAGCCGTATTTTTATGAAAAAGGCTTTATAAAAGGTCTGCTTTTCGCTCATAGCGGACATTGATCTCTGCATCAGTCCGCTTTGTGCCAAAAGCGGACGTTAAGGTTGCCAGCTCATACCTTAGCGCCACAGGTGCGTATATGGTTAGTTTCAATTATCAGCATCAGCATCAGCATTGGACGGATGAGCAGTCAGGCATCATCCGCTGGTCTTTGTCTCTTGCGGGGGCATGCCCGGAATTGATCAAAGTTGAAATTCCTGCGATGGGTGAGCTGACGATACCCGCTTCTGCAAATGAGCATCTTTCCGGGCAAACGTTTGGATGCTGAATGGCTACCTTGATTTTCATGTCAATCATCAGACACATCATCTACATGCCGGTGACTGTATAGCCCCTACCTTTGCAAGCGAGTACCGAATGAGCAATCCGGATAATGAGCAGAGCTGCTCTTACATCGTGGCTTTTAGCCAAAAAAATCAATAATAGTTTCTGTGTCACAATTGTTACATCTTATTAGCCATTCTTAAACGCAAAAGGGGGTATGGCCTTCCCTGATTATCCCGCTCGGAACGCCCTGAGACCTGAAACCCCATATGTTGATAAAATCCGACGGCCTGCTGGTTTTGTTCATTTACATCGATGCTTAACTCTGGATGCAGCGCCAGAGCATGTAAGATCAACCGTTTTCCGACGCCAAGTCCGCGAGCAGAGGCAGCTACAAAAAGTGCCTCCAAATGGCCCTCATGCAAAAACATAAATCCAAATAGTTGGTCATCATGATTTGTTGCAACCCATACAGGAGTTTCTGAGAAAAAACCGACAACTTCTTTTTCGATTTCTTGTCTGTCATGAGCTGTCAGAAAGTCGTGGGTAGCATCCACCGAACTCTTCCAGATTTGTATGATTTCTGACGCTTCAGATGGTCGTGACATTCTGATATCCAACATTTTTCAACCTTAACGTGAGCTTTATTTTGAGTAATAACGTACGAAAATAGCTCACTTAAATTTACTAAGGTGAAATAAAATTCACAATAGTAGTTTAATTTCTATGACTTATCATCGTGATGAGAAGTGCTAATACGCTGGTTAGTACGATTCCCTTTATCATCATCAACGACAATGCTCCTAAGCTTTTTCACATCGAACTTCCGCTTCTCGCTCTTAGCGGACCTCACTATGCTGACATATCTGCGCTATGCCTGATGAGGCACTTAAAGAGAGCCGTATAAGGTCAACTACCACGTTGTTTCTCTAATCGAATATAAGCGCCATCTAACGTTGTCATATTACCCCAGCCAAGGTGCAGGTAGAATTTAGCCGCACGGCTGTTTTTATCGGTTTCCAGCCAGGCAACTTCGTGATGTTTGAACAACGCCTGTTCCGCAATCTCTGTAAGTCTGCGACCAATGCCTCTGCCTTCATAATCAGGAAGGACAAAGAGACCAAAAAGAGAGCCTTTTTCCCTTAAAATCATCGAAAAGCCCACTGCTTTATCATTATCTGTCGCAACCCATGCGCAACGACTCTCTTCGATCATATTGCTCACGGTACTTTCGGTTATGCCCATCTCCTGCATCTCTTCACGGCTCAGGTGATTTTCGACAACAGACGTTCTGATAGTAAAAATACTTTCAACATCAGATAATTGAGCTGGTCTTATATTGATATTCATTAGTCTTATTCCACCTATAAAATCGATAAATTTTGAGAGTGATATAATCCTGTCCTTTACAGAAGCATAGAACCTTGGGCGAGCTCAATACCGCACGTCATGTCCGCTTCTCGCTCATAGCGGACTTTACATCAAGTTAGTCCGCTTTATGCCAAAAGCGGACGTTGCCTGCATCATGGCATGTTAGTTTTCGGGGAGCAGGTCACTTTCTTTCTTCACTGCTTATGTGCAGTAACGTTTCTGCCGGTTGATTGAGTTCCGTATCGCTCGGGGAACTGTCATCTGCACGTAATAGGCGCATGCCATTTATGCACAAATTGACAGGCGATAAGGCGAGGCATCATTTACCAGTAGAAGACATGTTACTGGAGAGGGGGGGCGGGGTTTTTATGAAAAAGAATGTACAGGGTTCAGGGCCTGCAATAGCTGAGTGCATCCGCGATAGCGGCTCCCTTAGGACGCTCTTACGAATGCCACTTGATGAAACTGAGTTGGTGGTCCGTATTCTTGTGCGCATAACCAGCCTGTTTTCAACCGGGATACAGCCAGTCGTTACCCGGCATTGTTTCTTAGCAGCAATCCTGAATATTCTGCGTCTCGGGGTGCAGCCTGTCCTCCGGCGGTGGTATGGGATAACGGCTTGTGTTTCCTGAATGGAGCTCATTTTCCTGGTACAGCTGACCCGCCGGCCGGATATACGGCCTGATACTGGAGGTATAAGGCGCAACAGCAGGACTAATCTGCGCAGCATCAGTGCTACGCCGTTCACATGGTGTCTGCAGGATAAATCATTTTCCTGACACAAAAGAAAAGCGAGAGACATTACCATGCATAAAAAAACAGGCCTGCTGACGGCCATCATCATATTTGTGAGCTTTCCGGCAGCCTCCGCCGTCCGTGACGCTCTTCGCATCGGGGCCGATCTGACTAATCCCCCGTTTCAGTACAGGGAAAAGAACGGGGAGCCGGGGGGGTTTGAAATTGACGTCACGAAGGCTGTATGTAAATCCGTTAACGTCAGATGCATCTATGTCGTCAATACTTTCGATGCACAAATTCCGGCGCTGCTGGCCAGAAAAGTGGATGTGATACTGCCACTCGGTGTCACCAGGAAAAGACAGGACGCTATCGACTTCAGCCGTTACGTATTTCATTTACCAACCCGTCTGGTAGCCAGAAAGGAAATTCATCTTCTGCCTGAGACGCAAAGCCTTAGGGGAAAAAATATTGCCGTACAGCAGGGCAGCATTCAGGAAGCGTATGCGGATAAATACTGGCGGCCTGCAGGTGTGTTTGTAAAAAACTATCCTGACCTTGAGGCTATATACGAGGACCTTTATGCCGGCCGGGTGGAGGGGGCCCTGGTACCTTCCGTTGCGCTGACATATGGCTTTCTTCGGACGCCCCAGGGCATTGATTTTGAACTGAAAGGGCCGGAAGTGACGGATGCGGATCTGTTCAGCAGGGGATCTGCTTACGGCATCCGTCAGGGTGACAGCAGCACGAAGCGGCTGCTCAATAAGGGTCTCGAAAACATTATCCGCAACGGCACCTATTCCGTCCTGCAGAAACGCTATTTCGACAATCAGGATTTGAGTGTAAAAAATCCATAGAAGCTGCTCCCTGAAAATATGCCGCTGCCGTAAAGCAAAAATAACCTGTGGCCGCGCAGGATAAGTACCTGATACTCCTGTGCGTACAAAGCCATAACTGCTTTGAACTGAACCCGCCCGGCTAATGACCACTTCTCAGATTGTTTTTATGAGCATTGCTACCGCCTCATTGCCCGGCATATGAAACTGCTCCCGGTGCCGGGCCACCAAGTCGAGCGCAAACACCTTTGTATAGACCTCGGTGGACTTCATGCTCTTATGAACCATCAGATTCTGCAGCGCTTTCAGCGGAATGCCCGCAAAGAGCATGTGCATGGCGTAGCTGTGGCGGAAAGTATGCGGCGTCAGCGGCACGGAAAACGTGACTCCATCACCAGCGGCTGCGCTCGCGGCCTGTACGGAGTCCTTTAACAGCGACATGAACGACAGCAGATCGCCCGGCCTGGTAACGGATCTGCCTGGCTTTCGCTTTCATGCTGGTCTCCAGGCCCGCCTTTCGCAGGACTATGCGTATATCAAGCGTCGCTGTATGACGGCAAAGAACATCTCACCACGCCGGTCACAGTTTGCGTGCCAGCAGTCACACTGTAGGAAAATGCAAAGCACATCAGATACCATATGAGCGCATAAAACGATACTCTTCTGAATAAAATGCAGGGATGTCAGGTTATCCTGAATGAGATTTACTTTTGACTAAAACGGAATTCGCTATGCCTAAACGTATCAAGAACAGCCGCTGGTCCGGTTACGATCCCCGCTACATCTATTCGCTCGTTGTGCGGCGTTATTTCGTGGAAATGAAAACGAAAACAGAAATTGCTGAGGAGCTGGAGATTTCGCGGTTCAAGGCTGCCCGTCTGATTGATGAGGCGATTCAGCAGGAGTATGTGAAGTTTCTGTTTCCGAAGCAGCAGATGCTGGATGAGGAAATTGCGCACAGTCTCTGCCAGAAATACGGCCTGCAGAACGCGGTTGTGCTTTCGGTATCTGAATCCTGGGCAAGTCAGGAGCAGCTCAATGAGAAGCTGGGTGGCATTACGGCCAGTTATCTCAGCAACTACCTCACCGCAGGAATGACGGTCGGCATTGCCTGGGGACGGGTATTATCCAGCACTGTGAACCAACTGACCAGCCTGCCGGCGCTGGATGTTGTGCAGCTGTCAGGTGTGCATCCCGGTATAGAATTCAGCCAGGGACCGATTGATCTCATCCACAGGCTGTCGACCATCTCGCAGGGAAAGGCGCATCCTATGTATGTTCCAATGTGGGTGGATGATGAAAGCCTGGCAGAAAAGCTGGCCAGCGATCCGGCCGTGATGGACACCCAGCAGTATTATTCCCGGCTGGATGTCGTGATCACGGGCATTGGTGCCTGGAAAACGGGATCGTCAAGCCTGTGTGATATTTTTCCGGAAGAATGGCAGGCGCCACTTTTCCGGGATGATATTGCGGCTGACGTCTGCATAACGCTCGTTAACAGCAAAGGAGAGATCCTTGACAGTCCGATGAGCCGGCTGGGGTTCGGGATTTCAACAGAGCAGCTGCGTAATACCAAAACCGTGATTGGCGTAGCAGGAGGAGAGCAGAAATATGAAGGCATCGTGGCGTCGCTAAAATCTGGCCTGCTTGATGTGCTGATCACGGATTTTGATACGGCAGTGAAGCTCGCTAACGCCTCATGATTACGACTTAACCGGCTTTCATTAAGGGCGCCGCAGGCGTCCTGGTCATGCTTTTCCATTACGCCGCGTCATTTCCCCCTTTTTCCTCATCATCCGGGCGCTTCCTGCAACGCCAACTTTTTTGCCCTGCCGTTTGCCCGATGACCTCACGGATTCATTTTCATTCTGACGGCCCGCGGTATGCCACGCGTGCTGAACGGCGTGACGGTGTGTTCTATCTGCAGTAATTGCACTACCGGAGTGCAGACCTCTACTTCTGACACACATTATATTTAACTATCTGTTTTTAAATAAATAAGAATAATTTTTAAGGCAATCTTTTAACTTTATTTTGCTCATATGAGCTTTTTTTATTTTGCTCTTTTGTGGTTTATTGTGATCGGCCTTTGAATTTTGCGCTCTGCACGTTTTTGCGTGACGGCGTTGTGCTATAAATTGCTCATATGATTTAAATTTATCGCTCATGTGAGCAATGGCGTGATGCGGGGAGGTATAATGACGACAGTAGCGGTAGACGTGGCAGACGGCGCGGCGTTCAGAAATTACGACGAGGTGCTGCAGCATATTCATCAGCGCCAGCATGCAGAAGGGACAGTAAAAGCGACGTATCTGGACGCGCTGCGTGAGCGTGAGGCCATGTATCCGACAGGTATTCTGCTGGAAGGTTATTCAGTGGCAATCCCGCACTGTGACAGCAGTCATGCCCGCAGGCCGTCCATTTACATTATCCGCCTGCCTGAATCTGTTGAGGTTCATCAGGCTGATGGCGATGACAGACTGCCTGTCAGACTGGTTATCAATCTGGTCGTGACCGAACCTGCGGATCAGCTGCAGCTGCTCAGGGCCCTGTTTAATAATCTGCAGGATGGGGAGTTTTACCAGCAGTTGCTGGAGCTGCCGTCCGGAAAGGCGAAAGCGTTATTTATTTCAAAAATTATGCAATAACAACCCCGGAGAAAAATGATGATTAATATTCTTGTAGCCTGCGGAAGTGGGGTGGCCACGTCAACCCTGGCGGCCGACGAGGTTAAATCTGTGTGTGCTGAATATGGTATTTCTCAGTACAAAATTAACAAATGCAGCATGTCAGAGCTCCCCTCTGAATTACAGCATGCCGATATTGTTTTAACCACAAATAATTATAAAGGCGAAATCGGTAAGCCCCACATGAGCGTGGCAGGTTTTATCACCGGAATTAATGAAAGTACCTTACGCAAAAAACTGGGTGAATTGTTAACTGAGCTTGCCGGGAAATAATAACAGCATACCGAGGGTGTCAGGATGGAAACGTTAAAACATATAATGCTGACAATAACAGGCATGGGCGCAACCGCTATCCTGCCGCTTGTCATCTTTATTCTGGGCCTGGTTTTCCGGATGAAAGTGGGTGCCGCCATTAAATCAGGTATAACCGTAGGTATCGGTTTTATAGGTTTAGGCTTAGTCGTCAATCTTCTGAGCACTTCCCTGCAGCCGGCTATTGCGTATTATTCGAAAATCGGAAGCGGTTTTACCGTGGCTGACATCGGCTGGCCTGCCGTGGGCGCGGCGGCCTGGGTGGCACCGTTTGCTGCGCTGGTCGTGCCGGTCGGTATCATTCTGAACCTGCTTCTGGTCCGGCTTAAGCTGACCCGGACCCTGAACGTCGATATCTGGAACTACATGCATTTCCTGGTTCCGGGCGCGCTGGCGTACTTTGTATTCGACAGTTTCATGATCGGTTTTGGCGTGGCAGTGGCACTCAGCGTTATGGCACTGTTCATCGGCGATCTGATTGCCCCCCGCTGGCAGAAATATTATGGCCTGGAAGGCACAACCTGTACCACCGTGATCCATACAGGCTGGACGCTGCCCTTTGCGCTTATAGTCAATAAAATCATCGACCTTATTCCGGGCCTGAACAGAATAGATCTGGATCTGGAGGGCGTGCAGAAACGACTGGGCGTTTTCGGTGAACCCGCGATTATTGGCGTCATTGTCGGCTGTCTGCTGGGGCTTCTCACGAAACAGCCGGTGACTACCGTAGTGCCTATGGCGATGGGCGTGGCCGCCGTAATGGTCCTGCTGCCCAAGGTGGTTGGCGTCCTGATGGAAGGCCTGTCGCCGATTGGCAAAAGCGCCAAAGAAATCATGCAGCGACAGATGGGGAAGGATGCTGAGCTGAACATCGGTATGGACTGTGCACTGGCACTAGGCGATCCGGCAACCGTCACCGTTACCGTCATTACCATCCCGCTGACCATGCTCTGTGCACTGGTTCTGCCGGGGGTCATGATTTTCCCCATCGGTGTTCTGATGTCAATTATCTATATGACGACCATGACTGTCATGGCCTGCAAAGGGAACGTCGTGCGTTCAGTTATCACAACCCTGCTCTTCACTATCGTCGTGATGTATCTCGGCGGGTATGTGGCGCCGGGCGCGACCCGGTTCCTTCATGGTGCAGGTGTGGGCTTACAGGGTCAGGGAACCGACTTTGTATTAACCGGCCCCTGGGAAGTCCTGACGTACTGGCTGAGCACGGTATTCCATTGATCCCAAGAGATGAGGTTCGCTTACCATGGCACAGATTTTACCTTCAATTTTCGGTGCAAACATCCTACGCCTGCAGGATGAGATCCGGTTTTTAGAAGAAGAAAATACAGAAATACTGCACGTTGATTTAATGGACGGGACATACGTAAGTAATATCGCGTTCGGGCCTAACCAAATCACGGCGATGAAAAAAGCCAGCAGGATGAAGTTTGACGTCCATATGATGCTGGCCGATCCGGAAAAGCATATTGATGCCGTCATCGGTACCGGCGCGGAAATGATTTCCGTGCATTATGAATCAACGCCACACGTACATTATATTCTGCAGAAGATCCGTAAAGCCGGTCGAAAAGCGGGAGTGGTCATCAATCCAGGCACACCTGAAGGTGTGCTGAGCTATCTGCTGGACGACATTGATTACATCCTTATTATGACGATTAATCCGGGCCAGCCGGGGCAGACTTTTATCGAAAAAAGCCTGGAGAAAATCAGTAACACCCGAAAAATGATTGCGCAACGGAATATTCAGATTGAGGTCGATGGCGGCATTAATCTGACCCTTGCGAGTAAAGTTAAGGAAGCCGGGGCTGATTTAATCGTGGTTGGCGGGGCGTTATTTAACGAGGACCCTGCATCAAGCTACCGGGAATTAAAAACTGCCATGCTCTGAAAGCGAAGTTTCTGTTAACAGGGCACCGACATATTAATTAACAGCATTCATATTATCCGGGCTGGGTGAGCGTCTTCTCCCGCCCAGGCGAGGTTTCAGGAGAAAAGACTGATGAGTAATTTTAAAGGGAAAGTCGTGTTAATCACAGGTGGCGCACACGGGATCGGTAAAGGCATCGCAAAACAGTTTGCCGCGCGCGGAGCGCACACGGTCATCGCCGACTACAACGACGTTAACGGCCGTCAGACCGCCGAAGAACTGACATCGGAAAACGTGACGTCGCTGTTCATCAAAACGGATGTAGCCGATCCTCAGGCGATGGTAGATGCGCGTAATACCGTTTTCGCCACGTTTGGCCGTATCGATATTCTGGTCCTGAATGCAGGCGTCGCATTTGCCAATAAAGTCAGCGATATTACATTCGAGGAGTGGAATAAAACGCTTTCCATTAACCTGAGCGGTTTATTTAATACGGTTAAAGCGTTTTATAATGACTTTCTGACTAACCAGGGTGCCATTGTCTATATCTCATCGGGATCAGCATTGTCCGGAACCGGCGGCGGCGTGAGTTATCCGGCAAGTAAAGCCGGCGGTGAAGGCCTGATACGCGGCCTGGCGAAAGAACTTGGCCCCCGAGGCGTTAACGTTAATGCCATTGCGCCACGCCTGATCGACACTGGCGAAATGATGCGTGTTAACT
Organism: Pantoea sp. MT58; assembly: GCF_014495885.1. Lineage (NCBI taxonomy): Bacteria > Pseudomonadati > Pseudomonadota > Gammaproteobacteria > Enterobacterales > Erwiniaceae > Pantoea > Pantoea sp. MT58. Next base: position 74,811 of record NZ_CP061084.1, read on the forward strand.
ACCCTACGCAGGCCGATCTGGACGCCGTGCTGGAGAAAATTCCGGTCCGTCGCCTGGGTACCGTTGATGACGTGGCGAATCTGGCCGTTTTTCTTGCAGATAAGTCGAACTCTTACATTCAGGGTCAGACCATCCTTATGGATGGCGGCCGTACGGTAGCCTGACGGGAGGATAGGGCATGGGCGTTCAGGAAAACACGATCAGCATTCTCAGGGAGCTGGAGCGCAATGCACAGGATATCGATAACGGGCAGGCGTTGCAGCTCATTGACCGGATCCGCAGCGCAAACCACATTTTTCTGCAGGGAGCCGGACGCAGCGGAATAGCCATACGGGCATTCGCTAATCGTCTGATGCACCTGGGGTTATCGGTAAGCGTTGTGGGGGAAATTTCCGCTCCGCATTCACGCCCGGGTGACCTGTTGATCATTGGTTCCGGCAGCGGTGAAACGGTAAGTCTTAGAAGTCTTGCGCAGACGGCCACAGAAAGAGGCGTTGAGGTTGCGCTGGTTACCCTGAAAAAAGAGTCGACGATTGGTCAGTTGGCCGGATGCGTACTGGTCTTGCCAGGTACCGTGAAAACGGGACATGCCAATCAGGCGGGGCAGTTTTCACAGCCGATGGGGTCGGCCTTTGAACAGCTCTGCTTCATCACTTATGACGCCATCGTACTTGAGCTGATGAAGCAGATGGGAGAAACCAGCGAAACGATGTTTGAACGGCACGCTGATTTTGAGTAATAGCCCAGAGCGCTTCCCCGGAAGCGTTCATTTGTTTATGACATCCCTGAAAAAGAGATAATCTGCCAGAAGTATCGCCCCTGGAGGGTATCTGGAAACGTTGCCAGGCAGGGAGTATCAGTAACATGAACGGATGTGATACTGCCCAAAAGCCCACTTACTGCCGTCAGTGCTTTGAGGCAGGCCCCGGCCTGGGTTATGTGGCAGGGGCCTGGTGTAACGCTAAGAAAGGTGTGTTGAACGCCAGGCTGGCGGCCATTTACCGCAGCAGGTTAAGCAGCCGTTTCTGAGTGTTCCCAGGCGGCTTTACGCAGGTCGGCAGGTTTAAGATCACGCGCGGGCACGATCACACCATCGCACCTGCCGTGGCGGAACACCGTAATGTTATCGGCCACGTCCAGCAGCTCCTCTTCCTCGCTTGAGACCACAATGACGCAGCAACCTCTGTCCGCCAGCTGATGGATAATGCGGTAGATATCGGCTTTGGCTCCGATATCAACCCCCTTGGTCGGCTCATCCAGCAGTACCAGGTTAGCATTCTGGGCAATCACCCGGGCGAGCAGTACCTTCTGCTGATTTCCACCGGAGAGGGACTTAATCGGCCCATCCAGCGAACCTAGCGTATTCATTTTACTCAGCAGCGCCGCCGCCGCCTGGCGGGCGGCGCCGTGGCTGACAAAGCCACCGGCACGAAATTTTTTCAGGACAGGCAGAGTGGCATTGGCATAGCTCGACATCTGAGGAATAAAGCCGTCTTTTTTACGTTCCTCGGTGAGGTAGGCAATCCCCTGTGCAATGGCCCTGGCGGGGGAGGTGGGGTGATAAACTTTATGCCCCAGACGTATTTCACCGCCGGTTACGGTTTCAAGCCCAAACAGCGTCTGGCACAGGCGCGTCCGGCCGGCACCGGCCAGTCCGTAAATCCCCAGGATCTCGCCGCGATAGGCCTCAAGATTTACCCCCTTTAGGCGGTCGGTCTGCAGATTACTTACGGTAAGCCAGGGTTTGCCCAGCGCCCCCCGGATCAGGCCGCGGCTGTTAGCCGCCGCCTGATAGGCATTCGCGTCGCCGACAATAGCGTCGATAATGGCGCTTTTGCTCAGCGTTGCTTTACCTTCGTTATAGATCACGCGGCCACCGCACATGACGGTTGCTTCATCACAGACGCCAAGCACCTCGTCTAACTTGTGAGAAACCAGCACGACTCCAATCTGCTTTTCACGCGCGATGCGCTGTACCGCCTGCAGTAACGCCTCTGCCTGCGCACCTTCCAGTGCGGTCGTGGGTTCATCGAGAAACAGAAACCGCGCCTCACGATCGAGGTTAGACACCACTTCCAGCATCTGCTTGTCAGGATGTGACAGGTTTCTCACCAGCTCAGTCGCGCTGAAGCTCAGGTGATACTCTCTCAGCACGCTTTCGGTATGCGCGATCATGCTGTCGTCATCAATAAAACCGTTTCCTTTCCGCCGCTCACGCCCGAGGAAAAGGTTCTGCCAGACACTCATGCCGGGAATGAGCCGGAGTTCCTGATAGACACAGGCGATACCACTGTTCAGTGCATCGCGGGGTGAGGCCAGATGAACCGGTTCATCCCCGATAGTCAGCTCCCCGCTGTCCGGCGAGTTCACACCGGCCAGTATTTTGAGCAGCGTAGACTTACCTGCGCCATTATGGCCAAAAAGGCCATGGATCTCGCCAGGTCTGACGCTGAAATCCACGCCGTGAAGGACCTGAACCCCCGAAAACCCTATCTTTACCTGCTTCGCCACATAATTCATTTTTCTTCACCTTTTACCGGATCAGTACGCTGAGCCCATCACGGAAGCCGCATTATCTTTAGTGACCAGCAGTGGCGGATTATTGATCATGGCCGGAACCTGCTCACCGCTCAGGCTTTTCCGGGCATTTTCGACCAGCAGTTGAGCCAGTTTAACCGGCTCCTGAATTGCACCGGCTTTCAGGATGCTGTTGTCCTGAACGGCTTTAACACCCTCCTTATCCACAAACGCATACAGCTTCACCCTGTTACTGACCCCCAGCTGCTGAATAGCTGCCAGCGATCCCAGAGCGGAAGGTTCAGTATCTGAGTACACCACATCAATTTCCGGCCTCCCCTGAAGCATCTCGGTCGTCACCTTAAGGGAGGTTGTTTCTTCGACCTTGCCATTGACCAGGGCAACAAACTTAATATTTTTTTTGGAGGCTACGGCTTCTTTGAAGCCTTCGTCGCGCGCGTTCGCGGCAATGGAGGTAGGTTCTCCCACAATACCCACCGTGGCCGGGCTGTTTTCACCGATATCTTTCAGCAACTGCTGACCTATCAGCCTGCCGCCTTCCCGCTGATCGGTCTGCACTCCCTGAACCAGGACCACGCCCTGTTGCTTCAGCCCTGCGGGGTCGGGAAGGATATTCACGGCAAACGCCGGTATTTTTGCCTGATTAAGCTGGCTGATGATGGAAACGCAGGGTCCGGAGGAGACACAATTCACCGCCACCGCATCCACTTTCTGTTCAATGAAGTTCTGAACCTGCGACAGTTGTTTAGCGTCGTCGTTATCCGCAATCGAAATTTTTACGTTCATACCCTGGGCAGCCGCACTGTCTTCAAAGCTTTTTTTCATGGCCACGTAATAAGGATTGGTAAGATTAGGCAGCGTCACGCCCAGCGTTTTTTTGCCGGGGCCGGCTGTTGATTCTGCATCATCGCGGTTACAGCCTGACAGCAGGCAGGACAGGGCAACGACCGCTGCGCAGGCGGATAAGGTGGTACGGATTTTCATGGTCATCTCCGGAAAAGGTGTAGGGCAGAGAGCATTATTGTTGTGTCTTTCGGGGTTTCCTGACCTTTAGCCAGGGGATAGCAATTTTTTTCGAGGTCCGGAGCGTGTCAAAGGTAACGCCGAACAGGATGATCAGCCCGATAACCAGCGGCTGCCAGTAGGCGCTGACGTTCAGCACGTTCATCAGGTTCGATATGGCGGCAATCAGCATGGCGCCAATCATCGCGCCGATGATACTCCCTGTGCCGCCAAACAGGCTGACACCCCCGACGACGGCCCCCGCAATGGAGAAGAACAGTTCATCGCCGCGGCCTGCTGTCGGATATCCGGTCATCAGACGCGATCCGTATATCAGCCCACCACAGGCGGCGCAGAGTCCGGAAATTGCATAAACCAGCAGTGTGATGCGCGGAATGCTGATGCCGGATAAACGTGCTGCATCCGCATTGCCGCCAACTGCATAGATATGGGTGCCGGTGATGGTTCGCCGTAGAAAAATGACGCCAATCACGATGGCCAGCAGCAGCGCAATGACAGGGAACGGTATCCCCAGGGGTTTTGACTGGCCGATAAGGCTGTAACCGATTTGCGTCACGCGGATAGATTCGGCACCGGTAATGATCTGCGGAATGGAGGCCGCCACGCCCATCATTGCAAAGGTCACAATAAAGGGGGGCACACCGGTGCGTTCGATGATGAGGCCGTTAATCAGGCCGCTCAGGGCACCCACCGCCAGAACCATAGGCACTGCGAGCGGCCAGGGAATACCAAATTTTTCCATCAGCAATGCTGCAACCACGCAGGTCATGGCCACGATTGAGCCACAGGAGAGGTCGATACCGCCCGTCAGCAGTACGAAGGACTGCCCCAGGCACAGAAACCCAATCACCGCGCCGTTGAGCAGCAGAACCATCATATTTGAAACGGTCAGAAAGTTTGGCGTGGCGATGAAACCACCCAGCATCACCAGCAGAAAAACCACCGCGATACCCGCTTCAGCAGGTACTCTGAGAGGCTGTTTTGGGGGCTTGATTTTGGCAGGGGTCGTGACAGAACTCATTGCAGCTCTCCTGATAATTCATTGGCATAGTTAACGTAAGCGTCCAGAACATGGCGCGCATCCTGCCGGGGGTCGGCCACCTTCTCCAGCGGCTGACTCCAGCGATCGGCCATTTCGGCATTAGTGATTCCCAGGACAGCGGCGGCAGCCTGAATGGCCGCTCCTGCGGCGGCTGTTTCTCCCACCGGAGACACCCAGACGGGTTTCCCCGTCAGGTCAGCCAGAACCTGACGATAGGCCCGTGACTTCGCCCCACCGCCGGTAAGAACGAGGCGCCCCTCATCACTGAAGCCATGCTTTTTCAGCATCCGGCCGCCGGCCAGCAGGCCGCACAGCACGCCTTCCGTGGCCGCACGGGCCATGTCCTGTCGTGTTGTGGTAGTGCGCAATCCACGCATGTGTCCGGTTGCATCAGGAAAAATGGGTGTTCGCTCGCCGTCGAGCCAGGGAACAAGCTGAAGTCCGTTTGCGCCGGGTGGCGATCCCAGCGCGAGTTCGTCGAACTCATCCGGCGTTACGCACAATAATTTGCGAAACGCATCGGTCACTTTCGCGGCGTTAAGCGTAGTAATCATGGGGATAAAGCGACCCGCCGCATCCGCATAACCATTGATGGTGCCACTGCTGTCGGCTATGCCCGTGGCGGTAATGCCGTATAACGTCCCGCTGGTACCGATTGATATACCTGTATCACCGGGTTTCAGGTTCATGCCCAGCGCAGCGGACATGTTATCGCCGGTTCCGACCCCCACAATGGCACCGGCCAGCGCTTCCAGTCCGCTGATTTTCCTGACTACTCCCGCCGGATGATGTGACGGAATCACAGCGGGCCAGCGTGAAAGCCAGTCGATGTCACCCTGAACTGCGGCCGCCAGCTGCGGCTCCCAGCGGTCTGAGAAAGGATTGAAATAGCCAGTGCCCGAAGCCCCGCCACGTTCACACACAAAACTGCCGCTCAGGCGGTATACCAGATAGTCAAACGGCAGCATGATGCGGCGGCATTTCTGCAGGACGCCGGGATGGTGCTGATGAGTCCAGGCCAGCTTTGAAATGGTCATCGCAGGCCCCGGTACAGAGCCGGTGAGACGTGCCCACTCTTCGGGCATAATTTGCCGGCACAACGCGCGAGCCTGTGGGGCCGATTCCGTGTCATTCCAGAGTTTGGCCGGGCGCAGGGGCGTGTCGTCGTCATCAAGCATGACGAGGCCATGCCCCTGGCCACCGACAGCGAGTCCTGCAATCCGGGGCCACCACGCTTTCAGTTCGCCCAGCGCGGTCACAAGGGCATCCCACCAGGCTTCCGGGTCCTGCTCGCTGCAGGGCGGTGTCGTCGGAGGGTGCGGCCGACGTGCCAGGGCAATCACTTCGCCATTTTCAAGACTGCGCAGCATGACGGTACACGACTGGGTGGATGAGTCGATGCCTGCAACAAGGTCCCGCTTCATTGAATTACCTCTGAATGATTTCTGAGAAATGGCAGAGCTGAACGAAAGCCTAATCAGACGGAAAGCAACTGAGCAGGGAGAATGCGTGGTCCTGCTTTTTTGCTCATATGATCACTTTGTTTTGCTCGTTTGTTAATGTAGTGACAATGCTGATACTAATTCCCCCGTCAATCAGCGAAATATGGGAACGTTACGCAGCTCTCACTTTTGCATCAGATGGCCTTATCGGGTGCTCCCCTGAAGCGGGGAAATTCTTCGTCAGGCGGCGCTCTGCCATCCTGGCGTTATCAAATGTCCAGGCGTTTTACGCCCTGTCACCAGGTGGACACGTAAGGCTGTTTTCGCCGGTGTTTTTCATACGACGATCTGCGAGGGGTTCAGGGGAGGAGAGGATACTGACGAGGTGGATAAAAGCCGGTAGGCCGTGTGGGCGCGCCGGAACCCGTGGCTGGGCCGCGTCCTGTTTCTGCAGTCTTATAACGTGCACCGGAGGGGTAACGCGTTCTGCAAAATGTACACCGGATGCTGACCCGGCATTCCGGGCCTGGATATACCCAACTGTCCGGAGGGGGCTCATGGTGAGTAATGCGCCTGCTGACAATGGCATGCAGCCGTTAAATATTCAGTGTGCTGAGCCACCAGTTTCAGGCGCGGACGTGACTAAATCCTGTAAAGAGAGAACGAACAGGGCGGATCTTCTGCCGTTCCATCAGGGCGTTATGTCAAGATAGCGTGAGCTCCAGGCCACGATGCATTCCCCGACATAGTCGGCATCTTTATTGTCCGACAGGAGGTGATCGGCACCGTGCAGGGAAATGAAGCTTTTCGGATGCCGCGCCGATCTGAATATGTGCTCAGCCTGCTCAATCAGAACCGTATCATCTTCCGGCGCGTGAAAGACAAGAAGGGGCTTGTTCATTCTGAAAACTTTCTCCGCTACTTTTTGCTGCTGAATGTCATCAACCAGCTGCTGGCGGATAACGAAGGTTCGGCCGGCAAGCCTGACCGGATAGGCGCCCAGCTTTTCAATGGCGTAAAGATCATCCTCAAACAGCCGTTTTACATGGGAGATTTCTCCGGGCGATCCAATCGTAACGACGGCCCTTGCTTCCGGAATATCGCCCGCAACGGACAGAATGGCTGATCCTCCCAGACTGTGGCCAATAAGAAGAGACGGCGCCTGAAAGTTATCCCTGAGGTGTGCAGCCGCCGACCGGAGGTCTGCAACATTCGAGCTGAAATTGGTATTTGAAAAGTCTCCATCGCTGCCGCCCAGTCCGGTAAAATCAAACCGGAGAACCGCGATGCCATGCTGCGTCAGTATCCTGGCAATACGGGATGCCGCTTTCAGATCTTTGCCACAGGTAAAACAGTGTGCGAACAGGGCAAACGCCCGGACGTTGTCAGGCATTTCAAGCAGGGCAGCAAGTTTTTGCCCTTCGTCATTCTCAAACAGAAATTTCTCTCTTTTCATGGGTTATTTCCCTCAAGCTCTTATGTGACCGCGGGACAAGTCCGCGTGAAGAATCTTTCTTTGCTTTAGTCGCCCTTTTAATGGATGAGCTGCACGGCTGCGATGGCAGCACAGACTCACGACCTGTGGAACTTTTCGGCACCACTAATCAGGCTAATGCCGCCCAGAATAATCACGGCAGACACGATGATGTGCAGATCCAGGGGGTCTCCCATGAACAGGACGCCACCCAGCACAGCCAGGCAGGGCACGCTCAGCTGAACAGCGGAGGCCATCGTGGAGGAAAGGGAGGGCAGGACCGAATACCAGAGTACGCAGGCAAGGGCAGGGATGATGGCGCCTGAAGTCAGCGCCAGCAGAATACCGGCGCTGTCCGCATGCACACCATGCCTGTTCAGCAGTATGAACAAGGCGGCCAGGGGCGCAGCCATCAGAAAGTTGCCGGCGGTTGCCTGCCTGACCTTTTTTCCGGTAATACAGTGAGCGCCGCGTGCGGGAACCCAGGAGCATGAGACCTGGTATCAACGCACCGCCAGCGATCCTGAGTGCGCTGAAGCTGACGGGATCGATGTGCTGCTGATGAAGTGCAAGGCGGCACAATACTGAATTAGCCGCAAAAGCCACCATCGCCAGTGCTACCCGGCTGTACATAGGCGTTCCTTGAGTGGTCAGAAATAAGGGGAGGCAGGACGGTAAATTATGTAATGACCTGGTCACCTTCAATGAGCATCCCTTTACCGGCTTCTGGAGGATCGCGGGCTGATCTCCGCACGACCTCAATCCGGCTATTATGTCCGCGACAGCCTGCCTGAACTCTGCCACCTGCAGGAAAGTTCGGTGAACAGCAGAGAAAGCGCGGTGCCTTTATCCGGTCTGAACCGGCTGCTATCCGTTATTCTGGAAAATCAGCTGCGCGGGGATTGTATTGATCTTGCGCTTGCGTGCCCGTCTGGCGATAGGTTTTATCCTGCCGGCCGGCTGAAAAAAATCACAGCCCAGCTGCTGCGCTCAGCATCCGGGTTCAGCACAACTTACGCCATGCCGCCCGGCTCCCCCCGCCTGCGCTCACAGATTGCCCGACGCGGTCTGCACACCGGCATGATCCTCTCTCCCGATGACGTAATCATCACTCACGGCACCATGGAGGCCATTAGCCTGGCCGTCCGGGCGTCAACCCTTCCCGGTGATACCGTTGCCGTTGAATCACCTACTTTTTACAACCTGTACCCTATGCTGGAGGATCTTGGCCGTCGTATTGTGAATCTGCCTACCCATCCTCAGAGCGGAATGTGCCTGGATACCCTTGAATCTCTTGCAGAGCAGCGAAAAATCTCCGCGGTGATTACGATACCCAGTGGCCACAATCCACTTGGCTTTGTCATGCCTTCAGAAAATCGTCAGCGCCTGGCCCGCATGGCTGAAACCCGGCAGTTCGCCGTAATAGAGGATGTCATATATGCCGAACTGCAGTTTGGCGATACCTGCATACCCAACATTCGTGCCTTTGATCGTGATGGCTGGGTGATGGTGTGTGCAAGCTATACCAAAACGGTTGCGCCAGACTTTCGCATTGGCTGGCTGGAAGCCGGACGCTTTCGCGATGTCGCCAGGCAGATGAAGTTTACCTCCACTGTCGCTGAGTCCGGATTATTGAGTGAAAGCCTGGGGATATTCCTTGAGAACGGCGGATATGACCTGCACCTGCGCCACCTCAGGCGATTATATGAACGACAGATTGATGCTGTAAGAGCCTGTATTGCAGATTATTTTCCAGCGGGCACTCGTGTCAGCCGCCCGCAGGCAGGCTTTATTTTATGGATTGAGCTGCCGGAAGGTGCCGACACGCTGGCTCTATTTCATGCCGCCCTGGATGAAAAAATACTATGTATGCCAGGCCTTCTGTGCTCCGGAAGCCGGGCATTCAATCACTGTTTCCGTATGGCGGCGTGTTTTGAACTGACGGACAGGCACCGCATGGCCATATCGCGGTTGGGTGCCCTGGCCGCTCATCAGCTGAACGAAATGAAGTAAACAGAAAACCAGAAGGCCCGCCGGTATCAGGCTTTTCAGATTGCCTGGCCCGCATGGCTCAACTAATCCATTACGGAAAAATAATATGAACAGCATAACGAGAAGCGATTCCTTCCTGCAGGGTGTTAAGGATGCGTCTCCTTTGCTCATGGCAATTGCGCCTTACGCAATTATTCTGGGGGCTCAGGCTTCCCGATCGGGCCTGACCCTGCCCGAAACAGGCTTCATGACGGCGCTGAATTTTGCTGGAGGATCGGAATTTGCCGCTATACAGCTCTGGCACGAGCCCTTGCCGGTGCTGACCATTATTCTGCTGACGTTCCTGATTAACAGTCGCCACATCATAATGGGGGCAGCCCTGACGCCCTATATCAAGCATCTTCCCCGTCGTCAGATATTACCTGCCTTATTTTTTATGGCCGATGAGGGCTGGGCGGTCACCTATGCGAAAATGCTAAAAAACGCTGCCACTTTACCGCCTGAGCAGTCGTTTACCATGGCTTATTACCTGGGGGCCAGCTTTCCGTTTTATCCCGTCTGGGTTGGATTTTCAGTCACGGGTTTCCTTGCGGGCCCCGTGCTTGGAAACATTGAGCAGTACGGTTTTGCTATTGCTTTTCCTGCCACCTTTATCGTCCTCCTGCGTAGCATGTGGAAAGGCCTGGACGCTGCCATCCCCTGGCTTATCAGCCTGACGGTGGCCGCAGTCTGTTATCGTCTGGTACCTGGCCATACCTATGTGCTGGCGGGGACGTTCAGCGGCATATTTTCAGCATGGGTACGGGGAGTGAAAGTAAAATGACACTGGCTGCATGCATGACAATTCTGGGTATGGCAGTGGTCACCTATCTGACGCGCATCCTGGGTTATCTTATATTGAGGAACCGTAGCCTGAGTCCCGGCACGCGCAGCGTGCTGGAAAGTGCGCCGGGATGCGTGATGATTTCTGCTATTGCCCCTTATTTTGCTTCCGGAAATCCGGCACAAATCATTGCATTGATCGTTGCGGCAGGCTGTGCCATCAGGCTGTCGATGTTACCAACACTGATTATTTCCGTCGCGACGCTGGGCATTCTTCAGCTAATAATATCCTGAATTTCCTGGCCCTCTCTCTACCGGTTTCAAATGATGAATCTGCGGACTATTCTACGCCGCGGGCGGTGGAAATCAGCGTTGGCGTGACGAAGATCCTGAAGGAAGCGGAGCGACTGATGATGTCTGAAGTGACCTTCGTACAGGCAAAAAGTACGCAGTCATTCTCGGGCCGTATGGCAGATTTGCTGGGCCTGATGCTGCTACCTGATTTGTTGTCTATCGTGACAGGTCAGCCCCGGGTATAAAATTAATATTGAGTACACACCTGTCGATAAAACAATTCCTGCCCTGGAAGACGGCGACCTGGATTGTGTAGTCAGCTCTCGACTCCGTCACACGTCTGGAATTGTCAGCGACCCCGTTATCACCGACAGGCTCAACTGTATAATGCGCCAGAACCATCCGCTATCTGATGCACCGCTGACACTGTCTGAGTTTCTTAGCGCCAGTCATCTGCACGTTGCAACGAGTTCTGCGGATGTTCGCTTTGTGGACAATATACTGTCAGGTCAGCGTTTCAGCCGAAAGATTGCCGTCACGACATCGCACTGGCTGACGCTGCCTTTTGTATTAGTGAAAACCGACCTCATCTCGGTAGTGTCAGAAAAGATGGCATCCACACCTCTTTTTTCCGGGCTTCAGAGGATAGAACTACGCTTTGAAGCCCAGCCTGTTAGCTGGAACCTCTACTGGCATAAGCGTGACGAGAACAATGCGGCACACCTGTGGCTGAGGGAGCAGATATACAGGGTTTGCAGGGTAATCTGACTTTTAAGGTAATTACAGGCCATTAAGGCTAATCCAGTTTGAAATCATCTGAGCCAGTTCCCTGGGTTTCTCAAGCGGTATCATGTGCCCGCTGCCTTCAATGATTTCTGCCGGACACCGGAAAAGTTCAGAAAGTTCAGCCGCCTCACTGAGGCTTCTGAGCCTGTCTTCTCCGGCTGCAATAATCAGCACCGGACAGGTCAGTTCCCTGACGGTTATTCCTCCGCGTTTCAGCAGGGACTGGGCTCTGAATACTTCCGGGCCAAGGCGTTTTCCCATTTCGCGAATACGCCCCAGCAGAGCTGTATCATCATGAAATTTCGGATGAAGCGAATGCCTGATAGCGGCAGGACTTATCCCCCTGAACTCACCCGAAAGCACAGCAGCATCCAGCCGTTCTCGTTGCCGGTATGAGTCTTCACGCAGTGAAGTGGCAATAAGGACCAGGCCGGCAACTTTTTCCGGAGCCGTTTCGGCTATAGCGCGGGCAACATATCCTCCCAGCGAGAACCCTGCCAGTACAAAACGCTCAGGAAGCGACGCGACGATCCTGGCAGCCATCCCGGCAATACTTTCTTCCTGACCAAGGCTGACGCGGCAGAACGTCTGACCGGGCGGATAAACGTCGATGAAGTCATCCCACAAAGTTTCATCAAGCATGAACCCGGGGATCAGTACGAGAGGTGTCATATCCTGAACCATTCCTCATTTTTTATGTCCGGAATGCCATCCTGCTGATGGCATAAGGTTTCGTCAAGGTTGGCAGCCCGGGATACTCAGCATTATTCAGCAACTGAATAAGCGCCTATAAATTATCGATTTGAACTCTCTTTCTGATTCTTACACAGTCGTTTTTTTGATGCTCTGCAGGATAATACATGAACCTTTCTGGCACGCTGAAGCCCATACCTGCTGAGCAGGAGAAACTGGATCCCCGGCAGCGCCTGATTTCCGGATTTTCTGAGATAATGCATATTGTGTGCATCCGCTTGCAGAAAACGATCGCATGATAGCGAGTATTTATGATGACTGCGTGCGTCATGGGAATCCTGACCGTGTACCGATTTATGCCTCAACATCAAAAATGACTCTCCCGGGTGCCGGCGTTGCATTTATAGGGGCGTCTGGCACCAATAAGACATGGTGGCTCAGGCATGCATCCGTCAGGAGTGTCGGTCCTGATAAGGTCAACCAGCTTCGGCAGGCCCGTTTTCTTAAGAGCCCAGGGAATATACGGGCTCTGATGGAACAGCATCGTCAGGTTCTCAGGCCCAGGTTTGAACTTGTTGATGCCATTTTTTCTTCGGTTTTAGGCTGCCAGCAGCACGTATCATGGTCCCGTCCTGAAGGGGAATATTTTGTCAGCCTGCATGTACTTCCCGGCACTGCCAGTCGCATCGTCCAGCTAGCCGCTGTGGCAGGTGTGCGATTTGCCAGACCGGGCTCGTGTTATCCCTATGGGCGTGACGATTACGATGCCCAGCTCCGGCTAGCCCCCTCCTGGCCCGAAAAAGAGACGCTCAGACTCGCACTTACGGTAATTGCCATCTGCATTGCTAAAGCGACTGCAGAGAAGTTTTTATGACACAGGTTGACGACCTCCTTTAAAAATAAAAGTTACTCATAAGAACGTCGTGAATTTCCTTATTCTCGTTATTTGAATCTCAACTGTTTCTATAGTCACTTTTATGAGAGCAAAATTGCCAGTGTCCGCCTTTCGCTATTAGCGGACATTGGCTTGGCGTTAGTTCGGTTTAAACCAGGAATGGACGTTGCTAACATCGGGATGTACTAATCTGTAGGTATCAGGTCACGAACCTATTTCGACATGCGGGGACGACGACGTACCGACGTGCCTCAGCGATTCTCAACCGGCTCCACACCCATAAAGGAGTAGCATTTATGGCTGCGTAGCACGACAAGCATATGCATTCCCAGCTGAGGACCGACAGACTTAATTGATGTCATAAGAATTTTAAAGATCAGACTTCCTGGCTCCCTCCTTAATCTTTCCGTAGCAAGGGCGTCGTCCTGACAAGAAATCGGGCAAATTTTAAATTGTAGTTACTTGAGTACAGGTTGCATATTGCTGTTTAACTGATGGGAGTTAATAACATGCATTCAATCAATTTTACCGATGCCCGTAAACATTTCGCAGATACGATGAAGCGGGTCACCGACGACGCTGAGCCTGTGCGCATTTTGCGCCGCGAGGCACCTGATGTTATGATGGTTGATGCGGAAGAGTATGAAGCACTGACTGATAGAAACGGTGTATCTCTTTAGTTAGCAACCCGGCGAACGCTGCGCATATTAATGAGTCAATGAAACAGGCGGAGCGCGGCGAGTTTGTTAAAGTGTAATATTAAGTTCACTACAGATTGCGCCGACGATCTCAATGACTGTCGCGATACGAAGAAGCCCCAAATCGGCAGTAGCCGGACGCTGAACAGAATCGCCACAAACGCATAATTTTTTATTTTTTTGATTCCAGAGCAATTCTCACTGCCAATCCTGCAAGCACAGTACCCATTATCCAGCGTTGCGCTTTAAGCCATGCAGGTCGGCTTGAAAGAAATTTGGCTAAAGTTCCTGCCATCATCACAATAGTAGCATTGACTACCATGCTGATAGAAATCTGTATGCTTCCGAGTTCCAGAGACTGAGTCAGTACACTCCCGTGCGCTGGCTGGATAAATTGTGGCAATAAAGATAAATACATAATGGCAACTTTAGGATTTAATACATTAGTAATGAAACCCATGATAAAGAGTTTCTTTGAGGAATCTATGGGTAAATTTGTAACAGCGAAAGTAGACCTGCCTCCAGGTTTAACTGATTGCCAGGCCAGATATAAAAGATAAGCAACTCCGGAAAAACGAAGTAGATCATATGCATAAGGAATGGCAAACAGAAAAGCTGTTATTCCTAATGCCGCACAGAGTATATATAAAACAAACGCAAAAGCGATACCACCTAAAGATATCAGCCCGGCTTGTCTTCCCTGGCATACAGACCGAGAGATCAGATAAATCATGTTTGGGCCAGGAGTTAACACCATTGCAAGTGCAATCAAACCAAAAGCTATAAAATGAGTATGATCAGGCATGTTTCATCTCCAGGTGTGGAAAATCATTTAACTAAATAGTCATCATTACAGGCTGCTGATACAATAGGGTTTATATAATACAGGCACAGCGTTATGCCATGATTAAACATTTAAAAAATAATTTTTTTCACTTATTAACGCTGGCTTTAAGTGATTTTAGAGAAGTGGCTAATGATTGTTTTTATCACGATTAACTATGCAGGTAAAGTACATTTTCATTATAACAGGAGATGTAATACCAACTCCCCGAGAAAGTGATAGTAGTTAATTTTGCTAATCATTAGTCTTAGTTAACGAGCGGGATAATTATTCTTCACAAACCTCATTAAAACATAAAATACATATTGAAAACCATCCTGATTGAATGTAGGCCTTATTTGGAAAATTATTCTCAAGCGCCCGGTTGTTTTTTTACAAGGGTAAAAGTTCTTAAAAATAAATCCCACGCTATTTTTTTTGCATTCATTTAGTTTTTGTTTATTCTAAATTAAAGTCAGAATTATGCTTTTATAATGAATTTTTCGTGACAGTTAAAAACTAAAGTGGATATATAAGAAAGTGAGAAGATTCATTGTTGACCTGCTCCCCGTTGATTTATATACACCGATTTTAGTAACGTCTTCATAAGTGACTCTGACCCCGTATATGATCCATTCATAATCGGGAATAACCGGCTTCATTATGGCTGCATATTCTGGCAACCAGCAGATTTTTGGGCAAATTCGGAGGGGGCATACAGCCCACTGCAGAATGGGGACGTCTCTTGTTAAAGAGTATGCGCCAGGACTCGATCTTGTGCAGTGCATCCTCCAGAGACATGAGCCAGTTATCATTCAGGCATTCCTGACGCAACCAGCCGTTGAAGGACTCGACTGTAGCGTTGTCCGAGGGTGCTCCCGGGCGTGAAAGTCGATCCTTTTCCCACTTTCGTACACCCATCTGTCCAGCATTTTTCCTGAAATGCAGAACTACTATCGGTTTTTAGCTACTGCGGCAAAGGACGCCTGAGCGTTATGCTGTTCAGCATTTCTGCCACTTCTGTTGAACGCAGATTCTGCCCGACGCAGATCCCAGGCATTCGTCGGTGTAAAGGTCGATAACCTTTAGCAGGCGCAGTCGTCGCCTGTCAAACAGCACGTCCGAGACAAATTCCATGCCCCAGACGTGATTCGAATACAGCCCCTGAGGCTGTGGCTGCCGGCGCTGCGCGGATTTATTGCGCCGTGGACGTTTGAGGCGCAGTAACAGCGCCTGCTCGCTGAAAAGCCGGTAGATCCGTTTGTGGTTATTGCGACAGCCTTCCCGCCTGAGCATCACGTATTCCCGGCGATATCCATGGTGAATTCGCGTTTCGGTTATCTCATTCTGATGCAAGACAGCTAGCCACTGACATTCAGACGGCCATAGAGCATACGCTGCGTGAACCCGGTTAACGATTAAAGCTGATGCATCCTGCGGATATGAATCAGTCAAATTTTGCTGCTGTAGAAGGGCTGTCTGCGGCCAGGGTTACCTGTGCGTTTCAGGCGTCCTCAACGCCTGAGGAGGTCACTTCAGTCTTTCCATCAGTAAGCGAACTCTCTATCAGCGATCACAACGCTCTGCCTGATGTCACTGAGAGAGCCCCGGCAAGAGGTATCAACGCAGAGAAATTAGCAGGTAAGTTTCGTGAGCGCATTAAAAGTGAGGCATATGGCGACAGGACGGACCCCGCCTTTAAGACAAAAATAATCAGTTATTTTTGCGCTCAAAGCGCAGCGCCCAAAAAAGATCGTTTAGCAAAAAAGTCTTAACTGAATAACATCTTTCCTTACTGCCTGCAATTTTCGTGATTTGGGGCGGGTCAAAGCAACTCTCATCGGATGCGAAGCACGTCATGCATCCTGGACGAAGGGGCTTTTTAGTCAGATTAATGCGACGGCACGCGGTGAAGCGGAGTAAAGCTTGCAGCTGGCATGGATCGCCGTATGCATGAAAACCTGACCAGATAAAATTAAGAATAGCCGGTGTTAACAAAGTCGAAGATGATCTGAGACCACCGGCTGGTTAGCGTTTATCATAAATGCTGTAACCGTTTACCTACGATAGGTAGACAGAAAATCCCTTATTCGTGTGGCCGCCTCCACACACTCTGCAACAGGTGCAACTAATGCCATTCGAATCCAGCCTGCGCCCGGATTGATGCCGTCAACCTCCCGGGAAAGATATGAGCCTGGGATGACTGTAACATTTGTATGACTAAAGAGTTGCCGGCAAAAGTCGGTATCGTCATCAGGGACTTCGGCCCAAAGATAAAAGCCTCCGTCAGGCTTCTTCACCTTAAGAACAGGGGTCAGAATTTCAAGAACCGCATCAAACTTTTCCCGATAAAGAGAACGGTTGTCGCGAACATGTGCCTCATCCCGCCAGGCCGTGGCGCTTGCGAGCTGGCTATGCACCGGCATTGCGCAGCCATGATATGTGCGATAGAGCAAAAATGATTTGAGAATCTCTGCATCACCAGCCACAAATCCAGACCGAAGGCCTGGCAGGTTCGATCGTTTTGAAAGACTGTGGAAAACAACACAGCGCTTAAAATCGATACGGCCCATCTCTGCGCATGCGGTCAGTAAACCCGGAGGGGGCGACAACTCGTCAAAGTACAATTCGCTGTAACATTCATCGGCTGCAATAATAAAATCGTATTTATCCGCAAGGCTAATGAGTGATTTTAGCGTTTCAAGAGGGATAAGTGCACCGGTAGGATTGCCTGGGGAACACAGGAATACAATTTGACAACGTGTCCAGATATCCGCTGAAACAGCCTCAAAGTCAGGAATGAAACCGTTACTCTCAAGGCATGGCAGGTAATGCGGAGCCGCCCCCGCCAGGATCGCAGCACCTTCATATATCTGATAGAAAGGGTTTGGGCTGACCACCAAACCTTCGACATTAGGTTCAACAACTGCCTGGGTAAAGGCAAATAATGCTTCTCGTGTTCCGTTTACCGGTAGAACATGACGACTGGCATCAAGCCATCCCTTTGGGACGCCAAACCTCCTTTCACACCAGTTTATGATTGCCTCGCGCAATTCAGGGATACCCAGAGTTGCGGGATACACCGACATTTTATCGAGACTGGAAATAAGCATTTGTTTGACCATTTCCGGGGCCGAATGTTTAGGCTCTCCGATCGACAGTGATATAGGCGTAAGATTTTTATCAGGTTGAATTCCAGCAAGTAAGGCTCGAAGTTTTTCAAACGGGTAGGGGTGAAGTTGTTTCAGCGCAGGGTTCATATCGGTCAACACTCCAGCATTTCTGAGTTGAGAGAAATATCGTGACGCAAGCCGCAAATCCTTATCAAAGACCACTCTGTATCATGATCGTTCTACTTATCTGATTTGTCTGAATGGGTCTTGATAATTATGAAGTCTCTTCTTTTGCTTGAGCGCGGCACGGTATAAATTTTGCTCAGATCTTATAAACTGAATATAAACAGAATAGATTTAGAGTGCCTTCATGCTTTATAAATTGATATATGTTCTTGTAATATAATAATATATATTTTTTGCAATACTTTTCTATTCAGGCATGTAAACTGAAAATCCGTCCTTAATCGTGGTGTTTTTTCGGCGATTCTCTACTCAACAACCCAAAATCGAGCATTATGCTATTTACATTCTGCAATCAAATATTCTGCTCTGCCTCCAGTATTAGATAGTGTAAGTATCCCGCATAATCGTGCCATTCACATTTAAAGACCTTCCGGCATACTCATTTCGCCAGCGAAGGAGATCGCTATGCGTAAAGCCCGTTTTACTGAGCATCAGATCATCACGGTAATGAAGTCGGTTGAAGCCGCACGAACAGTGAAAGACGTCTGCCGGGAGGCCGGGATCTCTGAAGCGACATACTATAACTGGAAGTCTAAATAGGGTGGCATGGAAGCATCTGATATTAAAAGATAAAAGATCCTGTGGACGTGAACCGACGGCTTAAGCAGCTGTTTGCCGACCTCAGTCTTGAAAATCGGGCACAGAAAGACGTTATCGAAAAAAAGCTCTGAAGCCAGCCTTTAAGCGTGAGCGGGTGACGCATCTGATAACGACATTCGGACGGAGTACCCGTCAGGCCTGCAGGACTCTGAACCTGAGCAGAACGGTTTACTACTACCGTCCTGACAGCACGCTGACGATCCCGTTATTTCGCGTTGCAGACGGCGGCTGAAAGATATCCACGATACGGCTTCCCGAAGCTTTTTCAGGTTCTGAAGCGGCAGGGATATCAGTGGAACCATAAGCGGATCCACCGCATTTACTGCCTGCTGAAACTGAATTTTCGTCGCAAAGGCAAAAATCGTCTGCCGGTACGTAGCCCATCGCCGCTGACCACACCTGAAGCGCTGAACCAGAGCTGGTCTGTTGACTGCCGCAACGATAAAAAAGCCAGATCCCCATTGAGACCTGGCTGACAGCAGCAAAGAGAGGATTAACGCACCTGAATCTGCACAGGCTTACCGTGCTGATCGGCGGTGCCTTTTACAATCACCAGATAACGTCGTTCATCTGCATGATGGCTATTCACCACCTGACGAATCGGACCGACGGCATTAACGATCGCTGCACCGGCCGGGTTGGTCATAAATTGTGCCAGTGGCTCCAGCTCACCTTTTCCTTCAGCATCAGACGACAGCGCCAGCAGATAGGCCTGCTTTGGTTCCAGCCCGGTTGCAGATGCCTGCAACACCTGGGTCAACCCCTGATCGAACAGGGTCAGCGTGGTTGCAGGCTGCGCCCCTTGCGCAGCATTTACCTCTTTCAGTGTCAGGTGTGCTGCCTTACCTGCCAGGCCCAACGGCACCAGGTTCTGCTTACCATCGCCCTGCGGCACGGCATTGGGCACATAGACCACCGCCTGCGGTGCCTGACCAATTGGAATGGTCGCGATCACTTTATTGCTCAGGGTATCAATCGCCGTCAGGGCGTCAGCGTTTTCCAGACCGACATAAACACGACTTCCGTCACCCGATGGCCAGACGCCGTGTGGCAGATTGCCTACCGGAATGGTTGCGACCTGACGGAAATCATCGGTACGGTAAACGTTTACTTTGTTCAGGCCACCAATAGTGACGTAAGCAAAGGTGCCTTTAGCGTTATGCACGATATTGACGTGGTTAGTAATCGGACCGCTGTCGATGGTTTTCAGCAGTGTAAACGGTGGGCGCGCATCGAACACCTGCACTTTACCGACATCTTTGAGCGTGAACCAGACCTGCCGGCCATCAGGCGTGGCGGCTATATTGGGACAGAACGGACTGACCTGTTTAATGCTGCCGATAATTTTATGCGCTTTTGCGTCCACCACCACGGTTTCGGGGTTGAAGGAGGAGCAAACGTAACCGTATTGACCGTCCGGTGAGAAAATCTGCATGCCCGGACCGCCAGGCACGGTAATACGCGTTTTCTCTTCCCCGCTGTTGCCATCCAGTACCGCAATATAATTTTCACCGCGTACGGTGACCCAGATTTCTTTGCCATCGGGAGTAAAGAACGCTTCATGCGGTGATCGACCCACATAAGTCACATGCTTCACTGCGTTGGTCGCGGTATCAATCAGGCTGACAGAGTTGGAACCAATTGAAACAACAGCAAGGGTTTTGCCATCTGGCGAAAAACCTAGTCCATGTACCAGCACCTGGCCTTTATAGAGTGGACTAAGGTTGGCCGGTTGCGCATCACCCAGTTTAATCACCCCGAGCAGGGTATTGCTGGCGGGGTCGGTAACAGAAACGGTGTTGGAGAACTGCTCTGCTGCGTAAACGCGGTCATGATGACTCACGCTGATGTCCGCTGCAGAGGCAGCATAAGGCGCTTGTCCCGCCCAGGCGAACGACGACGCCAGCGCCACTGTTGCCGCAAGGATTGAGCATACAAATGGTCTTGTCATGGTGTATCCCTTTTTACTGTCGGTTGTTTCAAAGGCCACAGGGTTTGGCTTAGTTTCCCTGCGGAGCCGCAGGCGCAGAATCTGGCTGGACTTGATCGGGAGCGGGTGCGGCCGGAGGCAGAGGTTTACCCAGCGCCTGATACATCGCGACGATCTCCTGTTGCTGGGTCACAATGATCTCCTGCGCAATACGCCTGAGCTGCTCGTTTTTGCCGTATCGCAACTCAGCCACGGCCATATCCATGGCGCCCTGATGGTGCGGTGTCATCATGGCAACAAAGTCTTCATCAACATTGCCGGTAGGATCGATAGCCATGCGAGACATCATGGTGTCCATAGCCTGTTCATTTTCTTTCCAGAAGCCTTGCTCCTGAAGAACGGCAGTTGCATTGGCACTGGGGTGATCATGTGCGCCTGCACTCTGGCTCAAAACCAGCAGGCTATTAGCAATCAGGAAACAGCGAAGAGTACGGTTCATAGCAAGCCCTTTACCGGATAGCAAAGGCCGGACTGGCCTTTCATTGGCCTATAAAAGCAAAGCCCTGTATCGGTACTGTTTCCCGGAGAAAGAGATTTGTATTTTTATGTAGCAGGATGACGGAATGTTTCTGGCCAAATGCCGCGCCCGTCATGATGGTGACGCAGGATCGATGAGGAAGGGAGATACACTCCGGTACAAAGCCCGCAACGCTAACGATATAACTGCGATAAGCTGACAGCGGTTTGCACACCCTCTGAAAATAAGGATTACGCTGTGGAACATGTCGATCACATTTTGATCGTGGATGACGATCGTGAAATTCGTAGCCTGATTGCGGAATACCTGAAAAAGAACGGTCTGCGTACGACAGAGGTTGCCGACGGGCGGCAAATGCGTAGCTTTCTCGATAACATGCCGGTTGATTTGATTGTGCTGGATGTGATGATGCCGGGCGATGACGGCCTTACGCTTTGTCGTGAACTGCGCAGTGGAAAACATAAAGGCACGCCAGTGCTGATGTTAACAGCGCGAAGCGAAGAGACTGACCGCATCATCGGGCTCGAAATGGGCGCCGATGATTATCTGGTCAAACCGTTCGTCCCGCGTGAACTGCTTGCCAGAATAAAAGCCGTCTTACGCCGTACGCGCATGATGCCGCCCAATCTTGTTATTTCAGAAGCGGCGCGAATTGTGGCATTTGGCGAATGGGTGCTGGATACCACGTCGCGTAACCTGGTGGACAAAGAGGGCGTGATGGTGGCACTCAGCGGCGCGGAGTATCGCCTGCTGCGGGTATTTGTTGATCATCCACAACGTGTGCTTAATCGCGATCAGTTGCTGAATCTGACGCAGGGCCGAGACGCCGAGTTATTCGAGCGCTCCATTGATTTGCTGGTCAGCCGTTTGCGTCAACGCTTAAACGATGATGCCCGCGAACCTTTTTATATCAAAACGGTGCGCAGCGAGGGCTATGTATTTGCGATGCCGGTGGAACTGCGTGAGGCCAACGCGTGAAACGTTTGATGCAATGGTGGCCTAAACGCCTGGCCTCGCGGCTGATGCTGATCCTGCTGCTTGGGTTACTGCTGGCGAATGGATTAACTCTGGGACTGCTGCTGCTGGAGCGGGCGCAAAGTGCCAAAGCCATGATGATGGGCAATCTGGAATATGACGTGGCCACCAGCGTTGCGATTCTCGATCGCCTTCCTGCCAGTGAACGCGCTGCATGGGCAACACGTCTCGATCGCAGTAATCATCATTATCTGATGCACGCTACGCCATTGGGCCAGCCGCCAAAGACAAAACGCCTGCAGGACACGGCCAGCGCATTGACGCGGGCGCTTGGCCCGCGCTATCCCCTGAGCTTCAGCGTTAATCCTGATAACAGTGCTCAGATGATGGCGCATCTGCGTTTACGTGATGGCAGCCCGCTCAGCATTGATCTGGCCCCGCGTAATATGCCTTTTGCCCGCTGGTTACCGATTGTACTCGTTGCGCAGTTTGTGCTGCTGTTTGGCTCCGCCTGGTTTGCGGTGCGCAGCGCGGTCAGGCCTCTGGCAGATCTGACACGGGCTGCAGAACAGTTGCATCCCGATTCAAATAAAACGGTGCGCCTGTCGGAAGAGGGGCCGGTTGAAGTGCGCAATGCGGCACGGGCTTTTAATGCCATGCAGCAGCGAATGAGTGCCTATCTCAAAGAGCGCATGCAAATTCTTGCGGCGATCTCCCACGATCTGCAAACGCCGATAACCCGTATCCGGCTACGTTCAGAAATGATGAGTGAGACAGACGTCAGGAGCAAACTGCTGCAGGATCTGGAGGAGATGACCCGGCTGATTCGCGAAGGCGTGGCCTATGCGCGCACCAGTGAAAGCAGCGATGAAAAACCGTGCCGCATACAGCCGCATGCTTTTATAGACAGCCTGGTCTGCGATTATCAGGACACGGGGCAGCAGGTAACGCTGCAGGGAAAACTTCACGGGTCGTTTAGTACCAGACCGCACGCGCTGCGCAGAACGCTCAGTAATCTGATCGATAATGCGCTGAAGTTCGCGGGCAGCGCAGAAGTGGTGGTGGAACAGGATGCAGGTCAAATCACTATAGCGGTGCTGGATCGCGGCCCCGGCATCCCACCGGAAGAGATGTATGCGGTGATGCAGCCTTTTTATCGCATCGAGCACTCGCGTAACCGGGCCACCGGTGGAACCGGGCTGGGTTTAGCCATTGCCCAGCAGCTGGTGGCGTCATTAAGCGGTGAGCTGACACTGACGAACCGCCGACACGGCGGTTTGCGGGTGACGGTGACATTGCCGGATACCCTTCACTGATTTGTATCGCAGTGTGTAATAACGGCAAAGAGCGAAATTCCGGTACACTTTTCACCCCTGGTCGATATGTTACCGATACATTGCGATGGTGTAATTCTCACATCGGGCAGCAACAGTTTAGCGTTTGCTTCCCCTGGCGAATTCCACTTTCTGAGGTGACATATGAAAAACGTAAAAATGATTCTGGCCGCTGTAATTCTGGGCTCTGTTTCTGTATCCAGCTTTGCTGCAATGGAAACCACCATGCCACAAGGTAAGACCCTTATCGGTAGCGTCTCTGACAGCAGCGGCTCAACTTCGCTTTCCGAATTAAAAGACAATCTGGCAGCAAAAGCGCAGGCGGCGGGAGCAAGCAGCTACCGTATCGTGGCGGCGGGAGGCAATAACGTCCTGTTTGGCACCGCTGATATTTACAAATAAACATGTTGATGCGCAGTAACGCAATTCAGTGGATATCAGCGCCGCGTTGCGCTTACTGCGCGAATCGTTTAATGCTATCCGCAATATGAGTTTTGAATCCCGCCCAGGCTATTTTTGGCCACCCTGTTTTTCATTTCTTCTCCACATTTAAACGCTTAAAGCCAGCCAACGCGCTCACCAGAACGGCTTCGGTAACGGGTCACCTTCATGACCAGCAGTAATGTCCGCATTTAATTCCCTGCATTACTTTTTTCCTTACATTGCTCTCCGAACAGGAGCCTTTACCCTATAAGCTGGGGAAATAAACAATCAGTTAACATTTGGATTGCGTGTCCTGGAGAATAATCTTATTAGTATTAAAGCTTTATGCACACTGCGTTGCGTAGTACTCACAGAAACAAAATAAGGATATTTTATGACGACCAGACCTGCGGCTGAGGAATGTACGGAAACAGGATTATTCCGGACGCTGAAATCTTTTCCGGCGACAGTTCATGCACTGCTCTTTTTTACGCTGGTTATACGCTTTAGTTATTTCATGGCATGGCCGTTTATCGCCGTCATCATGACGCAGAATTATCATATGTCGCCGATCGCCATTGGTGTGGCAATGACCAGCAGTGCGCTGTTCTCGGTGGTGCTCGGCATGTACGGCGGGCAGATTTCAGACAGGCTGGGGCGACGCGTTATTCTGCTGCTGGGCTGCGGGTTTTCAGCGCTGGGGTATAGTCTTCTGGCGCAGGCCGCCGGGATGGGGTTGTTTATTATTGGCCTGATGACTATCGGCGTCTCCTTTGCGTGGGTTGATCCGCCGCTGCGCGCACTGATGAGTGATTTGCTGGTGGATCGTCGTCGTCGTGCGCTTGCCCTGCAAATGCGCTATTACCTTATCAACGTCGCAGCGGTATTCGGCCCGCTGGTCGGAATTGCATTTGGCCTGACATCGCAAAAGGGCACCTTTTTAATAACCGGACTTACCTATATTCCCTTTTTCATTTATGTGCTGCTGTTTATCCCCGCAGGAAAACTTGTGAAGGAGCAGGATGGAGACGGGGTAACGGTTAAACTGCATCAGGTTATCGGTATCATCGCGAGGGATAACATTTATATTGCGGGGCTGCTGTGCAGCATTTTATGCAGTGTTGTTTTTATCCATTACGAAGCTATTCTGCCGCAGTATCTCCTGTTACTGAATAGCGACGCCGCCATTAAGCTGATTACCCTGATACTGGTGACAAATGCCTGCACCGTTCTGGTCTTCCAGACGTTCATCATGCGGTTTCTGGCTACCGTTTCCCTGCCGAAGCGCATTCTTCTTGGTGGGTTTATTTTCGCGCTATCTCAGATCTGCTTTTTTAGTACACGCTCAACGGAGATATGGCTTTGGCTTACTGTGACCAGTGTCTTTAGTGTGGGCGAAGCGATTCTGATGCCAAATCTGAACATTTTACTTGATCAGCTGGCACCACCAGAGCATCGCGGTGCATATCTTGGCGCCTCAATGTTGTCGACGCTAGGGATCGCTGTCGGACCCTTGATCGGTGGGATAATGCTGGCGATGACCGGGGCGGGCGTTTTTATCTGTACTGCGTTGCTCAGCCTTTTACTCTGCGCAATCATCTACGCTTACAGAAACCGCATGCTCGCGCGCCTTAAGGATGCCTGATAGAAGGCGAGCAGGGCGCCGGGAATACGTGGCTTTCAGAGGCTACTGCAATTTAATAGTCTGCCGTAAGAGAAGCATGGAAACAGGGAATCCTAATTGCGCTTTATATCAAGATTCGCTCTTCAGCAGTGTCCCAACCTGAACGGTAACGCTGAGAATCAAGCCGCCTGGCCGATCATTAATCACTCTTTTGGCGGGAGGTCAGGAGACAGCATTGTGAATGACGTTTTTCGGCATGAACGCCTGATGAACCTGGCTTCCGCAGCTTGGCCATAACCCAGGCCGCCAGAAAAGTGCGAAATGGCAAAAATAATTAATGTTTCCTGATGACATGCCGATTAAGGAATTTGCCTTAACTGTTCAAACCTGCGAGCGATAATGTGAGTTGTTAACAAATCTCCGACTTCACATGCACCATCGCGCAGGATTTCGTTTTTTCGGGGCTTCTGCCCCACAGGTGAGTATAGAAGTGCAGCTGCCATTGAATGAGAAGAATGGCGCTGCTGTACAAGGATTACCTTCAAGGAGATGGGATTAAAATGAAAAAAAGTACCGTTGCAGTGATGATGATGGCGACGTTGTCAGGCGGAGTCTGCGCAGATTCAGATCGGTTTTCACCGAATTTTTCTCCGGAAAGTTTTACTGTCTCGACGTCAGCCGGGATGCTGAGTGGCAAATCTCATGAGTTGGTTTACGACACAGAAACAGGCCGCAAAGTCAGCAAACTGGACTGGAAAATAAAGAATGTGGCTATTCTGAAAGGCGAACTATCCTGGGATGCATACTCATTTCTGACGCTGAATGCGCGAGGCTGGACTTCCCTGGCGTCCGGTTCCGGTCATATGGATGACTATGACTGGCTTGATGACAATCAGTCAGCCTGGACAGACCATTCATCTCATCCCCGCACGGATGTTAATTACGCCAACGAATACGATCTCAATGTTAAGGGCTGGGTGTTACAAGGCGATAACTACAAGGCCGGGCTGACGGCTGGTTATCAGGAAACCCGTTTCAGCTGGACCGCCTTTGGTGGTTCTTACAATTACGATAACGGCGCATCGACGGGTGATTTCCCGAGAGGTGAACGTGGCATTGGCTACAGCCAGCGTTTTTCAATGCCTTACGTTGGTCTTGCGGGCCAGTATCGTATTAACGACTTCGAATTTAACGCATTATTTAAATTCAGTGACTGGGTCCGTGCACACGATAACGACGAGCACTACATGCGCGATCTCACCTTTCGCGAGAAAGCGACTAATTCCCGGTACTACGGCGCATCAGTCGACGCAGGATATTATGTGACACCTGACGCCAAAATTTTTGCCGAATTTACTTACAGCAAATATGAAGAAGGCAAAGGCAGCACAGAGATTATTGACCGATTCTCCGGTGATTCAGCATCAATTGGTGGAGATGCCGCGGGTATCTCGAATAAAAACTACACAATCACCGCGGGTCTGCAATACCGATTCTGATTCGGCTTTACACGCCATAAAACGATTAAAAAGCTCTTTCGGGCTTTTTAATCGTCCTGATAATAAGGCCATCATATAGAGACTGTCTGCATGGCTTTTATGGCTAAAAATAGCTGGCTGAGTAAAATTTAAACTCACTCAGTCTGCGATTACGTTTAATTGCGCGATTAGTAGATTTTTTTATAAATACCTTTAGTTTTTTACTCGCGGCAGGCGTCCAGAATCTGAATATCAGGAAGATAAAATAAATGCATGCCATCAAGAAATTTAAGAGAATAGTGTTAATATGCCCTGCTATAATTCTGGTGGGTTGTTCTACGCTTCTTCCCCTCGATTATAAAAATTACGAAGGTAAAGATGCAGCGACCGTAGTGGCCATAAATCCTAAAGGATTTGTGGGCACATTTTATCTTTCTGTCTATGAGAAGAAAGGCAGTTGTTATGACAGAACTGAGCGCTATCAACTGGAGTCAAATTTAATACCCTCTGCAGGTCACGTTATGACTGGCAAGGTAAAACCGGGCAGGCTTATGGCTCTTCAGCAACTCAATACGATTAAAAGCGATTATGACGAAAAAGGAAAAAAAACTAAGCATCAGGAAACGTATTTACTCTCTCAATGGGTGCCATTTATTCCGCAGCCAGGAAAACACTACTTTATTGATACTGAATATGGTGTCCGGGAAATTTCGGCTGATTATGTCATCACGGTTAATTCAGACCGTGCCAAAATTGCTTCTGATTTTATAAAAAATCCTCAATATAACTGGGACGCCAGAAATCGTTGTCAACATCTTATCGGTGGAAGCTAATCAGAAAAAAGTCTGTGATTCTTTTACGTCAACGAAATGGTGAGTAATCAGCCTGTAGTATTACTATCCGAAAGGATAGAGCATTTCTGCACGCTTAACAGATAATATGGATAACCTTGAGATGACGCGTGTACATTTCGTTTTTCATACTGGTAATGACCCATTTTATCCCACCACAAATACTCTAAGCCACCAGGGGGCCAGAAGAGGAGCCTGATGTGTGTGCCAGGCGTTCAGGCACCTCATTGCCTCACTGAACCGAGAAAATGGCCATCTCGTAGCATACTCAACGTTGCATATTCCGTCAGCGGATTCTGGCTTAAACAGGATTGTCGATTCAGGCAATTCCTGAGTGTTTAACTTTTTGGGAAAGTTAACAAGGCAGTTCCAGAAGTCTTCTGAACGACACATAGCAGCAAGTTAGAATTTAAAGCCCATAAAATCATAGAGATGAAATCGTTATGTTTTAACTTTTATAACGCTTTGATCTTCTTTTCACCTCAGATAACGCTGTCTTTTACCCTGATCTTCCCCGAATCGCCAAAAAGCTGCTAAACCTAAAAGCAGAGATACGCGTGTAAAGATTAGGGTTATCACCATTTCCCCGATTTCACTCCCGTCATAAAAATACCAATAAAAACCATCTTTTAGCCCACAACAATGGGAAGCAGACAATGTCGGAACAAATATCGCTAACAATGCAGGTCAATGGCCAGTCGCAGCAGATGCAGGTCGATCCGCGAGTCACCCTGCTCGATGCACTGCGCGAGCATCTTAACCTGACCGGTACTAAAAAAGGGTGCGACCAGGGACAATGCGGTGCCTGCACGGTGCTGATTAATGGTCAGCGGGTGCTGAGTTGCCTGACGCTGGCGGTGCAGGCAAACGGCGCTGAAGTCACCAGCATTGAAGGCCTGGCCTCCACCGAAGGTGAATTGCATCCGGTTCAGCGCTGCTTTATGGAAAATGATGCCTTCCAGTGTGGCTACTGCACGCCGGGCCAGATTATGTCCGCTGTCGCCTGTATCAAAGAGGGCCACGCCGGTTCAGATGATGAGATCCGTGAATATATGAGCGGCAATCTCTGCCGTTGCGGGGCTTATCCGCACATCGTCGATGCGATTAAACAGGCCGCTGCTGAGATGGCGAAGGAGTCCGCATGAATGAATTCAGCTGGAAAATCGCGCAGACGCCTCAGGACGCCGCATCCCTTAAACAGCAGTCAGGCAGTCAGTTGCTGGCGGGCGGCACCACGCAGCTCGATCTGATGAAGTGTGGCGTCTTCACGCCACCCCAGTTAATTGGTATCAGCGGATTAAGCGAGCTTAAAAATCTGCAGTTTGACGACGATAAAATTACGGCCGGTGCGCTGGTCACGATGAGTCAGTTGGCCGATCATCACGACTGCGAGCAGAATGCACCGGCAATCTACGGCAGCCTGTGGCAGGCTGCGTCTCCTCAGATTCGTAATATGGCGACGCTGGGCGGCAATTTACGTCAGCGTACCCGTTGCGCCTATTACCGCGATCCGGCGACCTTTACTGCCTGTAACAAACGCAATCCGGGTTCTGGCTGTGCCGCACTGGATGGCGTTAACAGCAATCATGCCATTCTGGGTGCCAGCGACAGTTGCATTGCGGTTTATCCCGGCGATCTGGCGGTCGCACTGGTGGCATTTGACGCCATTGTGGTCCTGCAGAATCAGCAGGGCGAAACCCGCCGCATCGCAATGGATGATTTCTTCCTGCTGCCAGGTGACACGCCTGATCGTGAGCACGATCTGCGTGATGACGAAATTATTGTGGCGATTGAAGTGCCGCAAACCGACTCTCTTCGGCACTCTCACTACCTTAAAGTCCGCGACCGCAGCTCCTATGAGTTTGCTGCAGCCAGTGCCGCCGCAGGCTTTACGCTGGAGAACGGCGTGATGCGTCAGGTGCATATCGCACTGGGCGGCGTGGCGACCAAACCCTGGCGCGTCAGGTCCGTGGAGCAGGCACTGGAAGGCCAGCCGTTTAATGAAGAGACAGTGTTCCGGGCCGCAGAACTGATTACCCAGGAAGCGCAGGCGCTGGCACACAACGCCTATAAAGCAAAACTGGCGCCGCGTGTCATTGCACGCGCGCTGATGGCAGCAGGAGAAATCGCATGAGTGACGTAAACGACCACGCGCCTCAGGATGCAGTGAAGGCGAACTCAGCTGCAGACAACCCGATTGAAGGGCTGGGCGCCGCTCGCACGCGGGGCGACGGCAAAGTGAAAGTCACCGGTGAAGCGCGTTATGCGGTTGAACATCAGCCGGAAAATCCGCTTTATGGCGTGGTGATCCAGTCTACCGTTGCCAGCGGTCGTATCAGCCGCATGTCAACCGACAAGGCGCAGCAGGCGTCGGGTGTGGTGGCGGTTTATACCCATCTGAACAGCCTGAAGATCAACAAACCTACTGCCATTGCAGATGGGGGCGCGGCGCAGTCAACCTACACCCCGATTCAGGACGATGTGATTATTCACAACGGGCAGAATATCGGTCTGGTGGTGGCAGAGACCTTCGAGCAGGCGACCTATGCCGCCTCGCTGGTTGAAATTGAGTATGAAACCTCACCCGCGCTGATTTTTGCAACTGATGAGGGCGTAGAGCCGAAACCGGTCTCGAAGCAGGATATCAACATGGGCGATGCGCAGGCAGCGATGCAGCAGGCTGAGGTGCGTCTGAGTCAGCGCTACACCACGCCGCGCGAATACAATATGCCAATGGAACCGCACGCCTGTGTGGCGCAGTGGCAGGATGGACGCATCACTGTCTGGGAGCCAAGCCAGTGGGTCGCGGGCGCACAGGTGGAGATCGCCGAGTGGCTGGGCATTGAGGTTGAAGACGTGCGCATCATCTCGCCTTATGTCGGCGGCGGATTTGGTTCAAAGCCAGTGCCCTATACCCACGTCGCGCTGGCGAGTGTGGCATCGCGGGCGCTTAACCGCCCGATCAAGGTGTCGCTGACCCGTCCGCAGACCTTTACGGGTCTCGGCGGACGTGCTGCTACCTCTCAGCAGCTGGAGCTGGGTGCCTCGCGTGACGGCAAAATCCAGGCGATTATCCAGCGCAGCTTCAGTGAAACGTCACTGATCGACGAATTTGCCGAGAACTGCAGCAAAGTTACAGCGCGTATGTATGCGGTGGAGAACGTCTCCACTCAACATCAGATCAGGCCGATCAACACCGTTACACCGGGATGGATGCGCGCGCCAGGCGAAAACCCCAGCGCCTTTGGACTGGAAGTGGCGATGGATGAGATGGCTTATGCCCTGAACATCGATCCGCTGGAACTGCGTCTGCGCAACTGGGCAGACAAAGATTATCAGCTCGATCTGCCGTGGAGTTCACGCCGACTGAAAGAAGCCTATCAGAAAGGGGCTGAAGCCTTTGGCTGGGACCAGCGGATTATGACGCCGCGTTCAATGCGTGAGGGGCGTGAGCTGATTGGCTGGGGTATGGCCTCCGGCACCTATCCGGTCAATAAGCTGCCCGCAGAAGCGAAAATCATCCTGACGCCGCAGGGCAAATTTGTGGTGCAGTGCGGTGGTGCGGATATCGGCACCGGAACCTATACCATTCTGGCGCAGACTGCTGCCGACATTCTGGGCGTGGCCTCCGGCACCATTGAGGTGCAACTGGGAGATACCGAGTTGCCGCGTACAGGCGTAGCGGGCGGTTCGCAGCTGGCCGGCAACGTGACTGCCGCAGTGGACGACACCGCTAAACGCATGCGCGACCAGTTACTGAAGCTGGCAAGCGAGCTGGCTCAGTCGCCGCTGAAAGGGACACCGGCTTCTCAGCTCACCCTGAAAGGCGACGGCGTGCAGCATACTCAGCACAGCAACCTGGCCGTCTCATTCGCGCAGCTGGCGAGCCTGGCACCGTCGGAGAGTCTCACGGTGAAAGGCGGGACCTTCCCGGATGATATGTCAGAAAGTGAGCGCGATAAGATGGTCCGCAACCTCAATGATGGTACCCGTCCTGAAAAATTCTCTGCTCAAAGCTGGAGCGCGCATTTTGTTGAAGTGCGGGTTGATGAAGACTTTGGCACGATTCGGGTAAAACGGATGGTCGCGGCACTCGACAGCGGCCGTCTCTACAACCCTAAACTGGCGCGCAGTCAGTGGATTGGCGGCATGATCATGGGTGTCGGCCAGGCACTGATGGAAGAGGGCATCATCGATCCGCGTAATGGCCGGGTAATCAATAACAACCTGGCGGATTATCTGGTGCCGGTCAATGGCGATATTCCTGACATTACCACCATCAATGTGGGCGAGCCCGATTTCGAGGCGACTACGATGGGCGGTAAACCCGTGGGTGAACTGGGTATCGTCGGCGTGGCAGCAGCGATCAGCAATGCGGTGTTCCATGCTACGGGCAAGCGCGTTCGCGACCTGCCGATTACGCTCGACAAAATTATCTGAGCCTGATTCTGACCGGCTGACAGCCGGTCGAATTGTCATTTTACGGGCGTGGGCTGGAGCCTGCGCCCGTTTTGCACGCTGAGCGGAGAAAGAGAGTGAGGATAGCGCTGGTCGTACTGGCCGCCGGGCTGAGTCGCCGTTTTCGCCAGCAGGCAGGCGAGCATAAGCTTCTGGCTGATCTGGAAGGCA
Source organism: Pantoea sp. MT58 (assembly GCF_014495885.1). NCBI lineage: Bacteria > Pseudomonadati > Pseudomonadota > Gammaproteobacteria > Enterobacterales > Erwiniaceae > Pantoea > Pantoea sp. MT58. The sequence continues at coordinate 107,074 of NZ_CP061084.1, forward strand.
AACCGGTGTTGCAACATACACTGGAGCATGCCGCTGCCAGCGGGCTTGACCTGTTCGTCGTCACGCGCCCCGACGCATCGGCAATTCACACGCTCTGCACGCAGGCAACTTTAGTGCTGTGTAACAGCGGCGGACTGGGCGAATCGATCGCTGCCGGTGTTCACGCCAGCCGCGACTACGACGGCTGGCTGATTGCGCTGGGCGACATGCCATTTGTCACGGCGGAAAGCTATCGCGCCGTCAGCGCCGCGCTGGGGGATGCGATGATCGTCAGGCCGTGGATTGACGGCAGGCCAGGCCATCCGGTCGGTTTTCAGCAGCAATGCTATCCCATGCTGAGCGTGTTGCAGGGCGATGCCGGTCCGCAGGCGATGGTGAAGTCACAGGCGGTCAGGCTGCCACTTCAGGATCGCGGTTGCCTGTGCGATATCGATCTCCCCGCTGATCTGCAGTTAATAAAGGAATTTTCATGATAACGCTGGATCAACGCGTGATTAATGCGGCATTGAGTAGTTGCCAGGCAGGTCTGAATGTCTGGCTCTGTACGGTGCTGCGTACCTATGGCTCTTCGCCGCGCGCGCCGGGCACGCTGATGGCAGTCAATGAAGCCGGAGCGTACTGCGGCTCACTGTCGGGCGGCTGCATAGAAGAGGATTTTCTGGCGCAACTGGCGGCGGGTGCTTATCGAGCCAGCAGTCAGCGTGTGCGCTATGGTGAGGGCGGAATTCGGCCTGACGTTAATTTGCCGTGCGGCGGTAGTCTGGAGATCGCCATTGAATATTTGCCGCCTGATGACGCTACGCTGGCATTGCTGACGGCAATGCAACGCGCATTGAGCGGGCAACAGCCGATGGTAAAAATGATACGGCCTGGTGAACGCGCACAATGGGAAGTTATCGCCAGCGATCGTGTGCTGCCTGAGCTGGATGCCAGCGAGGCGCAGATGTTGCTGCCTGTTGGCGCGATACCGGAATTGCTGATCGCGGGCTACTCAACCGTAGCCTATGAGTGCATCCGGCTTGGGCAGATCCTGGGTTTTCATGTGCGGGTCTGTGAGCACCGCCCGGAGATGCTCTCAGAGCTGGAGAGCCACTTCAGCGGCGCGGACAATGTGACGCTGGTGTCACAGCATCCGGCGCGATGGCTGGAGCTGAACGGGGCGCACGCTGCGGTGGCAATTGTGGCACTGACCCACGATCCGCGCATTGATGACCTGACGATGATGGAAGCGATTGCCACACCCGCGTTCTATATCGGTATTATGGGCTCGGTGAAAAACAGCGAGAAACGGCGCGCGCGACTCCAGCAGATCGCCGGTCTGGATCGGACGGAACTGGACCGCATCCATGCGCCCATTGGTCTGCCCATCGGCAGCAAAACGCCGGCGGAAATTGCGTTGTCGGTGATGGCAGATATCGTTCGGGTAAAAAATCGCGGACTGTCAGCGGCCTGATTCCGGTTTCACTTCGGGTGCCAGTCTGTAGAGGTAGCTGCCCGAATAGGGGATTGGCAGGAAATCACGGAACAGCTGCCGTAGTGTCTGTTCAGGATCGACGTCATGAAACAGCTGCGGGTAGAGCGTGGTCGCAAAGAATTCGGTTGCTACTACGTGCCAGGGACTGAGGTAAAAGTTGTGCCAGATAGCACCGGCATGACCGTCGCGCAGTGCGGTGAGCTGCTTCAGGGCATTCTGCTTACCTGTCAGTGCCAGCAGGCTCTGTCGGGTCTGCGCTGCGGTGACAGCGGGGCCAAGTTTTAACGCACCCACTTCATCTGCGCTGCCAGTGCCGGTAGCAAAGTAGTAATCCGGCTGAGCAGCGATCACACTTTCCTCACTCAGCCGCCCGAACACACCTTTGATCTGCTCACTGGCTATATTTTTGCCACCCGCAAACGTCAGAAGCTCACCCAGATTGCCGTTTACCGAGGTGACACAACATTCACTGCGCCGTCCCAGGTGCAACTGCAACAGCACGGATGGCTTCGGGCCGTGATAACCCGCCAGACGACTCGCAATGCGCTGCATGTGGCTGCGGTAGAAGCGATTAAAGTCAGCCGCACGCTGGGGTTGATTCAGTACTTCGCCCAGTAGCATGATGCTGCGCTCAGTATTTTTTAGCAAATCAACCCGCAGATCGATCTTCACCACCGGGATATTCGCCGCCGCGAGCATTTTCTCCAGTACCAGGCCGCTTTCACTGCCGCGTGCCAGCTGTGGCAGGATGACCACGTCAGGCTTTAGCGCGATAACCTGTTCGGGATTCATGTCATTAACGCCATCCAGGCCCAGTACCGGAATAGCGTCCATCTGCGGGAACTGGCGGGCAAAAATCTGCCACGTCTGAGGATCATACTTTTTCAGATCCTGCGGCCAGCCAGCGATATTTTGCAGAGGATTGCCGGGTGTCAGCAGCGCAACGCTGTAGAGCATCCGGCTTTCACCCAGCACAATACGCTGCGGATGGTCAGGAATGGTAACCTGGCGACCGGTAATATCGGTCAGCGTGCGGGCGTGTACGCCCGCGCTGACCAGCATCACGCCGAGCATCAGCAATGCAGAACGAAGTGATTTAAAATTCAACACGGGCCTGTACCATCAGATTGCGGGTTTCGCCTTCACGGACGCGCAGATTGCCGCCGCTTGAGGTGTAATAGTGCTGGTTAAACAGGTTATTAATGTTCAGACGCAGCTCCGTTTTTTCGCCGAACAGGCGGTTTTTCCATGCGACGAAGCTGTCAGCCACCACGTAGTCGGGCAGGGTGAAGCTGTTGTCGGGATCGCCTGCACGACTGCCGACATATCGCGCACCGCCGCCGAGCCGCAGCGAGCCGGGCAGGCCGCTGACCTGCATTTCATGACTCAGGTAAAGCGCACCGGCATGACGCGGGGCATTCTGCAGACGGTTACCGTTGTTATCCGGATTAACCCGGTCACTGACAATTTCTGCCTGATCATAGCTGTAGTTCGCACTCAAATCCCAGCCAGGCGCAATTTCGCCATTCAGCTCAAACTCAGCACCGGTCGAACGGGCTTTATCAATGGCTCGCGTGCTGCCATTAATATTCAGCGACATCGACCTTTCATCGATACGGTAGAGCGCCACGGTGGCGAGGAGTTTCGGCGACAGCTGCCATTTGCTGCCCACTTCCCAGCTGGTTCCCTGCTCAGGTTTGCCGACGTTACCCTCATCATCCACATCCGTTGAAGGCGTGAAAGATTTGCTGACGCTGGTGTAGAAAGAGAGGTCAGGGGTAAGTTTGTAGATGACTCCCGCCTGCGGCAGAAACTTATTGCCCTCATCGTTCAGGGTTTCAATCTGCGGATTGAAGCCACGAGAGGCACGCTGCTCATAATGCTGATAACGACCACCCAGTACCACAATCCAGTCCTGTGTCAGTGAAATGCTGTCTTTAGCGTAAAGCGACCGGCTATGGATACGGTTCAGGTTATTAGCCGCAGCGGTGTTCTCTGTGCTGGCGTCTGTGACCGGCGACAGCATGTCATAGTCGGGATTGAAGTAATTGAACTGGCGATTGACCTTGCCCTGATACTGATGAGCACGATAAGTCTGGTTCATCTCATAGTCGGTGCCCGCCACCAGCGCGTGCTGCATCCCCAGGATTTCCGGGTTGCCCATCAGATCCCAGCTTACATATTTGGTTTTGTGGTTAAACCCGCGATTGGCATCGGCCCGACGTGTCACCACGCCGCTGGTGGCATTCACCGCCGTTACGCGCACTTCATTATTATCATATTGCCGCTGGTTCCAGCCAAGCGTTAACCGGGTGCGCCACTCATCATTAAACTGCCAGTCATAATGGGCATTCAGGGTTCTGTTATGGCCCCAGGCATGGTTAGCTTTATCATCCAGACGATCTTTGTAGCCAATATCAATCGGCTTGCCGTCGATAAACGCGGTGCCGCGATCGTAGGGAATATCATAGCGATAGTCCGCATAGCTGATCAGAAAGCTGGCCTGCTCGCCGAACCACTGCAGCGATGGCGCAAGTAGTGTGTGCTCTTCACTGCCAAAGTTGCGCCAGTAATCCTGATTCTGCTTTTCGGCGATTAGCCGGAAGGCAAAACCGTTGCCCAACGGACCGGTGACATCCACCGTGCCAGCACCGCCACCCTCACTGGCATACCGTCCGGTGACGCTGGAGTGCCAGTTATACTGCGGCTTTTTACTGACCACATTGATAACGCCACCCGGATTCTGAATGCCATACAGCAGGGAAGAGGAACCTTTCAGCACCTCAACCCTTTCAGTCGTCGCATCAAAATTGAGACCCTGGCTGCTGCGGATACCATCCCGGTAAATCGACCCATCGGCGTTGCTGCCAAAACCGCGCCGTACAAAGCCATCTTCGGTGCCTGCCAGCGTGTTCGCCTCCGAGACGCCACTGACAAAGCGCATCGCATCTGCCAGTGAGCTGGCCTGAAAATCCTCCAGTTGCTGCTGCGTGACCACGCTGACCGACTGCACCTCATCGAGTCGCGCGGTGGGCATTTTGCTGGCAACGCTGGTCTCGCTGGCGCTGTAATTTCCCTCTGGACTGGCATCCGCGGTCACGGTCATATCCGGTGCGCTGTCGGTTGCTGCACTGACCTGTGGCAGCATAATGCTGCCGAAAATCGCCATGACCAGAGCAGGGTGTCGGGCCGGATATCGTGTGTCTTTGTTTTTCATTTTTTTTCGTGTCTGTTACTGGCAGTTTCTGAAGCTAATACGCCCTGATGGCTGTCGGTCATGCAGGGCTTCCCTGGAGGTGGTCTGCAATATGCAGCGCTTTAAGCAGAGGAGAAGCACATCAGCGTTCAGACATCATGACGTTGCCCGGACGACAACACTTCTCATCTGTAATTGAGAATCATTCAAACATCAGGTAATGTAGTAGTAAACAAAATTTGAAGAGTTTTTACTACATTTTTATCGCGTCACTTTTTATAAAAAAACAGTTCAGATATGATTTTATATCATTGATAATAATGATTATTTATTCGTTATGGGATGTAGGAGTAGTGTTTAAACCCTGGCTTTTTCAGGTGAAATGTAAAGCGTAATGAGGCTTTCACTACATTTTTGAGGCCTGAAATTGTCACGCCTGGATCAGGCCGGGAGTGAGCATTACAGATTTGTAAGGTCAGCAGCAGGAGCAGCATGAAACAGAACAGACCCGTTAAAAACAGAGTGGATGTGGTCGCTGAACGCCTTCGTGCCCGCGAAAAACAGCTTTCTCCGCGTCTGCTGGCCGTAGCGCGCTATATCGATCAACAGCGGGAAACGGTACTGGAGAGCACCGCGCTTGAGATCGCCGTAGCGAATCACACCTCTGATGCCACTGTGATCCGCGCTATTCAGGCTCTGGGTTTTAGCGGTCTGCGCGACCTCAAACAGACGCTTAAGGCCTGGTTTGGTCCCTCGCTGACTTCAGAAGATAAGATGATCACCACCGTCAGTGAGGTGACCAGCGATGTGAACAGCGCCATCGACTTTGTGCTGGATGGTCATCGTTATGCCTGTGAGGTGCTGTCGCAACCGCATAATCGGGTGGCGGTAGCGGATGCCGTCGCGCTGCTGGGCGAAGCGCGGGAAGTCGCTATCTTTGGCATTAATGCCTCTGGGATTCTTGCGGACTACAGCGTGCGGCTGCTAAACCGTATTGGTCTCCCCGCCTTCTCCCTGAATCGCGCCGGTATTGCACTGGCAGAACAAATGCTGGCGCTTCAGCGCGGCGATGTGCTGGTGATGATGGCCCAGCAGTCTGCACACCGCGAAGGCACGGCCGTGGTGCGAGAAGCAAAGCGGCTCGACATCCCGGTTATTCTGCTGACTAATGCCACCGACTCCTTTTTTGCGAGAGAAGCGGATGTAGTGATCAATGTGCCCCGTGGCGGTGAGAAGGGACGCATTCCCCTGCACGGCACGATTATGGTTTGCCTGGAGATGCTAATCCTGTCGGTGGCTTCCACGCTGCCGCAGCGCACGGTGAAAACTATGAAGCGTTTACAGGAACTCAATCGCGGGTTGAAACCCGTCAGCAAAAAGTAGTCATCACTACTGAGCCGAAGCGGTATGCCTTTCAGGTTAACCGGATTTTCCGGCTCATCTTTAAGCCAAATTTTTCGGCTTTGCGACCGCGATCGCGTCTTTTCTGCCGCCCATTTTCTGAGACGACTACGCTTACAGCTTGCTGCGCCAGTGGGTGCGGTTACGACGCTTTTTTTCTCAAAATTTTGATTTGTGCGGAGCTGCTGATGAAACCCCTTCACGCGCAATACCTTTTCTGCTGTGCGACCCTGAGCCTGTTGTCCCCGTTACCTGCTGCGGCATGGAGCGATCTCACCGTGTTTGGCGATAGCCTGAGTGATGGCGGCAACGTAGGCCGCTTTACCTACGATGGCGCGACTCATCCGCTTTATGACGAGATTCTGGCGCAGTCGCTGGGCGATACCCTGCGTCCCTCATCCCTGGGTGGTAACAACTATGCCGAGGGTGGCGCGGTTGCAGTGCCGGCGATCAATCCGCTGTTTAATACCCAGGATCAACTTGATAGCTATCTTGCGGCGCGTGGGGGACGGGCTGACCCGAACGGTCTCTACATTCACTGGATTGGTGGTAATGATCTGGCGGCAGCAGCCCTGGCGCCGCTGGCTGCACAGCAGATTGTGGATAACAGTGCCAGTGCAGCGGCCTCACAGGTCAGCCGGTTGCTGAATGCCGGGGCCGGAACGGTGATTGTGCCGACGGTGCCGAATGTGGGAGCAACGCCTGCTTTGTTGCAGGCGATATTGCAGGTACTTGGCCCGGCTGCGCAACCCGCGACGGCGGCGCTGTTTCAGTCGCTGAGCACCACCACCACGCCTGACCGGGCCGCAAGAGAGCAGGCGATTGAAACCGCGCTAAACGAGGCGGCAGGACAGGTCTCTTCGATTCCACTTATCCGGGATGCTCTTGCGCAACAGCTGATTGCTGCCTGGCAATTACTGAGTCAGGAGGCTGCGACACTGACCGATCGTTACAATCAGGCTGAAGAGCAGGGTCTGCTGACAGCACGCGGGAACATCGCGCGGGTGGATATCAATGGCCTGTTTAATGAGGTGATTGATAATCCGCGTCTGTATGGACTCAGCAATACGGCGGGCATGGCTTGCCCGCCAGGTGTCTCATCAATGGACTGCACCTCCTCGACGCCTGGATTTTCTCAGTCACAGCAATATCTGTTCGCCGACCGGCTGCATCCCAGCCCGGCAGTGCATGCGCTGATCGCCGATTATATTAAGTCGGTGCTGAATGCGCCGCTGCAGGTGGCGGCGCTAGCTCAGGCACCGTCGATGCTGGTGGGCGATGCGCATAACACGCTCGACGGTCATCTGCAGCAGCAGCGTCAGCAGCCCGCCAGCGCTGGCGAGTTTACTGTGTTCGGCGGTTATGCCGGGCAACAGCGAGATTTTCGCGGTGACAGCCTGCTTGATGGCGATGCCACCAGCGCCACTGGCACCGTAGGTGTGGGCTATCAGCTGACCGATCACTGGCAGGCCGGCGCGATGCTTTCCGCCACCTCGCAACGCCAGGATCCTTCGTCGCGCTTTGATTACCGTTTACGCGGCAATCTGGTGGCGCTCTGGAGTCAGTTCAATTATCTCGATGGCGGATGGATTAATGCGGATGCCCATTATGCCGATCTCAACTTTGATGATATTGAGCGTCAGATCAGGCTGGGACCCGCGACACGTACTGAAAAGGGCAGCAGTGATGGCAAAGTGCTGGGAATGCGGGTACAGACCGGCTGGGATTTGCCGCTGGGTCGCTATGTCTCCACCGGCCCGATGGCAAGCTATGCGCTGGATTACACCCAGGTCGATGGGTATAAAGAAGAGGGGAACAGCAGTACTTCTATGCGCTTTGGCGACCAGACACTGCATTCCCAAATCGGCTCCGTCGGCTGGCGTATCGACAGTAAGGATTTGTTAATCAATCCCTGGGCGCAGGTCAGCTATAACCACCAGTTTGGTGATACCGACTCTGCCGTCACCGCCGGACTGAAATCGACACGCACCGCCTTTACCCGCAACAGCGGCTCGCGTGACGATAACTGGATCGATATGGCGGTCGGGGCGAGTGTGCCGATTGGCGCATCGGTCAATGCCTTTGCGGGCGTCTCAGCAGTGGCAGGCAACAGCGACACGCATCAGGTGACATGGAACGTCGGACTTAACGCCCGCTTTTAACTGCTCTGCTTTAAACTCTGTCGTCTGTCATTACGCAAAGAGGTAATGGCTGACGACATCTGAACCTGTCAGGGATTGGAGATCCCCGCATCGCGGTGTGCTAACGTAACGGCTCTGTTCAGGAGCCGGAGGGCATCATGATTGTCAGACAGGCATCGCCCGAAGAGGCGCACACGTTATGGAATATCCGTAATCTGGCTATTCGCCACGGCTGCCAGCACGTTTATCCTCCCGATGTCCTTGCCGCCTGGACGCCGGACCGCATGCCCGCCAGCTTTCCTGCGATGATTCGCGTGAATCCCTTCTTCGTGATTGATGGCCCGGACGGCGTGCCGGTGGCGACAGGATCGCTTGATCTCGCTGCCGCCAGTGTCGAAGCCATTTTTACGCTGCCAGGCTTTGCCGGACAGGGAATGGCGGGCCGGATCATTGACACTATCAAAGCGGAGGCGCTGCAGCGTGGATATCGCCGCTTAACGCTTGAGTCGACGCCAAACGCCGTGAGCTTTTATGAGCAGCATGGTTTCCGGCCGCTGGGAGAAAGTCTTTATCCGTCAAAGCTGGCGGGCTGCGCGTTGCGTTGTATGGAGATGTCGATTGACCTGTAAATGCGGACCACGGCCAGGCGGGCAAAAAGTGGCAAAAGTTTCCCGTACAAAGGCTTCGCAAGCCCCCGCCGGTAAGGTATAGTCCGCGTTTTTTGGAGGAATCATGCTGACTGACTCATCAACTCGTCTCAATAAATACATCAGCGAGAGCGGCATCTGCTCTCGTCGTGACGCCGATCGTTATATCGAGCAGGGCAACGTTTTCATTAACGGCAAACGCGCCTCTGTGGGCGCGCAGGTATTTGCAGGCGATGTGGTGAAAGTGAATGGTCAGCTGATCGAGCCGCGCGACGAAGACGATTTGGTGCTGATTGCCCTGAACAAGCCCGTCGGGATCATCACCACGATGGAAGAAGGCGAGCGCGATAACATCAGCGACTTCGTCAATCACAGCAAGCGCGTCTTCCCGATTGGCCGACTCGATAAAGATTCTCAGGGCCTGATTTTCCTCACCAATCATGGCGATCTGGTCAACAAGATACTGCGGGCCGGTAACAATCACGAAAAAGAGTATGTCGTGACTGTCGACAAGCCGATCACCGATGAATTTATTGCCGGGATGAGCGCAGGCGTGCCGATGTTGGGCACGGTGACCAAAAAATGCAAAGTGAAAAAGGAAGCCCCGTTTGTCTTCCGCATTACCCTGGTTCAGGGGCTGAATCGCCAGATCCGTCGTATGTGTAAGCATTTCGGCTTTGAAGTGACGAAGCTTGAGCGTACCCGCATCATGAACGTCAATCTCAAAGGGTTACCGCTGGGTGAATGGCGCGATCTCACCGACGACGAACTCGTAGAGCTGTTTAAACTGCTGGAGAACTCCTCGTCAGAAGACAAACCGGCGAAGAAAGCCAAAGCCCCGGCGAAAGCTGCCGCCGCGAGTAAGCCACAGAAGCGTGCCGCTAAACCGGCTGAAAAAGCCGATGCGAATGGTGCTTCACGCAAGCGCTTTGTGCAGCCGGGACGTAAGAAGAAAGGGCGCTAAAATCTTCCTGAGGCAGAGAGCGATATTCCCGCTCTCTGCGCTTTACCGTTTTATCACGGAATCATTCGCGATGACCGGAAGTGGGCAAACAGATCGCAGAACATCTCATCCGTTGCACGATAACCGTTAAAACCTGCCCGACGCAGCTTGCTGCCGTCGCCAAACATGTCGTAATTCCAGCCAAAGACAAAATCAGCGAAAGTCCCGTCACTCAGCGCCAGAATATCGGCCTCGACGAGTGTGTTATCTGCAGCGATGTCTCGCCACAGCGTACGATATTCCCTGAACATCTGGCGGAAAGAGAGTGAAACGGGCGGCGCGATATCCAGCGCAAACCATTCTGCAATGACAGGCCACAGCTCGCTCCAGCGCCAGAGATCGCCGTTGTTAATATTAAACGCCTGATTGCGTGCGTCAGCGTTGCGCGCTGCCCAGATCGTGGCGTCAGCCAGCAATGCCGCATCGGTAAAATCCACCATACTGTTCCAGGTTTCCAGCGAACCCGGGAAGCGTAAAGGCAGCTGAGCTGCACGACAGATTGAAGCATAGATTGCCAGACTCAGCGCCAGATTCATGACGTTGCCTGACCGGTCACTGCCGACCACGCCGGGCCGTGGTGCGCTCCAGTGCCAGGCTTTACCCTGCTGTTGTGCGCTCAGCCAGTTCAACTGAGCGGCGTTGAATTCGGCACCGGGCACGCCGGGATCGCTTTCCCGCGCCGGCGTCTTAAATCGTCCGAGATGGGCGCCATACACTTTGTATCCCTGCATCAGGCTGACATGCTCAAGCGGAGCGATATTTTCAAGGGTTTGCACCAGATTTTGCAGCATGGCGAGATTTGGACCGACCATCGACTCCCAGTCGGCGGCATTCAGCCATGCGCTGTAAAAGATATGGGTCACATCAGTCAGTGAGGCCAGCCGTTCATGGCTCTGCTGCACGTCGCGCAAATCCACCGCGATAACCTCGGTTCCGCTTATCGCCAGGTCTGACTGATGCGTCAGCGCGGTCACCTGCCATTGATCGGCCACCAGCGCCTGGCTGAGTTGCTGGCCGATAATCCCGCTGGCCCCTGCTACCAGCGCAACCTTTTTATCCTGCGTCATTTTCATGATCATTACCCTGTTAAGAGAGAAGCCGCATTCTCACCTGCGCGTTATTCTGATTAAATCCCCTGAACCCGATATCACTTATCAGGAAAATAAATAAATGCAGAACAAACTGACTGCGATTCAGACCTTCGTCCGTGTAGCGGAAGCGGGATCCTTCTCAGCGGCGGCACGGCAAAATGGCATGAAGCAGTCGGCGGTGAGCCAGCAGATCGCTGCACTTGAGGAGGCCTTGGGCGTAGTGCTGCTACATCGAACAACGAGAAAAATGGCGCTCACGGAGCAGGGTCAGCACTATCTGCAGCAGGTCAGGCAACTGCTCAGTGCGATGGAGGAACTTGAACAGCAATTACGGCCTGGCACGCAGCCGCTTCACGGCAAACTGCATATTCAGCTGCCGAGCGGCATAGGGCACCGGTTGATGCCGCATCTGATCGCCTTTCAGCAGGCGCATCCTGCGCTGCAGCTGAATATCGCGCTTGAGGATCGTCTTTCAGATCTCATTGCGGAGGGCGTTGATGTGGCGATCCGCCTTAGCGAGTCACCGCCCGCCACGCTGGCGGCTCGTTCGCTGATCACGGTTGAAACCATACTGGTGGCTTCCCCTGAGTGGATAGCGCAAAACGGTATGCCGGAAACGCCCGATGACTTACAGCGGCATCCTCACATACGTTTTAGCGGTATTTCGCCTGATGCGCCGCTGCAGCTGGTGTCCGGGATGACAAGTGTGTCTGTTCCCGTGAAAAGCGTGTTTCGTTCTAACAACAGTGAGGCGTTAATGCAGGCCCTTGAGGCGGGACTGGGGATCGGCGGATTACAGCTGCTGATTGGCGCAGACGCGCTGGCATCCGGCAGGCTGGTACGGGTTTTACCGGACTGGCGACTTCCTGACCGCTATCTTTATGCCGTTTTCCCGGACGCCCGTTTTATCCCTGATAAGGTTCGTAAGCTGGTGGCGGAAGTGAGTGAGTTGATACGTGAAGCAGGCCAGAGCATCAGTTAACAGCATTAAGAAAAGAGAATAAGTTCTGCCCCCAACCTAAGGATAGCCTGTCACCTGAGTGGGATGGTGATAGACATGGACTGATTATTTGTTGAGCCTTCCGGCTACCAGAAGCACCGGGCTCACATCATAGTGACGATCAGTTCAGACTGTTTCAGAACAACGACACTTTTCACCCTGATCAGGGCGTGGCAGGATAAGCGCAATCTATCAAGGAGTGTGCCTGATGTTACTGAAGGGTATGAACGATCCGCTGCTGAAAGCGTATCAGCACCCAAAATCGCGGATGATGATCAGCCGTTTCAGGGGACTGGCGGGAGATCGAAAACTCAGTGACTGGCAGGCATTCTGTATTCTGGTCACCGGCTTCACCAATTACTGGTTTGTACAGGCGGGTCACTTCACCATCAATGTTACTCTGACCAAAACCCGCCAGTTCGATTTCCTCCAGGATTTTCTGCATTTCACCGTCACGCTGGATGGATTGATTGGGGATGAACATTTTCGCACGCCTGACTTTGTGCTGCCGCATTACGATGTGCCGTATGAATTCTGTCGCTGGCGCAATAAGCGTGGCTATGACGCGTTAACTACCTATATCAGTAAACAGGGCGTGAAATCCCATAAAGGCATGTTTGTTGCCTCAGAAGGGATATCTCCGGATGAGAAGGTGATGAAATGGGAAGGGGTGGTGAACGTCTATGACAAAACCTTTTTCAGTATCGCTAACTTCAATACAACCCAGGCGTTCCTGATCAAGGACATCAGCCGGGCTATTCAGGAAGGATTACTGAAGCATCTGAGTTTTTACCGCGATCTGTTTCACTATATCTTCCCGACTCCGGCGGAAGCGCGGTTGCAGGCGCGTGATGACAGGCGCTATCTCACAAAGAATTAGCGCCTGGACCTCTCTGCTTTATTCCAGGGCGTTAACCGCTAAACGGCTGCGCACGCTGCGGTTAACTGACCCGTTACAGATTTACCACTTCATTTCGCCAGTATTTACTTTGGCGCTGAGTTCCAGTGATGCCGGCTCAGCCAGTTTCGGCCAGGCCGTATTCATGGCGGCAATCACGCCAGCTGAGGTTTTGTGCTGTGACAATGCCGTTTCAAAACTCTTCAGGTAATTCAGTGTGAAATCCACAGCCTGGGAACCCTCAGGACGTGCCCCGAGGTAGTGACCAGGAATGACATTCGTTGCGTTCAGCGTCTTCATTTCTGTCAGGATATGACGCCATTCTGCACGGCTCTTAACGGTCTGGGTGTCAGCGGTCCAGACATGAATACCGGAAGCAAGGCCCGTACCGCCCAGAATGGTGCGCACAGAAGGGATCCATACGTAGGCAGCGTACTGCTCAGGATGACGCAGTTCCAGCACCTCGCCGTCGACGCTAAAGCGTGTCTGTTGAGTCACTTCAGGAACAAACACTTTATCCGGCGCGCCCTGCTTCATCTGAGGACCCCAGTATTTCAGTTTGGCATCATGCGTCTGCTGGATATGCTTCACGACCGCAGGCGCGGCAACCACTTTCACATCCGGCCAGGCCTTAACAATCGGTTCCAGACCAAAGTAAAAATCAGGATCGCCAGAGGTGATCACCACTTCCTTCAGCTTTTTACCGCTCTTTTTAATCATCTCCACCAGTTTCTCACCGTCCTGGGTGCTGAACTGTGCATCAAAAAGAATTGCTTCGGTTGGCCCGGAAACCAGTGTGGAAGAGACAGGGAAAATGCCTTTCTCCTGCGGATTATAGGTTTCCAGTTGCAGAGTGGCGGCGTTAGCGGAAGCCGAAGCCAGAATTAACATCACAGGTAACAGTGTGGTTTTCATTGTGAATCCTCAGAAGTAAAGGCCCGCTTCAGGCATCTGCATCGGGCGTTGTTCAGTGTCGATGGCGCTATTCTACGCCTCTCGCCATCTGATAGAATTCCCGCAATCAGAGATGCTGAGTTTCATAATCCGAACAGGTGAACGAGATGGACAGAGTGACGGCAGCCGCTGTTTTCAACCGAATCTGTGAACTGGGTAGCCTGAGTGCCGCCTCACGTGCGCTGGGGATCTCTCGTCCGATGGTCAGCCGATATCTGGAGGAGATGGAAAGGTGGGCGGGAACACGTCTGCTGCATCGCTCTTCGCGTCGGCTGACCCTGACGCCTGCCGGTGAGGCGACCCTGCAAAAGACCCGTCAGCTGGCCCTGCTCTCAGAAGCGATCCAGCAGGAGACCACGCAGGGCGTGCCGGCGGGAACGCTTCGCATCGCCTGCGCCCACTTCACGGCGCTGCATCTTGTCGGGCCGGTGATCCCTGACTTTCTGGCACGCTATCCTGCACTGCGCATTGAGCTGGACATTAATAATCAGCCCGTGAGTCTGATCAGTGAGCGTATCGATCTCGCGATTCGTATTACGGATGCGCCAGAGCCGGGCGCTATCGCGCGCCGCCTCGGGGAATGTCGCTCTGTGCTCTGCGCCTCACCGGAATATCTGCAGAAGCATGGCATACCGCAAACCCCGGATGATCTGACGCGGCATAACTGTCTTTACTACAGCCAGTTCGCCGGACAAAGCTGGCATTTCACGGCGGCGGATGGAGAGAAAATCACGGCTGCTGTTAAGGGAAACTTCAGTGCTGGCATCTCACTACTGTTGTGTGATGCAGCCATTGCACATTGTGGGATAGCAATGGTACCTGAGCAGGAAGCCCGGCGCGCACTGGAAGCGGGTAAGCTGGTGAGCTTACTGCCCGATTATGAGCCCCGGCGCATTGGCATCTGGGGACTGTATCTGTCGCGCGAGCATCAGTCTGCCGCCCTGCGGCTGATGCTGGATGAACTGCAAAGAAGTATTGGCGGTGAGAATGAACAGCGATCGTAACAGACAAAAACGGATGCCTTTATGAGTGATAACAACAATATGTACTGGAATCGCATGGTGCCAGAACTCACCGTCACTGACTTCGCCGCTTCGATGCACTTTTACACTGTGGTGCTGGGCTTTGAGGTAAGGATTCAGCGTCAGCAGCCTGACTTCGCATACCTTTGCTATGGAGAAGCACAATTGATGATTGAGCAGTTCCATCCGCAGGGCTGGAACACCGCCGGGCTGCACTGGCCGCTTGGCCGGGGCATTAATTTCCAGATCGAGGTGGACGACATTGACGCTGTATTAACGCGTTTGCAGCAGCATGCCGTGCCACTGTTTCGTGAGATGCGGGATAACCATTATGACACTGGCGAGACGATTGCCTGTCAGAGGGAGTTTTTGGTACAGGATCCGGATGGGTATCTGCTGCGCTTCAGCCAGTATCTGGAATAAGCTTTCAGATTTTATTCTGCATATAAAAGCAGAAATGCCCACCTTTGCTGTGAAAGGTGGGCATCATTTACTGTTTAAGAATTACCAGAGATTATGAGGGGTCGGAAGAACGCTGAGTAAAGTATTTCGTTCGCTGGCGAACCTCTTTTTTACGACGCAGAACCAGGCTGGTGGCGATAATCACCAGCGTTAACCCGCCGGTTGCCAGAAGCTCAGACTGATGTTTCGGATCACACAACATAATAATCAGCACTGTCACAATAAAGAGAATAGTGACCCAGGTCAGGCCCGGGAATAGCCACATGCGGTAGCTCAGGACTTCTCCCGCTTTCTCACGTTTTTTGCGCAACACCAGATGTGACGCAGCAATCACCAGATAGACCAGCAGTGCAATCGCGCCTGATGTCGCCAGCAAAAATTCAAACACGGCGCTGGGCGCCAGATAATTCGCGATGACCGCCAGAAACGCAGCCGCCGTAGAGAGCAGTACGGCAACCCAGGGTGTGCCACTGCGATTGGTGCGTGAAGCAGCGGCAGGCGCATCTTTACGGCGTGACAGCGAGTAAAGCATACGTGAAGAGGTATAGAGTGCGGAGTTGAGACAGCTGCACACCGCCATCAGCACCACCAGATCGACAATCAATCGTGCGTGCGGAATGTTCATCGCCTGTAATGCCGTCTGCCATGAACCCTGTTCAACCAGTCCTGGCGTGTTCCACGGTACCAGCGCCACCACAAAGAAAATGGAGAGCAGGTAGAACAGCGCGATACGCCAGATAACCGAATTGGTTGCCTGGGTGATCTGCTTGCCAGGATTCTTCGACTCGGCAGCCGCTATCGTGACAATTTCTGTGCCCATAAATGAGAACATGGTGGTCAGAATGGCCGCGACAACGGCGCCGATACCATTCGGCATAAAACCATGTGTGTCATAAAGATGCGACAGGCCACTGGTGTTACTGTCCGGCAGCAAACCAAATACTGCCGCACCCGCCACGCCCAGGAACAGGATGATGGCAACGACCTTGATCAGGGCAAACCAGAATTCGAACTCGCCATAATTTTTCACGCTGAGCAGGTTGGTGATGGTTAGCAGTAATGTAATGGCGAAAGTGAACTGCCAGATGGCGATATCGGGGAACCAGGCATGCAGAATGGTGCCTGCCGCATTGGCCTCCAGCGGAATTACCAGCACCCAGAACCACCAGTAAAGCCAGCCGATGGTAAAACCGGCCCAGCGTCCGAGAGCTTTATCTGCATAGGTTGAGAACGAGCCGGAGTCGGGCGAGGCAACAGCCATCTCAGCCAGCATTCGCATGATCAATACGACCAGGGCACCCGCCGCTGCGTAAGAGATCAGGACCGCCGGGCCCGCTTCAGAAATTGCGTGGCCGGAGCCAACAAACAGTCCTGCGCCAATCACACCAGCAATTGAGAGCATACGCACGTGGCGCGGTTTCAGGTTTTGGGCGAGCGAATCTTCATTCGCATTCTGAGTCATCGTCATGTAAACGTCTCCAGACGGCGTCCGGCCTGTGAGACCGGACGAACGGGGATAAACTTGCGTTAACGCGCCAGCGAAATCAGGCTGGGACGACGGGATGTCCGGCAGATGCGACACAGTGATTGATCACCGTGGAGAGAATGGTCAGCGCCTGGCTGAACTGGGCATCCGGAATGGTGAGCGGGTAAAGGAAGCGGATGACATTGCCTTTGGCTCCACAGGTCAGCAGCAGCAGGCCCTGTTCCATTGCCATCTTCTGAACGGCCTGCGCGGTGCTGGCCTGATAAAACTCCATGGCTACCATCGAACCCAGCGCACGCACGTCAGCAATATCCGGATGCTTGCGCTGGTGCTCCTGCAGCTCAGCTTCAAGCCGGGCACCGAGTTCAACGGCACGCTGACAGAGCTGCTCCTCTTCAATCACATCCAGAACCGCGTGCGCTGAAGCGATAGCCAGCGGGTTTCCGGCATAGGTTCCGCCCAGCCCACCAGGCGCAGGCGCATCCATGACTTCTGCACGACCTGCGATGGCAGAGAGCGGCATCCCGCCAGCCAGGCTTTTGGCCATCGTGATGATATCGGCCTTCACCGGATAGTGTTCCATGGCAAATAGCTTGCCGGTGCGGGCAAATCCGCTCTGCACTTCATCTGCAATCAGCAGAATGCCGTGACGGTCAGCCAGTTCGCGCAGCTGCACCATAAACTCTGCCGGTGCCGCATGGAAACCACCTTCGCCCTGTACCGGCTCCAGCACGATTGCGGCGACGTCATGCGGTGCAATGTCCTGAGTGAAAATTTCGTCGAGGCTGGTCAGCGCGGCCTCAATGCTGATTCCCTGAACCGCGCTGGGATAGCGTGCATGAAACACCGACGGCGGCATCGGGCCGAAATCGCGTTTATAAGGCGCCACTTTCCCGGTCATCGCCATGGTCATAAAGGTACGGCCATGGAACGCGTTACCAAAGGTGATGATGCCGTGACGGCGGGTAAAGGCACGCGCCACTTTCACCGCATTTTCTACGGCTTCCGCGCCGGTTGTGAAGAAGGCGGTTTTCGCCGGCCCAGCGATTGGCACCCGCTGATTAATGCGCTCGGCCAGTGCGACATAACTTTCATAAGGCGTGATCTGGAAGGCCGTATGAGTAAACTTTGTTAACTGTTCGGCAATCGCCTGTTCAATGCGTGGATGGCGGTGGCCGGTGTTCAGCACTGCGATGCCGCCCGCAAAGTCGATCCAGCTGTTACCGTCCTGATCCCATAAGGTGGCGTTCTCTGCCCGGGCAACGTACCAGTCGCATAGCGTACCGATACCTTTGGGAAGAGCCTGTGCTTTGCGCTGCTGCATCAGGTTATTTTTTTCGCTCATTTATTCCACCTCGTTAATATGCGTGTTTACAATTCCCGACAAACACGTTTATTTATGCCTGAGGCGCGGTGAGTTGCCAGAGCCAATTGTGAGAGGAAAGGTGGAGCCAATTGCGACTGTTGTACGCAGATCATCTATTAGCACGGTTACAGTTTCTAAGAACGGGCTCATTACATCAGCGACTGCTGAATTGTATGCAGGCCGCGATCATTGAAGAGGTATTCCCGCGCGGAAGCCGTTTGCCGCCAACACGCGATCTGGCGCGGGAACTGGGCGTGTCGCGGAATACCGTTATGCATGTCTATGAGAGCCTGATGGCGCAGGGTTATGTCACGGCGCGAACCGGCAGCGGCACCTGGATTGCCGAGACGCTGCCGGAAAACTGTCTGCAGAGCGATGCGATTGCCGATCTTCAGGCTGTGAAGGCGCAACGACCGGCGACGCTGTCAAAGCGGGGCGCCACGCTACTCGGTCATGCAACCGCATCACCTTATCAATGGGGCGCATTTGTTCCTGGCGCACCGGATGTCACTGAATTCCCCCATAAGCTATTCAGTCAGATTCAGGCGCGACTGAACCGCGAACCTGACGTTCACCGTCTGGTTTACAGCAGCGGCGGTGGCTGTCCCGATTTGCGCCATGCGCTGGTGGATTATCTGAGGGTTGCACGATCAGTGCGAGCCGATGCTGATCAGATTCTGATTACGGAAGGCGTTCATCAGGCGGTTGATCTGGTGACGCGGGTGCTCTGCGATCCGGGCGATCGGGTCTGGATGGAGGAGCCGGGCTACTGGGGAACACGGAATCTGTTGCGTATGAATGGCCTGAAAATTCGCGCGATGCCCGTGGACGAGCAGGGCCTGGTGCCGGACAGCGGGCCGCCACCCAAAATGGTGTTTGTGACCCCGTCGCACCAGTATCCACTGGGCGTTCATCTCAGTCTGGCCCGTCGTCAGGCATTGCTCTCTCTGGCACGCCGTCATCAGAGCTGGATTGTTGAAGATGATTACGACAGTGAATTTCGATTTTCGGGACAGCCACACCCTTCACTGCAGGGTCTGGAAGCAGATGCACCGGTTATTTACATGGGTACGTTCAGCAAAACGCTCTATCCCGCGCTGCGTATCGGCTATCTGGTGGTGCCGAAACCGCTGGCGCAGCCATTGCGCATTGCGGCGGCGGAGCTCTATCGCGGTGGGCATCTTTTGATTCAGCGGGCGCTGGCGGAGTTTATCCGGCTGGGTCATTACATGGAGCATATCCGCCGCATGCGGCTGCTTTATCGTCAGCGCCGACAGTTCCTCTGCCGGCTTATCGAGCGCTATCTGGGGCCTGCTTTTTTACCGGCATTCAACCATGAAGCAGGTTTGCATCTGGTGATGCCGCTGCCAGCCGGTGCTGATGACGTGGCGATAGCCGCAGAGGCACTTAAGCGCGGGGTCAAGGTGAGGCCGCTTTCGCAATATTATATGCACCCACAGGAGGAGCGTGGATTACTGCTGGGCTACGCCTGTGTTAATGAGCGGCAGTGTCAGGATGCGTTTGGCACCCTTAAAGCCTGTCTGGCGTCTGCCGGTATTGAATTCACTCCACAGCGCTAGCGGGTTCAGGGCCTGATTTTAATGGCGGCGATTTTACCGTTGCCGCTGTGCTAACGCATTGACATTTAATCAGACTCACCGAGAATACATCTCTTTGCGTCCCGACCAGACAATACTGGAGTTCATCATCGTCTTTAATCTCTTTTCTGCACAGGCCAGAACCGCTGTTAAGCGAGGCGCCGCGCTCGCTGCGGCGTTGTTGCTGGTCAGTTGCGCATCTGAGCCGCCGAAATCGCTGGTGACGCCTTTTCCGCCCGTAACAAAACAGCCGCTACCTGCAGGCAAGCCAGACCGTCCTGAGGTGCATGAACCGGTACGGGGCGTCTGGTTAGCCACGGTATCGCGTCTTGACTGGCCACCGGTAGCGTCGGTGAATGGCAGCCGTCCGGCGGCAGAGCGTATTCGCCTGCAGCAGCAATCACTGACCGACAAGCTGGATAAGCTGAAAAGCCTGGGGATTAACACGGTCTTTTTCCAGGTCAAGCCCGATGCTACCGCGCTCTGGCCCTCAAAAATCCTGCCCTGGTCCGATATGCTGACCGGCAAAATCGGTGACGATCCTGGCTATGATCCGCTGCAGTTTATGCTGGATGAGGCACATAAGCGCGGTATCAAAGTCCATGCCTGGTTCAACCCTTACCGGGTATCGGTGAACACTAAACCCTCTACCGTGAGCGAACTGAACCGCACACTGTCACTTAATCCGGCCAGTGTTTTTGTATTGCATCGCGACTGGATCCGCACCGCTGGCGATCGCTATGTGCTCGATCCGGGTATTCCTGAGGTGCGTGACTGGATTACCAGCATTGTGGCCGAGGTTGTCGCGCGCTATCCCATCGACGGTGTGCAGTTCGATGACTACTTCTATTCCGAATCTGCGGGTTCGCTGCTCAATGATAATCAGACCTTCAGCCGTTATGGCCAGGGTTTTGCCAGCAAAGCAGACTGGCGGCGTCACAATACGCAGCAGCTGATTGAGCAGGTATCTCGCACCATTAAGCAGCTGAAGCCGGAGGTTGAGTTTGGTGTCAGCCCGGCGGGCGTCTGGCGCAATCTTTCACACGATCCCGCCGGTTCCGATACCCGCGGCGCGGCGGCTTATGACGAAGCCTTTGCGGATACCCGCCGCTGGGTTCAGCAGGGTTTGCTGGATTACATTGCGCCCCAGCTGTACTGGCCATTTTCCCGTCAGGCTGCCCGTTACGACGTGCTGGCAAACTGGTGGGCAGAGGTGGTGAAACCCACTAAAACCCGGCTCTATATTGGTCTGGCGCTCTACAAAGTGGGGGAACCTTCAAAAATTGAGCCTGACTGGACGCTTCAGGGTGGTGTGCCAGAGCTGAAAAAACAGCTCAATCTCAATGAATCGAACCCAAATATCAACGGCACCATTCTGTTCAGAGAGAACTATCTGAATCAGCCACAGACTCAGCAGGCGGTGAGCTATCTTAAAAGCCGCTGGGGAGGCTGAAAAAGGCCACATCAGCATGACCAGTGCGGTTAAGTTTTTCCCTGTGACTGACT
This sequence comes from Pantoea sp. MT58, assembly GCF_014495885.1. Classification (NCBI taxonomy): domain Bacteria; kingdom Pseudomonadati; phylum Pseudomonadota; class Gammaproteobacteria; order Enterobacterales; family Erwiniaceae; genus Pantoea; species Pantoea sp. MT58. The sequence continues at coordinate 128,319 of NZ_CP061084.1, forward strand.
GCTATTCCTGCGCTATATAACAGTTTCTATTCCATCTGTTTTCTTTCGATTCCCGGCTATTCCGTATATTCACGTGATAGCTGGCGAATCGCATAAAAAACAGGTAATTGATGAGTTTTTGTATTCCGCAGTATTCCAGGTGTTTCTCTTCACTTACTCTTTTTACGTGTACATAATGATGTACATAATTCCCAACCTCCAAAGAATCTATAGCACTCTCAGATGCTGCCCTGAGTTCAATGCCGGGCAAGGAATATGAAAAAGTTCAGGTGAAAACGGATCGCGACGGATTATCTGTCCGGATATCACGTAAAGGCCGAATGATGATTCAATACCGTTATCGCTGGAATGGGCAGGATGAACGTGTCGATATCGGCACCTATGCCCATCGAATACGTGATCAGTTCGTGGCGGGAAAATAGGTCGTCGAAAACAAGAGTGATTATCAGCAGGCATTGCGATCATTTGAACTGCACCTTTTTCCACAACCATGCTGTGTTCCCCATGAGAATGCGCCAGTCAGTATGTGGTCAGACGTACTGGAACTTAAATGATCTGCGCCGCACTGACTTGTTATGGTGGATACGAGTTACGGTGAGGGTGACTCTCGATGCGGGCGCAATCTTCGTGATAGTGCAGGATGTCGCATGTGCGAAACGTCAGACGGCTGCGGCGTACCGGTACCGGGAATATCTGAACCCGTCTTCAGATAATAAAAAACCCCGCAGGGCGGGATTCATTGTTTTTCTTTATCGCGATTATCCTGCTCCTGCTTCCATTCAAGGCCGCACTTTCTGCAGGACCATTTCCGATCCGGCTCTTTTTGGGGGCCCGGATAGTTGCAGAAAGGACATGTTCTCGGTTTGTAGGCTATTTTCATTACTCCTTCTGTTATACAGAGTCTGGTTTTCCAGGGAAGTTCATCTTCTGATAACCCCGAAAATTTAGCCGCGCAGACGTTAAAAAGTGTCTCAGTGAGCAGCCTTTGATGATTTACCTGTTTCGTAATTTCGTCTTTTTCCAATCATCCTAATGTAGAAGTCATAAAGCTCTTTGCGCATGTGCTGCTTCATTTCATCAGGTAATGGCTCCTGCGACTTCTTCCACTCATCCAGTTCTGGCTTACAGGTAACATAGGCCTCATCAACGATTTCTTTTGGCGGAACTTCCGACTTAATGAATGGGATAGTGTGTTCATTCAGGCATTTTACTTCTGGCGTTTCGAACGACCGGTCATCCGCTATTACCATCATGGAAAGTAACATTCCGGATAAGAAAAGCCATCTCACTGTTTTTCTCCTTTGATAGATTGTGCAAGTGCCACCCGGATACTACAGCCCAACACTCGTGTAATACTTACTACACGTCTGAATCTAAGTTAATCCTGTCGCGTTCGTCTATACTTCATTCCCCTACATTTCCACTAATTACGCTTAACCCCATAGTCATAAAGAAGCTGCATCAGAACTATGCGCGGCATCTCTTTACTGGATATTCTGAAAGTATTCCTGAGTACAGAGACAATAGTAGCGCTGGAAAGCAGATTGCCTTTGTAATAAATAGACAACTTCTTACCAATGTTCTGCTTTGTGTTGACAAAGAGTTTTTTTCCACACTCATTTCTTAGTGTGAAATCAACATTTTCAGAATCAACCTCATCATTCGGCACGTAACTTATTGATTTTATACATCCTGGTGAGTATGTTTCCTTTGTACCATTTACTTCAAATATAAAACTACCGGGCCCGGCGACAGAGGCAAAAGGAGAGAGCAGGGCAGCGAGAAAAAGCGCGGATTTAAGCATGCAATATCCCCATTCGTAGCATTAAAAAATCATTATAAAACCATGAAGCTTAATGTGCACCTGCCATGCATTCTGGCTGATATCAGGTAGCAAAAAGTCCGGCTCATCTGTCAGCTGAATCAGTCATAACCGGTCTTATTCCGACCGCGCCCTTGCCTGTTAAAAATGTCCATCATTTCCGCCACCATGAGTGTGACCAGTATCAGGCCTGATGTCGTTTAAATACCTGTCCGTGCCCGCGATTAAAAAGCTGCTGCAGGTCTTACGCTCAGGCCACCACAGGCTCCGAGTTGTGCGATTTTGCCAGCCAGAATTTAACCAGAAAAGGAGTTCGGACGGGGGCAGCAAACGTTTTTCTTTCTTATGAGACTAAGCAGTTTACATTGGTATGAACGATTGGTCCGGTACCATTGAGGACATAATGGTACCGGCAGAGGCTTTATTAAGAAACAAATGCTGATGCATCTATACTTAGTGTGTAAATATCAGCAGGTATGACCTGCTCCCCGTTGATTGAAGACGTCTGCATGGCCTCAGACAAAGATGACCTGTATAAATCAAGAAGATCTTGAGTTCGGGTTGATTTAGCCTTGAGATCTTCCTCATTAAACATAGATAAGTAGCCAAGGCATTTACCTGAAGCACCAACTTTATCAGTGCTTTTTTCTGCACCAATAACAGTCAAAGAAGTAATCATCATTGAAATAAAAGTTAAAGCTGGCGTTAATCTTTTCATTACTTAAAATCCATTTAGATTAATTGGTGCTTCTATCATGCGCGTGGAAGACTTGGCCACTTCTTGTAAGCTAAAACGTAGAGCATGATGAAATGGATACCTGGGAAGGAAAGCAACAGCGCCATCTTCCATCCGAAACCAGCTTTCTGAGCCATGCGGAAGCATGGGATAAACATCAGAAACCAGATGATCAATGATAGGGCTGCGAGAGGGTTTGGTTTTTCCATTGAGCGTTCTCCTTGAGTTACATACTTATGGTATCGACTGCCGGCCTAATCATTCACTGGGAATGAACACCGCTTATTGCTTGCGCAGCAAATCAATCTGAGCAAGCAGGCGCTATAATGTGTGAATGTTTTTGTGAAGCAGGTATTGCTTTTCAACATCCTAGTCAGGGCATGTAGCAAGATCGGCATTGCACAGTTTTATGACAAAGTGAATTGCAGCTATTTCGTCCCGGCGGCAGTTTTCAGCTATTAAACGGAGTTGAGCATCACTAAGTGTTCAATGTGGCGTTTCAGCCCAGGCTTTTTAAAAGTGCCGGTAAATAGTATCAACTGACATGATCATCATTCACAAGAGTCACTCAGGCATGTTATTGATTATCGGCACACTGGCTGCAAACTTTAACTTTTCTTTTGCATATTCACTCTTTCAGCATAATCAAAAAAGCCCAGCGGAGTGGGCTTTGAGTACGGATTCCATACTATTAATCAGTGTCGCTTCTCATAATGATTGCCCGTACGAGCGTTTTTATACGTACCATACTTGTGAGAAGAGCCATGCCCACCAGCGTAATGACCACCGCGTGCAAAGCTGACAGATGGTGCCAGGAGAGCCAGAGTGATTAGAGCCACGATTGTTTTTTTCATTTATGATTTTTAAACCTTGCCATATGGGAAGACCCCATTGGCAATATACGCTTAAGTTTTGGAATAGGAATCCTGATAAAAAAACAGGTCTTTTCGCAGTGACTGGAATTTGTGAATGCTCAAATGATGAGCCGGAATCGATGGTGTAAAGTGTCTGGTTCTGGCAGATAAAACGGAAATGCAGAGCCGAAAAATGCGTATGATAATTAAACGCAGATAGCTGGCTGGTTCAATTAAAGACTTAGTTATAAAAGGAATTATTTGGCATGGATTACGGCTATTGGTTCACTGTAATTGCAATTTTTGTCACTGGGCTTGTAATGGTTATGCAAGCAATCAGTTATTACCGAACTGGTGTCTACACCAAGACTTTCAAAGGCACGTCCAGATGCGAGCTTATCAAGAGGGCTGACCGGCCTCACGCATACTGGTTCAATCTTAGCTTGCATATGCTCGCTGGTGTTGGAGGGGTTTACTTCAGTCTATGGTTTTTGCAATTCGATCCAACAGTGAAGGAGTGGTATGAGGCTCTTATAGAGTCCCTGTCGCACCGAATTTTGATGTTATTTTCTTAAAACCCGACCCGCTCCGGCAGGTTTTTTATGCCCGTAAATTGAGGTTCCTATGGATGTTAAGGCTTACCGTGTAGCCGTGCGGCTGGCGCTGGATGACCAGATTACGCGCAACCTGCTGCAGGTGAGCCGTGATGCGATTGAACTGAACAAGAAGTTCCTCACCATCACCAGGAACATTAAAGCACTGACCAGTGCGGCACGCGAGGCGACATCTGCGCTGCGGGCACTCAATCGCTCCCTCAATAATATGTTCTCTGGTGCGTCACGCGGCGCGCGTGAGTATGCCGGTGCCATCCGCGAGATTGCCTACCAGACACAGCGCATCAACCGGGCCTCCCGTAATGTGCCACTGCTGGCGGGCAGCTACGGTGCAGCCATAACGTTGCCCGTTCGGGCTGCTGCTGGTGCCGCGGCTGCAGGGGGCAGCAGTGGATATGGGAACCATGGCGGAGGACCTGCGCTGCCTCCTCCTGCAGGAAACAGTCGCTGGTGGCATGGCTGGAATAACGGCGTCCCTCCTGGTGGATGGGGTGGCTCTGGCCACGGCGGTGGTAATGGCCGGCCACCAGGTGGAGGCTCATATTCAGCCGGTATGACCAATCTGGCCACCGGCTATCTGGGCTTCAGCATGCTGAAGGGTTTTGTTGACGAGGCTGCCCGGTACCAGACCATGACTGAGAAGTTCAGACAGTTCGGCATGAGTCAGGCGACCACAGAGGAAGCAATGCATTTTGCCGAAACCACGTGGGTCCGTGGCTCATCGGCTACTGACATGCTGAAGTATCTGGTGGAGGCGCAGGGCGTATTCAGCGAATCCGGCATGAAGTCTGTGGATGAGCAGCTGCGCGCGGCGAAACTGGCTGCCCCCGTGCTGGCGCGTGTCACATTCGCCTCACGCGTTCTGGATGAGCACCAGCGCGAAGCCACGGTTGCGAAGCAGATGGATATGCTGCGCTTTACTGAGACCGCGGGCGGCCTGAAAAGCCCTGAGCGGATTAACCGACTCATTGACGCTGCCTTCCGCGCAATCCAGTCCTCCGGGGGCAATGTCGATTTCACCCAGTACCGTCAGTTTATGGCCAAAGCCGGCACTGCTGCGTTCGGTCTGAGCAATAAAGCGTTGTTTGCCGAGCTTGAGCCGATTATCGGCGAGCTTAAGGGCAGCTCAGCGGGTGATGCGCTGATGACCGCTTACAACCGGTTAAACGGCATTATCAAATTACCTAATCAGGTCACGCATGACCTCATGAAAATGGGTATATGGGATGCCAGCAAAATTGAGCTCAACGGCCTGGAAGGCATAAAGCGCTTCCGTGGCAACCCGCTTATCAATGCTCAGCTCTTCAGCCAGTCGCCGGTTGAATACTATGAAAACGTCATCCTGCCCATCTATCGCCGTAATCATTGCACAGAAGAACAGAAGCAGCGTGAGAATGCCCTGATATTTGGGCGGACTGGCGGCAAGATGTTTAATCTTATTGACAAACAGCTTGAGACTATCCATCACCGTACCGACGCCTATGGCATCGTACGGGGACTGAATGACGCTTATGGTGTGGTCGGCGGCACCTATAACGGTAAGAAAATCGACTTTCAGAAAAAGTGGGAGAACCTGCAGCTGGTGATGGGCAGGGATGGCGGCATGCTGGACACCTTCACACAGGGGCTGGATAACGATGCTGATTATCTGGTTTTCCATGTATTGTTATAGGCCAGAACTTGACTAAGAAGGAGTAAGACTTGTCACGCGATATCGGTATTTACATAGCTAAAAAAAACTTCCCTCCTACTTCTCTTCTTAGGGATTCAATCATTCATGCAGGGTTTCCCTGCGTACTGGATGATGAATTTGATCCTTTAACGTTCAGCGGCTTCTTACCTTGCCCTGTTAATGGTTCAATTTCAGGTTTCGAGTATTATGTACATGTAGTGGATAATGATGGTGAACTTAATGAGTTAAATGCTACCTTCGTTCCGGATTTAGCAATTGTTTTATCAACAGGCAGATATGAACTTGAGTGGGTCTCTGCCTTAGCGACGGCATCCTGTATTGCAAGTCTTGCAGGAGGGCTTGTAGTTGATTATTTAACTGGTAATCAATACTTTGCTGATGATGCGGTTAAATGGGCTAAAGCTGAAGTATCGAAAATACAATAGTAGACTGTTAGGGTTCAGTCTTTCGTAACCTGCTACCAATGGCACTGTCAGTTCACGCTGTTATCGCTGGAATCTACGCCGAGATTGCTACTGTTTCCACCATTGTTAGCATAGCCGCTATTCTGGCAACCTACATACCCTCCAATAGCACCTGGAACTCCGCCATAAACAGCCCCTTCAGCAGCCCCGGCACCCGCGCCTGCTACTACCCCTCCAGGGCCGCCAGCGAGGCCCGTGACACCGCCACGGATAGCACCGGCCACAGCACCACCCGTTGCACCGTTAACACCCCCTTCAATCGCGGCGTTGGTGCAGTTTGAGCCTTCGTAACCTGAGTTAGCATTACCGCCAGAGACGATATTACTTTCATTTTCGGTCAGTTCTCTAAGCATGTCATTTATCCTCTTTTTGAAACTAAATTTGTTACTATCACGTTTGAGATAATTACTGCTACAGCAACTATTAATGAAATGGATAAAGAAGGATGTGAAACGTAAAAAGCACTTTTCGAAATGAACTTAACAATTACAGCTGTAATCGCAACGCAAAAAATTAAAGTAAGTATCTTCTCTTGGATAACTGATTTCATAGTCAAGTCCTCATATTCGCGTAAATAGTATTAACAAAAAGATTACACACAAAGAGTAATTAGTTGACAATATGGCGACGTTTTGAAAGAAATGCATACAAAATGTTAACGGTATTTTTTGGAAAGCTTAGTGAAAAAGCTTTTACAGCGTTGATTTTTATGGTTATTTATTAAATTTAATTCCAGGCTGGCCCCGTCTTTCTGGAAAGTGTCGCAATATTTTTTGTAATCATGATGACGGGAGATTATCAAATGCGGTTCATATTAACTGAATCTTTCAGGAACTATGAATGTCCGCTCTAAATCAAAAGCGAGCGTTTCCGAAGTGAAGTTTTGTTGCTCTTACAGACTGCAATCATGCGCTTTCAAAAGACTTATGTCATACATGGCTAATTGAAACGATTATACCAAAGCCGATCAACAGCAGGCTGAATGAATACTTTTGGATTCGCTGCAAATGACGGCTTTTCCAAAAAGCGGCCATACAAAACGATTACTCCCGCCGAATCACCTCTAATGATTTTGTAAATGCGCAGAGAAAAAATTTATGGGTAAGGTAAATTGTCCGCTTCTCGCTCTTTGCAGACTAAAGCAGTAGTAAAATTTGCGACGGAATAAATAACCTGCAAGCCATCTATTTATTCTGCGGGGTGGGTTTTGCGTTGGTAAGCTATCATTGGAGCGGCAATTTAACGGAAGGCATAAAAAAACCCGCGTTACACGGGCGTAAAGTTGTTCAATTGGGGCAAACCATCTATCAGCCCTGGCTGATAACACGGAGGATACACATAACGCCATTATTAGGAAATAGACGTTCAACAATTTATTTCGATTGACTCAGGTTGCAAAGTCAGCTTCGGATATCATGCCTTTAGGATGGCCTCATAACGACCGTCAGATAAAAATTCAGCGCCATCAGACCCTTTACAAATCTGTTGTAAGCTTCGCCTTGATCAAACCTGCCAACTGCAATTACTGTTTATCCATACAGTATTAATCAAAGGGGGAATTATCATGCCACGCGACTACGAAATCATGATGGCTTTCAGGCAGGCGATTAAGCGCGATGCTGAAGGCCGATTCACCATCAGCACACTCGACTTTGTAAAAGAGCCTGGCCAGATGAACTGGCATTACACACTTAACTCTGCGAATAAGTGGATAGAGACACACACGACACCGGCATATGAAAGCGGGCGTGATGCTTGGTGACTTCTTCAGCCAGGGGGTGGCTCAGCTAAGTCTGTTTGACGAATATCAGCCGCAGGCGAATAGCGAAGCTCTGATGCGGGTGATTGATGGGCTCAACCAGAGCGGCAAGGCCAGTCTTTTTTTTGCAGGGCAGGGTATCCAGAAATCCTGGTCAATGAAGCGGGATATGCTTTCACCGGCATATATCACAAGGGTTTCGGACCTGCCGGTAGTGTGATGATTATTTCGCATTTTCACGTGTGGTGGCATGGAGATACGCAATAGTTTATTACTGCCAAAACAGGGTGGCTCAATCTGTTTGTGGCTTTCGCCCTCTGTCATGCCTGGTTCACTGGTCCAATTATCGCGCATCATGAGACAGTCGACGGACCGGGGCGTAAGGGGATCATTTTGCCGGGAAACGTTACTGCCACGATTGAAACGGCAAATGATACGTAAGGTTTACAATCTAAATCTGGTGACTTCGCCATAGATTTCAAAAGTGTACATAGACATGTACATGATAAAAATCAGTTACAAAAGCCCGCCCAAAAACCCTCGAATTACCAAGCATGTATGCGCTGTGCTGTTATAGTTGCGCTTTATATGGGAGGAACCATGAGCGAACTGATTGATATTTTTACAAGTCATAAAAGTGAACGCAGTTTCACTGAGCAACCTGTCGATGAAGCGGTACTGGATCGTATAATTAGTACCGCTTACCGCGCACCAACATCAGTAAACTCGCAGCAGGTTTCTGTTGTCATTACCCGTGATGCCGGACGTCGTGCCGAGATCGCTGCCATCGCGGGCGGTCAGCCGTGGATCGCCAAAGCACCCGTGTTTATCACCTTTGTGCTGGATATGCATAAATCAGCGGTCGGCATGGCCGCTGTCGATCAGCAGCAGATCGCTCATCAGAGTATTGAGAGTATCGTATCGGGTTCAACCGATATCGGCATTGCGCTGGGGTCAGTGATGGCCGCGGCACGTGCAGAAGGTCTGGGCATTGTGCCGATTGGTGGTATCCGTCGCGATCCGCAGGCAATGATCTCACTGCTCAATCTTCCACCGATGACCTTCCCGGTTGCCGGCGTGGTAATCGGTCACGTTGACCAGCCCGCTCACCAGAAACCACGTCTGCCGCTGGCCACTTTCCGCCACGATGAGACCTACCAGACTCAGGGTCTGGAGCAGCAGATTGCGGCTTATAATGAAGAAATGGTTCAGCACTGGAAAAACATCGGACGTGATGACGGTGAGAGCTGGAGCGAGAGCGTCAGCGGTTATTACAAGAACATCTATTTCCCGGCTGTACTGCCCGCACTGCTGAAGCAGGGTTTCGGCACAGATAAATAATTAACTCTTTGTTGAGTGAAACGCAGGGCCACTCGCACACCGTTGCGGGTGGCCTTTTTCATTTTGTTACTATAACGAAATGTGACTTTCCAGGTTGTAACACATAATTTCCCTGTTAACCGAAGCGCAACTGCCTTTAACACTTACTTTCCAGGGAAATTACATGTCTCAGCGTTCACTTTATGCGCTCTGTTTAATGAGCTTTTTTCTGGCCGATGTCCGCGATGGTCTGGGGCCCTTTCTGGGGATATTTTTAACGGAACGACACTGGCGACCAGACGAAATTGGTCTGGTGATGACCTGTGGCGGAATAGCCGGATTACTTGCCACCCTGCCTGCGGGCATCGCTGCCGATGCAACCCGCCATAAAAAAATGATTGTGCTGCTGGGCTGCCTTGTCATCACCGTTGCCACGCTGCTGCTGTGGTACAGCAATCAGACATGGACGGCGATGGTCTCACAAATCGTGGCAGGTATTGCGGCGGCCTTCATCGGCCCGACCGTTGCGGGAATTACCCTGGGTCTGACCGGTCAGCGTGGTTTTAACCATCAGATGGGACGCAACGAAGCCTTTAACCATGGCGGTAATACCATTGCTGCCTTACTGGCGGGTTTCTCCGCGTGGTACTGGGGAATGGGGGCGGTTTTTATTCTGATGACCGTGATGGCGGTTTTCGCGGCCTTCGCGACGCTGGCGATTCGCGGTGACGAAATCGATAACGATGTGGCGCGTGGGTATGAAAAACAGGAAGAGCGACAGCCTGCGCTCAACTTATCGATGCTGATACGTAAACCCGCGCTCATGATAGCTGGCGTGACGTTACTGCTGTTTCATCTTGCCAATGCCGCGTTGCTGCCAATGCTGAGCATGCGCGTTGCTTCGGCTGGGGGCCAGGCGGCAGTAAGTCCGGGGCTGTATGCGGCGGCAACGGTGGTGATTTCACAACTGGTAATGATCCCGGTTGCGCTGTGGGTGTCAAAGCGCGTTGAAACGCAGGGTTATCGTCTTTTCATTATGGTTGCGCTGATGATTTTACCGCTGCGCGCGGTGATTGCGGCAGGTTTTGCCGAGCCGATTTTTGTTATTCCGGTTCAGGTGCTGGATGGTATTGCGGCTGGAATTCTCGGTGTGGCGGTGCCTGGCTACATTGTTACGTTGATGCGCGGCACGGGGCATGTTAACGCCGGACAGAGCGTCATTATGCTGATGCAGGGTGTAGGTGCTGCGTTGAGTCCTGCCATGACCGGCATGATCGCCGCACGTTATTCCTATAGCACGGCGTTTGCGGTACTCGGAGCGATAGCGCTGGCCGCGCTGATTTTATGGTGGCGTACCGGCAGTTCACACGCCACCCGTCTTGCCTGATCGGGCACAAAAAAGGCTGCCCGTTGGGCAGCCTCTCCTGGCAAATCCGTTTGCGACCATCCGTTATTTATACAGTTCTGCGGTCATGTGAACACGGTTATTGGTGTTCGCTTCCGTAATTTTGTACTGCGCGCCCTGTTCCTGAGCCTGAGCAGCGATTTTAGATTCTGCGCCATCCAGTGTGGATGAGGTCACAGAAACAGTCTCAGCAAAGCTGCCAAACGAGATCATTGAGAGTGCAGCGATAGCGGCGATAGAGAGTGCTTTTACGTTTTTCATGGTCATATTCCTGAGTGATGAATGGGGAGGGTGTCTGCCTCCGATGGGAATAATACTAACTCAGGTTATCATATCGTTATTAACTATTAGTGCGGCAATGGTGATCATGCTAATTGTTTGTCTGTGAGTCAGAAAGCTCCCGTGCCGTTTCCATGATTAACGTCCTTAACCAGCGATGGGCTGGATCGCTGCGATAACGTGTATGCCAGCCCATTTCCACAGGAAACGTGCCGAGATCGACAGGTGCGGGAACAATTTTGAGTCGCGGATCCCGGGAAAGGTGCTGACAGATCAGACGTGGCAGGGTGGCGCAATAGTCTGTGACTGCAATCATTTCTGGCACGGCGAGAAAATGTGTCACGGATACGGCAACCTGACGACGCAGACCGCGCTGTTCAAGCGCCTGATACAATCCTGCACGCATACGTCCAGGTGGCAGAACATTGACGTGTTTAAGCTGCTCATACTGTTCGGCACTGAAGCTATCGCCTGCAAACGGATGATCTGCGCGTAATACACAGGCCAGACTCTCATTCATCAGGTGCTGCACCACCAGATTATCGGGAGGATCAACGATTCGACCCAGCACCATATCGGTGTTGCCGGAAATTACGCCGGTTTCGGTGACGTCATTGCCAAAAGGGGTGAGGCGAAGCCTGACATTAGGTGCTGAAGTCCGCAGGCGAGCCACAATGGCAGGCATCATGATGAATTCAACGTAGCTATTCGGTGCGAGAGTAAATAGCCGTGTGGCATGCAGGGGATCAAAATCCTGCTGGCCCAGAATCACTTTATCGATGGATGACAACGCCGATCCAACCACCTGAGCCAGCTGTTCGGCTTTTGGCGTCGGGCGCATCCCATAACGTTCACGAATAAATAGCGGATCGTTGAGTGTCTCACGAAGCCGGTTCAATGCATTAGATAGCGCCGGCTGGGTGATACCCAGTCGTTCTGCTGCGCGAGTAACGTTACGCTCTTCCATCATGACCAGCAAAACTGGCAGTAAATTCAAATCGTATTTCATTGAGCTATAATGCTATGTGAATAGCTGAAATTGAAGAGATAAATTTCATAAATATTCTTAAGCCCGCCATGATTAATGGGTCACGCCGTGACTGGCGGCTTACACGCAGATTTTGAATATTCTTACACCTGAAACCGACTGACTGTTATATGGAGCGTAAATGAAAATTTTAATGGTTTTGACCTCGCATGATGAGTTGGGTACCACTGGCAAGAAGACCGGTTTCTGGCTGGAAGAACTTGCCGCGCCTTACTATGCCTTTCTTGATGCGGGTGCTGACATTACGCTGGCGTCGTCAAAAGGCGGACAGCCGCCACTTGATCCAAAAAGTGATGAGCCCGATTCTCAGACCGATGAGACCCGTCGCTTCCATGCTGATTCTGCTGCTCAGGCTGCGCTGGCTTCGACTGTCAGACTTGATACGGTGAACCAGGATGCATTTGATGCCGTCTTCTATCCTGGCGGTCATGGACCGTTGTGGGATCTGGCAAATGACAAACACTCCATTTCATTGATCGAACAAACGCTGCAGGCTGGCAAACCGGTTGCACTGGTTTGTCATGCTCCCGGTGTCCTGCGTGATGTGAAAAATGCGGATGGCACGCCTCTGGTTAAAGGCAAAAAAGTTACTGGCTTCACAAACAGTGAAGAAGAGGGCGTTGGCCTGACGGACGTAGTACCGTTCCTGGTAGAAGATGCATTAAAACAGAATGGCGGTATCTACTCACGTGGCGATGACTGGCAGTCCTACACGGTTCAGGATGGCCTTCTGATTACTGGTCAGAATCCGGGTTCATCGGCTGAGACCGCAAAAGTGTTGCTGGCAAACCTGAAAAAATAAAGCAGGTTTTGGCATACACTGGTTGAGGGGCGCCTGCGGGCGCCTTTTTTATTACCGCCGTGCGTGGAAAATAAATAGTGACCTGCTGAATTATTTATATCGAATAGATTAGGCTTCAATTATTCTTAACCTTTAGAGGAAATCTGCGGGCTTGTGCAGAGATTAAATAATTAGTAAACCCTTCTACTGCAGATATAAACATGTCTTTAATAACAGTGTTGACATCGTTTTTTATATGCGTAAAGTAGAACTCATCAGCGGCATGAAGCAGCCCTGATACACCAGAAACCTGTGGTGTTAAGCGTAAAAGGTGTCGACGAATATTGGTTTAACATCGTCGGCGGTTCTGTTAAACATTGTTCTTTGAAACTAAACATTAGTTAATGATAACCCTGTTAAATGGAGTCGAAGTAAGTTTTAAGGTGTTGTAATATGTAGTTTGCAGTATCGCGTCGCGATGATGTAAGGCCTCGTAGTTCTGAACGTTACGTTACGACAGGATACGATTGCGGTTTAAACGTCGTAATGAAAGTAAGGCAACGCATCAAAGAGTATATATCGCGATGGGGGTGTACAGATTTATACGGGCCTGACCTGTCTTTGTCTCCTGAAAGACTATCAGGTGGTGAAAACCGCTAATGGTAATGACATTTTTCTTTCGTGATCATTATTATCCGCAGGATCTGTTCATAAATAGTAGTATCGAAGCAGTACCTTTCAATTAAGTTAGTTAATGGTAAACGTTAAATCTGTCGTACCTTAAAAGCCCTGGCTATTTCAGTCAGGGCTTTTATCATTTAGTGCCTCTGATATCAGCCCCCGATTTTAAGACTCAGATGTACACAGTCTTTCAGACTAATGACGACGACCCGTCAATTCATTTATCTTCAACAATGTATGACAGGTTTGAGAGGCTCTGCTTTATGTCTGGATGAATTCAATTCACTTGCGGTTTTATCAAATAAATAAAAAACGGTCCCCGATTTTTTATTTATCAGAAATATTTCTGGCAGCATATGGCAAAAAAAAGAATCTGCGCCATAGTCTAAATTCACTGACCTATTGTGCTAAAGCCTGTTTTTGACATTCATCCGTGCATTTCAAATGCGCTTTTTTAACAGAGGTTAACATGTCAGGAGAATCTCCAGAGAATATCGCCAGCGATCTGTCTGAGTTCATTGGCACGCATTTTGTTTATACCTATGATAATGGCTGGAAATATGAGTGGTATGCTCGCAATGAAACTACCTGTGACTACCGTATCCATCAGGGATTGGTAGGTGGTCGGTGGGTAACCAACCAGAAAATGCACGCGGTGCAATTTGCGCCAGGCATCTACAAAGTTGACTGGCATGAACCTACCGGCACCTGCGTCAGTCTGTTGTTTGATTTGAATCGCACTCTGCTTCATGGAACGATCTTCTTCCCACAATGGATTGCGGGGGAAGGCCAGCATCCGGAGAAAACCATCTGCTATCAGAATGACTTTATCGATGATATGCACCGCTTCCGCGATGAAGGTCCGGCCTATCCGTACGTAATTATTCCTGAGTTTGCGAAAGTGACTTACATGAAAAACGAAGGGCCTGATAACGATAGCGTAATCAATCAGGCACCTGGACAGATGCCGTCTGATTATTTTGATAATAAGTAACTAAGCCGTCTACCCGCTCACTGCGAGCGGGTAGCGTCTGCCTGACGCGCCAGCGTGCGGGCCAGAATAGATGAGTAGAGTGGTTTTCCTCCCAGGAACTGTGCCAGTAGCGTAGCGCCCAGACAGGTAATGATCATCGGCAATATCAGCTGATAGTTATCTGTCATTTCCAGTACCAGCACAATGCCGGTGAGTGGTGCTCTTACCGAAGCCGCGAACAGTGCGCCCATCCCTGCGATAGCAAAAGTACCCGCATCAAGATGGTAAAACGGAAACAGATCCGTCATTGCCACCCCAAATGCTGTACCGAGTAGTGTCCCTAATGCCAGCATCGGGGCAAAGATACCGCCGGGTGCACCTGACCCAAAACAGAGCAGAGTCGTTATCAGCCTGACCAGGAAGATAACCAACAGCAGGGTGAACGGGAAGAGACCATGAACCGCCTGGGGAATCAGTTCAGAACCGCCGCCTGCGCCTGGAGCGAACAGAAGAGCCAGAATGCCGCAACCCCCGCCCAGCAATGCGCCTGCCAGTACCACACGTGCCGTTTTACCCGCGTAAAAGCGGGCAAAAAGATCCTGCGTGATGAATATCAGACGGTTAAATAAGACGCCGACCATACCGATAACCATACCCAGTATCAGATAGAGCCACAGCGTCTGCACTGGCGCATCAGCCAGCTTGCCAACGGAGATGACTGCCTGTTCGCCGTTGAAATAGCGAAACACGATGCTCGCCATAATGACGCCGGTAAACACGGCTTTAATCGAAATCAGGTTATAACGAAACTGCGGGCGCATCTCCTCGATGATAAACAGGATGCCCGCCAGCGGTGCATTGAAAGCAGCAGCCAGACCGGCGGCCGCACCGGTAGCCAGCAGCGTATGTCGGGCTTCATTACTGCGCATTCCCAGAATATCAATGACCATGCGTCCTATGTTCCCGCCCAGCTGTACCGTTGGGCCTTCCCGGCCCAGCACCATTCCGGCACCCAGCGTGCCCATGCCGCCAAAGAATTTCACGGGAATGACCCGCCACCACCGCACAGGTCTTAGCTCTTCAAGCGCCCCTTCAATTTCAGGAATGCCCGAGCCACCCGCTTCGGGAGCATAACGTCTGACGAGAAAATAGCCGACCATCGCCAGCAGAGCCGAGATGGCAAAGGCAGTGGCGTAGAGTATCCAGCCTTGTAACTGCCCTGAAGTCAGCGTGTCGGCACGCCACTGCTGGATGGTTTCAACGGCGCGTGCAAATGCCACGCCTGCCAGGCCAACCAGCGAACCGACCAGCGCAGCACAAAACAGCATCGCCAGCGGCGTTTTATCACGATAGAGAAGGGCGCGGAACATCCGGCTACGCGCTGCAATGGAGCGAGGAACATAAACCGGCTGCGGTGATTCTTCGTTCATTAAGACATTCTTGTTTAAACAAACCAGCGTGCCAGTTTACTGAGTGGTAAAGTGAAAACAAACGCCAGGATCAATTTCGCCTGAGGAAAAGTGTTACTCGGTTTGTGGTGGACAAACCACTTGTGCCACGCGTTCGCGATAGGCTGGATTGTCCTGATTTTTCAGGGCCTGCACCGCTGCTTTTAATGTTGCCTGATTCTGTTCCATGTTCTGTTTATCGTTGATAAACGTCTGCCGCAATTTTTCATCAGATACGGCGGGCAATATCTGACACTTCTGGCGCAGATCATCCGTTATTTGCTGCTGCCGCAGAGCAAACTTCAGGGTGTCATACGGCGCGGCGACCACAACCAGTGGGCTTAACAGCGGCAGAATAAAAAGCGTATTGCGGATCACGTTCATGATGATCTCCTCACTGCTGAATCAATAATGGCCGTTCAGCAGCTTCGATTGGAATAAATCGCATTGAGTGATTAGTCTGAGCACAGCACCATCAACCGGTGGCGGTCATATCGCCACGGCTGACGCAATAATCATAGCAATACTGGCGCAACAGGGAGCTGATATGCAGCCACATTCCACTGAAATTCTCACCACTGACTGCTGTATTGTGGGTGGTGGTCCTGCGGGATTAATGCTGGGCTATCTTTTTGCCCGCGCGGGACTGCGTGTCATAGTGATCGAAAAGCACGCCGATTTTCTGCACGATTTTCGTGGTGATACCATCCACCCCTCGACGCTGGAAATTATGCATCAGCTCGAACTCCTGGACGCTTTCCTGAGGCTACCGCATCAGCGTGCTGAAAAGCTGGAGGCGGAGATAGCAGGAGAGAGCATTACAATGGCTGATTTCTCACGTTTGCCGGTTCAGTGTCGCTTTATTGCCTTTATGCCTCAGTGGGATTTCCTGAACTACATGGCAGAACAGAGCATCCGCTATCCCGGCTTCAGTCTGCTGCAATCAACGTCGTTTGAGTCGCTGAAATATGAGAATGGCACGGTCAGTGGCGTGACGGCTTCTCGTGGGAATCAGCAGCTGCATATCACATGTAAACTGGTGGTCGGTGCCGATGGCCGCCATTCCCGTGTGCGCGAAGCGGCCGGGCTGACGGGACAGGAATTTGGCGCAGCGCGCGATGTTATATGGTTCCGCTTAAGTAAGCAGCCACAGGATCCCGACATTGGGATGGGACATAAAGGACCCCGTCAGAACTTTATCGTTATCGATCGCGGTGATTACTGGCAGTGCGGGCTGACTATTCCGAAAGGAGAGTTTGAAGCGAAACAGGCTGCCGGACTCGACGCGTTTAAAGCAGAGGTTGTGGCACTATCACCTTTTGAAGCGACGCGCATGGCAGAAATCGAGAGCTGGGAGGCGTTTAAGCTGCTGTCGATACGTATTGACCGGCTGGATAAGTGGGCCAGACCCGGCGTGCTCTGTATTGGTGATGCGGCTCATGCCATGTCGCCAATTGGCGGGGTGGGTGTAAATCTGGCGATTCAGGATGCAGTTGCGACGGCCAACCTCCTGACGGAATCCCTGAAGCGGGGTGAACTGCAACTGCGCGATCTGGAAAATGTGCAGAAACGACGTCAGTTCCCTACCGTCGCCACGCAGTTTCTTCAGATTAAAATGAGCCGCAACAAAGCAAATAGAAAACCCTCGGGCAGTAGCAAGATTCCTGCGATTATCCGTCGCCTGCCATTCTTGCGTTTCGTGCTGGGACGCCTTATTGGTCTTGGCTTCAGGCCGGAGTCGCCACAGGTTGCGCGCGTGAAAGAAGAGCGTTAAATGGTTTCGACAGCGATCATATATCGTGCGACACTGTTTCGCTGTGAAAGTACTGTCAGATTGAGCCGTTATTTATCTGATAATTGGGCGTTAATTGAGCATTTGTAAGCTAAATTATTTCGATTTTTGCGCCTGCATAAGAGAGGTTTCAGTGCATAACGAGCAAAACGGCAGCGACGTAAAACGTCTTAGTGCAATTAAGGCACTTTTGTCACCAGATGAAGCACGGGACAAAGTGCTGGAGAGATTTGTTAATCTCGCCAGCCAGGTGCTGGGTATTTCAGGCAGTTTTATTTCGATTGTTGACGACCACAATCAGTATATTAAAGCGTCTCGTAACTTTGATCTTAAGCAATCGACCCGCGATGAGTCTCTCTGCCGCCATGTTATTGATGGTGAAGGGCACCTGGTCGTGTATGACACCTTACTGGATGAGCGCTTTGTTACTCACCCGTTTGTTAAAGGCGACCCGCATATTCGCTTTTATGCCGGCGTTTCGCTGCAGAACCTCGACGGTGCCGTGCTGGGCACACTCTGTGTAACTGATACGCAGCCACATCCCTTTGCGGATGACAAACTCGTCACGCTGCGCTCACTGGCTACGCTGGTTTCCTCTTTTCTGGATGCCTGGAATAACGCGGGTTTTGCCGACGTTATTACGCATCTGCCGAATCGTCCCCGCCTGATTCGTGATATTCATCAGCTGACCCTGACCGCGCCTCATAGCCGTTTTCGCCTGATTCTTATCGACTGTCTCGATATCATTCGCGCTTATGAACTTACGCGCGCGGTAGGCGTTGCGCCGATGGAAAAACTCCTGAAGCAGATGGCGCAGGATGTCGCAAACCGGCTCAATCTGCCGGAGAATGAAACACTCTATTCGTTTGCACCTGGCCGTTTCGCCATCGTTCAGCCCTATTCGGATCGGTTTACAGCACACAATATGCCCGACCTGTTTAAAGGCATGAAGGCCGACCTGGCGGAAAACATTACGCTCGATCTGAATGTCTTTACTGGCGAAACAGAGTTTGTTCCGGGCCAGATGAATGCGAATGAAACGATACGTCAGGCCGTGAGCGCGCTGCATGAGGCCATTGATGAAAACATCAATGCAATGTCGTTTGACGAGAGTTACGACTCGCGGCGCACCGATGATTTTATGATCATGAACGATCTGGCTCAGGCGCTGAATAAAGATGAAGAGCTCTATCTGGCCTGGCAGCCTAAAGTGTGCCTCAGAACTGGTAAGACGGTCGGGCTGGAGGCGCTGATTCGCTGGAATCATCCTGAGCGAGGTGAGCTCTTTCCATCCGAATTTATTCCGTTAGCGGGTAAAACCAACCTGATTTCCGATCTGACCAACTGGGTTATCGATCACACCGTTGAACAACTGGCGCGCTGGAATCGCGAATATGATCTGATTCCGGTCTCAATCAACGCCAGTGAGCGCGATTTCGCCAGGCCCGATTTTGCCGATGAGCTGGTGGCTAAACTCGCGGCCGCTCAGTTGCCTAACGCTATCCTGGGCATTGAGTGTCTGGAGAATGAACTGATCACCAAAAGTGATGTGGCGATAAAAGGGCTGGAAGCGCTGAAATCTCACGGTTTTGTGATCTCACTGGATGATTTCGGCACCGGTTACAGCAACATTAGCTATTTGCAGGATATCCCGCTGGATGTGATTAAAATTGACCGGTCACTGATCTCGCGTATGGGTGAGGATGACGCATCGAAAATCATCGTCAGATGCATTATCCAGATGCTGAAAGAGCTGAATTATACCGTGCTGGCTGAAGGCGTCGAAACGGAAGCGACGCTGGGATTACTGAAAACCTACGGTTGCGATCAGATTCAGGGTTACTTCTTCTCAAAACCTCTGCCCGCCAGTGACATTGAACACTGGTTGTTTCAGAAGTCTCATTAATAACCTGCCCGCAGCGCTCGCTGCGGGCGCTTATCACTCACTGCCGATAGCGTAGCGCTGAACCGGCGTGATGCCTTTAATCAGCTTGTTATCAAACAGAAATTGCTCATAAGCCTGATAGCGTGCACGATCCAGTTTTGCCGGATCGGCGGCGAACAGCGGCAGCGTGGCACGCCATGCCTGATGGTTTAGCGGTGTATTCAGCTCAGGATGCTCGCGGGCAAAGATCAGCCAGTTCTCCTCAGGATGCGCCTGCAGCTCCGCATTTCCCTTCTTCAATGCCCGCAGAAACTTCTGAATCTTCTCCGAGTGCGCCTCGTCACGGTTGGCGACGATAATCAGCTCGTCATAAGCGGGAACACCATAATCCTCGACGTTAAGCACCACGGGTTCTTTGCCGGCAAGTTTCAACTCCAGCGCTTCAATATTGCGATAGCCGCCGATAACCGCATCTACCTGGCCGGTCATCAGGGCACTGGTGAGCTGAAAATTAACGTTAATCAATTTGACCTGATCGGCTTTGACGCCGTCATGGGCCAGCATGGTCGCCAGCGTCGCCTGTTCAATACCACTCACTGAATAGCCGATGCGTTTACCTTTTAAATCCGCCGGTTTTTTTACCGTTTTGTCTAACGTCATCAGTGTGTTCAGTGGCGTGTCAATCAACGTGCCGACCCGCATCAGTGGCAATCCCTGATCGGCGAAGAAATGCAGCTGAGGCTGATAGGTAATGGCTAAGTCCGCCTGCTTTGCCGCGACCAGACGTGGCGGCAGGGCCGGATCGGAAGGCGGCACGATATTTACCTCCAGTCCTTCAGCGGCAAACGCGCCGGTCTGCTGCGCCACCATAATTGGCGCGTGATCGGGATTGATATACCAGTCGAGTACCAGCGTCAGTTTTTCCATCGCCTGAACCTGAGTGGTTAAGGTGGCGCTGAAGAGCAGGGTTAACAGGGGCAGTTTAGTCATGGGATTTCTCATTTTAAGGGTCATCAAATTGTCTCAGGAGCCCAGCTAATCAGGCGGCGCAGCAGGCGATCGATAGTCAGCCACAGGGCGAGGGTCATCAGCACCAGAATGAACAGGGCAGCGAAACAGAGGTCGCTCTGCATCCGGGCATTGGCATTCAGCATCACGAAACCCAGCCCTTCCGCTGAGCCGACCCATTCGCCGATAATTGCCCCTATCGGCGCGACGGCCGCCGCCATCCGTAACCCTGAACCCAGCGCAGGCAGCGCCGCTGGCAGCCTGACATGGCGCAGTTGTGCTGAAGGGGAAGCGCCCATAGTGCGAGCCAGGTCAAGGTAGCCGGGCGTAACGCGGCGCAGGCCATCAAAAAAGCTGGAGGTTACCGGGAAGAAGATCACCAGCACGGCCATCGCGACTTTGGCGCTCATGCCAAAGCCAAACCAGAGAACCAGCAGCGGAGCCAGCGCAAATACCGGAATCGCCTGGCTGGTGATCACCAGCGGCATCATCCAGCGCTGTAACCACGGTGAATAGGTCATGCCCAGCGCCAGCACACCACCCAGCAGCACGCCGAGCGCCATGCCGCTGAGGATCTCGGTCAGGGTAATCAGAGTGTGATAGCTGAGATAGTCAGCGTTCTGCCACAGCGCAATAGCGACTGCAGCGGGCGAGGGCAGCAGAAAGGCGGGAATACAGGTCAGCGTGGCCAGCCACCATGCTGCAATCAGACCGGCAAACAGCGTAATTCCACGACGCAAACGTACGAAACGTGTGCTCATCTGGCTATTCCGCTTAGCTGTTTCAACAGTGCGGCCTGACTTCGTATTAAGCCGGCGTCCTCGGCTGCCCTTGGCGGCAGGCCCTGTAGTGGTGGAGAGGCTTCGATTCCCGCCGCACCGATCACCAGCAGGTGATGACTGAGACGACAGGCTTCGGCGGCATCGTGGGTGATCAGCAGCACCGTGTGACCGACCAGCACCTCCGCCGCCAGCATCTGAATCTCATGACGGGTCAATGCATCCAGCGCGGAGAATGGCTCATCCATTAACACAACAGGCTGACGCGTGTAGAGAGTGCGGGCCAGCGCAGCGCGCTGACGCATCCCGCCGGAGAGTGTAGCGGGCCGCGCGCGGGCGCTCTGGCTCAGCCCAACCCTTGCCAGCAGATACTGCGCCCAGTCGCGATCGGCTTTCTCGCCTTTCAGCCGACTGGCCAGGCAGACATTTTGCTCAATCGTCAGCCACGGATAGAGCAAATCCTGTTGCCCCATCCAGGCGATGCGTCCGGTCAGCGGAAGGCCATCGCTGCCGCTAATCTGTCCCGAACTGGGTGGCGTAAGACCGGCAATGACACGCATCAGGCTGCTTTTGCCTGCACCGCTGGCACCCAGTAACGCCGTAAATTTACCCCCGGCGATCTCCAGATCAAGCTGACTGAAAAGTTGTTGCTGACCCAGCGTAAGGCTGAGCTGGCGAACTGAAATACCTGGCGGTGTGGCATTGCACAGCTGGCTCATGGTCTGACCCGAAGATCGGCAGCGTGATCTATCCCCATTTGCCAGAATGCCGCTTCCAGCCGGGTCGCAGTGGTGAAAATCTCCGCCAGCCGATCAAAACGTTGTTCTCCGGCGCGCTGCTGAGCCAGCGTTTCAAAAAGTATCAGTGACGAGCCTACCCCGGCCAGATAGGCTTCATCGCCGTAATTTTCAATCCATTCGGCGTAAGGGTTGCCCTCAATGCGCGTCGCAGGATCATCCAGCAAAGTCAGGCCGATTTCAGCGTAACCGGCAACACAGGGCATCAGCGCCGTTATGAGCTCCAGTGCATCGCCGGTGTGACCGGCATCCAGCACATAACGGGTGTAATTGAGCGTTTCCGCTGCTTCGGGTTCGCGTGCCATTGTTGCCTCGCTGATGCCCCATTGCTGGCAGTAAGCGAGGTGCAGCGGCAGTTCACCGATAATCGCGTTAAGTGATGCCGTAGCGCGTCGTAGAGCGTCAGGCTCAGAGAGTTTGCTGATCAGCAGACCCCAGGCACGGGCGAAGTGGAGCAGGAACAGATAATCCTGGGTGAGATAGTGACGGAAGGCGGCAGGAGGCAGCGTACCCTGACCGAGTTGCTGCACAAAATCGTGCCTTACATAGGCGTGCCATTGCGTGCCCGCCTGCTGGCGCAGACGACCATAGAAACCGGTCTCGAAAAGCGGATGTGACATGGGATCTCCATTAAAAGGGAGATCCGGGCATACGGTCTGGAACAGGGGATAGTGCAGGAAATGAGACAGAAAATCTGCCGACCCGTCCCTTCGCTGGCATGACCCAGATCAGGTTCAAAGGGTTCGGCTTTCGCCATCTCAGCCCATGACAGGACACCCCTCGGAGACATTCGTTATACGATAATTAGTGCCTGAGCACAACGGATGCGTCAGTGTTATGCTCAGGCACGTTTGCTACGCGACAGTGCATTCAGATGTGCTTTTTAAGTGACAGTGTCACTCAAGATCTGCGCCATTACTGGCAATCACTTTCTTATACCACCAGAATGATTTTTTACGCGTACGCGCCAGCGTGCCGTTACCCAGATCGTCGCGGTCTACGTAGACGAAACCGTAGCGCTTGCTCATTTCGCCGGTCGAGGCGGCAACCAGATCGATACAGCCCCAGCTGGTATAACCCATCACCGGTACACCATCTTCAATGGCGTCGCCCATCGCGCGGATATGTTCACGCAGATAGCTGATACGGTAATCGTCATTAATCTCGCCACTGGCGTCGACTTCATCGCGCGCGCCCAGGCCATTCTCCACCAGGAAGAGAGGCTTCTGATAGCGGTCATACATCATGTTCATCGTGATACGTAACCCCAGCGGATCGATGCCCCAGCCCCAGTCACTGCGTGGCACATGGGGATTGGTCAGGGATTTCACCACGTTGGCGGCGCTACTGTTCTGCTCGTTCATCTCTGCCGACGCGCAGCGTGAGGCGTAGTAACTGAATGAGACAAAATCGACGCTGTTTTTCAGAATGTCGGCATCACCGTCAGCGATCTCCAGCGTCACCCCTTTTTCATGGAACACGCGGGCAGCGTAAGACGGATAGGCACCGCGCGCCTGCACATCTATAAAAAAGAGGTTTTCGCGGTCTTTCTCCAGTGCAGCCCAGACATCTTCCGGTTTGCTCGACCAGGGATAGAAATTGCCGCCGGCCAGCATGCAGCCGACCTGATTGACCGGATTCACTTCATGCGCGATTCGCGTAACCAGCGCGCTGGCAACCAGTTCATGATGTGCCGCCTGATATTTTACCTGGTCTCTATTCTCGCCGGGTTCAAAGACCAGGCCAGCCCCGGAAAACGGACTGTGCAGCAGGATATTGATCTCGTTGAAGGTCAGCCAGTATTTCACCAGTCCATCAAACGCCTCGAAACAGCTTCGTGCGTAATGGGCAAAAAAATCGACCATTTTGCGATTGCGCCATGAGCCATATTCCGTGACCAGATGCATCGGGACATCAAAATGGCAAAGCGTGACCAGCGGTTCAATATTGTATTTCCGGCACTCTTCGAAGACCGCACGATAAAACGCAATGCCTTCCGGATTAGGCGTCAGTTCGTCACCGTTAGGATAGAGCCGGCTCCAGGCAATTGAGGTGCGGAACACGCTGAACCCCATTTCGGCCATCAGCGCAATATCTTCCGGATAGCGGTGATAGAAATCGATAGCGTCATGACTGGGGTAGAACTCGTCGTCACGCAGGGCAAAACGTTTTTCCAGACCCAGTTTAACCGGCATCCGGTTTGGGCCATGCGGGATCATATCGACGGTGGTTAAGCCCTTTCCGCCCTCACGAAAACCACCTTCACTCTGGTTAGCGGCCAGCGCGCCGCCCCATAAAAACCCTTGCGGGAACCTTGAATCAGACATGCAATCCTCTTTTTTGGGTCAGCCTGACCCTTTTCCTAATGGCTATTGATCGCGTTAGCGCGTTCGGTAGCAGGCGCAGGTTGCGCAGCGCTTTCGGGTTCTGTCTCAGGAATATCCTCGAAGCCTAACAGTAGCGTCAGCACGAATGACAACACCACCGAGAGCACCATGACCGCACCGACCCAGACAATACTCATGGGATTGGTGGGATCGAAGAACTGTACGCTGGTAAAGAGGCCGGGTGAGGCCATCGAGTGGCTGGCCAGCCCGCCAATGCCCGCAACCGCGCCACAGATAAAACCACTGATCAGACAGGCGATCAGTGGGCGTTTCAGGCGCACTGCAACGCCATACAGCGCCGGTTCTGAAATCCCTGCGATAATGGCTGATGCCGCAGCTGCCAGTGCGGTCTGGCGCAGTTCACGGTTTTTAGTGCGGAACGCCACCGCCAGCGACGATCCGCCCAGCGACAGGTTGGCGCCGATCTCTGACGGCATCACCATGCCTTCTTTGCCGGTTTCGGCAATGGTCTGGATAATGGTTGGTGTGAAAACCCGGTGCATACCGGTCATCACCAGCAGCGGCCAGAGAGCGCCCATAATCGCAACCGAAAGCCAGCCAAGGTAGCCATGGACGGTGTAGACCAGCGCGGAGATGCCGCTGCCGATCCAGATACCAATCGGGCCAATCAGCACAATCGCAATGGGTGCCGCAATCAGCACAATCAGCATCGGTTTCAGGAAGTTTTTAGTGACCGCAGGGGTGATGCGATCCACGCCTCGTTCAATGTGTGACAGGATCCACGTCATCACCAGCGCCGGGATCACCGTATAGGTGTATTTCACCGCGGTGACCGGTATGAAAGCGAACTCGACCGGCTGACCCTGCGCCGCTTTTGCCATCAGCTCAACAAAATTGGGATGGACCAGAACGCCGGCAATGGCAATCGCCAGCGACATATTAGTTTTGAACTTCAGCGCCGCTGAGGCGGCAACCATGATCGGCAGGAAGAAGAATGCCCCGTCGCCAATGACGTTGAGGATCACCAGCGTTGATGAACCTTTTTCAAACACGCCCGCCATATCAAGAATCATCGCCAGCAGTTTCACCATGGACCCACCAATAATGGCTGGGATCAATGGCGACATGGTGCCCACCAGCGCATCCAGAATGCCTGCGCCAATACTTCTCAGGGTAATTTTGCGTTTCACCGGCACAGTCGAAGCTGCGCCGGGCGATCCCAGTTCCAGCACCGCCTGGTAAGCCTGCGATACGTTATTCCCGATGATCACCTGGTACTGGGTATCGTTGTGTACCACGCCCATGACACCTGTGATGGCTTTAAGACGTGGATAGTCGACCTGTGTTTGATCCTTCAGGACAAAACGCAGGCGGGTCATGCAGTGAGTGACGGCTTCGATATTGGTGAGGCCGCCAAGCGCATCGACAATGGCGCGTGACACCTCGGCATAGTTCATGGGCATGATCGCTCTTCTCTGTAGGGTAAATCGGTCAAAATTTTTATGTTTTTAATGCCTGCAAGCAGACAAATAGGAAACCGGTTTCACAAAATCATGAAGGTCTTTACGTTCGGCGACAAGAGTATAAATCGGGCAGATTTCTATTTTGTGAAGTGCATCACCTGCTAAATTTGATGATGTGCGTATACATACCGGGTAAATATTTCCAATATTGAGAGGCTTAGGTAGACTGCAGGACGACGTAGCAAAGGAGCATCACAATGACAACGATTCAGGAAGTAGCAATTAAGGCGGGCGTTTCAAAAGCGACAGTGTCACGTGTGCTCTCCGGTAATGGCTACGTCGGACAGGAAAAACGTGAAAGGGTGTTGAAGGCGATTGCAGAAACCGGGTATCGGCCTAATTTGCTGGCCCGCAATCTGGCGACAAAAACGTCTCAGACAATCGGACTGGTCATCACCAACACGCTTTACAGCGGCAGCTACTTTACTGAGTTAATGGCCCACTCCGCACGCATGATGGAGCAGCAGGGCCGTCAGCTGATTCTGGCGGACGGCAAGCACACCGCCAGGCAGGAAGAGGCGGCCATTCAGTTTCTGCTCGATCTGCGCTGTGACGGCATCATCATCTATCCGCGCTTCCTCAGCATTGACGCGCTGGATGCGATTATCTCCAGCCACAAACAGCCCATTCTGGTTATTAACCGGCGGCTGCGCGTCAACCACAGCTACTGCATTTACAGCGATCAGCACGCCAGCAGTGCCACGGCCGTGGGCTATCTGCTGAACCAGGGACACCGCGATATCGCATTTATTACCGGTTCGCAGGATTCCCCGACCGGCGTTGAGCGCCTTAACGGTTATCGTGCTGCGCTGGCGGCAAAGGGCCTTAACGCTGACGACCGCCATATTGTGGCGGGTAAATGGACGGCGCAGAGCGGTATGGCAGCCGTCGACACGCTCCTTGAGCGCAACGTGTCATTTACTGCGCTGGTGGCGAGTAATGATGAGATGGCGATTGGTGCAATCAAACGCCTGACCGAGTGCAACATTGCAGTGCCCGATCAGGTCTCGGTAATAGGCTTTGATGATATCCCGCTGGCACCCTATATCACGCCGTCATTATCGAGTATGAAGCTACCGGTCACAGAAATGATCGACGAGACGATCAACCGGCTGGTAACCATGCTGGACGGGGGTGACTGGCAGACTCAGGCGCCTTTCACGGCCAGCCTGATGATGCGGGACTCCGTGACTAAAGGCCCCTGGTCGGCTTAACCTGTCGCGATCTGTATCACCTCGATCCCCTGTTCGCTGAGTTGCACGACCGTCGCGGAATCCAGTGTCTCATCAGTAATTACATGCCCGACCTGAAAGCCGGATGAGAGCGGATAGGGGTGAATCTGACCAAATTTAGACGCGTCAGTCAGCGCATAGCTTTCAGCGCCTTTCGCCAGCACTGCATCTACCACATCACAGCGCAGCATATTGCGGCCGGTGAAACCCGTCTCCGGATGCCAGCCATCCACACCAACAAACGCTTTGTGAAAATGGACCTGCTGAATGGAATAACGCGTCAGCGGACCCACAACGGATTCACTGCTTTTCTGCAATAATCCGCCAAGCACAATCACTTCACAGGCAGCCTCCCGCAGAAGCTGGGCAATGTAGTGGCTGACGGTAATCAGCGTAAGGTCCGCACGGTCGGCCAGCGCCCGCGCCAGCAGCGCATTGGTACTGCCCCCTTCGATGAAAACCGACTCACCCGCCTGCACCAGGCTGGCCGCATGTCGTGCCAGCGCCTGCTTGGTAGAATAACGGGTATTCATGCGGGTGCCGACGTTATCGCTATCCAGTGCCAGCGCAGAGCCATGAACCCGGCGAAGCAGCCGATCACGTTCCAGCAGTGTCAGATCCTGGCGCACCGTCACTTCCGAAACTCCGGTATGCTGCGCCAGTTCACTGACAGTTACGCTGCCCCTGTCATTAACTAATTGAATGATCTGATGATGTCGCGGGTTCATAATCGCGCTTCGCCGTTAAATAAAAGAGGCAGTGTAACAGGGATTATCCCGCGCCGGTGCGCGACGCGGGGTTGCGTCAGGCTAAATTCAGAGACCGTCGGCCATTGAGGTTGAGATCTTCCGGCATGAAACGTTGCTCCCATTCTGCTTCATAGTCTTCAGGCGGGAAATCGGCCGGTGAACGTCCCTGCTCCAGCGCCTCTGCAACACGACGGGCATAAGCGCGGTTTTTCTCACACATCGGTGCTGCGGGGATATACATCACGTTGCCCCAGCCTTGTTGGTTCTCAACCGGTGCAACAGCGTGAATCAAATCACAGTGCCACCACACGGAATCACCCGCCTCAAGAGCCGGTATTGAACAGAGCCCGGCAATCAGGTGCGGATGCCACTGTTCATTCACGGGCAATACCCGACCCGGCGCCACACCGCACAACTCATCTTCAGGCACATCCGAAAGCAGCGGACGCAGCAAAACGTAAGCCATCGCCTGCGGCACCGGCACCACATGCAACAGGCCCTGGCCGGGGATCATATCGGAGAGCGCGGTCCAGCCCTGAAAGGTGCGAAACACAGAACATTTGGTGGTGCCTGGCAGATCATATTCGTTAACTTCGGTACGGTGAGCCGCGTCCCAGGGATCGTATGCGGCAAATTCACCGTGGAACAGCTTACTGAAAACCTGCTGATAAGCGGGCAGCAACCAGCGTTCAAGTGCTCCTGAATCGGTGTGGGCACCCAGGCCTTTAGAGGTTGTACCCGGCAAGCGACGACGGATGCGGTCGGGATAGATAACGCTGACATCCGGATCAAACCACTGCTTGCCCTGGGAATTAAACGTCCATAGCCGGTTAAGAAAAGATTGTGCCTCTGCCATTGCCGGGCTCTGCCGCGCCTGCATTTGCGCCTGCGACCAGTAGATGGGATAGATTTCAGGACGGGAGGCAGCCAGGGTGCCAAAAAAGTCATCACCGGGCCCACGATACTGTTCATCAAAATGATTGTGATCCAGATAGTCGAGCATCGACTTATCCCAGGCCAGAGCCTGATTTCGTGCAAAATGCTGCTTAATCACCACACAACCGCGACGTTTAATCAGCAACCGGGTTTCATCTGAAACCTTTCCTTCAGTAATGTCCTGCATTGGCACGACCGGCCAGGCCGTGCCGGTTTGCGCTTCCTCTGTTTTTGCCTGCGCAATGGCAGTGGTGATGTTGTCGCAGACCTGTTTGAACAGAGCATCAACATCGCCGATTTGTTGACGTAACTGCTGTTTCATTTTGCGGATAGCGGTTTTGACGTCGTCAGGTAATGGGGTAGCCAGGGTTTCATCACGGATCATATTCTGCTCCTTTATCGTCATGGTTGAGTTTCGAATGTAATTTAAATAATCTTCATTCGTAATTTGTCGTTGAGCTTAACATTCTTTTAACGACATAAACCGTGCGCGCTAACACAACTGATGAACCGGAACGCTCTGAAATCCGTTAGCAATGTCACTATTTGCATTCTCATTAATCCACACAGCGAGTAAGCTTTATGAATCAAATCAATCAGCCGAAAGGACAGAACGGCGAACGTAAAGGGGCAGGCGAAATGGCGGTTAAGATGATTGCGGTGGATATGGATGGCACCTTTCTGGACGATAATAAGCAGTACAACGTCCAGCGGTTTTCACGTCAGTATGCGCTGCTGAAGCAGAAGGGCATTCGTTTTGTGGTGGCGAGCGGGAATCAGTATTACCAGCTCCAGCGCTATTTTCCCGACATTAAAGATGAAATCGCGTTTGTGGCAGAAAATGGTGCGTGGGTTTCGGACTGCAATGAAGAGATTTTCTGCGGCGAGTTAGCGCAGGAGAAAGTGCATAAGATCCTCGATATCCTGGCGCATGAACCCGACATCGCGGTTGTGGTCTGCGGACGCAATGGTGCGTATGTGCACGCATCCGCTTCAGACGAGATGATGGCGCAACTGGCAAACCATTATCACCGACTCGAAAAGCGTGATGACCTTTATGCCATCGACGACACCATTTTCAAGTTCTCGCTGAAGCTGGAGCACGAAGGCGTTAATGCACTGCTGCAAAGACTGCACGCCACACTTGGCGAGCTGGAAAACATTATGCATCCGGTCTCCAGCGGCTTTGGCTTTATCGATCTCATCATTCCCGGTTGCCATAAAGCACACGGCATTGCGCTACTACAGGAAAAGTGGGGCATCAGTGACTGTGAAGTGCTGGCGATTGGTGACAGCGCCAATGACATTGAGATGCTGCGTCAGGCCTGCTATAGCTTCTCGATGGCAAATGCTGCTGAGGCTGTCGCCGCCGTGGCGCACTATCAGACACAGAGCAACAACGACGAAGGCGCGCTAAATGTGATTGCGCGCGTGCTGGCGCGCGAATTCCCGTTCGATTAATCCGTAACGTGCATCACTGGCGGTCATCTCCGCCACTCTCCTGATGGCTGCGCGCATGATTTTCCATTTCATCCAGCGCAGCCTGATTCTCCAGACCCCATTCATACATCTGCTCAATCGGTTCTGCAAAGGTATGGCCGAGTGGTGTAAGGCTGTACTCCACTTTCGGCGGGACAACCTGCCAGACATGACGCGACACCAGCCCGCGCTGCTCAAGCTCGCGCAGCGTCTGAATCAGCATCTTCTTTGAAATTCCCTGCAGGCTGCGCTCCAGTTCCCCTGTGCGCGCCCGATTTTCCGGCCAGTGATAAAGCGCATGCAGCACCATCGTGCTCCATTTCACGGAAAAGAGCTCAAGCAGGCGACGTGGTGGTGAGTCCGCATAAAAATAAAGTTTTCCTTCAACCCAGACCGGCACAGTCTCTCCTCACATTCATGGTAACCAAAAGGTAACTACTACCAAACAGGTTCCTGTATGTCTATAGTGGGCCGCTTTCTTTACGACCATCAGATGAGAAGAGGCAACAGATGAAAATTAACGCGCTGGTAGCCACCCAGTCAGATCAACCGTTAAAGGCGGGTCAGATTGAGTTACGTGACGTGCAGGCTGACGATGTCAAAATCGAAATCCTTTATTGTGGCGTCTGTCATTCTGACCTTCATATGGCACGGAATGAATGGGGCGTGAGCCGCTATCCACTGGTTCCCGGTCATGAGATTGTAGGACGCGTAGTGGATAAAGGTGACAATGTCACACGCTTTTCTGTCGGAGATACCGTAGGCGTGGGTGTTATGGTCGATTCATGCCGTGAATGCCATTTTTGCCAGCAGCAGGAAGAGCAATATTGCGAGGCGGGCTTCACGCCAACCTATAACGGCACCGACAAATACACCGGCAATACCACCTTTGGTGGGTATGCGCAGCATGTCATTGCCGACAAGCATTTTGTGGTGACGGTACCCGACAATCTGGCGCTGAGCGCTGTGGCACCGCTGTTGTGTGCAGGTGTGACTGTCTGGTCACCGTTGCAGCATTTTAATGTTAAAGCAGGCGACCGCGTAGGTGTTATCGGCCTTGGCGGACTGGGACACATGGCGGTTAAGCTCGCCAGCGCATTGGGTGCAGAAGTCACTCTGTTTACCACTTCTCCGGCGAAAGGGGCGGATGCGCGCCGTCTGGGTGCTAAAAACGTGGTCATCTCGCGAGACGCGGCACAAATGGCAGCGTGTCAGGCCTCCCTGGATATCATTCTGGACTGTGTGGCTGCGGCTCATGATCTCGATCCTTACCTCAATGCGCTGAAAACCAATGGTCAGCTGGTGCTGGTCGGCATCCCCGATCAACCGCATAAGTCACCGAATGTCACCCCAATGGTGTTTCGCCGCCTGAGTATTAGCGGCACCTCAATTGGCAGCATTAAGGAGACGCAGCAGATGCTCGACTTCTGCGGTCAGCACAACATCACGGCTGACGTTGAGATGATCACCGGTGACGACGTTGAAAAAGCCTTTGAACGTATGCTGATTGGTGACGTGAAATACCGTTTCGTTATCGATATGCAGAAAACTCACTGGTAATGACGGCAGGCCCGCTATCAAAGCGGGCTTTCTGGCGGAGATTCTTCAGCGCTAAGTGGGGTATAATAAGGCTGTCATATAGTTACAACATACAAAGGTTGTGTTCGTTTCGCGTTTCATTGAATTCACTGCAAAAACAGGCCTGCCAGTAACAATGGTCTGTTTGTGGAAAAAAAATACCCGGCTCACAGTGGCCGGGTATTCTGACACCGCAGAAGATCCTGGTTAATCCTGTTCTTTATCCGCGTCACCCTTTTCTGATTCATCTTTATCCATCACATGGATGAAAGGCTTAAGCAACTGAATATCCAGAATCACATACACCATGGTGCTGATGAACAGCGAAATCACACTACCGAATACACCGCTGGTGGTGAATGTAAGATAGTTATAAATCACCAGCCAGGTTACACAGATAAACATCGCCAGTGAAATGGAGAGATTCGGCACGGAGTAATTGCTGGTGCCGCCACCCTGGGTGTGTGTCACCTTGAACAGGTTTCCGATGGCGTATTTCTCCAGCACCAGAATCGTCTTTTCCCAATTACGCTGTTTACGCGCACTGGCGCGAGTCAGGAAGAGATAGAGAATTGAGATGAAGAAACCGGAGAAGGCGATAAGTACCGGAATCGCTTCCAGCGCATAGGCAATACTTTTATGGCCCGTGCCCGGGGCGCTGAGATCAAGCGTCAGTGAAGCACCCAGCGCAGCATACAGAAAGAGAAACAGCAGCAGAAATGTCAGGCTACGTTTCCAGTCGCCATCGGCCTCTGCACCTTTTTGCTGAATAGCCAGCTGAAGAGATTGCTGAATTTTTTGAGCCTGCGGCGATTCTGTTTCGAGAGTGTGGCAGGGTGCATCAAAGAAGTTTTGCATAAACAGCTCATCTTCTTTGTGAATGGTGATTTTCATCAGAAACCTGTATTCGGGGAGTTTGCTTTATTCTAATCAGCACCGGTTTAATTAACACTAAATTTGGCGTTGAACCGGATGAACACTCTCCGGCTTACCAGGTAGACAGGCGTAACAGGCTGCTTTCCACTGATTCCGTTGCAAACGATTGTGCGGCATTCATTTTCAAGCCGCATCGGCTGATCGTGCAGCAGGGCTGCAATGGCGTTATCGGGTGCTGCACGCCATATACCTTCTTACAAACCCTCGAAACTTCGAGCATCCTGATTATCCTGCATCACAACACAAACGGTTCTGACGGCGTGATCCCTCTGAAACAGGTCATGAATCAGGCGGGATTATTTCTCATCAGGGTTATCCAGCGCTTTAAACTGCTTAATGGCTTCGTTGATATTGTTAGTTTCTACAGTCGCAATACAGCGGTCACCATTGAAAACATCATAGCGGGCGTTGTGCAACTGAAACAGCAGATCTCTGCCTCTGAAGTGTAAGCGTTTCTGTTTAATGCCAATCCCATGCCGCCGTAATAATGCCTGTGACAGGCGATCGGTCTCTCTTATCATTGGTTCTGCTCTCTGGCGGTACGTGGTCACTACCATTAAACCTGATGAACATTAGTTTAATATTAAGAAAGAAACCTGATTGAGTCAGGCTTACGAATAGGATCAGGCGTATTTGTCCTGCCGGAAGGCTCATGAAACTATCACGTCGACGGATTAATGCCATTCCCTGCATTAACGAACGGCAAATGCGGTACACTTGCCTGAATAACTCGCCACAGGACATGCCGCTATGAACGATAAGAAGATGATTTCCATTGATCAGTTCAACGCTGATGAACGTCTGGCCGTCGAGCAAACCTACAACGGACTGGCAGAGAAGTACCGTCAACGAACCGGTAAAGAGCCTGATAGTAAGAAAGAAAAAGAATTTAATAGTGAAGCACGTCAGATCGTTATGACCAGTAAACTGGAGAAGGAAAAAGCGCTGGCGCTAAAAGCGCAGAAAAAGCCGCTTCGTAAAAAGAAGCCCTCTTCATTGACCGCCAGTGAAGTCAGCGATTTCAACTGGTCTGCCTCAATCGTTAAAGGCCGCAGATAATCTGCATCAGAGATGCCGCGCGTTATTCACGACGCGTGGCAATCTCTCACCGCTGTTTCCAGTCCCGTAAGTTAATTACACCTTTTAATTAACTCGCGTACAAGCAATAAGAATAATCTGCAAATAATTCACAATTTTTCTTCATTTACCGATAAACTTACCTGACCTGTAACTGCTTCAGTGCGCGTATGAATTATTACACCCCCGATGATGTACAACTGAAGCGACGTTCGACGCGATTTGTCCGGCGAATGTTTATGATGCGCCAGCTTGGTACCTTTCTTTGTTTTCTGCCCATTCTTTCTGTCCTGATGGAGATGGGAATGTGCCCGCAGCTCTGCGCCTTATTGTTTACTAATGCGTTTGTCTGGCCTTATGCAGCGTACCGACTGGCGTTGCGATCCCGCGACCCCACTGGATTTGAACGCAAAAGTTTAACGCTGGATGCCGCCTTTGGCGGATTCTGGGTTGCAAACATGGCGCTCAGCCCGTTGCCCTCAATTATTATCATGGCGGTGCTGATCTCCGATCGCTATTCGGCTGGGGGCTGGGTTCAGCTGAAATCCGCAATAAAGGCTTTTCTGTTTACCTTCATGCTGGCCTGGCTGGTGGAAAAGGCGCCCATTCTGCTTAATTTCAGTACCCGTACCGTCTGGCTGACCTTGCCGCTGGCCAGCGGATATCTGCTGGCACTCAGCGTGGTGTCACATAATCTGACCCTGAGTCTGCGCAAAAAGAACCGCGAGCTGGAACGTATTGCACTGATGGATCCCGGGCTGAAAATCCCAAATCGACGTCTGTTTGAGCAGCGTCTGGAAAGTGAGTTTTTGCGCACCCAGCGAGGTGAGGGTAAAGCCTGGCTAATGCTGCTGGACGTTGATCATTTCAAGCAGGTGAATGACACCTTTGGGCATGAGGCTGGTGACTTTCTACTGGCAGAAATCTCGGCACTGCTTCGTAATAGCGTCGGACTGAAAGATATTCCTGCCCGTTTCGGGGGTGATGAGTTATGCGTCATTGTGCGGGATGCAGACGAAGCCAGCATTACGCTGCTGGCAGAGCAGATTAAACAGGGCATTGCGCTGCTGCGGCTGCCAGCGTCTCCCACTTTTCAGTGCTCGGTGAGTATTGGAATTGCACCGGCAAGTGATGCGGAATCAATCCATCAATGGCTGAGATGCGCTGATGAAGCGCTTTATCAGGTTAAGCGCGCCGGTCGCAATAACATACAGGTCTGGCATTCGGGCACGCTGGAAACGCTGGATGAAGTCAGAAGCAGATAGAGAACACTGCCTGAGACAGTGTCTCAGGCAGGGGGATTAAATTGCGGGATAGTCGCCGGTGCCTTCAGGCCACGGCGTCAGCAGATCAAAACCTTCTTCAGTCACTGCGACGGTGTGTTCCCATTGCGCGGAAAGCGAGCGATCTTTCGTGACCACCGTCCATCCATCTGACAGCACGCTGGTGCCTGCTTTACCGGCGTTGATCATCGGTTCAATGGTGAAAATCATGCCAGCTTTCAATGGCATCCCTTCACCGGGTGTGCCGTAGTGCAACACCTGCGGATCGGTGTGGTAAATCTCCCCGACGCCGTGACCGCAATATTCACGCACCACCGAGAAACCTGCGGCTTCCGCAACACGCTGAATTGCTGCACCCACATCACCTAGCGTCGCGCCAGGACGAACTGTTTTAATACCCGCAACCATCGACTGATAGGTGATCTCAACCAGACGTTTGGCCCGGACTGATGGGGTGCCGACAAAGTACATGCGGCTGGTATCGCCGTACCAGCCATCTTTGATGACCGCCACATCGATATTCACAATATCGCCATCCTTAAGCGTCTTACTGGCCGGAATACCGTGGCATACCACATGATTAACCGATGTGCAGGTGGTGCGGGTATAGCCGTGATAGCCAATGTTCGCGGGTGTGACCTTAAGTTCATTCACAATGAAGTCGTGGCAGATATCATCCAGTTCTTCCGTGGTGATACCGGGACGCACATGAGGCGTGATCATCGCCAGTACCTGAGCAGCAGCCTGTCCGGCTGCGCGCGCCATTTCAATTTCCGCTGCGGTATGTATTTTAACGGTGTTCATGACACGTCTCCTTGTGGGATGAGGCTCTCTTTTGGGAGCATACTGCGAATATCAGCGCTGCCTTCCAGTTCAAGCCGGATCAGCATTTGCGCCAGTTGGTGTTGAGTCTGCTGCGGATAGAGTTCAGCCAGCATGCCAAGCTTAAGCCAGTGTTCTGCCTGGGCATTGATCGAGCGGCTCATCGCCTGGCTGGCGATGCGGAGATTCTCATGCATCAGGTCGGAAATTTTTACGATACCCATACAAGCCTTATATGAAGTGTATACGTTTCGTATAGAGTAACGGTAGCGGATGTGATTTGCAAAGAGGGCGTGAATGGCTGTATGAATTTCCGTACAAGTTTTATAGACTTTGTCGGGTTGCCGGTGTGGAGATCGTGGTATTGGCTTTGAAGAGAGTCTATTGGCGGTGGCTACTCAATTGCACTATTCATGCTACAAATCAGGAAAATCGACAGGGAAGCCATGATGAAAAAAATTGTTGTTTTAACATTCGCACTGGTCCTTTCCGGATGCAATACACGGACAAACCCTATCAATCATAAGGGAATTAAGTCTCCAGACGCATCAGAGATTAAATCACAGTGTGAAGCTCAGACACCTCAGCAAACGCAACAACGCGAGGCGATGCTTTGGATATGCCAGGCCTCAACATCAATACAGCATCGCTTCTTCGATGCAGATACTTATCGCGGTAAAACATGTGACGTAAGAATTAAGCTGGCGCAACGCGATCATCCGGTAAATATAAATGTGGTGGGCGGCGATCCGGATCTGTGCGTTGCGGCTACTGAAGCCATTAATCAGGCAGTAGATAACAATACTTTCCCCGTGGGCCGCCCATTCCAGAAGGACAGTATGACAATCCATTTTGCTCCGCAGTAAAGGATGAGAGCTATCCGGAGTGTAACGCACTGGATTCAATGCTGATCTGTTTACGTGTTACGCATCTGAAACCCAGACTACGCTCTCACATGCTGAATCAGGAATAATGTCACTTACCGATATAAATATTATCAAAGCCGGAAGCTGGGCTTCGATCAAGTACGACAGTGAACGTTGTGGTTGTCGGATTAGCAAATTTCAGGTTGAAACGGCAGAGGGCCGTTTTAAGTGGAATGACTACGCGTTGCCATTTTGAGGTGTAGCAGAACATGACGTTCTGAAATGAATAACCCTGTTCCTGTGTAAAGCGCTGAATAGATTCTATCATCTCTGCAGTAATGAGGTGTGATTCAAATGTCACGCTATGATAATTTTTATTTTCAAGATCCTGTAAACACTTTTTAAGTGAAATAATAACGTCGCTAAGATCGGACGTGTCTCCTGGTGTGCCAAAAACTGACAGGCGTAATGAGACATCTTTTTTTCTTTTATCAAAATAGATAAATCGTCCTGAAAAGCTGCGTGTAATTTTCAGGTAATATATCCAGAAGGCAATAAGAAACAGCATAGCTAATTTGATGGAATCTGAGTCTGTCATCATGCCTCCGCAGCGAATAATATACAGGACAGGTTTCGCCAGAGTGCAGAGAATATCACAAGGGTATGTCGGATGAGCCTGATCTTTTAAGGACGACTACAACGTTATACCCTCTCAGCTTGCAGCCCATCCGATGAATCAGACGCGAACGTCGCCTTGTGTTCAACACTCAGTTTACGACTGACCAGCCAGACCGCTGCACGGGAAAGCCTTTGCGAGGGGGGTGAAACCCAAAGCAACCTGAAAGCCTGGCGGTCGTGGCCCAGGTCCGCCTCGGACGGATGCGTCATTCTGTTGAACGATTACGCTATGCGGCCAGAGACCGACTGCTAAAAGCGGTAAGCAGATGTCGAACTGCGATGCAGTTACACGTTGCCAGCAGCAGGCAACAGATTCTCACGCCGATAGGAGCACCATTGTGACCAGCAATGCTCAGGATTGATATCAAAATAGCCCCGGCATTCGGCCATCGTGAAAGCAACATCACGCGGCACTTCAATAAACGTGGCGTTATCCCGGACGTGGCGGACTTCATCCTCTGTCAGTGGGCTTCCTTTCTCATTCTCTTTTTTCATCAGTAAGGGAATGAGGGCAGGTATATAAACGATGCTCATTTTTCATTTCCCGCAGTAGTGAAAACAGACGCCGTCGGGACGTCACGTCTTTGTGGGCTCTTCATCATGCTATAGGTCACGTTCCGGACGTCTCTGCTTCCTGAAATATATCGGTTCATCGTTGTTCCAGTGCTGCCAGACTACTTAAAGTGCATTGCTCTGGGAAACAGGCAGGAGCGTTAAGCCCGGCTGGCTTGCCAGAGAGCGTGATGAACATGCAGGAGCAATATCTTCTATTACTCCTCCCTTTATGTTTTTATTATCTCATTATGTTTTCGACAAAAATCACGATATCTTCAGCCCGATTAGTCATATTTTTTAGATTGAGTTAAGTCATTAATCGCCGGCGATCTTAAAACAAGTCCGGATGGTAAAAAGAGGATTAATAGTGAACAGTAGCGGCGTCTGTTAATTTGACTTACCGGGACGTAAGCACGATGAAATAACGGCTATCACGTTATCACAACGTTGTTCAGGTGACGTATTGACTGGGTGACCGGCACCTTTTACTGTGTTTATTATCAGTTGTGCCCGTTTCTTTACCGAACACAGGAGGTTCTTTTGCAGCCAGACGTCATGCGGTTAGCCCTTCGTCCAGTCAGCGAAGCAGATGCAGGCGACCTTTTCAGGATTTATGGTGACCCTGCGACGAACGTGTTTAATCCAGCCGGTCCTTACCCGAATATTGAACATGCACGGGATGTCTTGTCTCGCTCAATAAGCCACTGGGAAACACAGGGTTTCGGCAATTGGGCTATTTCGCTTCGGGATGATCCTGACAGAATCATAGGCTTCGGAGGGCTGAGCATCCGAAACTTCGCCGATATCACGATCAATAATCTGGGGTATCGATTCTCGACGGAATCCTGGGGAAAAGGGCTGGCGACAGAGTTTGCCCGATATGCAGTCAGATATGGGTTTAGTGAGTTAAAACTCACGGAAATCTCTGCAGTGGTGAGAGCAAACCATCTGGCGTCACAAAAGGTTTTGATTAACGCCGGACTTCGGCATATTCGCGATGTCTATGATGTGCCAGATGCGGCGGCAAGCATGCTTTTTACGCTGAGCCGGGATGACTGGCATCAAACATTTTTGATTGATAGAAGGAGGGGACAATAAGGTGATGAGTGCTGTCTGATTCGTAATCCTGACAGCAATCTATTTTGCTTCATTGCCGTGACGACCCGTTAGTTTGACACCGAAAACGCAGAAGCCTAACAGGTCCTTTGCTTCATCTTCAACACGCGTAACCATGACAAGATCGGATGAACCGTCGGGCAGTACGACTTCATATGGCGGGTAGGGTAGCCCTTTTATTCGGAATTCCTGCAGCCAGAGCAACTTGTCCGCCTGAGAGGGTATCACCTCATAAATGTATTTGTGAATAACATCCTGTGGGGCCCAGCCAAGCCTTTCAGCAAAGGTGTCGCTTGCATCAACAATCATCAACTCCGGGTTAAGAAAGCAGATGGAGGTACCAGGAACTGCGTACATTGATGATATCTGATGCGCCCGCTGGTCAAGAGAAAGACGCACAACCCGGCGAAGAAAACCTTTTTCGGGCGCCCTGGCGAGCATCAGGTGGCTTTCTGCCGCGGTCACCGGCTTGCCGAACAGATAGCCCTGCGCATACAGGCATCCAATTCCACGTAACATTTCAGCCTGTTCATCCGTTTCAACCCCTTCGGCGATCACATCCATATCAAGGCTTTGGCCTAGCCCAACTACGCTGGAGATAATTTTTCGGCTATCCTTTTTTTCCAGCATGGAGCGAATAAAGCTGCTATCAATTTTAAGAGTATTGACGGGTAATTGAATTAACCAGGAAAGACTGGAATAGCCTGTCCCAAAGTCATCCATCGCAATCGTACAGCCCATATCAGACAAGGCCTCAACCTCTGCACGGGCTGTTATGATGTCATCTAACAGGGCAGTTTCGGTTATCTCAATCTTTAATCTTGTCAGATCAAACTGAAATCGATTAGCAGTTTGACTGATCATTTCAGGCAGGTCTCTGCCATTGAGCTGAGAGGGTGACACATTCATCGACAGAAATTGCTGTTCCGGCCATGCAGCTGCCGTTTTGAAACCTTGCGCTATCAGGCTGAGCATCAGCTCGTCCAGCAGACCGTTTTGTTCCATAGCAGGAATGAAGTCTGCTGGTGGCGTAACGGTTCCTTGCGGGGAAATGTGGCGTGCGAGCATTTCAAAACCCATCACGCGCAGGTCTTCCAGTGAGACGATAGGCTGAAAAAACGGGTGAAACTCACCGCTGTTAATACGCCGTAGCAAAACTTCACGCGGCTCGTCATTTTTCACAACAGGTTTCATTTTATTCCTGTAAATCCATAATTTTCAGCCGGTTAAAAAACTATATACATTCTAAACAATGAAAATTGAACAAAAATGAGAGCATCCCATTTCAACTTTTAAATTATCAGCCTGATCACATCAAACAATGTATGTTTAATAAGAGTTGTATGTTCAATCCTGCTTAACATTATTAACGGGTTGATATTCTGATGTTATCATTTTCAAATTATAACTGACGACGTAAGTTCACGTTCCAGATGCCTGTCATTATCGGCTAGGCCTCACTTTTCATTACCTTCTGATTGTAAGATGTTGACACAATCCCTCCTTTACATCCTGTAATGACTTCGCTTCCATTGACGGAATCTCGTCTCCACATGCAATAAGCTCTGGACACAACATTGAACCCTCGCGGATTCGAAAAGCGAGTGTTCTGAAATGTTCCTGAGAGGGTATGCGGGAAGCCCCGCGATGAGGGTAAACGGATCTGCTTGCCTGCAGAAATAACTCACATATCATGTAATTAAATATCCGCTATGGCACAAAGTCTGGAAGCCGTTAGTATGACATAACGTTATTTGATTAAAGTTAATGCTCTTCGAAAATACTCCACAAAGAGGATGATTGATGGCCATTCATATAGTGATTCCAGACGATTATCAGCTCGCTACTCAGCAGTGTGACTTTCTTCAGCACAACGACAAATACCTCTGCTCGGCTCTGGGAGACCTCACTAAAGATTCAATGGCTGATCACCATCTCTCTGCAGCAGAGGCATTGATACTCATCAGGGAAAGAACAGTGGTTGATGCAGCCTTTCTGCGACGCACACCGCGTCTTAAATTAATCAGCCAGACGGGTAAGCTGGCGAGGAATGTCGATGTTGAGGCCTGTACAATGGCGGGTGTGGCAATTGTAGAAGGGACCGGTTCCCCGGTCGCGCCTGCAGAATTAACCTGGCTGCTGATCATGGCATCACGCAGAAAATTAGTCTCTTCGGTGAATGCAATGGCCGAAGGACGATGGCAAACAGAAATAGGCTCTGCAGTCAATAATCAGCTCATCGGCATTCTTGGCTATGGGAAAATAGGAAAACGTCTCGCTTCCTTTGCAGCCGTTTTTGGGATGAGAGTGCAGGTATGGGGAAGTCTTCGCGCACAGGAAGAAGCCCGTACTGACGGATGGATAGTGCCGGAGAGTCGGGCGCAGTTTTTCGCCACCAGCGATGTGGTAACCGTACATCAAAGGTTGGTCGCGTCGACGGAAGGTAATATCACGGCGGCCGATCTTGCACTGATGAAAACGGATGCGTTATTTGTGAATACCAGCCGCGCTGAACTCGTTTCGAAAGGCGCATTGTTAAACGCCCTGAAACAGGGGCGCCCCGGATTTGCGGCACTGGATGTTTACGACGATGAACCGTTGTACGACGCGCAACATCCTTACCTGCAGATGCCAAATGTGCTGTGCACGCCACATCTGGGCTATGTCGAGAAGGCCAGCTATGCGCTCTACTTCAAAACGGCCTTTGATAATGTCGTACGTTACTTTAGTGGTGATAGATCACATGTGATTAATGCTGGGGTATCAGAACGATAAATTTACCCGTGATCTGGCGATAAAGGCTTTTTCTGACCGTGCATTTCTGATGCCGGACGATTCAGTTGCAGGCTGTGTGCTTACCGTCAGGCCTCTTCAACAGTCATCGGCAAAAATTAGTCATTGCATCCCGCCTGCTTGTATTTTAGTATTTA
Organism: Pantoea sp. MT58; assembly: GCF_014495885.1. Taxonomy (NCBI): domain Bacteria; kingdom Pseudomonadati; phylum Pseudomonadota; class Gammaproteobacteria; order Enterobacterales; family Erwiniaceae; genus Pantoea; species Pantoea sp. MT58. The sequence continues at coordinate 170,565 of NZ_CP061084.1, forward strand.
CTTAATTTAGAGAATCCTAAAATAGTAAACATGAAAAACAGTCAGCTTGTTCGGTTGCAGGAAAGCGCTTCGCTGGCGACAACGTTGCTGAAGTCGATGAGTAACAGCAATCGCCTTTTAATCCTCTGCATCCTTATTGAAAAACCCGGCACCTCGTCAGGGGAGTTGGCCCAGCAAAGTGGGCTGACACCTTCTGCCACCTCACAGCATCTGGCGAAAATGAAAGAAGATGGTCTGATTGAGTCTTCAAAGGTGGCTCAGCGGGTGAACTATTTCATAAAAGACGATGCGGTTAAAAAAGTTGTCTCCACACTAAAAGATATCTATTGCCCGGAGGATTTAAAATGAAGTCTGAATCGATATCGCCGTTGCAAGCCAGTGAGATGATTGCGCAAGGAGCCGTGCTGATTGATATCCGTGAACGTGCAGATTATCTCAGAGAACACATTCCGGAGGCGGTCTCACTGCCACTTTCCGACATCACCGCGGGTAAATGCGTCGATAACGCAGGCTCCCGTCCTGTGATTTTTCACTGTCAGGCAGGGATGAGAACCACCAGTAACGCTGATGCACTTATAAAAGCGGCAACCTCTGAAAACGTCTTCCTGATGTCCGGAGGCATTAATGCGTGGAAAAGTGCCACGTTCCCGACAGTCGAAGATAAAAAACAACCGTTGCCTGTCATAAGACAGGTTCATATTACGGCGGGTTCACTGGTTCTGTTGGGTGTTGTATCTGGATATACCCTCGATAGCCGATTATTTTTGCTCTCAGGAGTGATAGGTGCCGGTTTAATTTTCTCTGGCGTGACGGGTTTTTGCGGGATGGCAACGTTGTTGCAAAAAATGCCCTGGAACAGAACGGCGAAATAGATTCCAGGACGCATCTTAATTCTCAGCTTTCATCAATTGTAGGCAGATGCGCACTGTTTTCATCGTATAAACTACAGCGATATTTTATGTCATTAAGACCACTCTTTATGTATCGATTCCAGCATAGAGACTGTGTCTATAGTGATGTCAGCACGCATGACCGGACTGGTCAGCCTGTTACTGTCCAGGCACGCATGTATATGCTGAACTTCATAAACAAGCTCAAAATCGCAGGGAAAATGCAGCTCTTCTGTTTCGCCGATGGAATAATGCACGGTCGCCCGTCTGGCTTTCCAGTAGTCGGGTATTTCAATGTAGCCTTTTTCACCATAGATAAATGCTTTGTTAATAGCATTAACCTGCTGGGAGATTTTACTGACGATGAGAATGCCAGCCTGCGTGGTCAGATTAATAACACACTGTGCATCGGTGCCTGACAATGAACGAATTGCTGTACTCGCGCGATATTCCGGCATTTCATCAAACAGAAAAGGTCGCCGGTGAAGTCAGGACGCTGGCGCAGCGCAGCGCGACGGCTGCCCGGGATATTAAACATCTGATTGAAGAGGCTGTGGCGCAGGTCGAAAGTGGTGTTGTCGTTGCAACCGGAACCGGCAAGAGTATTCTGGATATCAACGCTATGGTCGGAAAACTGGCTGTGGCAATGGATAACATCTCGCTCGCCTCGGCTGAACAGATGCAGGGTATTTCTCAGGTCAGCATTGCGGTAAACCAGATGGATGGTGTGACGCAGAATAATGCGGCTCTGGTGGAAGAATCCTCTTCTGCATCGCAGTCTCTCTCAGTTCAGGCGCACTCTTTACGTGAAGCCGTTAACGCCTTCCGTATCTGAGCAGACAGCTAACTACTCAGGTCCGAATGGACTTATGACAAACAGTGAGTGACATCTGTTCAGGCCCCGGTAGCGGGGCCTGAACAGGCAGCTCAAAAAAAATAAAATTTTTTGCATCCGTTTCCCTCCCTCATTCGTATTAACAGATAAGGGCACTTCAGCCCTGTCCGCAAACTGAATGAGGGAAGTGAAAATGAAGCCATTCCTGCCAACTCTGCTTTTATCTGCATTAGTCTTCAGCGGCGCCACTTTCGCGGCGAGTATGGACAGCGACACGGTGATGGTCGGTGGAGCGGCCATGTACCCGTCAAAAAATATTGTTGAGAACGCAATTAACTCCAAAGATCACACCACGCTGGTGGCCGCCGTCAAAGCCGCCGGGCTGGTTCCGACGCTTGAAGGCAAGGGGCCTTTTACCGTATTTGCACCGACTAATGCGGCGTTTGAAAAATTGCCGAAGGGTACCGTCGACTCCCTGCTGAAGCCCGAAAATAAACAAAAACTGACCAGCGTGCTGACCTATCACGTGGTCGCAGGAAAAATGGACATGAAAGCGCTGGAGAAAAAAATCAAAGCCGGTGGCGGTAAAGCCGAGCTGAAAACAGTCAATGGCGAATCACTCTGGGTGATGTCCAACGGCCCACATAACATTCAGCTTAAAGATGCTCAGGGCAATATTGCTAATATCACCACCTATGATGTGAACCAGAGTAACGGTGTCATCGACGTTATCGATACTGTACTGATGCCATAAAGCGTTACCTATACTGTGTGTGGCCACTGATTGCGTGGCCACACCTTTTACAGGGAAGCCGATGACAAAAAATGTGCCCCACATTCAGGCCGACTTAATGAACCAGATAGCCGGCGGTGATAAAGCTGCTCTTGAGCAGCTTTACCGCGTCCTGTCGCCCCGACTTTATGGGATCATCCTGCGGATGGTCAGGCGCCGGGACTGGGCAGAAGAGATCCTGCACGACACGTTTATCCATATCTGGCAGTCGGCAAACTATTACGATGATGCGCGCAGTGAGCCGCACATCTGGCTCAGCCACATAGCCAGAAATCGGGCGATTGATTTCCTGCGAAAACATGAGAACGGATGCTGTTCACTGGAAGAAATCAGTGAAGCGGAAGCGGGTTTTCAGGCGTTACTTCCCGCGGATGACAGTCCTGCAGAGGCGCGTCGTCTTCAACATTGTATGGCGCACTTACCTTCAGAACAGCGACAAAGTATTTCGCTCGCTTATTATCGTGGCCTGTCGCAGAGTGAGATTGCGCTCTCCATGAGTCAGCCTGAGGGTACGGTTAAAAGCTGGATCCGTCGCGCGTTAATCCATCTTCGGGAGTGCATAGGCCTATGACTGCTCAGGAACACAATGATCTCACTGCGGCGGAATATGTGCTGGGTCTTACCGACGATGTGACACGCCATCGGCTTGATAAACGTCTCAATGACGATTCACTCTTTGCTGCAGAAGTGCTGCGCTGGCAGAAAGCCTTTAGCGGCATCGATTTGCTCACCCACGACGTTATTCCTCCCGCTACGGTCTGGCCGCTGATCAGGCAGGACCTTAACCGGAACGCTGGCGCCTCTGGCACGAAATCAGTCCGCAGGCAACCTGGCTTCTGGCTCGGCTGGAGTCTGGCGGCGGCAATGGCGGGCCTCCTCATTTACACCCAGGTGATTAAGCCGGATACCCCGCATTCCCTGCAGCCCATTGCGGTACTCAGTGGCGCGCAGCCCAACGCACAGTTTGTAGTGAGTCTGGATAAGTCAGCGTCACGCATTCAGGTCTCGGCGCTAAACATCACGCTGCCAGAGAATAAAGCCCTGCAACTCTGGCTGATCAGGGGCAGTGCTGCGCCACAATCGTTGGGACTGATCAATCACACCGACAGTAACGCTTTCCGATTAGCACCAGGCGAGTTAAACAATCAGACAGTGCTGGCGGTGAGTCTGGAGCCTGTTGGGGGTTCTAAACTCAGCGGGCCGTCCGGGCCGGTGATTTTCCAGGGCAAAGTGACGTTGCTCTGATAGTTAATGGTGCAGGTTCAGCCGGAATTCAGGAGATAGGGTGAGTGGGTGGCAATCCGAATGGCAAACCGCCATTTCTTTACATTCACAACATCAGGGGGAGGACAAAAGAATGGAAATCAGAGCGGCCATTGAGTCTGATGCGACAGGCATCAGTGAGCTGATACACAGTGTGTCGATAAAGTGTAACTTTTCAGAGGTAGAGCCCTGTCCGCACTGGTTTATCGAGAGCATAAAACCCGATGTGCTTAAACCGTTGATCGTTGCAGATGACTATCTCTGGCTGATTGCCGTGGAAAGAGGTGAGGTAACAGGCGTACTCACCCTTTTCGAAGGCAATCTAGTGAAATACTTTTTTGTGCATCCAAAGTTTCACCGTCAAGGGGTGGCAAGGGCACTCTGGCAGCAGGTAGCGCCCATGCTGCGATCAGAAATCAGTGTACGGTCCTCACTCTTCGCCGTTCCCTTCTATGAAAAACTGGGATTTAAGAGAGTGGGAGAGGTTAAGTTTTTCAACGGCGTATCATTCCAGACAATGATGGCTCGGTTCTGATTTAAAAGAGATTTCTTCATTTCTGCAGTAAATATGGCCCTGCCACGCGTTTAGTAAACCCGCTTTGGGAGCGAGTGGACCCGGGCAGGCCACTCTTCTTGACTTATCACTGCGTACATTCTCTGTATTCAACTCGCTGACTTATTGCACCTTCCCCGTCCGGCGATGCCAGGGCGGCGGATGTTTTGCAGCGTTTTTACGTTTCATCTGCCTCTTTTTACGCCTTTTTTACAGGCCGATCGGTTTAATTAACGGCACCGGGCGCTGATGCGCCTATGTTCAAGGAAGCCGTGGATGAAATGCATTAACAAACCCTGGTCCATACCGGGGTGCAGCGATGCTGCTGTCGCTGAACTTGCTGAGCAACAGCGCCTTCGCCTTGTTTCGCCCCGCAAATGGTTCAGAGATGCCATCGAGGCCAGTACCGATCCGGCACTGCTGAACTATCGCCTGATCTCTCAGTGGCTGGGTGAATCGATACCGGACACCCGCTCTCTGACTCTGGCGCTGAACAATAGCCTCTGTTTTGGACTTTACCGCAATGGCCGACAAATCGGTTTTGCCCGCGTCGTGACCGATATGGCGGAGACCTGGGTAATCCGGAACCTGTTCATCTCGCCGGAATATCGTTTTATCGGGCTCGGCTCATGGCTGCTGCACTGCTGTCTGTCTCATCCTGGCGCCAGGGGCTGCCGGAGCATCATTGCAATGGGTGAGCCTGTACCGGATTTCTTCGAGCGTAACGGATTTATCTCTTTTCCCTCGCTGCCCGGTGTCTACGTGACGACGCTGCACGAAGGGGGATACGACCCGATTTGCGCCAAAAGCGCCAGCGGGCACTAAGCCCGGGCGCACGCAAATGAGCGGTTTTCTCCAGTTTATTATCCGACCTCCGATTAATAGCGGCTCACTGCCAGGCAATGTTGCTTTCTCGCAGCGGGTTCTTAAGGAACACACCATGTCAGGCCTTATCCTTGTTTCTCATAATCAATGTCAACGTTCGACGCTTACTGCCGTTTATGAAGGCATACTTTCCCGTCAGGGAGGGCTGTGGATTAGCTGGGATGGTGAGAGCAAAGTGATACCCAGCGACGCGTCAAGATCCTACTTAGTGCAGCAGACTGGCCAGTATGAAACCGTGACCTTCTCCTATACGCCGGGCGAGCTTAATGAGGGTTACCACAACTATATTCACAAAGGACTCTGGCCTGTTTTTCACCAGCGCCCTGACATGGCCCGATTTTCCACCAATGGCTATCAGGAATATAAAAATATTAATAAAGCCTATGCGCGCGCCATTTGCGAAAATGCCACACCCGACGATGTTATCTGGATTCAGGATTATCATCTGCTTGGCTGTGCTTCCTATATTCGTGAAGAAGGGCTGACCAACTCAGTGGGTATTTTTCTGCATCAGCCTTTCCCGGCTGGCAGGATGTTTGAAACGATTCCCGAATGGCGCTGGTTCACTGACTCATTACTCTGTTGTGACCTGATTGGCTTCCAGACGGTACAGGATATGAATAACTTCCTGGTCTGGCTGGAGAGCGAATTCAGACTGGAACGACTGGAGGCACAACGTTTTCGAATTAATGGCCGGATAATAAGAGTGGGTGTATTTCCGGTCGGGATTGATCTTGATGATGTGCAATGTCTGCGCGAGAGCAACAGCTGTGCTTACATGGAAATGCAGTGCCGCGAAAGTCTGCCAGAAAATACCGTGCTTAGCGGCGGCCATCTTGATGAGAGTTCGGGGCTGCCTTACCGCATCAGTACCCTGGAGGTACTGTTAAGAAGACATGATTGCTATCAGAAAAATATCACGCTATTGCAGCTGGCACCTCCGGCAGCCGGACACGCGCATGATGCGTCTGAACTCGGTCATGCGCTGGAAGCACTGTGCGGCGAGCTGAATGGCGTACATGGCACAATGAACTGGTATCCGGTGAACTATCTCACCCATGCTTATAGCCGGGAAGAGCAGGCTGGTATCTATCGTGCCTCACGCGTTGCGCTGGTAACGCCATTAATGGCGGGTATGAGTCTGATGGCAAAAATGTATGTCGCCCTGCAGGACCCGAAAAATCCCGGTGTGCTTATCCTCTCGCAGTTTGCCGGTGCAGCCGAGCAGATGGAGGGAGCCATCATCGTCAATCCTTATGATCCTGACGCCATGGCCAGTGCGGTGCATCGCGCCCTGCAGATGCCGTTACACGAACGGCGAAGTCTGCATGCACGTCTGATGAAAGGCCTGCATATGCACAACAATCATCACTGGGCCGGGGCGTTCTTAAGCATGCTGAACGCTGAGCCGGCGGCGCCTCAGGCTCTGCCGCCACCGGCATTTTTTCCGCGATTAAGCAGTAGCCGGGCGAGATACTGAGATTCAGAACGTAAACGGTGCTTTATAAAGTGAAGGTGTGGAAGTTAACGGGTTCACGCTGATAGAGAGCAGAGCAGATAACGTTTTATCTACCTGCTCATCAATGTTTTATTTGGATCAGTGCTTAATGATGTGATGTTACGGTCTGCATTAAACGGGAGCATCACTATTTCATGACTTTTTGGTATTTTTCCAGATCCTTGCCATACCTTCACTTACAGGGCTGACGCGCGTAAAACCAAATTTTTCGTACAGCGCCGGAACATCTGCCATCAATGTGACATAAGCGCTATCACAGGCATTTTGATCGAGCCACTTTGTCAGCGTTTCCATTATCATGCGGCCCAGACCTTTTCCATGATGCGCGGGATCTACAGCGACATCGACAATATCCATATTCAGCGCGCCGTCGCCTACGATACGTCCTATTCCGATGACGATTTCCCTATAAAGGATATGAATACCATAACAGCTGTCAGGAAGTCCCTGGCGGGCAGCTTCGGCGGGACGTGGCGTCAGTCCCGAGATAATACGTAAGCGGCAAAAATTCTCTACAGACCGAACAGTTCCAGCAAGCTGGTAGTCAGACAAATTTTTATCCTCTTCTCAGCATCCATTTTCTGCAAAGTCTGGTTTTCGACGTTGTTCAGGGCGGTTGAACTGCAAAGCAGGTTTTAGCATCCCATAAGAGCAGCTACTCAGATTCGCTCTGTCATCACACTACGCAGTTCCTCCCTGAGCCAGCTCAGCGGCATATCGTTATCACAGCGTTTATGCCAGAGCAGCGAAAGAGCGATTTCGGGAGTCGCCACCGGTACAGGGCTGGAGCATAAACCGTAATGGGTTATCCAGTCATCCGCCAGACCGGCGGGGACGGTAGCTAACGCGGGCGTGCGCACCAGTAGCGGCGGCAGAGAGGAAAAATGCGGCGTCACGTAGCGAATCGAACGTGCCTTTCCAAGGGTCGTAAGCTGGTCATCAATGGCGCTCCAGGTTGATCCACGATAGGAAACCAGCAGATGATCATGCGCCACGTAATCCTCCAGCGTCAGCGGCGCAGATAACGAAAGCTGCTCCGGATGCCACAACGTACAAAAGCTATGTGAAACGATCTTCTCGCGCTGCAGCGTGGCGGGCGTGTTATCGCCCACCGATATGGCAAGATCGATCTCGCCACGTGCGACCAGTTCCACATCCCTGAAGGGATCGCTGGCCGTGACCTGAAGCGTCACGCCCGGCGCGGTGCGCGTGATGCGCGCATACAGTGCCGGCATGATTGAGCGCTCAACCCAGTCGCTCATCCCCAGCCGAAAAACATGCGTCGCCTCAGAAGGCGTGAAGGATGCTGGCTGAAAAAGGACATTCTGCATCTGCGCCATCAGAGGTCCCAGCTCAGCGATCAGCGCCTCGGCTCGCGGGGTAGGCTCCATTCCTCTCGCTGTCCGCACAAAGAGCGGATCGCTGAACATCACCCGCAACCGGGCCAGTGCATTACTGACCGCAGGCTGACCCAGATGCAGCTTTTCTGCTGCACGAGAGACGCTGCCTTCCCGCTTCAGAACTAATAGCACCGTCAGTAAATTCAGGTCGATACGATGAAAATCATTTTCTCTGATAGTGAGCATCAGTTTAATCAATTTGAGTGATATGGATTGTCTGAGGATACTGCCCACCACGTTGTGATGAAACATTCTGGAGAATAATTGATGAAAATTTTACTGATGCTGGTGGCGTCACTTATGGCATTCAGTCCGGCCTATGCAGCCGAACAGCCGTCTGCACGGGATCAACAGGCTCCGGGTTATTACCGGATGATGTTAGGTAAATTGCGCATTACCGCCGTTTCCGACGGCACGGTGACCATTCCCCTTAATACATTACTGACAAACATTTCACCGGATAAACTCAGCAAGGGAATGGCCAGAGAGGCGATGACGCCGCAGGCTGAAACGTCGATTAACGCCTTTGTTATCGATGATGGCAAAAAGCGCATCTTAGTCGATACTGGCGCCGGTGAGCTTTTTGGCCACGATGGCGGACATCTGCTGACCAACCTGGCCGCTGCTGGCTATCCGGCTGAATCGATCGATGCTGTGCTTCTGACTCATGTTCATGCCGATCATTCAGGCGGTGTCTCGCGTGCAGGCAAGCCGGCTTTTCCTGAAGCTGAAGTGTATGTGGATAAACGGGATGTCGATTTCTGGCTTAATCCGGCCAACGCAAGCAAAGTGGAAGCCAGTCAGGCTCACACCTTTGCGGATTCTGAACGAACGCTTCGCCCGGTCATGAATGCTGGCCTGCTTAAAACATTTATGGCACCCGCTACATTACCGGGAGGAATCCGTGCTGAGTCGACCGCTGGCCATACGCCGGGCAGCGTACTTTATCGCGTGGAAAGCCAGGGGCAGACGCTGATGTTATGGGGAGACATCATCCATGCCAAAGCGGTGCAAATGCCAGACCCCGAAGTGGCCATCCATTTTGATGTCGATCAGAAACAGGCTATTAATACACGTGAAAGGGTACTGAAACAGGCTGCCGATCAGGGCTACTGGGTGGCTGCGGCGCATATCGCTTTCCCGGGTCTGGGTCATGTTCAGCACGAGGGTAATGCTTATCGCTGGGTGCCCGCTAATTACACCACCCAGCTCGGGCAGTCAGTTTCTGACGAGGCCAACAATTAACACATAATGGGTTTGGCAAAACGCGTTCAGACAGATTTACCGGTCACAAGCTCAAAGCAAAGCAGATTGGATATTTATCGGGCGTCCATTGCGGACGCCTTTCAACATCACTATTTCACTGGGCCTCCTCTGGCACCCGGCCTGAAAGCATGCTTTTTCGCCCGCCAGGCGATGATCAACGCAACCGCCATAAAGGTGAGTAGCGCCCAGGGGAAAGATACCGCACCGGCATTATTGAGAAGCAGTCCTCCAGTAACGCCGCCGCTGGCGATAGCCAGATTCCATGCGGTTGTCACCATCGCCTGAACAACGTCGACATGATTGCCAGCCGAATCAGCGGCGGCCGTTTGCATCTGGGTTGATGCACCACCAAACGACCAACCCCATACGATGACAGCCACATAGACCACAATCTGTTCCCGCATGCCTGCGACCAGCACCACAGAAACCGCCGCCAGTGCTGCAAGGCTGAGCAGAACCAGATGTCGCAAATGACGATCTACCAACATTCCGGTGATCCAGATGCCGACCAATGCCGCGATGCCAAAAATCAGCAGGATAAGTCCGACGTTTCCGGTCAGTCCCGACAACTGCAGGAATGGTCCGATGAACGTATAAAGAATGTTGTGAGCCGTCATCCACAGAAAGATAACCGCCAGAACGGGCCTGACGCCGGGCATACGGAAAACCTGCCATACCGGCAGTCGACGGTCAGCCTGCTGGCCCGGCAGGTCAGGAATCGCCACCCATGTCCAGATAAAGAGAATAATGGCCAGTGCTGCCATGATCCCAAAGGGGATTCTCCATCCCATCATACTGCCCAGCCATGCGCCTGCCGGGGTTCCCAGCGACAGGGCAACCGGTATTCCAACCATCGCAATAGCCAGCGCGCGGCCCTGTAATTCAGCAGGAACGAGGCGGCGCGCATAGCCCGCCAGGATTCCCCATGCAAGTCCGGCAGCCACACCGGACATGAAGCGAGCCCCCATCGTCAGCCAGTAGCTGGATGAAAGGGTGGTAACGGTGTTGAAAATCAGGAAAGTCCCGACGGCAAGCAGCAGCACTTTTTTACGTCGCCATCCACTGGTCAGAACCGTTAAAGGAATCGCCGCCAGCAGCGATCCCAGCGCATAGATACTGACCAGCTGGCCTGCCATTACCTGAGAAACACCCAGACCTTTTCCGATCTCCGGAAGCAGACCCGCCGGAAGGGTCTCGGTCAGAATGGCGATAAAGCCAGTCATGGCAAATGCCAGCAGGGAAGCCAGAGGCAGGCCTCGTTGTGTTGTGGTTTCACTGAATGCGGTATTGACGTGCACGTTGAGTCCTTTTTTAAGTTTGTAACGCTTAAATATTGCGAAAACCCGCGTGATAACAGGCTGGCTGATATAAATATCGATCGGTATATATATTCGAAACTATAAGCCCCCGCGCAACTTGTCAAGAATATATGTATCGATTAGTATTTATGTCTGGCAAGTCAAAAAGGAACGGATATGGCTCAGATGGGACGTCCACGAACATTTGACCGTGACGAAGCAATTCGTCAGGCGATGACACTTTTCTGGCAACACGGTTACGAGTCCACTTCGCTTGCCATGCTCAAGTCGAATCTCGGTAACGGTATCACTGCCCCCAGTTTTTACGCCGCATTTGGTTCTAAAGAGGCGCTGTTCGAAGAGGTTGTCGAATGCTATATGACGACTTATGGTCAGGTGAACGATTGTCTATGGGACGATTCGCTTGAACCCCGACAGGCTATCGAACTCGCCTTGCGTCGCTCCGCAAAGATGCAGACAGATCAGGGACATCCCAGCGGTTGCCTGATCGCGCTATCCGTTAATACCTGTTCACCTGCAAACGCGCACATTCGTGAGCTTCTGGCAGCGCAACGTGATAGGACCAGAGCGGGATTTTTGCGATGTGTCACCAGAGCGAAAGAGGCGGGGCTTCTGGTTTCCGGTACAGATGTGCAGGCACTGGCCAGGTTTTTTCACAGTTTTGAAATCGGCCTGTCGACCGAAGCCCGCGATGGCGCAACCGGTAAAGAACTTGATGCGGCGGTATCAACTGCCATGAAGACCTGGGATGCCTATTGTCGTAGTGTTGATTGACTGAAATGGCGCCCGGACTCAACACGGCGGGTGAGTCTTTGTGAGGAGCGTTGTACGAAAGCGGAATAACCGTTGTCCTCAATAAGGAAAAGACGTTTCGTGAAAAGTAAGCTTATGACTGACATCAAAACGTGGGCACGAAACATCAAACGGGATGTGCATGCGGTATGGCTCGCCGCCCGCGATCCCCGTACACCGTTAGTGGCTAAAGTGATGGCGATGATTGTCGCGGCCTATGCGGTTTCACCCATCGATCTGATCCCCGACTTCATTCCCGTTATCGGCTATCTCGACGACCTGATCATTGTACCGCTGGGGATCATGCTGGTGGTGCGTCTTATTCCCCCCGAGGTGATGCGCGAACATCGTGAAACTGCAGCGCAAGCCAGTAAACGTCCTGTCAGTCGCGTAACGGCAGGGATCGTTATCGCGATATGGATTGTTGGTGCCACTGTGCTGTTCAGCCAAATCGTCGCAGCGTTCAGGCATCATTTTTCCTGAAAGCACGGTAGTCGATTTTCCATGCATTGAGCTTGTTATATAACGCCGTTCGTGAGATCCCCAGCAGTTGCGCCGACTGACGCAGATTCCCCTGTTGTTCACTGACAACCTGTAAAATATGCATCCGCTCCAGATTTTGCAGTGAGGGTTGAATCTCTCCGGGCGCATCACTGGCTGAGACTTGCTGCAGGGATTCGGGCAAATCGGCGCGGGTTATTTCTAACCCTTCACTCAGGTTGACGACACGCTCAATCACATTTTCCAGTTCACGTACGTTTCCCGGCCAATCCCAGGCTTGCAGACAGGTCATTGCGTCCGGCGCGACCACAGGCGGAATACGCTTCAGACGTGTGCAGAGCGCCTGAATGAAAATATTCACCAACTCCGGTATGTCTTCACGACGGTCACGCAGCGGAGGAATTTCTAATGAAATTACATTCAGACGATAATAGAGATCGCGCCGAAAGGCATTTTTCTCCACGGCATCCAGCAGGTTGCAGTGCGTTGCCACGATAATGCGGACATTCACTTTCACGGGCTGAGCCGCGCCGATACGCAGCACTTCACTCTCCTGCAGCACGCGTAGCAAGCTGGTTTGCGCTTCGAGCGGCATCTCACCAATCTCATCCAGGAAAAGGGTTCCGCCGTCAGCCAGTTCAAACTTGCCCGCCGAACCACCACGCCGTGAACCGGTGAAGGCGCCATCCGCATAGCCAAACAGCTCGCTTTGCACCAGATCGCGTGGCAGTGCGCCGCAGTTAAGAGCGATAAACGCTTCCTGCTGACGTGGGCTGGCATTATGAATGGCCTGCGCAAACAACTCTTTGCCGGTGCCACTTTCACCGCTGAGCAGCACTGTGCTGTCGGTTCGGCTGCTGACCCGGGCCTTATGAATTGCCTGCTGCAGACGCGACGAGCGGCCGCGAATCATGTCAAAGGTGTAACTGGCATTCACGCCCATGACACGTCGTGTAATGGCACGGATACGCTGATTTTCACGCAGCGACAGCACGCGTCCGCCATCCGGCGCGGGCATCAATGATATCAGGCAGGAGAGGGGGGCCAGGCCGGCTGGCCTGAACTGCAACTCGATGTCATTACAAAAAGGCATGGTCAGCAGCGATCCGCCTTGTGGCTGTAGCAGTTCATCAATCGGGATATTGCCTGGATTCAGCCCGCTGAAAATCTGGCGCGCATAGCGGTTAAGGGTTTTAATGCGTCCCTGTTTATCACAGACAATCACACCTTCATTCAGCGTCTCAAGAATGGACTGCTGTTCAGCCAGCAGGCGTCGTAGCATCAGTTGCTGTCCGACTGCTTCTGCCGCCGCCTGGACCGTGCCAAGTGTGTGGACGTTGAAATTATCAGGCGTGGCGGTCAGTGTGAGCACACCTATCAATTGTCCGTTTTCATTACGTACGGGGGCCGCAGCGCACTGCCGGCGGCGTTTTCGCAAATCAAACTTCCAGTTTTCACCGCTCAACACATAGACCAGTCGCTGTTCAATCAGGCAGCGCGCGGTACAGTTAGTACCCAATACCTCTTCACGCAGAATACTGCCGATCGGTGTCAGGTCGGCACCGCAAAAATGGAGCGTTACACCCTGCGCATCGGTGAGGTTAATGTGCCCGTCCGGATTATAGGCGAGCAAATTTTCCATAATGCTGCGTGCAACAAGAATGAGTTCTGCATTGTTTTCAAGAATCGCAGTCAGTTCGCTGGCTGGGGGCGCGGTATAGGTAAATCGATCTGGATCGATAGCGTACTGCTGCGAGCGTTGCCAGGAGTGCAGAATAGTTTCACGAAGCGCTGGCGGCGGTTCGCCCTGGGTAAAGCTCTCCCAGCTTCGCCATAACAGCGCGTCCCAACTGTCGGCGGCCTCCCTGTCGGGCAGGCTGAAGATCGCCTCGCTCTCATCTCGTAATAACAATTGCTGATTCACACGCCACTCCAGTGGGATTAAATGTCCATTTTATGGACATGTTAAGTTGACATGTAAACTTTGTTGCCAGTTTGAGGTGTGACGTTGTGTCAGCGCTCACAAAATTTCCCGGATTTTGGTTGGCACCACCTTTGCAAAGGTTGATGCAATCACCTGAATCAATCATGCGAAGGGAAATAAGTTGTTATGCGCAAACACAATTTACGGCTGATTCTGTTTATCTGTGCCATTGCTTCACTAAGTGGCGTGATTCTCGGTTATGACGCTTCTGTAATCTCTGGCGTTATCGACCCGCTGACAGAACATCTGAATTTAACGCCATGGGAAAGTGGCTGGGCGGTGTCCAACGTCATTCTCGGCTGCATCGGCGGCGCATGGAGTGTTGGCTTCATTTCTGATCGTATCGGTCGCAAAACGACCCTAATCGTTACCGCTCTACTCTTTTTGCTCTCCGCAGTGGGCGCTGCGCTGGCGGGATCGCTGACCGATTTCGTTATCTGGCGACTGACTGGCGGGCTGGCGGTCGGGATGGCCTCTGCGATTACGCCGCTTTACATCGCTGAAGTTTCACCCAAAGACTGGCGCGGACGGATGCTCGGCCTGCAGCAGATGCTGATGGTGGGCGGACAGGTTACCGTCTATATCGTGAATTACCTGATTGCACGCGGCATGCCGCATCAGTGGATTGTCAGTGAAGGCTGGCGCTGGATGCTCGCCTCGGGCGTGGTGCCTTGCGTGCTATTCCTGCTGCTGGTGCCGTTTATGCCAGAATCACCGCGCTGGCTGGCGCTGAACGGCAAAAAAGAGCGCGCCCTTGAGGTGCTGACGCGTCTTTCAAATGCCCGACACGCCGAGCGACTGTTACAGGAAATCCTGACGTCAAATCGGGATGACAACATTCAGACCCGTCAGCGCGGCATCCTGCGGGATGCGCGGGCACGCTATATCCTGCTGGTGGGTTGTGCCATTGCTATTTTGCAGCAGATCTCCGGTATCAACATCCTGCTCTATTACGCGCCGTCACTCTTACAAAACATCACCGGCAGTACCCAGTCTTCCCTGTTTCACAGCATTTTCATTGGTCTTGCGCTGCTGGCTGGCGTGGCCGTTTGTCTGAGTACCATTGATCGTCTGGGCCGGACAGTGCTGCTGCGCTGGGGGGCACTGGGATGCGCGCTCTCTATGATCTTCACCGCCCTGGCATTTATCGCCGATGCAGGTGGCCTGCTGCCGGTGATTGGACTGCTGGCCTTCGTGCTGATATTTGGCCTCTCATGGAGCCTGGGTGCCTGGCTGCTGATCTCAGAAATCTTTCCTAATCGGATTCGCGCCGTGGCGATGGGCTTTGCGTTCGCCTCGATGTACGTCGCTAATTTTATCGTTACCCAAAGCTTCCCGATGATGAACCGCAGCCAGGTGCTGATGGAACACTTTCATGGTGCCTTCCCACTGATGTTATGCGCGGTGGGATCGCTCATCGCGTTCTGGTTTGTCCGTCGTTTTTTACCGGAAACCCGGGGCGTGTCGCTGGAGCACATTGAACCGCTGATGCTCTCCAAATCCCGTCGTTTCGCTGCTGAGGTGAAGCGATCTGAACAACACCCTTCATCGCCCGCCTGGGCAAAAGCAAAATAATAAGGAGTTTTTATGAACCATCAAACAGTACGCGTGGGTTTAATCGGCGCAGGCCGCATGGGCAGCTTCCATGCGGAAAATCTGGCCTGGCGTGTGCCTGGTGCCACCCTTGCGGCAGTGGCGGATCCGTTCCCTGGCGCAGCAGAGAAGCTCGCCAGCCGGCTTGGGGTGAGCAAATCGTATAGCGATCTGCATGCGCTGCTTCAGGATGATGAAATCGACGCCGTTGCGATTGCCGCGCCAGCACGGACGCATGCGGAGTGGGTGATTGCCGCGGCCAGAGCCGGCAAACATGTGTTTTGCGAAAAGCCTATGGCTGTCACGCTGGATGAGGCCGATCGCGCCATCGCGGCGGCAAAAGAGGCAGGCGTCGTGTTACAGGTGGGCTTTAATCGCCGCTTTGATTCCGGTTTTGCGGCAGCAATTGCAGCGGTAAAAAACGGTGAGAATGGCACGACTCAGCTTAGTCGCTCTGTGACCCGTGACCCAGGCCTGAACGATCCAGCGCCGATTCCGCAATGGACCATCTTCCTTGAAACGCTGATTCACGATTTTGACACGCTACTGCACTTCAATCATGGCGCAAAGCCGGTAGAAGTCTATGCGCTGGCCGATGCGCTGGTGCGGCCAGATTTTAAGGATAAAGGGCTGCTGGATACCTCGGTTGTGACTATTCGCTTCGACAACGGCGCTATTGCTATAGCTGAGGCAAACTTTCAGGCGGTCTATGGCTATGACGTGCGCGGTGAGGTTTTTGGCAGTAAAGGCATGCTGCAGGCGGGCCACATCAATGCCAACCACTGCGTGCGTTACACCGCCAGCGGAATAGCCGTCGATACGTCGCGACTGGATTCAGATCTGCTGCGAGAGGCCTATGTGGCAGAAATGACCGAGTTTGCCCGCTGTATCCGAAGTGGTGAAACGCCTCGCGCCACGGGCGAAGATGCGCGCAACGCGCTGGAAATTGCGCTGGCCTGTATCGAATCTGTACAGAGCAACCTGCCGGTTAAGCTGGGGGCGCGCTGATGGCTGATTATCAACTTTCCGTCTGCGCTGAAATGGTATTTCTGGAGCTGCCATTTACAGAGCGCGTAAAACGCATTCATGAGCTGGGTTTCGGCGTCGAAATCTGGGGATGGGCCAACAAGGATATTGATGCGCTGGTGGCGACCGGTGCGCGCTTTACCTCTATGACCGGTTATCTGAGCGGTAATCTTACCGATGAAACAGAGATAGCGCAGTTACTGCAGAGTGCTGAAGCCTCACTGGCTGTGGCCGAACGTCTCAGTTGTCCTGTACTGAATCTGCATGGCACCGGACTTGACGACCGCGGACTGCCGGTAAAACCCGTGACAACGGTAACGGGCGCTATGTGGCTCAAGGCCGCCGATACGCTGCGCCAGGTTGCACAACTTGGTGAACGAGCCGGACGCGTTTTCACCCTCGAAAACCTTAATCTGCCGGTCGATCATCCGGGCACACCCTTCGCCCTGGCCTCTGAAACGCTGGCGCTGGTCGAGGCGGTCAACAGCCCGGCGCTGAAGATGAATCTGGATCTCTACCATGCACAAATTGGCGAAGGCAATCTGATTGAACTGGTACGGCGCTGCGGTTCAGCGATAGGGGAAATCCAGGTTGCCGATGTACCCGGCCGCCAGCAGCCGGGCACCGGCGAGATCAATTACCGGGCTATTGCCCGGACGCTGCAGGAGATAGTTTACAGCGGCACCGTCGCCATGGAGGGCTGGGCCAGCGGTGATAGCACAGCGGCTGTCCAGCAGTTCCGTGATCACTTTACGTTGTAAGCAGCATGCGTCGGGTATTTGCCTGTTACCCGACGCACAATAATGTTAATGAAAACAATAACAACCTCAACCTACAGGAATTGACTATGAACATCAGAAACCTTCTGCTTTGTCTTTGCTCCTTGCTGTTTAGTGTGGGAATCAGCGCCAAAACGTTTACCGTTGGCGTCGCGCTGGCTAACTTCGACCTTAACTTTGTCTCCATCCTTCGCACTCAGATGCAGAAAGAGCTTAACGCCAGTGAACTCAAGAGCCAGTTTGTTGATGCCAAAGGCGATGTCGCGCTGCAGGTGCAGCAGGTTGATGACTTTATCAACCAGGGCGTTGACGCCATTATTCTCAATCCGGTTGATACTCAGGGTGTTTTACCGATGATCACGGCCGCCAAAAATGCCGGTATTCCGCTGGTTTTCGTAAATCGTAAACCGGAAGTGAAACTGCCAGCAGATATGGCATATGTTGGTTCTGATTCGGCGCTGGGTGGTGAAATGCAGATGGAGGCGCTGGCAAAGAAAATGAACTACAAAGGTAATGTAGCGATACTGATGGGCGCGCTGTCGAATGAAGAGGCCCGTGAGCGTACCCGTGCTGTGGAAGCGGTTATCAGTAAATATAAAGACATGAAAGTTATTGAGAAGCAGACAGCGAAATGGCAACGCAATGAAGCGGTTGATGTGGTTTCTGGCTGGCTGCTAAATCAGCGTCCCATTGACGCCATTGCTGCAAACAACGATGAGATGGCGATTGGCGCGATTATGGCTTTAAACCAGGCGAAGAACGATAAAATCCTTGTGGCGGGAATTGATGGAACACCCGATGGTCAGCAGTTCATTAAAAACGGCAGGATGGTGCTCACTATTTTTCAGGATGCAAAAGGACAGGCTACCGGCGCAGTTCAGGTGACCAAAGCCCTGCTGAACAAACAAAAGGTTGAGACGCTTAACTGGGTGCCTTACAAGCTGATTACACCTGAAAATTATCTGAACTTTGTTGCTGAGAATTCAAAGTAGTCCCACGTTCAGGGTTATTTACGAACATCTCTTTCAGGTGAAAATGATCAACCGCGGTACCTGAACAATGATGAATATGCGCGCGTATTCTGGACCGTGAACGGTGAAATGGGGAATTGAACACGCGCGCAAATTGCCAGTGAATGATTTTCAGCCGTCTCTCTTACAAACCGACCAGCGTAATCTGTTTCTTGATGGTCAGCGCTTTATAGAGTGCTTTAGCCAGGCTGCCAGGCTCAACGTCAGGCCTGACGCCCTCCGGATCAGTCCAGAACGATTTAATCCGCAAAATGGTGTTGATGCTGGTCACGCGCTCCAGTTCCAGAACGGCCAGTACAGGGTGACGCATTTCGCCGAGTTCTTCTATTGTATCGGCTTCAATGACCGCGGCACGGGATGCCTGACTATCAAAGATCACGTGGCAGCGTGCCCCCTTGAGGTTAAGAATGTCGATGACTTCATAAAGGCATTCAACAGCCTCTGCACTGTAGGTTGCGGACACATTAAACATAGCAAATCCCTCTGACGTAAAACGTAGTAAGCAGCCAGCATAGGCGAACTACAATCAGAGTAGAAGTTACTGTTTTTGAATGAAAAATATAGAGTCAAAAGGTGACGATAACGTGTGTCATTTTAACTATTATTTAGACTGGCACTAATAATAAGCGAGACGTTAACAGATTCTGGCGATGGGAGGCGGATTTGACTTAAAGAAGGACTCACATCGGGCATGCTAATCGTTCCAGTGAGCAGTGTATTTACAGATGTAAGTAGCGCATTCAGCTACAGGTTTTCGCTATTTTACACAATGAACCTCAGGTTAAGTTTAAGATTTATCGCTCTCTTAAATCTCAAATTCCCCAGGCTGACTGGAGTAATGACTTAACCTGGCTCAACACTCAGTCTGATTTGTTTCTGCGGTTCAGCGGGATATTCTGGTGGGTCAACATCCTGATGGGGTTTCGCAACTCAGGTGAGTAGTACGGCGTGAAGCGGATTTGGCGGCGGATAAGACGTCCCGGAATTATGCAGGTTTGTTCACATATGCGGGCGACACGCTGGCGGTTACTGCCTGATCAACCAAATTTCAAAATACGAAAGCGAGAAAAGCCACCACAGAGGATGGCTTTGCCTGCACGATAATCTGCGTGTGGCGTGAGAGCATGGCTACCTGAAACCTGAGTTAATCAGGTTCATCACGCCGTGGCGTAAGTTATTTCTTTGTGATTGCTCAATCCCTGAACATTCTCTGACGGGGCGTCCTCAGTCCTGAATGCGCTTACCGTACGCATCATGATAACGGCCTGATCATTCAGCATGGCGGAAGCAGCAAGCGATTCCTCTACAAGAGCAGCGTTCTGCTGGGTGGTGGTGTCGATCTGCGTAATGGCAATATTAATCTGAGCAATACCGTCCGCCTGTTCGACGGCAGCCTGATCGATTTGGCTCAGGATTGTTTTCATCTCAGAAACGTTGCTGATCATGCCGCCCATCAACTGGTTTGCGTCCGTTGCCATTCTTTGTCCGTCTCGTGTCTGGGATGAAGACTTTTCAATCAACGCTTTTATCTCGCTGGATGAAGTGGCCGTCTTCTGTGACAGGGAACGAACCTCCTGCGCCACTACCGCAAATCCCCGGCCATGCTCACCGGCACGCGCTGCTTCAACCGCCGCATTGAGCGCCAGAATATTGGTCTGGAACGCAATCGAGTCAATCAAGGTCAGTATTTCCGCCATCTGACGTGAGGAGGCTTCGATTTCATTCATCTTAACCGTCACGGCCTGCATCATTTCACCGTTTTGACTGACGGCATTCTCAGCCTGCGCTGAGAGCGTGGAGGCAAAGCGCGTATTGCTGCGGGTGTGGGCAATGGTGGCGGTAAACTGCTCAACAGAGGCAGCCGTTTCCTCTACCGAGCTGGCCTGCTCTTCCGTTCGTTCCGATAAATTACGGGTGCCGGCGAGTATCTGATGGGCCCCGGTAGCGATATTTTCTGCACCTTCGCGTATCTGACGGACCATCACACTGAGATTAGTTTGCATGGCGCCAATGGCGTTCATGAGAAGTCCTGTCTCATCCCGACGTTGCGTGCTGATACTGTTAGTGAGGTGCCCTTCAGCGACTCGCTGTACCCGGGCGATAACGTCATAAAGCGGGGCAGTAATCGATCGGGTAATAA
The DNA here is from genome assembly GCF_014495885.1 of Pantoea sp. MT58. Lineage (NCBI taxonomy): Bacteria > Pseudomonadati > Pseudomonadota > Gammaproteobacteria > Enterobacterales > Erwiniaceae > Pantoea > Pantoea sp. MT58. Next base: position 191,134 of record NZ_CP061084.1, read on the forward strand.
ACAGTGCCAGCGTAATGGCTGTCAGGATGCTGAACAGAGAGATGAAAATAATCTCCTTGCGTACGCTGTTATATCGCGTAGTGAAACTTTCATAGGAGCTTTTCATCTGGGCTTCCTGTAACCCGATGAAATTCGATACTTGCTTAACATACGCATCCTGTAGTTTCACTGTTGAGTTGAGATAAAACGAGTTTGCCTCCGCTTTATTTACGGCCAGGCGCGACAGGAAATCCTGGCGCGAACTCAGAAATTCGCGGCGTTTGACCTCAATATCATCAAGGATCCTCTGTGAGTCACTGTCGTCTGCAAGACGCCGCAGTTCGCCAAACGTGGTGCTGATATTCTTTGTTTTTTCCAGCATCTCACGCTCAATGGTCACTTTGGAAACGGGATCTTCGGCATTTATCAGCATCAGCTGTAGCTGGACACCCTGATTTATATTCTGAATAAGGTCATTGCCTAAAGATATCGTTGGATAGTCGTCGTTAATCATACCGGTGATACTTGTTCTGGCCATTCCCAGCGCGTTGAGTCCGATAAGGACGCTGACAAGCAGAAAAGAAATCAGTGCGAAATAAGAAATTCCAAGCTTTGATCTGATCTTTAGATTTTCAAAAACCTGCTTAACTCTGTTCATTATTAACGTTCCTGGTGAGTGTGTGGTGAAAATGAAAAGGGGGGTAATGCCGCAATGGTTACCCTAAGCATTAATGTGTTCATTCATGCATTATGATTTATGAAATAACCAAATTGTTGTGGGCAGAGTGGGCGCGACCACAGATATCCCTGTATCAGAACTTCATTTTTCAGATCCATTCGGCTGATAAGTTCTAACTGCTGTTGTGTTTCAATTCCCTCTACGACAATGACTTTACCCAGTTTCTGGGCCAGTTGAATACTGGACTCCATTACTGTGCAGGCAAGTGGGTTAGAAATGGCTTCTTCAGTCAGGCTTTTATCAATTTTTATGCACCTGAAGTTGCTGTTGTAAAGATAGCGAAGCCCTGAACTGCCGGTTCCGAAATCATCCACGGCCATCTCAACACCCGCTGCGATTAAAACGCTGAGAGTTGTCTTTACGCTCATCTGCTGCGCCAGTTCCTGGCGTTCAGTTAATTCCAGCACCAGTTTTATTTTGCAGGCTGCCGTGGCATTCAGAAAGTACTGACAGGCAATGATAAGAGATTCCTGTTCAAAGTGAGAGGAATGAACATTAAAGTTAAGCCTGAACGAAGGCGGAAGTATCAGACTTCCTGCTAAGATTCTGTCAGCAATATCGGTTAAAAGAAACTCTGCCAGTTTGTTCACGATATTATGTTTTTCAGCAACAGGAATAAAAAGGTGGGGCGATATCATTATGGACGGGCTCACTCTCCAGCGTATCAAAACCTCGCCTCCCATAAGGCGTTTTTCGTTCAGGCTGAATACCGGTTGTATGTCAAAAGAGAAAGCCTTGTCTCTAAGGGCGTTAATGATGTAACGCTTTCTGGAGTAGAATCGGTTGAGTGTCCAGCGTGAGGTAAGGAAAAATGCCAGAAACAGGGAAGAAAAAAAACCAGCAGAGATTATAGTATGGTCAATGCCATCGGTATTTTCTGATGAGGTCTCTATTATTTTGTACGGAAACAGGGTGGATTTTTTTAAATAACCATTTTCTTCCACCGAAGAAGATGCTGTTAAACCATGCCAGGAGAGTCGCATTCCATCTGCTTCAAGTGTATAAATTTTGTTGCTTACCAGATGGATTGTGCTGAGTGGTGTCGTAAAATATCCGGCATCTATTGCAAGTGTCATTATGCCATTATTGAAAGGTATTAAAATCACCATTGCATTTTTATCTGGCACGCGATTGGAGCCGGATATGAGTTTTATTGAAATTCCTTTTTCATTTTTTTCGATGCGTTTTCTGATATCGTGCCTGATGTTCAGGTTAACCCTTTCGTTTGGAATGAAGGTCTGACCTGTCGATGAGGAGCAGTAAATATTCCCGGAGGCATCAAACAGAGTCAGCGATCGAATATAGCCGTTTGTCTGAACGGTTTTTTTTTATTGACTGCAGTTGCTGGCTTGTGCAGTCTGTCCCCGTTTTTATTAGTGCGGTGGCACTTTCGATCGCGTCCGCCAGAATTCCGTCGATTTTTATTACCAGGTTCTCCAGTGTCCGGGTTCTTTGTTTGTCGTCAGAGGATGAATTAATGCAGTAAAAAAAGATCGCTGACAAAGCGACCAGAATTGATGAAATGATCAATGACGCCCATAATTTCTTTTTATCCGCACGCTCAGGGTTTTGAAAAGCTTCTGAAATTATAGTTGCGTGCCTTGCCTTCATCATTTCTCCCCTGGTGTTATGTGGTTTAAAAGAAATTAATTTTTCCCAAAAAACACTGGGTCAATGGCTAAATTTTTGTCTGAAGGATTTCGGTCACTCATATAAATAATGAATGACGTAATATCACCTTTTTTTCTAAAATAGATTGTGTAGCGCAACAGCTAATACACTGTAATCTAATCATCAATTTTATGTCAAGATGATTGGGTTGGCGTAAATTATCAGTGTGACGCCAGGTAATAACGGTAAACGTTAATGCTCGGAAAAATAAACATGTCGTTATATCGGCAATGTAACAGGAAAATATAGTTCAAATAAAGTGAACGAGTGCAGGAGCTGTAATCAGTTTAACTGATTACAGCCTGCAGAAAGGGGCTTAAATCCAGAGTTTATATTGATAACGCTAAGTGATCATCACCTCATAATAACCTGCTGCCAGTTCATCCAGTATCCCATCTGTAAATGCCGGTATGTTTTAGCCCTGTGGTGAGGCTTTGTCGGCAAGCCATTGGCGGTAACGTGCTGGCGCCATTCCCATTATCTGTGTGAATGCTTTTCTGAAGGCTGTCTCTTCTGAATAGCCACACTCTGTCACCACCTGTCGTATGCTAATCGTAGGATTCGCGAGCATGACACAGGCAGATTCTATTCTTATGCGGGTGATGAATTCTTTAGGCTTTTCCTGCGTGAGCGCTTTAAGTTTTCGTTGCAGCGTGCGTTCAGTGGTATTAAGTGCTTCAGCCAGTTGAGCCGCGCTGATAGAGGGATTTTTAAACCGTATGATGTCCTGAGCACGTAATAAAAGCGGGTGGCCATTATCTGCCAGCCCGGGAGGGACATAAAGGTGCTGGCATAAAGAGTCGTTGTCCGTTAGCGACATGCCTGCGGCAAGTTTTGCCACATCGGCTCCAGCGCCTTTCTGAATAATATGCAGAACCAGCGAAATCCATGAGAAACATCCGCCGGTGGTCAATACCCGTCCATCTTCCTCAAGCACCTTACCCCATTGAGACTGAGCAAGTGGGTAGCGTTCCCGCATGGTGTGATAAAACCACCACGTTGTTGAAAAAGACTTTCCGTCAAGCAAACCTGCTTCGCCCAGTATGAACCCACCTGTACCTGTTGAGGCGACGATAGAACCGGCGTCATATTGCTTCCTTAACCAGACGGCGGCCTCTTTTACGCCCAGCATATTCACGGGCTCCCGGTTGTTTCCCAGCACCATGCCGGGGGCAATAATGACATCAGGTTGACCAACTGACTGAAAGGAGCTGTCAATGTGAATGAGACGGCCCTGAACGTCCCATACGGGGCCACCATCCGGACTGACGATAACGGTCTGGAAAGGGTCGTTTTCAAACCGGGCTGCATGTTGTGGACTGGAAGCAACGGCATAATTCGCTATCCAGAACATGTCTGCTATTCCTGAAATGGCTGAGAGAACGCTGCCCTCAATAGCCAGTATCGCAATTCGCATTGCCTGAACCCCATGGTGTTAAATTGTCGTAAATTGCGTGAAAATTGTTACTTACTGCGTAACACAATCAAAGCAGCTGTTTAACCTGTTAAGCGTGTATAGAGCCACAACGCGCTACCGTCATGCAAACTGAACCTGAGATGCAAAACATCTGGGCAGTAGATGAATGTAATCAGATTGTTAATAGAGGGTTTTTTCAGCCACAAATGCGTCTGAGAAGGTGAAGGGGATGCATTACAGCGTGAAACTAACGAAGCGTGCAATCAGGCCATAGCCAGATGCTGTGAAGCATCGGATGGCTGCTCTGTAGCTGAGTTATTAAGCTTTAAAATCACAGGTAAATTGCTAATAAACATCTAATTATTTGCTGGTATAGTGACATAAAAAAATAGTCACTGGAGTTTATCGATGTTGAGCAAATACAAAGGTTCGCAAATTCTTTTTCACTGGCTTACGGTTCTGTTGATCATCGTGGCTTACGCTACGATTGAGCTGCGCTGGATGGCAGACAAGGGCACCTGGCAGCGAAATGTGGTTATGATTACTCACTTTTCAGCAGGTTTCTGCATATTGCTCCTGATGATAGCCCGTCTTTTTTTGCGCACCCGCACGAAAACCCCGCCGATCACGCCACCTGTTGCGCCATGGCAGACGGGTATTTCGCATCTGGTGCACACCTTGCTGTATGCACTTTTTGTTGTATTACCGATCCTGGGGCTGAGTTCACGTTACCTGCGCGGAAAAGAGTGGTCCCTGTTTGGGCTTAACATGCCTGTCGCGACGATTCCGGACCCTGCCACTGCCAGTATGTTAATTGACTGGCACGAAACCCTGGCGCCACTGGGATACTGGTTAATTGGTCTGCATGCGGTGGCGGCGTTGTTCCATCACTATTTTCTGAAAGATGACACGTTGCGCAGGATGATGCCGTAAGCGCGTGGCCTGATAATCAGAGCGTGTTGATCGTTCACGATCCTGCACTCGTCGGTGAGATGTACAGGAATTTTGAGGAGAATCATGCTCTGGTTAATAGCGAAATATGCCATTACGGCGTTTATGGTCGTACTGATATCAGAAGCGGCGAAGCGCAGCGATCGACTGGGCGGCCTGCTTGCCGCCTTACCGCTGGTCACTCTTCTGGTGCTGATCTGGATGAAGCTGGAAGGGCAGACACAGGAAAAAATCAGCGCTCATGCCTGGTACACTTTCTGGTATGTGGTGCCGACACTGCCGATGTTCGTTCTTTTTCCTTACCTCTATCAGCGAACCGGCTTCTGGCTGACGCTACTGATATCCTGCGTAATCACTGTCATCCTCTTTGTTCTCTGGGCGCTGTTTTTAAAGCGCTTTGGTATTCAGCTTATGTAGTTAAGGTGACGCTTAAGCGTCACCTTCATTCACCCTGCGAAATGGCCAAACAAAGCGCCAGTCACGCCGGACAGCGCCATTGCGAGACTGCTCCAGAAACTGACACGGATGACGCTGCGTATGACTGGTGCTCCGCCGGCTCTGGCGGCTACAGCCCCTAAAATCATCAGCGCCAGCAGAGCCGAGATAACAATACCCGCAATACCTGAATAAGTCAGAGCGACAATAAGCGGAATTAATGCCCCCACCGTAAAACTGCCTGCAGAGAACAGTGCAGCCTGAAGTGGCCGGGCGCTGGAGATATCAGAGATGCCAAGTTCATCACGCGTATGCGCATCAAGAGCGTCATGTTTCATGAGTGCGGTGGCAACCTCATGCGCTAATTCTTTATTCAAACCGCGATGAGTATAAATTGCTGCCAGCTCGTGTGTTTCAGCCTGATAGTTGCTTTCCAGTTCGGCCTGTTCTTCGGCAATAGCGGCGCGCTCGGTGTCAGCCTGTGAGGAAACAGAAACGTACTCACCTGTCGCCATAGACATGGCACCGGCCACCACGCCGGCTACGCCTGTCAGAAGCAGACTATTAAAAGCGCTGTTAGCAGCAGCGACACCGGTGAGAAGGCTTGCCGTCGAAACAATGCCATCATTGGCACCCAGCACGGCTGCTCGCAGCCAGCCAGATCGCGAAATTTTGTGCGATTCTCCATGTATCAACCGTTTATCCCTCTTGTGTCAGACGTTAACGTTTTAAAGCAGGCCGCAGCAGGCACTCAATCTGTAAATCATGACGTCATTGGCTCTCGAATAGTCGCCCTCGAAAAAGTATAGACGCGGGGCGAAAGTCAACGAGGGAACCGGCGGGCCATCGTTAAAAAACCTCAATCAAGCTTGCTGAGATCACGTTCAATATCGGCATGCCGTCCATTGTCAGCGATTTCCCGCCCTGGACGCGGCGCTGCTTTGAGTGCTTTTTCCAGATATTGCCTGGCGATCTGGTTATTACCCTGATTGAGCTGGAAATCGCCATAAAAATAAAGAGGGTGGAGATTTATTTTCACTGCCCTCAGGTTGGCGTAATTGAGAATTATTAACATCTGTTTTTATCGCAAAGGCGAAATAGATAATTCACCAAAAAACTACTGCTAAAGCGGCAGCCATACCTGATGGAACAAACACCGTTAGATTATTCATCCTCTCAATACCCGCAGACTTTACTGCATAAGTGATTCGCTGCGCTTTTTACACATTTCACGTTCTGGAATCGAACCTGGCGGGTACTTAAAAAGTGTAAGTATTGATTCTTTATTTATAATTTTTACCCGGTTTTAGCTAAAGTGGATATCATTCTGACTAAACCATAATGGCTTTACGATGCCGACATCTTTAACCTCCACGTTGTATGCCCGTTTGCGTCTGGTGCTCTCTGTTGCTGCCGGTTTAATGTGCTACTTTTTACTCTCTGCTCAGTTGGGTCAGATGCAGCGTTTGTTGATTAGCTGGAATGTGTGGGCCTGGCTCTATCTCTGCATTCTCTGGGTTCGCATGCTGCGAACCGATGCAACAGGAATTAAGCGTATTGCTCAGCTGCAGGATCAGAGTGCCGCGCTGGTGCTGGGAATCGTGATTGTGGCGTGTATGGTCAGTATTGTGGCTATTCTGAGTGAACTCCCTACCCTGAAAGGATTGACCGGCACACCACGACTCCTGCATTTGTTGCTGACAGCAATGACATTGATCGCATCCTGGGCCATGTTGCCCAGCTCATTTGCGATGCACTATGCTCATCAGCACTACCTTAACCGGAGTGAACATGTGAGTCCGTTGATATTCCCCGATAAAACGACGGATCCGGGCTACTGGGATTTCCTCTACTTTTCATTCACCATCGCGGTTGCGTCACAAACTGCGGACGTTGCCACCGGAACCACAGAGATGCGTAAACTCGCATTACTGCAATCTGTTATCTCCTTTATTTTCAATCTGGCTATTCTGGGTTTATCGGTGAATGTCGGGGCTGGTTTACTGAATTAAATCCAGTGACAGCCTGGCATCATTTGCGGAGCTGTCATTCTGTAACAACCTGGTCACCTTAAGTGATTATAACAATGTGTAATGAGGTGTTATCTGCCTCTTCAACCGACACGCACTGCCGTGTAAGTTCTGTCGTGTTATACGTTTGTTGTTCCCGTGATCCGATCAGGAGAAAGAGAGTGAAAGCAACTGCAATGGTTACAACCAGCCTGTTAATGCTGATGAGTAGTGTTCATGCTGAAGGTCTGACGACCTCAGCGGATGGTAAAAACCTGACTGTCAGTTTCGGGCAGCCCACCATCAAACAGGTGCTGCACTACCGCAAAATGTATGACAAAAAGCCGTTTCCGGACGCTGAGATCTATTATTACGACAATGGCACCTATAAGATCATTTCTCAGGGCGAAAACCACTACGGCGTTTACGTTATGCAGGGCAAGTTTGATGATGAAACGTTCACCGTGCGTTTTATCTCTCTGCCTTCTGCTGACTGGGGGAATAAAACGGCCTTTCACCAGTTAACTTTTATCAAAAGTGAAAAGCAGAACGTTTTCATTCAGAACGCGATTGTCGACACCGGCGAGGCCATCGCACAGCAGAACGGCACCTATACACAGGAAATGAATACGGTCACAAACCCCGTTTCTACCCACTGGGAAAACAAATAATTGCCGCAGCGGGTCAGCCACCTTTGTCTGACCCTCGTGCTTTTTGCGGAGGAACGACCCACAGCTGTTTCAATCCACTCATTTTTAACTCAGAAGATGATTAGCCGTTCTGAAATGACTACTCTTATGTCTCGCAGTCCGATGCGCTTAACCCGCCATTCGCGCTGTAAATGGGCGGCAAAGCACACCACGTGTATCCGGCCCATGAAAGGCAGTGTCTGATTCCGTCTGACGCAAAAATCCTGCCACTTTCTCTTAAGGTCCTGAGGCGTAAATATGGACAGAGTTTTGCCCCTGCTCGATGTGCAGGAGGTCACTTTTTCAGTCGGAGATCGTCAGCTACTACGACCGGTATCTCTGCAGTTACATCAGGGCGATTGCGTATTACTGACCGGCCCTTCTGGCAGTGGAAAAAGCACACTTTTAAAAATTATGGCTTCCCTCATTACGCCAGATTCCGGGCAACTCTTCTTCAAAAACCACGACATCACCACCCTGGACGCAGAGGCGTATCGCCAGCAGGTCTCGTACTGTTTTCAGACACCGCAGCTGTTTGGTCAGACGGTTTACGACAACCTCGCGCTTCCCTGGCAGATCCGGCGCCAGAAACCGCATCGGGAAAGGCTTGTTGCTCACCTTGAGAGTGTCAATCTCTCACCCGATATGCTGAATAAATCTGTTGAACAGCTCTCCGGTGGGGAAAAGCAGCGTATCGGGCTGCTTCGTAATCTGCAGTTTATGCCGGATATTTTGCTACTGGATGAAGTCACCAGCGCCCTTGATGACGTAAACAGGCTGGCGGTGCTTTCATTGATTAACAGAATTTCAGTTGAAGACAAGGTGGCGGTGGTGCGTATCAGTCACGATGTAAATGACATTCAGCAGGCCGGGAATGCGCTTCGTCTGGCAGCGCCCGAAGAGGAGCATCAGCGTGAATCAACATAATATTAGTGACACCTCACTGTTGCTCTCATTGACGCTGGTCGTCATTGCTTTGCTAATCAGTCAGAAAGAAAAGCTCGGCATGAGCAAAGATATTATCTGGAGTGTATGCCGGGCGATTATCCAGCTGATTATTGTTGGCTTCGTGCTGAAGTCAATTTTCGACGTTAATAACAGCTGGCTGACGGTAGTGATGGTGTTGTTTATCTGCGTAAATGCCGCAATCAATGCACGCAAGCGCGGTCGGAATATCGATAACGCCTTTGCGATATCTTTTGTCGCTATTTTCAGTGGCACCGTCATCACACTGACGATTCTGGTGCTTAGCGGCGCAATCGCCTTTGTGCCGATGCAGGTCATTCCCATCTCAGGCATGATTGCCGGTAATGCCATGGTCGCGGTAGGGCTCTGTTACAGCAATCTGAACCAGCGTTTCAGCGATAATCACCAGAAAATTATGGAGATGCTGAGCCTGGGCGCATCAGTGAAGTTGTCGTCGGGCCGTATTATTGCTGACAGCATTCGTACAGCTCTGATCCCCACGGTAGATGCGGCCAAAACGGTCGGACTGGTCAGCCTTCCTGGGATGATGTCAGGATTGATCTTCGCAGGAATCGATCCGCTCAAAGCAATTAAGTATCAGATTATGGTGACGTTCATGCTGATTGGAACCGCCAGCCTGTCAACAATCATTGCGGTCTACTTATCTTACCGACGTTTTTATAATGCCAGGTCGCAGCTGAAAATATCGGATAACAACTCTCATTAATGATCGTGGCTGCGTGCTCTGAGCATAACAGCCAGTGATTATAGTCAGTCTGCCATCAGTTAACGCGCACGCGCCTGATTGATGGCGGACCGCTTCAACAGCCCTTGCATCAGGCGAATTGTAAGGGTCAGATTCATGTTTATTGATTACATATTCCTGTGCCTCATGCACCGCTGTGATTGAGTTTACTTCTGTCAGTGATAATAGCGGTCTCGCGATTGCTTAAATTCATAGTGATGGACGCAGAGTCCACTCAAAACCTTTCAATTGTAGATTGGTCGATCTACAATGCTCCTGTTCACAGAGGAGAGCCCTATGAAAGCAGCTGCGGGAAGACCGAGAGAGTTCGATCCAGACGTGTTTCTCAATACAGCACTTGAATGTTTCTGGCGAAACGGATACCAGGCGACATCGATGGCTGACCTCATGAAAGCCTCAGGCCTGGCGAGTGCCAGTATTTATAAGCTTTATCCGGATAAGCGCGCTATATACCTTGCTGCATTACAGCGCTACATGGAGGATGGCAATTCAAGAACGGCAAAGCGAAATGCAGAAATGTCGCCTGAGGCAGCGCTGCGAGAAATGCTTGAATTTGTGGCCCAGCTATCATCTGCTCCTTTGGGAGAGAAAGGCTGCTTTACTATTGCAGCAGCCAGTGAGCTTTTACCTGGGGACGAAGAGGTAAAATCAAAAGTATCTTCTAAATTCAATAATATTATCAATGAATTAGAATGGATATTAGTAAGAGGTCAGCAGGAGGGTATCTTTCGGCAGGATGAACATGCCAGGGTCATGGCTCAAAGCATTTTTATGATGCTGGAGGGCATGAGGATTTATGGAAAACTTCAGCCTGAGATAAAAGAACTTCAAAGCACTAACGATTTTATTGTCAGGACGATACTGGCGGAAAATTATAATAAAGCCGGGCAACTCTCGGTTAAGGCATCCGCATGATTGCGGTTGGCACCATTGTTCGTCGACGAAACAGAAGAAAAAAAATGATTGTGCTTGAATGCACCGACGAGAGGGTAGTCTGCGGCTGGATCGATAAAGGACGTTTTTTTAAAAGATCTTTTACCTTATCAGAATTGAACATATGCACACCGTATTCAAATTTCTGGCCTGTGACCTGAAAGTGTCGTGATGATTAATATCAGATGGTGCCCATTAAAATAAATAACCAGCAGAACCCTGAAAACGCATTGCCGTTATTAAACGATCTGCCAACGTTTAAAGCCGATAACCCGGTACCCGACGCAATTTCAAAGACGACTGCCGCAAGGAGTAGGGGTGTCAGATATAAGACGGTTCAATTTGCAAAGAGATGCCGCCAGGCGTGCAGGAAGAAATCGCTGAGCTTGCCCCTGCATTTAGTCGCCGGATACACGCCGTGACGAATCGGCAACTGCCATACGATTTTTGTCGTTATGGCTAATTTGACAAACTCTCTCTATGATGGATTTTTTCCCGTGTGTTTATCGGGAACGATCAATGACTTAGGGAAGAATCCTCGCGATGACTTTGTTAAATGACCTCGATCTGCGTCAGCTGGAAGCCTTCTCGGCGGTAATCTCTGCGGGCAGCGTCACCGCGGCAGCCAAAGTGCTAAACCGCTCACAACCCGCCGTTTCCCGTCTGATTCAGGAGCTGGAGCAGTCGCTGGGTTACCCACTGTTTATTCGTAATGGTCCGCGCATTCATCCCTCAGAAGAGGCGTTGCAGCTGCATCAGTATGTGCAAAAAGCGCTGCTGTCATTACAGCAGATACGCTTGCGTGCTCAGGAAATTGCGCATCAGCAGCATCGCCCGCTCAGTATTGCGGCTACGCCCGCGCTGGCTGCCGGCTTATTGCCACAGGCACTGGCTGCGCTGAATCTGCAAAACAAAGTGCAAATCATCAGTGAATCCGCCGTTCAGACGGCGCATGCGGTGATCACCGCAGAGGCTGACATCGGTTTGTGCAGTTTGCCTCTAGAACATCACGCGGTTGAGTTGCACTGGATTGGACAGTCGCAGTGCGTGGTCGCGCTGCCGGAAAAAGATGAGCTGGCATTGAACAGTACGCTATCGCTGAGTCAGTTAGCAGGCCGCCGTTTAATTGCCCCCTGGAGTCCGCAGCGTTTGCGTGGCCGCTATGATAAAGCGCTGAAGAAGGTCAAAGCGCCGCTGCTGGAAACTATCGAAACCAATTCGTCGGCGAATATTCTGGGCTGCGTGCGGGCTGGATTAGGTGTAGCGATCCTCGAACCGGTTACAGGCTGGGGCATGCCGCTGGCCGGTGTGGCGATCCGCCCGCTTCAGGAAGATATCCCTTACTTTTTTGGTGTGATCACGCCTCAGGGCCGCCAGCTTTCCAGCGCGGCGCAGGCGCTGGTGGAGGCGCTGGCAGATGCCGCCGCGCAGTTGCTGCCTGGATTTAAACGTCTGACTGCCAGTGAACACCCTCGCATTATGCGAATCATCAATCAGGATTAATAACGGTTTTCGTTTTAACGTCACTATCAAGTGGAAGGCTGCGATATAGAGATCGTTTTTACTGCAGGTATTAAGGCAGAACCAGACACCCATTTATAAAAAACCCCTTCATATTCAATGCTTATAGCTTTTTCAGCATAAGATATAAGAAATCCATTGGTCGAATCCTGAGCGGAGTTATTGACTCTGAATTAGGGCAAGAGGATTATGCGAAAACTTAGTTCTTACTATGCGTTTTAATGATTGTTAGCCGCCTATTATGTGTTTTGAAGATAATCAAAGGCCGTCTCATTGACGCACATTGACCGTTTTCGCTCGCTCTCATGCGATCGCTGACACCAGGGGATTGCTTTATGACATTTGTCGCCAAAGGTCTTGATGCGCTGGAAGCTCAGCTTCAGCAGGATCTGGAGTTTCTGGAGCTGCCTGCCAAATCATGGGTACCGGAACGGACTTATCAGAGCGCACCCGTTCGCGATGTAGTGGTGATTGGTGCGGGCATGTGCGGTCTGGCAGCGCTCGCTAAATTACAGTTCACCGGCATTAGCAATGTGGTGGCCTATGACGCTGCGCCCGCAGGGCTGGAAGGGCCTTGGGTTACTTTTGCGCGCATGGAAACGCTGCGCTCGCCGAAAACGCTTCACGGTCCGGCTCTGGGTCTCGCGCAGCTGACCTTCCGTGCATGGTTCACGGCACAGTGGGGGAATGAAGCATGGGAAGCACTGGACAAAATTCCTAAAGCGCAGTGGATGGATTACCTGATTTGGTACCGCAGGGTATTGAATCTGCCGGTGCAGAACAACGTGCGTGTCACCCATATCGCGCAGGCCGGGGATCTCATTGCGCTCGATCTGGACGGTGCCGAAACCGGGCGCGTCTACACACGCCGATTGGTGCTGGCTACCGGGCGTTCAGGACTCGGTGGTTTTGCCGTCCCAGATTTCCTGCAAGGTATCGATCGCCAGTTCTGGGCACACTCCGCCGATAACATCAATTTTGCCGCATTACAGGGCAAACGCGTCGCGGTGATTGGCGCAGGCGCATCGTCGATGGATAACGCTGCCACCGCTCTGGAGCAGGGCGCTGCCACAGTCGATCTGCTGATCCGACGTAAAGAAATGCCGCGCATTAACAAGATGACGGGCATTGGCAGTCAGGGCGTGGTGCATGGCATGTATCAACTCCCCGACGTCTGGAAGTGGAAGTTTGTCGATTACACCGCCGCGACGCAAACGCCGCCGCCACGTGCTTCAACCCTGCGTGTATCCCGTCATGACAATGCACGTTTCTTCCTCGACTGCGCCATCAAGGCCGTTAAGCAGGAAGCCGATGGCTTGCTGATCGAAACGACCCAGGGCGTATTGCGCTACGACTTCCTGATCGCCGCCACCGGCTTCACCAACGATTTCCACGGCCGTCCGGAGTTTGCTGCTATTGCGCCGCATATTCGTAGCTGGTCCGACGGTCGCTATCAGCCGGAAATGGGGACTGCACGACACAGCCTGCTGGAAGCGCCGGATCTCGGTCCTTCGTTTGAATTCCGCGAATTGACGCCGGGTGCCTGCCCGATACTGGCACACATTCACTGTTTCAATGATGCTGCGATGCTGACGCACGGCAAAGTTTCTGGCGATATTCCCGCAGTGAGCGCGGGAGCGGAACGCCTGGTGCGCGGCATTGCTGCTTCACTGTTCGCCGATGACGTCGGGCAGCACTATGCCAACTTACAGGCTTTTAACACCCCGGAATTACTGGGCGATGAATGGGTAGATTCAACCCCGCGACTAAAACAGGAGAACGCGTTGTGAGCGACGTTATTGATCAGGCAGCCGGATTAGTACCCGAAGAAGCGTTGTATCAGACGCGCCGCCTGCGTCCCGAATTTGTTGAGGGTGCAGAAGCGTGCCGTCTGTCAGTGTTAACGCCGGAAGACGAACAGGGTTTGCCTGCGGTTCTCCGTCTGGCGCTGGCGCAACGTATGGCGGTCTTGAACGCGGATGAACCGCTGCAACGCGATTATCATGCACAGCTGGCAGTGTTGAACCCGTCTGACGCGTTACTGGCGCTCGCGGCCGGTAATCCTGTGCATGAGGAACCGCTGGCATCGATTGCACGCCATGCTGACATGGTGACACAGCACCCGATTCAGGCGACTGAACAGCACATTCGCCTGCTGGAGCAGGCCGGCTTGAGCAACCCGCAAATTGTCGCGCTCTCTGAACTGATCGCCTTTCTTAACTTCCAGACGCGGGTCGCGGCTGGCTTACGTCTGATGAGGTCCGCATGATTCCGTCGGTTAATCTCAAGCCGCTGCACTGGCATCCCTATATCACACCCGTAGAGGTTGAACAGGCAACGCCGGCACAGCTTGATGCGATGAAAGTGACGCCGTCCAACAAGAAGATCTCAGAGTATGTGCGCACGCTGGTACACGATCCAGAGAGCTACACTGCGCGTACCGGTTTATTCAACGCCATTATGTATGTTGACGGTGGTCTGAACCGCGCGGATCGTGAACTTGGCGCACTGGGTGCTTCCATTGTTAACGGTTGCCGCTACTGTGCGGTGGTGCATGCGCGCCGTCATGCACAGCTGGCCGACAGCGACGCCGTGGTCAGTGCCATCTATTTCGACCGTGCGGACGTGCTGGGTGAACGCGACGCGGCTATTTATCACTTTGCGCGTCGTTTATCGGTCACACCGTCTGAAGCCACGCCGGAAGATGTTGCCGCACTTCGCGCCGTCGGCATGAACGATCAGGAGATTATCGATCTGATCCACGCTATCGCCATCTTTGGCTGGGCCAACCGTCTGATGCATGTGCTTGGCCATGCTGACCTGAACAAATAAGGGCTGCACCGGATGTTAGAACTCAACAATATTACGCTCGCGTACGGAAGTAACCCGATTCTGAAAGGTGTCGATCTGTCAGTAAAACGCGGCGATGTGGTTTCGATCATTGGGCCAAGTGGTACGGGGAAAACTACGCTGCTGCGCTGCATTAACTACCTGGCGAAGCCGTCAGCGGGGACGATTCAACTCGACCAGATCCGCATGGATTATCAGTCACCCGACAAAGCAGCGATTCAGGCTATCCGTCTGCGCACTGCCATGGTGTTTCAGCAGTTTAACGTGTTTAAAAATATGACGGTGCTGGAAAATGTGATGGATCCGTTGATTGTTATCCAGCGTAAAACCAAACAGCAAGCGCGCGACATCGCCGTGCAGGAGCTGGAACGCGTAGGCCTGGGAACCCGGCTCGATCACTATCCATCGCAGTTATCGGGCGGCCAGTTACAGCGGACCGGTATCGCCCGTGCGTTGGCGGTGCGTCCGGATGTGATGCTGTTTGATGAACCGACCTCATCGCTCGATCCTGAGCTGGTGGGTGAAGTGCTTAAAGTGATTAAAGATGTGGCGTCATCCGGCATTACCTCGCTGCTGGTGACGCACGAAATGCAGTTTGCGAAAAGCATTTCGAATCGCATCGTGTTTATGGATCAGGGTGTGGTGGCGGCGCAGGGGACGCCAGCAGAGATGTTTGATAACCCAACGCTGCCGCGCCTTGCCCAGTTCCTCAACTCAGAAAAAGTATTCTAATAATTAAAGGAATCAAAAACATGCCTGCAATCAAAACCACATTACGTCGCCTGGCCGCGCCTGGCATCATCGCACTGGCCCTGATCAGCGGTAACAGCTTTGCTGACGCCGTTCGTACTATCAAAATCGCCACCGCTGCAGAATCCAAGCCGCTGTCATGGGGCGCAATTGGTCACGAACCCGAGGGATACGAGCCGGACGTGCTGAAAGCCATCAACGCGAAACTGCCACAGTACAAATTTGTGATGGAAGGTGCGGCGGATATCGCACAGGAAACCGGCCTGGTAACCGGCAAATATGACATGGCCACCGGCGGATACTATAAAGCGCCTGCGCGCAGCAAACAGTTCCTGATACCTGATGCGCCAATCGGTGCCAGCCTGATGAAGATCTACAGCCGCAGCGATAGCAATATCAATGGTATGAAAGATTTGGTCGGCAAGAAGATCGTGCCTGTCACCGCAGGTGGGGGCGTGTATAAGTTCGTCACCCAGTGGCAGCAGGATAACCCGAACGACAAGATCACCATCAAAGCGTCCAGCGCCGGGGTGCCTTATCCGGATCGTCTGAAAGAAGTACAGAACGGTAAATATGACGCACTCATCCTGCCTTCAAACCTCGGTGAGCAAACAGTAATCGACAACCAGAAGCTGGCAATCAAAGCCAGTGAGCCGGTGGTCATTAACAATACCTATGTTCTGATCCACCGCTCTGCTCAGAATCAGGCACTGAATGATGACATCACGAAAACGCTGAAAGAGCTGAAGGCGGACGGCACGCTGGATAAGCTGGCGCAAAAGTGGTTTGGCGAAGACGTCTCCAAATACATGAAGTAATAGATTCACTGCGTCCGGCGATGAGCCGGGCGCATGCTGTCCTTATTAGCAGGAGTGTTTAACCGTGAATCTTTCCTCCATGATTCCAGAACTGCTGTCGGCACTGCCTTTAACGCTCGGCATCATGTTTGTGGCGATGATTGTCGGGTTTTTTCTGGCGCTGATCGCGACCTTTTTCCGCGTGCGCCGTATTCCCGTGCTCAGCCAGCTGGCCGATCTCTACGTTTCTTATGCCCGCAGCGTGCCCGTTGTATTGCAGCTGTTTGTGGCTTTCTACGGCATGCCACTGATCACCGATAACTTTGGCTTTAACGACTTCTTCACGGCCAACGTGGCGGCAATGATTGGTCTGAGCCTGTATCACGGCGGTTATTTATCGGAAGTGATGCGCCCGGCTTACCTCGCGGTTGAACGTGGTCAGCACGATGCCACCGACAGCCTTGGTTACAGTTTCCGCCAGAAAATGCTGCGTGTCGTTGGCCCGCAGGCGGTGCACTTTGCGCTGCCGGGTTACGGTAATGCAATCATCTATCTGATTCACAACGTGGCACTGGTGATGTACATCGGTGCAGCAGATGTGATGGCGACCGCGCACCTGATTATGGAACGCGATTACAACCAGTATCAGTTCGGCACCTATCTCGTGCTGGCCGTACTTTATTCGCTGCTGTGCGGCGTCGCATGGCTGGTTATCCGCTTCTTTGAACAACGTCATGCGAAATACAGCTCGAAGTCTGCTGCGCGCGTGAAGTTCACCACCAGCGTTTGAGTGAGGAAGAAAAACCATGTTTGATGCTGAGGTTTTGCTGCCGGACTTCTGGAGCATTCTTGATGCGGTGCCAGTGACGCTGTTGATGGCTGTTACAGTTTTTATCTGTTCGACACTACTGGGCGGGCTGTTTGCCTTTATTGAGCATCGCCGCATGCCGGTGCTGCGCCAGCTGGTGATTATCTACAAAATCGCCTTCAAAGGTGTGCCGATGGTAGTGGTCATTTTCCTCGCCTATTACGGCTTGCCTCCGGCGCTGCACTTTGTTGCCACGTTACTGGGCGTGGAAGTCAATGCACACTCGCTGCCGAACTGGGTGATCATAATCGTGGCGTTAAGCGCCTGCGTCGCAGCATTCCAGGCTGAAGTGTGGAAAGGGGCACTGAACTCGTTTGACAACGGCCAGTCGGATGCCGCCCTGTCACTCGGTTACAGCGGCGGACAGCTGTTTCGCCGGGTGATGTTCCCGCAGATTATCGTCGCGGCGATTCCCGATCTGGCAAATGCTTTTATGGTGATCATGAAAGCGCTGTCGCTGGCATTTGCCATCGAAGTAGTCGATATCTTTGCTCAGGCACAATTGACGGCAGCACTGAACTTCTATTATCTCGAAGCTTTCCTGATTGCGGTGGTGTTCTACATGGTAATTGCCTACTTAGTCACCCGAATTGCTGACAGGATTGAGGCAGCGCTGCGCGTGCGGATTTAATCAGTATCGTGCTTTACCTGACCGGCAAGTCACTAAACGGGTTGATGCCGTTTTGATAATTGGCGATTAAACAATCCAGCAACTGTATAAAAATCCGGAAGCATTTCGTTTCCGGATTTTTTATGTCGTTTAGTCAGACCATGAACCGAAAACAGACACCTGGCCTATACAGGCATGCCCTTAAACCCTGGAGCAGGGCAGGCCCCATTGTTGATGACTGAATAACCCGTACAGGATGAACTGCATTCACTCTGAATGCGTATCAGCCAGTTACTGCGCTATACATAAGTGAATTACTAACTGCATTTTTATCGTTGTGGTGAAGAGTCATGATAAAACGTTGATGTCGTGATTATTCCCGTTGCGAACTGATTGCCCGCAACGGAAACGTTCTGTTTCAGCGCCTTTTAATCCATCAACATGATAAAAACAGCGGCATTGCCAGATTGATTTTAATAAATATCCGGATCAAAGATGACTGTTACAGCACCACGATACGTATCCGGGCGGGTTTTTAGCATGGTATCAACGTCTTTTTGCCCTACCAGAAATTCGATGCTTCCAGCTCTGTTCTCACCAAAGCTTTTTGTTGTGAATACGTTTTTTGTTAAATCTTTCCCTGCGGTCAGTCGCCGTTTTGACACGGTTGAGCCTGTTGAACGATCAATAATATTCTCCGGCAGGGTCAGAAGGGTCCGGACGGGCACGGTCTGCGAAGGCGTGTTGTCGCTTTTAAGGGCGCAGTCTGAACCGCTCTGCTGCTCGCATTGGAGATAAACCGTAAATTCGCCAGAGCTTGAAAGATTAAAGTTACTTTTTCCGGTCAGTTCAGGAGTGATACGGTTCACCATCCAGCGCTCCCAGTTTGCAGAACCTTCCTCTTCACTACAGATGCGGCCGGGCGCACAGGGCTGCAGGGACACTGCCCGGTTTTCGGGTGTCGTTGTCAGTTTGAGTTCATGATTCACGGTCAGTGTAAAATTGATATCGAGTTCGTTGTCTGATGCCTGAAAGTTGTCACCGAAATCGATATCGCCTCCAGGTCCGACACGTAGGGCTAGCCTTCCAGTATAAATTCCGGATTCCATTTTCAATGGATCTGGGGCTTTGAGGTCATATCCAAAACTTAGCTCATCGACTTTATTTATGAATTTACTATCGCCAACCGGGCGTTCAACACTGCTTATTTTATAACACCCGGAATTTCCTTCTGGGACGCTCCATAACCATGCCAGCGTAAGATTACCGGCCCAACCTGGATGTAAACTACTGCAACCGCCATCAGGATATCGACTGAAAGCAGCGTCTCCCCGACCCCAATTGTATACTCCTGAGTCACTATTGGCAGTATAACGACCACTAAACGACGATACCCTGAAATTCACCTCCTGCGTGTTTCCCGTTTCTATATTTGTAACCATTATCTTCCGGGTAGCCGAGGGCCATTTAAAAAAAAGACTCTCTCTTTTGTCATCCTGTGGTGTCAGCCCTCTGGATGGGGTAAGTGTCAGTCCAGTCACCAGACTTTTTGTCCCGTCGACACAGCTTTCTGGCACTGTGACACAATATCCACTTTGCGGTGTGGTATTCGTGAACGCATTATTTTCCGGATTATCCATTGAAGGTGAAAACGATGCTGAGATATCCATTGTTGCGGCGTTGGCCGATGCACAGCCGGCAAGCAGCAGGGTGCTCATCAAAAACCGTAATATTACGCTCTTCATTTTTTGTCTCCCGTGTCGATAGCCCGGCATTTTATTGCGCTGATGAATTGCACTTTTTTATTTGTGTCGATTCCGGTCGGGAGGTCACACTGCATTGCGGGTAAACCTTCTTCGGCCCTGATCTTAAGTTTTCTGTTCTCTGTTCCGGAGTCCAGTGTCAGTACTCCCTCAGCGTTTATCACGCCACTGGCTACATCAGTGTTCACATAGCGGTTTCTCAGGACATTGCCATTTTCGTCCTGCAGCATCCCTACGAGAGTGAAGGTCTTCACTGCCTTTACTTTTATGTATTTCACGCTGCCACGTTGCATCTGCACACTGTCGAAGGCTGGTGAGACCTGTACAGCATCACCGCCACTGGCAGTAAACTGGACGTTATCTTTTTTCCACAACTCTGCCGGTACAATATTACGACCCACTTTCAACCGCGTCTCAGCCATCCGGCCTGAAGCCAGGATATTCGTCGTGTCATCATCTGAGTCCACGTCGACAATCAGGGCGGACTCCATGCTACGACTTTTACTTCCGTTGACAGACGCCATTTTGCCTCCGCCAATAACCAGAACCTGGCTCAGATTACCGCCCGCTACGTTGGTATTACCCTGAGTATTATGTTGAACGTAACCATCTCCGCTAACGTACGGCGTATCAACTGAGGCATTGCCGCTGATGACGGTATTTAGCTGACTGTATGAGACGCCGCCTCCGAGAGTGCGGATGCTACTGTCCTCTCCGGGCTGCCACTGATAGTTCAGACTGGAATACCCATGGTTCTGGTTCATGCCTGTTTCAGTTGACAGGATGTGCCGTGCCGCCGGTGCCAGTGAGATGCTGACACCAAATGAAATACCATGGTCGCGACGATTGTCATTAAAGCCGGGGCGGTCGTATGCGCTGACCCGATAATTTATGTCATGTCCGGACAGAGAGGCCAGCGTGGTCAGTGATATATCGGCACCCAATCCGCGGCGCCAGACAGTATCCATATATTGCCCGTTAACAATGACGGATGTTGACCAGGGAAGCCGGAGCGAAAGGGTGCTTCCCCATGTATCGCCCTGCTGGCGTGATGACGTTCTGTGCCCATAGATATCTGACGTTGTTGAGCGCCAGAATATGCTGGCAGAACTGCCACCGGAGATATTGCGATAATAGCGAATGTCGGTATTTTGGTTCGTTTGATATTCTGTGTTTCCCAGCGTGTATTGGGCAAAAAGAGTGTCATCAGGGGATAGCGTTATATTCGCCCGTGTTCTGACCTGATTTTCCTTATCTGTCGCCGCTCCGCTAATGCCCAGAACAGCACGGGGGTGTGCCAGCACATCAATGCCACCCCCAACGGCATAAGGGTTATCGTCTCGTACGCGACCCTTTCCAGAAGCCAGGGTTCTGTGCTGGCCACTCCAGAGATTCATACGCCAGCGTCGGTTTGGGTCGCTCCATCCCTGAGGTTTGTAGATCTGCGCCTGCTGAGTATCGACGGTTTGCCCATTTTCAATGATTTTAATGGTTATATCGTAAATGCCACCAGGCAACTGACGGGTGTCCAGCGCCTGCACACCAGCCTGTAATTCCTGGGTATGAATCAGGCGATTATCACGCCAGACTTCTGCGATGGATCGATTACGTCCAGTCACATAAACAGGCCAGGCGCTGACACTGTCCGTACTGACCAGGAGTGTATCTGAAGTTCCCCACATTGCACCGACTACGGTGTCGTAACCGAATCCGGATGTCTGTACATTACCGGTATCATTGTCTGGAGTAAAAAAGCCCAGGCGAATAAAACTGCCCTGAAGTTCTTTTTGCGTGTAGAGTTCATAAAGACTAGAACTACTATAGTTATATTTACCGTTCGTTCCGGATGACTGAAAGGATGCTTTCTGGCTCCAGTTAGCAAGAGATGAAGTGAGCGATGAATTTATGCCCCAGCTTCGTGATGCCTCCGAGGTTGTAACCGATGCATCGTTATACATAATTATTCCACCGGGTGTTTCTTCCGGCATGGAAATGTATGTGCTTCTGGCACGGGCTGTCTCATAATTCTGGGTATAAAGTTTCAGCACAGAATTATCAAGTTTGTACTGCACCGCCATCAGGCCGGATGGACAGTTTTTCTCGCATTTACCAATCGATACGCCTTTTGCAAGTAAATCACGCCATAGCGTCTGAATTTCCGGGTCAGTATCCTGAGCGTCATCGATTATACGCAGCAGACGAATATTTCCATTTTCTTTTAAGGCAACCGCCGCATCAAATAACCGGCTGTCATTCAGATAGACCTGAACAATAATCTCAGAGTTGTAGAAGTACCGGCGGAAATCTTCAGGTAATTTCCGCATATTTGCGGCCAGCATCATATCATCAGCATGGGATATAAGCGGAAGTAAAATAAGTGCAAAAAGAGTCTTTTTCATAAAAAACCGCCACAATCCTGTGGCGGCCCTCATCTGGTGTGCTCAATGAAATATTTAACTCATATTTATCAGGACTCTGGCGTAACGACAGCAGGTTCAAAGACCATTGCAACTGAACCAGTGAACGAACCACTCATATCAAGAGCCTTCTCATCAGCCTGAGAGATTTTTAACATTGTTCGACCACCGGCTTTGGCATCTTCATTGGTAACAACAGTTGTAGCTGTTTTGCTAAGGGTTACACCATTAAATGTCACAGCCAGAGGAATAACATCTGTTCCATTAGATAGCTGCGGTTTACCATCAGAGTTGAGGTTTCCGGTCAGTGTTGCCTGAATACCACCATTGGTATTTTTATACTGAAACTCTTTCTCAAAGACTTTAAGTTTGCTGGTAGAAATGTCGTAAGCCATATCCTGTGTCTGGTTAATCCAGCCAGAATCAACAGGGATCACCTGAAAAGTATCTGAAGGAACAGTTGCAGATAAATTGATGGTATAGCTTTGGCTGTCAGCTGCATGCGCAACTGCGCCGCCTAAAATTGCACAGGAAATTAGTGCGGTAGAAAAGGATTTTTTAAGAATAGAAAGGTTGCGTTTCATGTTTAATAATATCCTAATGTTTTAAGTGGTCTTTAATTACAGGCAAACTTTCGCCTGAAGATATTTACGGAATTAATAACTCAAATTCCGTTTGTTGCTTCCCTCAATAAGAGTGAAATTCGTTTTATATCCTGCCTTCCGTTTCACATCGTGTGTTCGGCCAGGAAGAATGAATTCTCGTGTTACGGAACCACAATCCGTATTCGCAAATTTACATTGGCGTATTGCATCCAGTGACACCGTAGCGTTGCCGTTATTTCGCACTGATAAAGAGTCTGGCGCCGCATCGTGTATCACGGTATTAAATAAAGGCTTTTCCGGTTGGACGATTAGAATAGTTCCGTACCCGGTGAGGACATTAAGTCCTGCCTGCAGGTTTTCTTTACGGTATTCACTCACTGCTTTCTTATCAAGTCCAAAGCCATCGTCGCTCTCTGGCATAACAGGGATGAATCTGATGCGAAAATATCGCTCACTGTTACGCTCACCAGGCCAGAGCATACGGACACTCTGAAATCCTGATGGGGGAATAATAAGGCGCTGTGGTGTCACAATAAGTCTCTCACGTTCCAGTGTTTTTCCGGATACCTCTTTTTGTGGTAACTCATTATTTTTATCCTGTCGCTCAGGATGTATTTCAAGAATCTCAACCCGAACAAATGCGGTGGAGTCACCTGTGTTATATATTCTTTTAGTCATACTTTGCATTCCTGGCGTCAGGACATCATACATACTGCCGATGCCAATAACCGGTGTAGCGAAAGTTGATGGCGAAAATAACAAAAAAACAAGGGCTGCACTCACGCAGGAAATTATCCGATTAGTATATTTTACTATCATAAAAAACCAACTTTATAGAATTACTCAGCCCTGATCGAAGGCCATGAGTAAATGTCACAATACTGTTTCACCCGTTTTGCCTGTACTGGCTGATAGAATGAAAAAGCCAGCATTCCTGAATTTATTCCATGATTAAGGGGTTGCTATCCAGCATTGCAATTATAAATATCAAGCCAGAATTAAGGTTCATTACGTATAGAGTTGTACGATCAACAACTACAGCTGGCCATATTCATTGTTTAAATTACTTCTCAATAACTTTATCTTTTCTTTTTTGTTCCACGACCTTCTCCCATAATGAATAAAGCTTAGCGTGAATCCTAAAACCAACCTCAGGCAAGCAACGCTATAAAACGTGATGTCATTATCTGAGATGACAAACTCACTGTGCTCTGGGTTTGAGAATTGTACATCGATGAAGGTTTGCGACAATCTATATGTATAAAGAAGAAGTATATAGGTTTTTATTCTAATATTTAGATATAATTTAGATGATAGTACTGATATTCATTTAATAACTGGAGGGTTACATTTCCAGGATTAGGCACACAATAGTCTGTTGTTCACAGGATTGAGATGAATTGGACTGCGTTAAATTATCGTCCTCACTTCTGGAGGAAATCGTGAATAACAACAGAATCGTTTTTAGTCTGGTTATCGTCCTGACAATATTTTGGGTTGGTGCGTCTCAAGCGAAGACATCAAAGCAAAACGATGATCACATTCGCCAGCGCATTATCGAGGATTCAATCGTCTCATATTCAGGTGTATGTGCATGCCCATTTAGTGCTGCGCGAAATGGCAGTAGCTGTGGCGGACGAAGCGCATGGAGCAAGCAGGGTGGTTATGCACCGACCTGTTATAAAAAAGAAGTCTCTAAACAGATGGTTGATGAATGGCGTCAAAATCATGATGCTTAAATAACTGCGGGAGGGGTAGGTGATAATTTTTTGAGCCAGCGTAAAACATAAACTGCGAATTCCTGCTGTTCATGCACAGCTACACCTGTATTTATTCTGGGTAGTTAACAATAAAAATCAACAATAGCCGGATAAAGTGTTATCCGGCCATTGGCGGGTTTAGGTCAACACCAAAGTTCAGCTTATTTCTGAGCCTGCTGTGCCTGCTGATTTTTCTCAGCTTCTTTCTGCTTTTTCTTTGCCATATGGTGACCGACTGCGCAGCCTGCTGCAGCTCCGGCGACACCATGATGAGCAACATGACCTGCCACGCCTCCGACTGCGGCTCCTTTAAGACATCCCTCAGCATTAGCCTGTAAATTTACTGACAAAAACAAGCCGGTAGCAATAACGATAACTGATAATTTTTTCATTACTCAATATCCTGGTAGTCATAGTTGCACGTTGAACTCATCAGAGCTTAGCTCCTCTTTGGCTCTTTTCTCTCGTCAGGATACAGATATCACGAAGATAGTTACCTGTGGTTACGCTTTTCAGCCAGTGAGGCGAAAAAATGGCGAGTTTTTATTCAGAATAGTAATCTGCATCTGTTTACAGATAATATTTCGTGCAGGAATTCTTTTCCTTTATAAAGTGAGAGGGCATGTAGTCACTGTGAACCAGAAGAATAACCGGCTGTCGCAGAGATTGCTCTTTTGGCCAGTTACTTTTAAACCGTGCAATGACGCGCGCTTTCCCATCGGCCTGTTTCGACCCTTTTCACGCCATTCATGCGAGTAAGAGAGCCTTTGGCTGGCTGGGTTGTCAGGGATTGATCGTATTCATACAAAATACCCATGGCATCCTGTTGAGAACTGGTCATGCTTTGAGCGGGTGTCGTTCTTGCGTTAACCTCGCCGGGAAACCGTTTCTGTCTGACGCGGCACTGAAACGTCTCAGAGCGCCTGCGTTTTAAAAAGACTATTATGATTGGCAGAGACAAAACGATGATAATTAAACGCTGTTTAAACGGCTTGCTTAATGAATAATTAAAATTGTTTTTGTTTAACCTGCAGACAATCTTTGAAAAATAATTCGGTTCTAATGGATTCTTAATAAACTTAATTTATAACTAACCTGTAAAGTTCACAAAATATAAATCTAATATAGCTTGATCCCGACTGAGGAAAATGGTTCAAATTAAAGCGACAGCTTAGCCGCAGAGTGGGGAGGTCAGCAGTTATTACTCCTGTGTAGAATATAAATAAATCTTCAACGAACGTGTTTCGTAAAATATCTGCAGTGTTGTTGAGCCTGGCGATAGAAACTGGCCTTATACTGGTCGGGTTTACGAAGTGACAGGTTTGGAAGGCATTGACGTCGGACTCAGCAGTAAACCTGAACTGACCAGCGCATACATCAGAAATGATTTACCTGAACAATTTATTTTTTAATTGTTTCCTGTTTGGGAAGCGGTTTAGTAATGCTTCCTTTGATCAATCAGATTAAATGGCACTATCATGAAAAAAATCCTTATTACTGGTTCTACAGGTTTTTTAGGCGGGGCTGTTGTAGCAAATTTATTACAGAACAAGGTCAAGGATAGGCTGCTGCTGCTGGTCAGAGGCGAGACGGTTGAAGAAGGGCTAAAAAGGCTTAAAGCTAACCTTAAAAACTTTGGCTTAAGTGAGTCAGTTATTCACACGATAACACCTGAAAATATCATTTTAGGTGATCTGGCATTAACGGAAAACTTTATCAATGACTCTCGGATTAATGACGTCACCCACGTTATTAACTGTGCTGCCGTTGCCTCTTTTGGTAACAATCCCACTATCTGGAAAGTGAATGTTGAAGGCACATTCCAGTTCGCTGAACGCATGAGCCGTGTCGCGGGACTTGAGAAATTTATCCACGTGGGTACGGCGATGTCTTGTGCACCGGAGCGTGGCTCGCTGGTGACTGAAGGCGGACTCGATTCCAGCCGCGATCAGCATGTTGTCGAGTACACCTGGAGTAAGGCCTCAATTGAAAAAATGATGACCGAAAAGCTGCCGGAACTGCCTCTGGTCATTGCCCGGCCATCAATCGTCGTGGGCCATTCCGATCAGGGTTGTCTGCCGTCAGCCAGTATTTTCTGGGTATTCCGTATGGCGCTGGCATTAGGGAAATTCACCTGCGACCTGGACGATCGTATTGATGTCGTTCCGGTTGATTACTGCGCGGATGCCCTGGTGATGCTGCTTGATGCAGAAGACGTCATTAATGAGGTGATTCATATCTCTGCTGGCACACAGAGCAGTGTGACCTTCGCTGAAATTGACGAAGCGATGGCTAAAGCATCAGGGAGCAGGGCACTCGGCGTTGATTATCAGAAGGTGTCCTATAAACAGCTCTCAGACAGCAGAAGAACCTTTAAGGATCTGTTCGGGCCCTGCAACGAACGCATCATGCTGCGCGCCATGAATTTGTATGGTCATTTCTCAAACCTGAATGTGGTATTCGATAATTCCAAACTGCTGCAACTGGGTATGAACAAACCCTCAAGATTTACCGATTACCTGGATCGCTGCGTAGTAACAACCCGCGACTCCACCATCGCCGAGTTGATGCAGGTTGATTTCAAATAGTGGATACGGTGAGCCTGCCAGTAAAGCACATGCTGTTTTGGTGAAGAGCGGGCTGTGTAAATCATTATCCTGTCAGGCTGGCAGCTGATGACGCACAGCGTTCATCCCGGGCTGGTATCACTTGCTGCCCGATTGAGACTGGAATTTATACGCCATGGATGGCATTGAGGAACATAAGTGAGTCACAAGATCATTACGTTGATGTTTCACTCCTGAAGCACTTCTTTATCGCATTTTTATCCAGTCAAAAAGCCCTTTTCTGCATCAGCAATAACACCCCATCAACGTCTTCAATTTTACTCAAAACGCGTCATTGTGACTCCAGACTTATTAGGTCTGGAGTCACAGATAAATTGTGACTAGAATGGCCCGCTTTGAAGTTAGCTACAGGTAGCGATGTGACAACAAATCTGACTCAGACCATGGACCGTTCAGCGTATGTGGGCCGTCATGTACTGGTCTGGCTGGAGCAGGTAAAAACTGCCACGCTTAGTGAGCTGGATAATTTTGGCGATGAAGGCACGGTTGAGCAGGTGATGAAAGTCTGGGTCAAACTGTCATTGCTAAGTAGCCGGCGGCGTCCCGAGATTGCGATCTCATCGCTGCTGAAACATGTTCTGCCCAACATCGGGTTGCTGCCCCTCAAAGCACTGAACCGTTTACGGCTCAACCGGCTCTACAACATTCTGATTGCCGACGGTAAAAAAGAGGAGGCGCGAAGGGTCTTTGCGCTGACTAAACAATTCCTTGCCTGGGCTGAGATGCAGGGTTATCTCGATCATTCACCCATTGCCTCAATGAAGAAACGGGATGTCGCAGGTCGCTCAACGCCGCCGCGCAGTCGGCAACTCACTGATGCGGAAATCTGGGTTTTCTGGCATGGGCTGGACAACTGGGCATTATCAGAACAAGTCCGCTGGGCGCTGCGTTTGTGTCTTGTCAGTGCCCGACGGCCTGATGAAATCGTACAGGCGCAAAAAACAGAGTTCGATCTGCAGTTAGGATTGTGGATGCAGGGCACACGCAATAAATCACAGCGGGAACATGTGTTACCCATTTCACCCCTGATGAAGCAATGCATCGAAGCATTGCTGCGCGATGCGGATCCCGATTCCCCCTGGCTGGTGCCCGCGCCACGTGATCCGCAACAGCCACTGTCAAAAGGCGCACTGAACCAGGCATTGCGCCGGATGATTCGCGCTCCACGCGGACTCGGGCTGGAAGCCTTTACGCCGCGCGATTTGCGCCGGACCGCACGATCTAAACTTTCCGCGCTCGACACGCCTAATGATGTGGCCCGCAAAATCATGAATCATGCGCTGGAGGGTATCGACCGGGTGTATGACACTCATGACTATCTGAGCCAGATGCGCAGCGCGATGAACACCTTCTCGGATGCAGTTGAGCAGATTATTCACTGCGAAAGTTATTATCTGCTGCGACATCGCTATGATGGCGAGACGCTTTCCCTGAACGATCTCTCTATCATGGCGATGTCACGCTAACGCTTTCATTCAGGGTAATCAGAAGTGGTAGCGCAGCCAGGCAAAATAGACGTTCCCGTTGTTATGCGTACCGGGAATATAGGTCATCTGGAAATCGAGATCGCCATAGCCGATTGAGGCCAGTGGCAGGACGGCTGGCACTGGAATATAGTCCCAGTTGTGTCGTGCGGTGACGCCAACAGTGTAACCTGCGCCCCAGTGAAAATTCTGATCAGCAAGCGGGCGCCAGGTTGCCACCCAGCCATAGCCACTGAAGGGTTCCCATTTATTAAAGGAGTCCTTAAACGCCATTAAATAGATGCCGTTCCAGTTGCCTTTTTCGTCGTAACGGGAAATCCCTCCACCTGCGCCCCAGGGTCTTTCATTATATTTATTAATATGTTCCCGATCGTAGGTTGCACGGTTGTGCCAGGTAATAGCGGGAAGGTAAAAGTCGATTCCCTCAGGTTGCTGCCAGGTGGTGGCGACGTTATTGCTGAAATTTTCCCAGCCTGAACTCACATTCTGCATAAGTGTGGCGGCGGAGGCTGAAAATACACTGAAAACGGACGTAATGATCAGCGCTTTAAGAGGTAAAATTTTGCGCATTGACGAATTCCTGCAATATCTGGTGTTAAATAAGGAAAAAAATGAATCAAGACGGGGATTGTTGCATGAGAAAGGGAAACTTCAGCTCAATGAACGGGCATTACAGGATTTTATAATTATTTAAAATGAAGCAGCATTTGCTTACCGAGGTTAAATTCGCTTTTACGCTGATGTGAAAATCCCTTCCTTGCTGGCGATCCTCTCCAGCAGTCAGAACCCGATAAATACTTTTTTGAAAGAATCAGCATTGTTTGTTAACCAAATCTTGCATTGATAATCGCAATGCGTATATTTCTCATTTGCTTTAAAGTTTTTTCACACTTGCGCGTAAACGCTTACGAGAGGGTTTTTGATTTCTCTGAGCATAAGCAGTCAGGCGATGCCCGCAGGATGCAGGGCCGTGATAATGGCAGCATAAAAACATAAAGATAATTGAGGAATTAATGAACGCCTTCGATCTTCAGCATCCCAGGATTAAGAACGTGATTGCTCTGCAACGTCCATTTCGCTTCTCGTTGCTGGCCGTGATTGTCGCCTCATCACTGGCACATAACATTGCGCATGCCGCAGAGACTCAGTCACCCGCTGCCAGCACTGACCAGACTCTGACCGTTACCGCTGCCGATAATGCTGCTGCGGTCTCTTCGCCCGAAACCGATTACAGCGTCCCGGTTACCCGTGCAGGCACAAAAATGCTGGGCACTGCGCGTGATGTGCCGCAGTCAGTCAGCATTGTCAGCAAGCAGCGAATGGCAGATCAGCAACTTCAGTCGCTGAATGATGTGCTGGCAAATACCACTGGAATCCGCGGCATCAGTGGGGATATGGACCGCACTAACTACTATGCGCGCGGCTTTATGATCGACAACTATATGGTCGATGGCATTCCCACTGCTTTTGCCGAACGCTGGAACCTGGGCGATGCACAGACCGATATGGCCCTGTATGAGCGCGTTGAAGTGGTTCGCGGCGCAACGGGGCTGATGACCGGGCCAGGCAATCCTTCAGCAGCCATCAATATGGTACGCAAACATGCGGACAGCAAAGAATTCGGCGGCACCGTCTCTGCCAGCTACGGCAGCTGGAACAAACAGCGTTATGTTGCCGATCTTTCGGCGCCGCTCAGTGAGTCAGGTAATGTGCGTGGCCGACTGGTTGCAGGCTGGCAGGATAACAACAGCTTCATCGAACGCTACGGCGCTAAAAAACAGTTCATCTATGGCGTAGTTGACGCCGATCTGACGGATTCTGCCACGCTCTCTGTCGGTTATGAGTTCAGTCAGATCAATACCGACTCCACCATGTGGGGCGGCGCACCACGCTGGTACACGGACGGCACACAGATTCATACCCGTCGCGGCTACAACACCGCGCCTGACTGGGCCTATAACGACAAAGAGAATCGCAAACTCTTTGTAAACCTGAAGCAGGATTTCGATAACGGCTGGAACATCACCCTGAACGGGGCGCACAACGAGATGCGTCTGGACAGTAAGCAGATCTATCTTGATGGCTATTTCGATCGCAATACCGGCGCGGGTGTCTCTTCCTATGCTGACTATCCGGTGGTGGGCGGAACCGGTTATAACACCGGCAAACGGAAAGTGGATGCAGTGGATGCTTTTGCCAGCGGCCCGTATGAACTGCTGGGGCGCCAGCATGAGCTGATGGTGGGCGTCAACTACACCCGCCAGGATAATAAGTACTTCAGCACCTTTGAGAATATCTCGTCGGCGTCGTTAGGTAACTATAACGACTTCAACGGCCAGTATCCGGAATCCAACTGGACACCGCGTCTGCCTGCCAGCGATACCCAACTGGTTCGCCAGAAATCAACTTACATGGCAACCCGCCTGTCACTTGCTGATCCGCTGCACCTGATTCTCGGCGCCCGTTACACCAACTGGAATCGCGAAACCTTAAGTGGCGAAGCGGAAGAAAACAACATTACGCCGTATGGCGGGCTGATTTATGACTTCGCCGAAAACTGGTCGGCTTACGCCAGCTATACCTCGGTGTTCCAGCCCCAGGATTACCGCGATGCCAGCGGTGCTTACCTGTCGCCGGTTATCGGTAAAAATTACGAGGCAGGCGTGAAATCTGACTGGCTGGACAGTCGCCTGACCACCTCCGTTTCAGTTTTCCGCACGGAGCTGGATAACGCAGGTGAAGCGACGACGCAGACCATTCAGGGCTCAGGAGATGTTGCCTACGTTGGCCGCAAAGGTGTTGTGAGTCGTGGTGTGGAGTTCGAAGTGAACGGTGCATTAACCGACAACTGGCAGATGACTTTTGGCGGGTCGCGTTACATCGCGGAAAACCGCGATGGCAGCACGTTTAACCCGCAACTGCCGCAGACCAGTTTTAACCTGTTCAGTAGCTATCGTCTGCCGACACTGCAGCAGCTGACGCTGGGTGGCGGCGTGAACTGGCAGACGCACGTCTGGAACGATGTCGGCGGCCCGGAAGGTAATGGCACCTGGCGCGCGCGGCAGGGCAGCTATGCACTGGTTGATCTATTCGCCCGCTATCAGGTGAACAAAAACCTGTCACTGCAGGGCAATCTCAATAATCTGTTCGACAAAGAGTATGACACCAACGTGGCCAGCTCTGTGGTCTACGGCGAACCGCGTAATTTTTCAGTGACCGCCAGCTACACCTTCTGATTTGTATCGTTGTAACGCCTGTGAAAAACGCCTCATTTGAGGCGTTTTTCACAACATAACAGGTCTGCACTCAGGTAAAACGTAGTGCCAGGTTAAAACCTTCAGTGGACTCCACCACAATCGCCTCAGGCTGCTCCTGAAATGCGATGTCACCCGTCACCGGCATTCCTTTTTTCGTCATTGCGCCGCCACAATCTGCAACGCGCGCGGCACCAGCTGGGTGAAGTACGCCACCGCCGGACCAATCAGCGCTTCATCCGGATCGAAAGCGGCATGATGCAGCCCAAACTGGCTGGCACTGCCGATGCTGACAAACGCGCCCGGCACCTGTTGCAGATAGAAGGCAAAATCTTCTCCGCCCATCTGTGGCGACTCCGCATGCTCCGCGAGATAGCCACTCTGTTCTGCAACGTCCAGAGCAACATCCACCCAGCCTGGCGTATTAATCAGGGCCGGCGGTCCCTCGGTCCACTCCAGTTCTGCGGTCGCACCAAACCCGGCGGCGATACCCTGAATCAGCGACCGCATGCGGTGCGGGATCTGCGCCCGAATCTCGCCGTTGTGAGTGCGTACGGTGCCCTCCAGCTCAACGCTTTGCGGCAGCACGTTCCAGGTATTACCGGCGGTAAAGCGCGTTACGCTCAGCACCACCGTTTCCAGCGAGCTGAATACCCGGCTCGGCAGGGTCTGCAGTGCCGTCACGATATGACTGGCAATCACGATCGAATCGATCCCCTCCTGCGGTCGTGCGGCATGCGCGCCTTTGCCCTCAATGCGGATCACAAAGCGGTCGACGTTGGCATAAAACGCACCCGCCCGGCTTTGAAGCATGCCCAGCGGCAGGTCAGGCGCATTGTGCAGGCCGAATATCGCCTGAACGCCTTCCAGCGCACCGGCTTCAATCAGCTGACGCGCGCCATTGAAAGCCTCTTCGGCGGGCTGAAACAGAATCCGCACCCGACCAGGCAGCGTCTCTTCCTGCTGTTTCAGTTGCAACGCCACACCGAGCATCACGGCGCTGTGAACGTCGTGACCACAGGCGTGCATCACGCCCGGCTGCTGTGATCGCCACGGTCGCTCGGTGGTTTCTTCAATCGGTAACGCATCAATATCCGCGCGCAGGGCGATCAGCGGTTCGCCATGACCGATTTCTGCCACGACGCCGGTTTTCAGCCCCAGCGGCTTCAGCCGGATTCCTGCCTGTTCCAGCCAGCGTGTAATCCGTTCCGTAGTGGCATATTCATGATTCGAAAGTTCAGGATGCTGGTGCAGTTCGCGACGCCACTGCACCAGTTGTTCAGTTAAAGGCAAAGTCATGGTATCCCTGTGTTTCCGGCATAAAAGATTTATCCATTGCCTCAGCAGGCGGAATCATCATCGAATGACGCAACACGCAGATAAAGTAACGATTTGGTCGAAGCTTATCTGAATAAAATCAATGCGGAAGTGAAGGAGATTTAATCAGTGTTCTGAGCGTGCGGAATGACAAACACTGTTTTGCCATCCCGCAATTTTTTTACAGCAGGGTAATGACTACTCCACGCATAATTTTCGCTGTCCTGCACGCAGGAATGCGCTGACCAGACCCAGCCAAAGCAGACCGCAGATCAGATTCACTATGCTAAAACCACCGTTGCCGAAGCTGAAATACGCAGTTTTGGCGGCTTCAATGCCGAGTGCAATGATCAGAATGCTCACCATCCCAAGCATCGCCGCCACACTGCCTTTGCCTGCGTTGCTGGAAAAAAGCGTCATGCGATAGAGCCCGGCGTTGACCAGTCCGGTGCCAAAACCGTAGAGACTCATTCCGGCAGTCAGCCACAGATAGCTGTCTGGGTTAATCATGGTGGCGATCGCTGCAATGGTCAGTCCGCAGACCACAGGCCATGCACCGAGTCTTACAGGCTGTTCAATGGGCAGACGGCTGGATAATCGACCCAGAGTCAGATTACCTGCAATCATGGCGGCAAAAACCGGCAGCTGTAACAGCGCATAGTCGATGCGGCTCAGTTGCGCACCGTGGATCAAAATCACGGGCGACAATGCTACCCAGGCAATGCAGGGCACGGTGACCAGCCCGATCGCCAGCGAGCCGCGCATCACCTGAGGTTCTTTTAGCAATAAGGCATAACCGCCAATAATCGAACGCAGCGACAGCGGTTTCTGACGATCGCCCGCCGTTTCAGGCATGGCATACCATAGCCCGGCCAGCGCCAGCGCCGCGACAGCCCCAATCAACCAGAACAGGGTGCGCCATTCTCCCACGGTAAGAAAAGCTGCGCCCGCCAGCGGCCCGGCCAGTGGGGCCAGCAGGGCGACGTTGGCCATCAGCGCCATCATTTTAATACTGAGCGACTCTGTGAACGCCTCCTGTATCGCTGCGTAACCTACCGCCCCGATAAAGCAGAGGCTCATGCCCTG
The DNA here is from genome assembly GCF_014495885.1 of Pantoea sp. MT58. Lineage (NCBI taxonomy): Bacteria > Pseudomonadati > Pseudomonadota > Gammaproteobacteria > Enterobacterales > Erwiniaceae > Pantoea > Pantoea sp. MT58. Next base: position 225,398 of record NZ_CP061084.1, read on the forward strand.
AAGAAACCGCAGCAGGATGAACTGTTCAATACTCTGTACCCAGTGGGTCGCGATGCAGGAGAGCATAAAAAACGCCACGCCGCTGAGCAGCACCGGACGCCGCCCGATCCGATCCGAGAGCGGTCCAAGCAGCCACTGCAGCAGAATGCCACCCGCCAGATAGGCGGTCAGCGAGGTAGAAACCCATTCAGGCCCGACCTTAAATTCCTGTGTCACCAGCAGCATGCCGGGCTGGATCATGTCATGGGCGATATAGGTGGCAAACTCGAATAAGACCAGCGACAGCGGAAAGATGAGATGTCGGCGGGTCAGTTGCGCCACCGGGAGAAAAGAAGCCATGATGAATACCTGCAATATAACCATTAAAAAGCGGCCACCGAAGTGACCGCATTAAACCGGAGTGACAGTGTAACGTTTAGCGCCAGCGGGCAATCGGGTTGACAAGCGTACCCGCGAATTTAAGATTCTCGGCGGGGTCGGCAAGGTTGATCATCTGCTGATTATTCGCCAGCTGCAGGCGGTTCAGACAGGAGCGGGTAAACTCCGGCGCAAACATGTCATAACGGGCGAACTTAGTGGCATGCTCGGGATGCGCCTGCTGATAATCCTTCACGCATTGCGCCACCGCCTGCCAGAAATCCTCTTCCGGCAGCGTTCCTGACTGATGCAGAATCGCGCTGATAAAGCGGAAGATGCAGTCAAATACATCGGTAAAGATCGACAGTAATTTGAGGTTCTCCGGCACATCCACCGCCAGGCGCTGAACACCCTCCGGCAGCACGGCATCCGGGTTCATCACGGCAATCTCTTCGCCGATATCCTTCATGTAAGCACTGACTGGCACGTTGTTCTCCAGCAGCATGATCAGGTTTTCACCATGCGGCATAAACACCAGGTCATGCTGATAGAAGCAGTGCAGCAGCGGGCTGAGGTAGCAGGTGAGATAGCGATCAATCCACTGCTTCGCCGGCAAACCGGAGTCGGCAATCAGTGCAGGCAGCAGAGCCTGCTGATGGTGATCAACGTGCAGGAATGAGGCCATGGTCATCAGACGCTGGCCAGGTTGCAGGCTGGCCGCGGGATTATCCCGCCACAGCGCTGCAAACATCTTTTTGTAGGCGGAATCGCCTTTGATCGCCTGCTCGTAATAGCGGTTGTGATAGCCGACGGAAGCGACTTCGCGCAGGATACGGAAATCACAGCGTTGAAGCCACGCATCCCCCGCCACCAGCTGTTCCAGCCAGCCGTTAATGGCAGGGGTTGTCGCCATATAGTAGGGTGACAGACCGCGCATAAAGCCCATGTTCAGCACCGACAGTGCGGTTTTCACATAACGCTTAGAAGGCTGGCTGCGATTAAAGAAGGTGCGGATGGACTGCTGCGCCTGATAAGCATCGTCGCCGCTGCCAAGATAAACAATATCGTGATTAGCGATGTCCGCCGCAAACACGGTCAGCAGTTTGTTCTGCCACTGCCACGGATGCACAGGCATCAGGATATAGTCCTCAACCGCCAGCCCTTTATTCACCAGCTGCGTATTGAAGTGTTCCACGGTGGTGTCGCCCAGCTCATCACGCATCAGCTGTTCATAGCTCAGCCCGCTAAGGCTGGAGAAATGGGCATTGCGGCGGTGAACAGCGACCCAGATAAGGTGTACGGGCGCGGCGGCTTCCGGCGCATAGGCCAGATAATCCTGCGCATCGAAACCGATACGTCCGTTGTTAGCGACGAAGCAGGGATGGCCTTCGGTCATTGCCGCTTCCACGGTCTGGAAATCGGCTGTGACCAGCGCTTGGCTGTCGGGATTATTCTTCTGAAGTTTATACACGCTGCTGCACAGTGTGCTGCTGATCTCCTCCATATAGGTCGCCAGCAACGCCTGCGGAATGCCAATCTCGCCATTGAATTCCACAATAAACTTCAGCGCATCCAGCGGCAGATCGCGACCATTCTCCTGCTTGCGTAGTGACTTCGCGTCGATTTCCCAGTGATCCAGCGCCAGCCGCGCCGCCTGGAAATGGTACGTTGCTTCACCGCCCGGCACCGCCAGTTGATAGCTGCCATCCTGCGATGCCTGCGGCGTGATGATTTTTTCATGCGTGAACTCGGCAATCGCTTTGCGGATCAGCATGCGGTTGGCCTGTGTCCAGTTGTCGCCCGTCAGATGTGTGCCGTCGGTCAGTGAAGCGGAGGTATTCATAGTCTGCGACTCCTGCAGTAACGCGTGTTGATAATCGTCACGCTGGCAAAAGGCCAGCCAGGCGGTTTTATGGCCCATGTCGATGGTGTGCTGATAGCGGAATCCGGCGCGTTTATTCAGCACGTGGATTTTTTCATTGCGCACGTCCGGCTCTACCACGACACGGTTTACCTCAGGGCGGCTGAACATGTAGTCCATCACCAGCGTGAAGACCTGCCAGCTAAAGGCTTTGATTGGCTGGCTGGCCGGAGCAATCAGAATGTGCATGCCGTAATCATCAGGCGCGGCCGGATAAAACGTGCCGACCTCGTCGTCGCGGGCGCGATAACACTCAATCAGGCAGATGGGCTTGTCATTGCAGCAGCCAATCAGCGCGGCATGAGGATCGGATGCGGTCAGCGTCTGATAAAACGCCGCGACCTGTTCCAGACTCTGCTGCTGCATGCCCCAGAAGCGCGCGTAATCACGGGTGACCCAGCTGTGGATGAGTGACGCATCGCTCTCAAGCATCGGTCTCAGGGTAAACTGGCCTGCGGGACGATCGGCCCTGAACAGTATTGGTGAACTCATCTCAATGCTCCGATTTAGCCGGGAAAGTCTGGAAGGCGATCTGACGCTCGATGGGATACACCTCGCGTCCGGTCAGTTCACGCAGCAGGACTGAGTTGCGGTAGCAGGCCATGCCGAGATCCGGCGTGACAAAACCGTGGGTATGCAGTTCGGCGTTCTGCACGAAGATCTGATTGTGATGATCGATGCTGTAGTTGCGCTGAACGTCATAGCGGCCTTTGTCATCCCAGCGCAGGCGGGCGTGGATACCCTCTAAAAACATCGGTGGCTGGTAGTGATAACCGGTCGCCATCACCAGTCCTTCGGTGCGACGGGTGAAGGTGCAATCCTGCTCTTCCTGATGCAGCGTCAGTTCGAATTCGCCCTGTGGCAGCCAGCGCATAGCGGTAAGCGCCGAGTGAGTAAAGAGATTGACGTTGAGATCGCCGTCGAGCTGCTTCACATACATCAGGTCGTAAATGTCATTGATTAAGCTGCTGTTAATTCCCTTGTAGAGATTCTTGTGACGGGCATTCAGCTCGTCACGTGTGCTGGCGGGCAGGGCGTGGAAATAGTCCACCCACTCCGGCGAGGTCATCTCCAGCGTCAGCTTGGTGTACTCCAGCGGATAGAAGCGCGGCGCGCGGGTGATCCAGTTGAGCTGATAGCCAAAGCGGTCGATATCGGTCAGCAGATCGTAGTAGATTTCCGCTGCACTCTGGCCGCTCCCCAGCACGGTAATCGAACGCTTCTGCTGCAACTCCGCTTTGTTGGCCAGATAATGGCTGGAGTGGGTCAGGCGCTGGCGGTGCGGCTGGCTGCACGCCGGCATCCAGGCTTTTGGCCCGGTGCCGAGCACCAGATGACGCGCCTGATAGCGCTGTTTCTCTCCGCTTCGGGTGTCGGTCACCTGGAGGTGATAAATGCCGGTCGCTTCATCGTAGCTGACATACTCCACATGGCTGTTCCAGCGCAGATTAGACAGACGCGAGCTGGCCCACTGACAGTACTGGTTATACTCTTTGCGCATCAGGAAGAAGTCTTCACGGATATAAAAAGAGTATAGTTTTCCTTTTTCCTTCATGTAGTTAAGCAGGCTGTACGGGCTGGTGGGATCGGCAAGTGTCACCAGGTCGGCCATAAACGGCGTCTGCAGATGGGCGTTTTCCAGCATCATGCCGGTGTGCCAGTCAAAGCCGGGATTCTCATCCAGGAAAATACCATTCAGTCCCTCAACCGGCTCACTCAGACAGGCCAGGCTCAGGTTGAAAGGGCCAATGCCGATGCCAATAAAATCGTAAACAGGATTATTCATTTCAGATCGCTCCCTGATTAGCCGCGCTCAGCGCAGAGGCACGAACCTGTTCGCGGCCGTAATGCGCAATCAGGCTCAACACATCTTCGAGGTCGGCAATGGTGGTAGTGGGATTTAACAGGGTGAATTTCAGATACTGACGTCCATCCACTTTGGTTCCGGCAATCACCGCATTACCGGAACGGAATAGCGCTTTACGGATGGCGGCGTTGATCTCGTCGATCTGCGCGTCACTGGCATGTTTGCCGGGAATGTAGCGGAAAATCTGGGTAGTCAGCTCAGGCGCGTGCAGCACTTCAATGGCCGGATGCGCCGTTAATAGCTGGTGCGCAGCCTGTGTCAGATCGATCAGGGTATCGAAGGCATCACCCAGCGCCGCCGGGCCCATGACGCGCAGTGTCAGCCACATTTTCAGCGCATCAAAACGGCGGGTGGTCTGAATGCTTTTGTTGACCAGATTCGGCGTGCCTTCCTGCTGGGCGCTGAGCGGATTGAGGTAGTCCGCATGGTGCGTGACATGCTTCAGATTCTGGCTGTCCCGCACAAAGAAGGCGCCACAGCTGACGGTCTGGAAGAACGATTTGTGATAATCAACGGTCACGGAGTCCGCGCGCTCAATGCCATTCAGGCGGGAACGATGATTTTCAGAGACCAGCAGGCCACAGCCATACGCGGCGTCAACGTGCATCCATAAACCGTAATCGTCACAGAGACGGGCGATTTCCGGCAGTGGATCGATGCTGCCAAAGTCTGTGGTGCCGCTGGTGGCGACCACTGCAATCGGGATTAGCCCTTCACTGCGGCAACGCGCGATCTCCTGTGCCAGACATCCCGCGTCCATGCGGTAATGGTCATCGTGATCGACGGCGATAACCGCGTCATAGCCCAGACCGAGAATCGCCATCGATTTCTGGATGCTGAAGTGGCTGAGTTTCGAGGTAAACACCCGCCATTTCGAGGCAGTTTCAGGCAGGCCACGATGCTTAATCAAATGTCCCGGATGATGTGCGGCACACCAGCTGTCACGCGCCAGCAGCATTGCCATCAGGTTGGATTGGGTACCGCCGCTGGTGAAGATCCCATCCGATCCGGCTGGCAGACCGATACGGCCAAGCGTCCAGTCGATCACCTTCTGCTCAATCAGGGTGCCGCCTGCGCTCTGATCCCAGGTATCGACCGAGCTGTTGACTGCCGCCATAATCTGCTCTGCCATCAGCGAGGGCAGCACCACCGGGCAGTTCAGGTGCGCCAGGTATTTAGGATGGTGAAACCAGACGGCGTCACGAAGATAGAGCTGGCTCAGCTCCGCCAGTGCATCCTCGTTGTTGCCGAGTGGGTGATCGAGATTGACCTCGCTGAACTCCGCCGCCAGTTCGTGGGGCAGAATGCCGCTGAAGGGCTTCTCTACGCCGGTAACGGTGCGCGTCATCAGCGTTAGCACTTCCTGAGTCTGCTGCGACCAGGCCGCCAGTTGCTGATCGTTAAAAATGGCCGTTTCGGCACCGCTGGCGTTGGAGGCTGGCGCGAGATCCAGAGCCGCCTGTGTGGATGAGCGTAAAAGCATGTTCAGTTCCTGTGCGTTAATACCAGTGACCCTGCCGGCATTAAGCCAGCAGCGTTGGATGTGCGCTCAACAACTCCAGTAAACATAAATCTGACTAACCAGATAAAAATCCTGACAACCAAAGACGCCAGGGTTTTAACCTTAAAAAAATAAATACCGCATATTATTTGTGGACTTTGCAGCGTTTAACGCTTTGTTATATGCGGATGAGAGTGTAAATGTTAATCATTATCATTCAATTTTTTTATTGTTAAATTTTATCTATTAGCCGGACTAATGTTGTAAATGTGATATAGATCACATTTTGTGTTCGGAATAGTCCTTTTTTAGTGTGATTAGTGCCAGAAGATGTCAGTGAATCTGTGTGACGATGAGGCGTTTCAGGTCAGGGATGAGCGTAACGAGCGTAAATTACGGCTATTGTCGGCACAGGTGAGGGGGATTCTGATAAGGACCAGGAGGGGAATGAAGAGCCGATGAAACACACGCCCAGAAAGGGCTAATCGCCCTTTCTGGGTTAGTACACTTTCTTTTTACCCTGCATTCGTTTCAGCAGGTGCCTTCTTTTTGGCCATGAAGTTATAAATCACTAACAAGCCAAAAATACCGGTGATGATCATTGTGATGGTTCCTTTGTCCATAAAGTGAGCCATATTGCCAAGCAGAATGCCGGTCACGCCGAAGTCGGTATCCGAGAAGGTCGTATTGGTCAGGCCAATCTGTCCCAGCACCGGTAGCAGGGCGACAGGCAGGAAGGTAATCAGCAGGCCATGGGCAAAGGCACCGCAAATCGCCCCGCGTTTGCCACCGGTGGCATTACCAAATACGCCCGCCGTAGCGCCACAGAAGAAGTGGGGCACAACACCCGGCAGAATTAATACCCAATGCAGTTGACCGAGGACAAACAGCCCAACCAGGCCACCAACAAAGCTGGAGATAAAGCCGACCAGCACCGCATTCGGGGCATAAGGGAAAACAATCGGGCAATCCAGCGCGGGTCTTGCATCCGGTACCAGTTTTTCTGAAAAGCCGGTAAAGGCCGGAACGATCTCAGCCAGGATTAAGCGCACCCCCTGCAGAATAATAAATACGCCCGCCGCAAAAGTTATGGCCTGAATAAACGAGTAAACCAGGTAGTTCTGACCATGACTGAAGTTGGCCTCTACATACTCTTTACCTGCTGACACCGACAGGATTAAGTAAATAATCATCATCGTTAGCGAGATGGAGATCGTGCTGTCGCGCAAAAAACTGAGGTTTTTTGGCATGTTCATCTCTTCGGTGGATTTAGAACCTTTACCCACTAAAGAGCCGATCCAGCCAGATAAGACATAGCCAATGGTCCCGGTATGCGCCAGCGCGACATGGTCGCCCCCGATGATCTTACGCATATAAGGCTGTGCAATTGCCGGGAAGGTGGCCATCAGAATACCCAGAAGCAGTGAGCCGGTGTAAATAAGCTGCACACCTTCAAAACCGGCAACTGATAAAATAATCGCGATCATACAGGCCATATAGAAGGTCACATGGCCGGAAAGGTAGATATATTTAAGTCGGGTAAATCGGGCAACAACGATGTTGGCGACCATGCCGAAGGCCATGATCATCGTGGTTGGCGCACCATATTTTGCCAGTGCGATAGAGACCATTGCTTCGTTATTAGGAATGATGCCCTGAACATCAAATGCATGTTTAAAAATGTCGCCAAGTGGTGTCAGGGAACCAACCAGAACGGTCGCTCCGCCTGCCAGCACCAGGAAGCCCAGAATGGTTTTAACCGTGCCCTTAATAACGTCAGGAAACGGCTTCTTCTGCGCAATCAGTCCGAAACATGCCACCAGTCCGACTAATATTGAGGGCACTTTCAGCACGTCGACGACGAACTGCAAAAGATTTTGAGTAAACATATTAACCTCGAGGGTAAGGTGTTTATCTAATTATTAGCGTCAGTTTTTCTCAAAATACTCGCGTATTTTTTGTTCCACTTCTTTCAGGTCAATAATGTTGTTAATGATGATAACCTTCTGTTCAGGAAGGTTGGCGCTGTAGGCAATATCTTTTGCCATCACAAAAACATCCGCCACATCGGGCGTAACAGAGCCGAGATCAGAATGTTCAACTTCCGCTTCAACACCAATAGTTTTAAGCACCTTCTTAATGTTCATTTCCATCATGAAGCTGCTGCCCAGACCTGAACCACAAACCGCCATAATTTTCATATCTCACCTCATTCACTGTTGATCACATGTCGTGTTTTAGCGGGCAGTTCAGACGCCCGATAAAATTGTTATCAGCGCTTCTTTACTGGTCGCCCTGAAGAGTTGTGTCATGATCGCTTCATCAGACAGAACTTCTGCAAGCTCGGAAATCATTTCGATATGGCTATTGCTGTCCGGCGCGGCAAACATAAAAATGGCCTTTACCGGATCGTTCTCTTCAGAGTCAAATTTCACCGCTGTGCCCAGCAGCACAATCGAGAGCCCCAGTTTGTGCGCGCCCTGTTCCGGACGGGCGTGAGGCATTGCAATCTGCGGAGCGATGACGAAAAAGGGCCCGATCTCCTCTTTTTGCTGAATGATCGCATCAATGTAATCCTGCGAGATTGTGCCCTCACTGAGCAGAGGACGCCCCGCAATGACGAGTGCTTCCTGCCAGTCAGCAACGCTTTCGACGTACTGGATTTTCTCGTTGTTTAACCACTTAGCCAGGTGTGACATCGCCTTGCTCCTGCTGAAAATGCCTGAATATGTACAGTCATTTTTTATTAAAACGCCTTTCATCCCTTTTTGACTGAACCTGCAGGCAACCTGCGTCCACTCACTGTGCGGGAAAATAAAGGCAGTCCGATTCGTAAAAGAACGTTTTATCAAGCCGTTAAGAAATAACGCGTTTCTTAGCGTGCACATAAAATTAAATTTCACTTTAACCGGTACATCTGTACATGTTAAAGATGTCTAGTCATCTGGATAATGTCCTTCGACGTGTACGGACACAACATGTAAAGTTAAAATTTGGCTGAGCAGGCTTAACATCAGTGCCAATTTGATAAGTTGATCACATATTCAGCGAGCCGTAGTGGTACTCATCCGGCAATGTCAGGCAGAACTGTACTGACACGGATTAGAGGGAGACCGTCCTTCACGCAAATGGGAAGAAAGCCAATGGCTGATGGCATTACTGAAAAGCAAAAAGAGGTGGTTAATTACATCCTCAATAAAATTAAGGATGATGGGCTTCAACCCGGAGAAAAGCTGGACACCGAAATATCAATTGCCAAAAATATCGGCATTACACGCGCAACGGTGCGTGAGGCGACACGTATTCTGGTAGAGCAGCAGAGAATATATCGGGTAAAAGGATCGGGTATTTTTGTGGGTTCCGCGGAGATAAGTAGCCAGGCTCACCGATATCATGTGCTTTCACCTTTTGATTATCAGGCTCAGAGAAATGGCCATAAAGGTGTCAGAAAAATTATCTCTGTCAGTATCGTCAGGGTTCCTTCAGCGGACATGGCCCAGGCACTGCGTATCAAGAGCAGCGATCAGATTTATAAAATTTTACGTCTGATGTGTTTTGACGATATTCCGGTGGCACTGGAGCATATCCACCTGCCAGTAAACCTGTTCAACAGCATGGAATTCAGCAAGCTGGAAATCTCCAAATATGCCTATATTGAAGAGGTGACAGGTAAAAAAGTCCAGCTCAGAGACCAGCATTTAACAGCCGTCAATCTTGCGGATACACAATCACTTACGTTACTTAATTTAGCGGAAGGCGATGCGGTCATTCAGCTTAATGAAACGGTTTATCTCGACGACGGCATTCCCTGTGAAGTCAATGTGGCGATTATCAATACCCGGTATTTTCCTCTGAAACAAAACTCGCAGCGACCTTAACTAAAATAATGTTTTAGTCACTTATCTTTCCTCAATTGAAAGCTCAGTATGCTTATTTAATTGCCTGACGTTCTGCGCTTTCTTCCTCCAGTACAGAATGGACTTCAGTGTGTTGTATTCCCGATGTCTGTTATCAAGGCAGCGCCGCGGCAGAACGCATAACAGCTTTCCATACTTAAGACGATTTTCTGCATAACTTTGCCGGCTCGCTGGTTTCAATCGCTTTTTTTCAGGTAACAGGCCGTTTTATCCGTGAGATCTTACTATCAAACCCTGTTTCAGCGCCGTTATCGTCATTTATCCTTTCATCCCTCCCATTATGACGAATTCAATAAAGCATAAAACAATATGATGTTTTACCAATAATCACCTGCGCAGCACACTGGTCAGCAACCGGAATTAACAAGGACCAGGTGAATGGCATATCGATTGAGTCTGTTAGATAAAGCACCCGTGCTGCAGGGCGAGACGCCCACCGCGGCGCTGCAGCGCACCCTGCAGCTGGCCCAGCTGGCAGAGGAGTGGGGATATCACCGTTTCTGGCTGGCAGAACATCACAACACCGCGCAGCTCGCCAGTCCTTCACCGGAAGTGTTAATTGCGTGGATCGTTGCCCAGACCCGTCATATTCGCGTCGGATCGGGCGGAGTGATGTTGCAGCATTACAGCCCCTATAAAGTGGCAGAAAACTTTAATCTGCTCGCCTCTCTGGCTCCCGGACGTATCGATCTCGGTGTAGGCAAAGCGCCAGGTGGATTACCGCTCTCAACCCATGCACTGCAACAGGGTGTCGATGCCGCTAAAAAAGGGAGCTTTGCTAATCAGCTTCAGCTGCTGGATAGCTGGCTCACGGCCGCTCAACCTCATGTTGATGACGAAGGCTTAGCCGCCACGCCACTGCCGTCACGTCCGGCCAATCGTTTTCTGTTGGGTGCCAGTGAAGAGAGCGCCCGGCTCGCGGCCAGTCTGGGCTGGCAGTTTGTGTTTGCGGCCCATCTCAATGGCGATCGTCAGTTACTGGAGCGCGCGTTAAGTACTTTCTCCCGCCTGAGTCACGGTCAGCGCGCACTGGTGGCTGTACAGGTGGTGGTGGCCGATTCACCCGCCGGCGCAGACCTGCTGGTTTCCGGTCTGCGCCATTATCACGTCGCAGTGAAAGAGGGCCCAGGCGTCAATGTCGCCAGTCTTGAGCAGGCCGAACGCTATGTGCGTCAGGGCGGTTACAAGGATTACAAAATAGAGCCGCGCACACCGTCATTGCTAAAGGGCACAGCTCCGCAGGTTCATGCTCAACTGGATGCACTGCATCATAATTTTGATATTGATGAGTTCGTGATCGACACGCCGATTACCGAGCCGGTTGCCCGCCTGACGTCACTTGAACTGCTGGCTACGCATCATCTGGTCGCAGCCTGAATCTCAGTGGAGAGTCATCATGAACCATGAGTCACAACTGATCGAATGGCGACGCGAACTGCATACCTGGCCAGAGCTGTCGGGTCAGGAGTTTGCGACCACGGCGCGACTGCGGGGATGGTTAGCCGCAGCGGGCATCAGGATTCTGGATTATCCCCTCGAGACGGGCGTGGTGGCGGAGATTGGCAGTGGAGAGACGGTGATTGCGCTGCGCGCGGATATCGATGCGCTGCCGATCCATGAGGCGAGCGGCGTGCGGTTTCATTCCCGTCATCCTGGCGTCATGCACGCCTGCGGTCACGACCTGCACAGCGCGGTGATGCTGGGCGCAGCGTTGCAGCTCAATACGCTGTCCGATCAATTACCTGGCCGGGTACGTATTCTGTTTCAGCCCGCAGAGGAGATCGCGCGAGGAGCCAGACAGTTTATTGAGGCGGGTGTACTTGATGAGGTACAGGCCATTTTCGGCATGCACAATGAACCCTCGCTGCCCATTGGCTCATTCGCTACCCGCAGCGGGCCGTTCTACGCCAATACGGATAAATTTATTATTTGCGTGACTGGCAAAGGCGCACACGCTGCGTATCCGGAACAGGGCGTCGACAGCATTGTCACCGCCAGCCAGATCATTCAGGCGTTACAGGGACTCACCAGCCGCAGCTTCAGTGCCCTGGACAGTCTGGTGCTGAGTATTACGCGTATCGACGGCGGTAAAAGCTGGAACGTGTTACCCGGCGGCGTTGAGTTTGGCGGCACGGCCCGAACCCATGATTTACGGGTGCGCGCGGAACTGGAGCAGCGGGTGCGGGTGCTGGTTGAACACGTTGCCGAAGCCAATGGCGCGCAGGCAACCCTGAGCTGGCATCCTGGCCCGCCGGTGCTGATCAATGACGCGCACTGGGCGAACTTCAGCAGTGAAGTGGCGCAGCAGGCGGGTTATCGGGTGCAGACGGCCGATCTGCATCTGCTGGGCGAAGATTTTGCCTTTTATCTGCAACAGGTGCCCGGTGCGTTTGTCAGCATTGGCAGCGCCAGTGATTTTGGTCTGCATCACGCCAGTTTTACCCCGGATGAGGCGCTGATTGCCCCCGCCGCCGACTACTTTGCCCGACTGGCCCGCCAGGCGCTGCAACATCTTAATGCGCGATGTCGGGAATCCATTCTGAACTGAATTCATCTGCAGCCCGCTAACGCACGACGGTTCTGAACACCGTCGTCGGGCACCACTACGACTAAAAAAGAGAGAGCATCATGACCACAAGACAACTTCGTCTGGGCACTATTCTGCATGGCGCATCGGGAAACATGTCCGCCTGGCGCCATCCTGCGGCACAGGCTGATGCCAGCATCAGCCTGGATTACGCCAAAAAAATCGCCCGTAAAGCGGAGCAGGGCAAGCTCGACTTCCTGTTTGTCGCCGACGGATTATTTATTAATGAGAAATCGATACCACACTTTCTCAATCGCTTTGAACCGCTGACACTCCTGTCTGCCCTGGCGGGCGTTACGGAACATCTGGGACTGGTCGGCACCGTTTCCACCTCCTACAGCGAGCCGTTCACCGTGGCGCGTCAGTTTGCCAGCCTCGATCACCTCAGCGGCGGTCGCGCGGGGTGGAATGTGGTGACCTCGCCGCTGGAAGGTTCCGCAAAAAACTTTTCCCGCCAGAAACATCCTGAGCATGCGTTGCGTTACCGCATTGCCGATGAGTATCTGCAGGTGGTGAAAGGTTTATGGGATTCGTGGGAGCAGGATGCTTTTGTGCGCGACAAAGAGAGTGGGCAGTTCTTCGATCCGGCAAAGTTACATACGCTCGATCATCACGGTGACTTCTTCCAGGTGCAGGGGCCGCTGAACATTGCCCGCACGCCGCAGGGCCGTCCGATTATCTTCCAGGCCGGGGCCTCTGAGGACGGTAAAAAGCTGGCGGCGCGCCACGCTGACGCCATCTTTACCCATCAGCCGACCCGCGAAGAGGCGCAGGCGTTTTATCAGGATGTGAAGCAGCAACTGGAGGCGAATGGCCGTCATCCAGAGGATCTGCACATCTTCCAGGGTGTCAGCGTGATTGTTGGCGATGATGCAGAGGATGTGGAGCGCCAGTATCAGACCACGGCGGCGCTGGTATCAATTACCGATGCGCTCAATTACCTGGGGCGTTTCTTCGACCATCACGACTTTTCACAATACCCGCTGTATCAGCCGTTTCCGGACATTGGCGACATAGGTCAGAACAGTTTCCGCAGCACCACCGACGAGATCAAACGAAAAGCCAGAGAGCACGGTCACACCTTGCGTCAGGCGGCGCTGGAAGCCGCCACGCCGCGCCCGCTGTTCCACGGTACACCGGAAGAGGTCGCCGATGGTCTTCAGCAGTGGTTTGAGACCCAGGCCGCTGACGGCTTCATCATCAATGGCGGTACGCCCGATACCTTTGAACGCTTTGTCGACCGCGTGGTGCCGATTCTGCAGGCTCGCGGGCTGACGCGTCGCGACTATCCGGGCAGCACCCTGCGCGACAGCTTTGCCCTGAAACAACCCGTTAATCAGTTCACCTCACAATAGGGCACAGGCCATGAAAAAAACATCACCTCTTCTCGCCCTGCTTATTCTGGCGGCCAGCAGCCATGCGCTGGCGGAAGATACCCGCGTTTCCTATAACGGCCAGCGGGTCAGTCTTGAAGCGAATAAAGCGCCAGTCAATACCGTGAAGAATCCGGATGCCATCGCTCAGTTGCCTGCCGGTCATCACTTTGTGGTGCCAGGTTCCTTTACCGTGGCGGTTGCGGCACTGAATTCGCCACCGCTCACCGTGTTTTCCGACGACAACAAAACCCTGCTCGGCAGTGAAGTGGACATTGCCCGGCTTGTCGCTGACAGCCTGGGACTGAAACTCAACGTCGTGCCTGCGTCGTGGGAAGACTGGCCACTGGGTGTGGCCTCAGGCAAGTATGACGCGGCAATCTCCAATATCACCGTGACCAAAGATCGCAAAGAGAAGTTTGACTTTGCTACCTACCGTAAAGACTCCCTGGGTTTTTATGTCAAAACCAGCAGCCCGATAAAATCACTGACTAAAGCAGAGGATATCGCCGGGCTGCGGATCATCGTGGGATCCGGCACCAATCAGGAGGCGATTCTGCTGGCATGGGATAAAGAGAATCAGGCAAAGGGACTAAAAGCCTTTACGCCGATCTACGCCAAAGATGATGCGGCTCAAACGCTGGCGCTGCAGGCGGGCCGCGCAGATGCATACTTCGGTCCCAACGTGATTGGAGCCTGGAAAGCGGCACTGACGGGTAAAACCCGCCTGGTGGGCAGTGTCGATGGTGGCTGGCCAAAAGCGGCACACATCGCCGTTACCGTGAAGAAAGGCAGCGGCCTGGCGGAACCGATCAGCACTGCGCTGAACGGCGTGATCGGCAATGGCGACTATCAGAAGGTGCTGAACCGCTGGGGTGAAGGTGTTGAGAAGATCGACCGTTCAGAAATCAATCCCGCCGGGCTGGGCGACTAAGGAGCTGACCATGAGTGAATCCACTTTTCGCGATGTTTCACCCGATGCACCAGCGCTCCAGCCGATTCTCGGCGGGCTATTTGATGAATATTCCGCGCGCTACGGTGACTACTTTTCCCGGCATAAAGAGCAGGAACTGACCGAATGGTATCTGCCGCCGCAGGGGCTGTTTATTGTGCTGGAGCGTGACGGCGAGATTATCGCGATGGGCGCTTACAAACCCTGTGATCCACAAACCGCCGAGCTGAAACGTATCTGGACACGCAGCGATCTGCGTCGTCAGGGGCTGGCACTGGTGGTGTTGCAGGAGCTGGAGCGGCGTGCGCTGCAGGCAGGTTATCAGCGGCTGTTTCTCACCACCGGCTTTCGCCAGCCGGAAGCGGTACGGCTCTATACCGGCCACGGCTATCAGCCTCATTTTGATCTCAGCGGCGATCTGGAGCGTTACGGCCAGCCGCCCCATGACGGACGACTGCGTTTTAGTAAAGTCATCGGCGTTTATAACGTCGCCGAAGCGAGTTAAGGAGTGACGATGAGCAAGCATCAACAACTACAGGTGGTGCCAGCGCG
Organism: Pantoea sp. MT58; assembly: GCF_014495885.1. Lineage (NCBI taxonomy): Bacteria > Pseudomonadati > Pseudomonadota > Gammaproteobacteria > Enterobacterales > Erwiniaceae > Pantoea > Pantoea sp. MT58. Next base: position 240,425 of record NZ_CP061084.1, read on the forward strand.
CTACCCGGCCCGCACCGCCGGGGCTATCGTGGCGCTGTTTATACTGGCGGGCGTGGTGCAGTCGGTGGCCTTTAACCCACGCTGGGAGTGGAGCGTGTTTGCCCGCTGGTTCTTTGATCCTGTGATCCTGCATGGCCTGGGTCAGACGCTGCTGCTGACCCTGCTGGGCACAGTATTCAGCCTGCTTTTGGGCGGTCTGCTGGCGCTGGCGCGACTTTCCTCGTCATGGCTGCTGAGCACGCTGGCGTGGGGTTATATCTGGCTGTTCAGGTCACTGCCGCTGATTGTCGTGCTGATTATTCTTTATAACTTCTCCTATCTTTACGACACCCTGTCGATCGGCATTCCGTTCACCGGTCTGTCGTGGGGCGCGTATCAGACGATTAACGTACTGGGCCAGTTTCAGGCTGCCGTTATTGGTCTGACGCTGGTGCAGGCGGCTTACAGTGCGGAGATTATTCGTGGCGGGATCCTCGGTGTCGATCACGGTCAGGTAGAAGCCGCGTCCGCGTTGGGTCTCTCCGCCACGCGCCGCACCTTCCGCATCATTCTGCCGCAGGCACTGCGCGCCATTATTCCTGTCGCCTTTAACGAGATCATCAGCCTGGCGAAGGGCACTTCCGTGGTTTACGTGCTGGCGATGCCGGAGCTGTTTTACACCATCCAGATGATCTACAACCGTAATCAGGAAGTGATCCCGCTACTGATGGTGGGGGCCGCCTGGTATCTGATTATTACCACCGTATTGTCCGTGATTCAGTATAACGCTGAACGCTGGATGGCCCGCAGCGTCACGCGTGAACCGCAACCCTCTCGCTGGCGACAGTGGCGCAACCGCGTCACACCCCTTCATCCAACCGAGGAGATCAGCCATGTCAGAAGCCATTGATTACCGCACTTCACACACCACCGGAGCCATCAGTATCACCGGGGTCAGTAAACGTTTTGGTAAACATAAAGCGCTGGATGATGTTTCGCTGTCGCTGGAACCCGGTTCAGTAACGGTGATTCTTGGCCCCTCCGGTTCCGGTAAATCCACGCTGCTGCGCACCATTAATCATCTGGAGCGGGTCGATGAGGGATTTATTCAGATTGATGGTGACTACATCGGCTATCAGCAACGCGGCAATAAGCTTTATGAGCTGAAAGAGAAGGCGATTCTGCGCCAGCGCATCAACGTCGGCTATGTGTTCCAGAATTTCAATCTATTCCCACACCTCAGCGTGCTGGATAACCTGATTGAAGCGCCGATTGCGCATCGGCAGTTAACGAAAACGGAAGCGATACAGCGCGCCGGTGAACTGCTGGATATTGTGGGCCTGCGCCATAAAGCGGATGCCTGGCCACGTCATCTGTCGGGCGGGCAGCAGCAGCGCATCGCTATTGCGCGTGCGCTGATGCTTAATCCGCGTGTCATGCTGTTCGATGAGCCGACCTCGGCGCTGGACCCGGAGCTGGTCGGCGAAGTCCTCGACGTGATTAAAAAGCTTGCACGTTCCGGGACTACGCTGGTGATTGTGACGCATGAGATCGGCTTTGCCCGGGAAGTGGCGGATAACGTGGTCTTTATGGTGGATGGCCGGATTGTGGAGCAGGGCAGCACGACGCAGGTGCTCAATCATCCGCGTCATGAACGCACCCGCCGTTTCCTGGCGCGCGTGTTATGAGAGGGCTAACGTTTACCGCGCTGATGCTCCTTCCGACGCTGACCTGTTCAGCGGCAGAGAAGCTTGATGTGCTTAAAAATGAGGTGCCGATCCCTGCCCCGGCTAATCCGCAGGCGATCGCTAAAATTCCCGCTGGTTTTCATTTTATCGAAGCTGGTACGCTGACGGTTGCGACCTCAGCCACCAACTCACCGCCGCTGTCACTGCTGGCGTCAGACAACGTGACACGGATTGGCAGTGACCCGGATATTGCCAGACTGCTGGCGGACAGCCTGGGCTTAAAGCTGAAGCTGGTTCCGGCTTCATGGGAGGACTGGCCGCTGGGCATCAGCGCCGGACGCTATGATGTCGCGATGTTCAATATAGCCGTTACTGAAGAGCGCAAGAAGAAGTTCGATTTTGCGACCTATCGCGCCGACAACCACGCCTTTGCAGTGAAAAGCGACAGTCACATCAGCCGGATTAATAGCCCGGCTGATATTGCCGGCAAGCGGATTATCGTCTCGTCGGGCACCAATCAGGAGCGCATATTGCTGAGCTGGGATCAGCAGAATCGGGCCAAAGGTCTGCCTGCGGTAACGCCGATCTACCTTACTGATGATGCATCGGCGACGCTGACGCTGCTGTCTGGGCGGGCCGATGCGATGTTTGGACCTCACTCCATGGCGGCCTGGAAAGTGGCGTCACGCGGTCAGACAAAGCTGGTGGGCAGTGGGCCGTTTCGCGCCTGGGTTGCCGTGACCACCAAAAAGGGCAATGGTCTGGCCCCGGCGCTACAGGCTGCGCTCGACGGCACCATTACGGGCGGTCAGTATCAGCAGGTGCTGGCCCGCTGGGGCGAACAGGATGAAGCTATTACGCACTCCACAGTAAATCCACCGGGCATTGTTTACTGAGTCCACAGAGCCGGCGCTGTTCCGGCTTTTCATTAAAAAAGTGAGCCAGAACAATGTTGGATCTCCTCCCGCGCCTCTCTCGTCTGACCGCCCCCGGCTCGCAGCGCCTCACCGAATTGAGCTACACTCTTCAGCGTTAGTGATTTATCCTGCCCGCCTGTTTCCGTTAACATTCAGTGCCTGGTGGAGTAATTAACCTGGAAGCCCCATGAAAATCAGATTCCTTTCTGCCAATGAACCAAAACTGGCTGAGGTGCGCAAGATACTCGAACCCATCGGGGTCGAAGTGCTGCCCATTGCCCGTCGCATCGAAGAAATTCAGACTGAAAACGAGCTCGACCTGGTGCGTGACAAACTTACCAAGGCGTTTTCGCTGATTGGGCGACCGCTGTTCGTGGAGCATACCGGCCTCTATCTGGATGGCCTCAATGGTCTGCCCGCTGGTCTGACCCGTATCTTCTGGAACCGCCTGGACGCTGAGCGCTTTACCGCGCTGGTGCAGGGGCTCGACAGCCAGGCCGTGACGGCTAAAACGGTGCTGGGCTATTGCGATGGCCGTAAAATGTATCAGTTTTCTGGCGAACTGCGTGGCACCATCGCCGCGAAACCTGCCGGGACACGCGGCTTTCAGTGGGACTGTGTGTTTATTCCCGAAGGCTATGACCAGACCTTTGCGGAGATGGGTGAACTCAAGAATGAGATTTCGATGCGGCGCATTGCGCTGGATCGCTTCGCTACCTTTTTAAAAACCTCGCGGGGAGTGGCATGAAACCTGAACTTAAGCGCGCCTATGATTCCGGCAAACTGATTCTGTTTGCTGGTGCTGGTATTTCGCGCAATTTTGGTCTTCCCGAGTGGCACGAACTGATTGCGCATCTTGCAAACGAGCTGGGTTACGATCCCAAAATCTTTAATACCTATGGCACGCATCTGTCGCTGGCGGAGTATTACAAGCAGAAGAAAGGTTCGTTAGGCCCGCTGCGCAGCTGGATGGATCGCGAGTGGCACCGTCCGGATATCGATGTCCGGTCTTCTGAAATTCATACCATGATTACCCAGGGTAACTTCTCCCGCATTTACACCACTAACTATGATCGCTGGCTGGAGGCGGCGCACGACGCACACGGCGTACCCTATTATAAAGTGGCCAATGCTGCCGACCTGGTCTCTTTGACCGAAGATAAGCGCCACATCATCAAACTGCACGGTGACTTCGATGATGACACCTCAATCGTGCTTGATGAGAGCAGCTATTTCGAACGTCTCTATTTTGACTCGCCGCTGGACATTAAGCTGACCCATGACGTGATGGGCAATTCTGTGCTGTTTGTCGGCTACAGCATCAGTGATTTCAACATTCGCCTGCTGTTTTACCGTCTGACCAAAATGTGGGGCCGCACCGGGCTGGCGACGGCGCGACCAAAATCGTATCTGTTCACTAACCGTAATAACCCGGTGGCCAAAGAGGTGCTGGGGCAGTGGGGGATCGAGGTGATCGTCTCTGAAGAAGACGATCCACGCAAGGCGCTGGCGATGTTTCTCGAAGAGCTGCTGGTCTAGTCAGCGCAGTTTCCGGCAGAGAAGTCTCAGGAAAATAAAAAAAACCTGCGCCCGGTTAAGGTTAGCCGGTGCATAACCGATAAACTCTATTCTCTGCTGGCAAAGCATAACCGGCATGATATACTGTATGTATACACAGTACCTGAGGGCGAAAAGATGGCTGTTGAAACAAAATTTGTTGTAGTCAGAAAGGGTGAAGAGAAGATGACGTTTGCCAATAAGAAAGAGGCCGATGCCTACGACAAAATGCTCGATATGGCCGAAGCTTTCACTGACTGGCTGTTACAGCATCAACCTGCACTGGATGAATCTCAGGCTGAAACCCTGGGCCTGCTGATTGCAGAACAGAAAGATGCGGTTCAGCATATTCTGCGCACCAACAAATTGCCGGAAGCGGCAGTCTCCGTCTCTCAACCGGAAGCCGTGTCAGAGGCTGGCGCGGATGATCAGGCTGAAGAGCCTGCTGCCAGGAAAGTGCGCGCTGTTAAAGCCGCGTAATTGCCACAATGCCGGAAGCGAACCTTCCGGCGTTGCTGTTTTTGAATAACGGTTTGATCACCGCTTTCATCCCATTAATCTGTAAGTATCTCGCGGGTTTTAACCTGATAGCGGGTGCTTCTGCCGCCTCCCTCAAGCCGGAACAGACAGCCTTTTTCAACCAGATCCGCCAGATGACGGGTCGCCGTGGCTTTACTTACTTTCGCGACTTTCTGATACTGGCTGGCGCTTATCCCCTGTTCGAAACCCTGCTCGCCACCGTCTAACAGCCGGTTAAGGACTTTTACCTGTTCCGGACTTAATGCCATCCCCTGATGTCGTAACCAGAATCGCGCTTTCAACTGTGTGCGATCGATAACATCCAATGCCTGTTTCAGGCTCTCATCCAGGATATCCAGAAACCACACCAGCCAACGGGTGATATCAAGGCCGCCTTTCTGCGTCTGCTCAAGGATGCGGTAATACCCGGCACGCTGCGCCAGTATTGCCGGAGACATGGCGTACAGGCGGATGCTCTGGCTGTCAGCCTGTGCCAGGGCGAGATCGGTCAATGCTCGCGTGATACGGCCATTGCCATCATCAAAAGGGTGTAGCGTGACAAACCACAGATGGCAGATGGCGGCCCGCAGTAGCGGGTCCAGCATCACATCATGCTGACTGCTGTTAAACCACGCGATGAACTGTGCCAGCTGTTGCTCCAGTCCGTGTCGCGGTGGGGCTTCAAAATGTACCGTGGGACGATCTATGCGTCCTGAAACCACCTGCATCGGTTCACTGCCACGCAACGTCCCGACGCTCAGGCGCTGTACTGTCCATTCATCTGCCGGGAAGAGCCAGTGGTGCCACTGAAATAACCGTTCCAGCGTTAATGGCTGGCTGCGATTGTTGATGGCATCGAGCATCATCGCGGCAAGTCCTTCTGACCGATCCGAGACCGGATAGGGCTGCGTTTCCGTAACGCCTAACCGGCGCGCCAGAGACGAGCGAACTGACTGCACGTTGACCCGCTCCTCTTCGATTGCCGAAGAGGAAAGAATATTACCCAACAGGGTATCCAGCGTCTGTGATTCAGTGTCTGACTGCAGGCTGGCGCGGCCAAGCAGCAAACCGCGCTGCTGCTGCAAATGGCGCAGGCGTGGTAGCAGCTCGTTATCCTGCCAGTGAAATTGGGGCCATTCTGGCTGTTGCCAGATCCAGTCAACGCTCATCATCCACTCACGGTTAAAGAGAATGAGCCGAATAAGTGTGGTTAATCGGCTCACGAGATGAGTCGATAATAGCGGATATTTGGCTCACAGGCCAACCGTGCGGAATGGCAGGCAAAGAAAAGGACCCGAAGGCCCTGTTTACTAGCGGGAGAACTGCATAAAAGTGTCTGAATAGTAGTGAACGATCCAGGCGATATACGCTAGCCAGACAACCATCCCAACAGCCAATCCTGATTTACCGATCATTGTTCTCTCTCCACTGCGATAAGGGGGCTACAGCAACTGTTGACATAAACTGACAGTAATAGCGGACGGCGATATTGTTGCAGATCAAAAAAAGCCCGTTCTGCAGTTTTGCCATCTTCCCCTGGCGATCAACTTTCCTGTACCGCGCACGTTGAGACCCCCATCACGGCAGGATAAGCCCCATTAAAGTTCAAAAAAACGCCGCCGATAAATGATCTCAGGAGCACCATGAACACAGGGAGGTATTGAGGCAGGTAAATTCCAGGGGAATCACTATGGCCGGTCAGGTAACGCATAAGAAAAAAATGAGTACCCGTGCGCAGATGTTAATCATGGGTGGTTTAACGATAGTGCTGGGATTTACCGTGACAATTGGGGTCCTCAGCTGGCAATCAGGTAAAGAACAAAAACTACTGGCCGAAAAATATCTGCAGCAGATTGCGCAAAGCCGTGCCTTGCAGGTGCAGCAGGAGCTGAGCCATGCCCGCGATGTTGCCAGCCTTCTCGGTCAAAGTCTGATCGCGTTACCCCGCGCCGGTATTACCGATCGCAAAGCGGTCGATAAAGTGATGGAATATGCGTTACGCGCGAATCCTGACTATCTGTCGATGTCAGTCATCTTTGAACAGAATGCGTTTGATGGCCGTGATGCAGAGTTCGCCTCACAGCCTGGACAGGCGCCACAGGGGCGCTATGCCTTTTTTGTGGATCGTGACGCAGCAGGTAAATATGCCATGCATCCGCTGCTCTCTTATCTGACGCCGGGTCAGGGCGATTACTATCTGGTTCCGCAAAAATCACAAAAAGACACGCTTACCGAACCCTATAGTTATGCCTATAACGGCGTGCCGACCCTGCTCACCTCCGTAGCGGCCGTCATTATGGATCAGGGCACCTTAAAAGCAGTTGTCACCTCTGATATATCCCTGGCTTCACTACAACAGAAAGTGAATCAGATTAAACCCTGGCAGGGCAGCGGCTATGCGTTGCTACTCTCCAGTAACGGTAACGTTGTCTCCTCGCCGGTGAAAGATGAGGCTGGGAAACCGTGGAAAGGGGAAAAAGATGACTTTACGTCGAAAGTCGTACAGCATTTTGATGCCGTGCTGGGTGAAGATGCCCTGGTTACCTGGCAGCCAGTAGTGATTGGGAACAGCGACAAAGCCTGGTATCTGGGCGTTGTTGCACCGGTCAGTCAGGTGATGGCCGCATCCACCCAGCAGCTGATGTGGGCGGTGATCCTGATGGTCGTCAGCGTTCTGCTGGTCGGCGCGGTACTGGGCATGCTGTTCAGCCGTAAAGTGCTGCGTCCAATTGGGGGCGAGCCGGTTGAAGCGGCGCATATTGCCCTGGCCGTTGCTGATGGCAAGCTGGATAACCGGATCCCGGTGAAGAGGGGGGATAGCAGCAGCCTGTTCTTCGCGCTTAGCACCATGCAAAGCCAGCTCCGACAGATTGTTGGACAGATAAAAGATTCCAGTGAATCAGTACGTCAGGGCGCGGGCGAGATCGCCAGCGGCAACCTCAATCTGGCATCACGCACCGAGGAACAGGCTGCTGCGCTGGAGCAGACCGCAGCCAGTATGGAGCAGATCAGCGCCACTATTCGTCTGAATGCCGACAATGCACAGCAGGCAACCAGCCTGACTGAAAACGCGACGCATATTGCCAGTCGCGGTGCCTCGCTGGTGGGTGAGGTGGTGCAGACCATGGCGCAGATCGATGACAGCTCGAAAAAGATCGGCGACATTACCACGATGATCAACAGCATTGCCTTTCAGACCAATATTCTGGCGCTGAACGCGGCGGTGGAAGCCGCACGTGCCGGAGAACAGGGCCGCGGTTTTGCGGTAGTCGCCTCTGAAGTGCGTAACCTTGCCCAGCGCAGCGCGAACGCGGTGAAGGAGATTGGCGCACTGATTGAAGAGTCGAGCGTGCGAGTCGAGAGTGGTGTCAGGCTGGTAAACGATGCCGGTAAAACCATGCAGGAGATGATGCACGCGGTCAATTCAGTGCAGGGCATCATTGGTGAGATTGTTACTGCATCAAGCGAACAGGCGCGTGGCATCAGCCAGGTGACGATTGCCGTCAATGAAATGGATGGCGTGACCCAACAGAACGCCGCGCTGGTGCAGCAGATGTCGGCGGCCGCCAGCTCACTGGAAGATCAGGCGCAGCAGCTATCACAGACGGTGGAGCAGTTCCATCTGGCATAAGGATGCAGCTCAGGGAGCATACGCATTACGCAAAGACGCAAGAGCACCATCCCTGGCGACTCAACGTGGCGATGACGCACCTCAGCCCTGAGGTGCGCCCTTAGCCGGGCCAACGCTTTACGTTGTTCAAAAAGCGCCGGGAGTTTTTTGTCCGTAGCCCGCGATGCGTTGCTACAGGCGTATGCTCCCATCGCTTTAAGTGGGTTTGCTCCCTGCATTCACTCCTGACTTCAGATTAATCATTGCTCCGTCAGCCGCTCACCGCTGCTGGCATCAAACAGGTGCATTTTTTCCGGGTTTACGGTGACCGCTAGCGTACCGCCAGGCATGGCGTCACTACGACCGCTCAACTGCATATGCAGCGGGAAACCCTGCCAGTTCAGATGCAACAGCGTTGATTCACCCGTGATCTCGACAATATTTACCGCAGCGGGTTGTCCGCTGACATCAAAAATCAGATCGTGAGGGCGCACGCCCAGCGTAACCGGCTGGCCGGCCTGCTGCTGCGCGGCACGGTGCCAGCGAGGCGGCAATGGCAGCCACTGCTTACCACAGCAAACACCAGGCAGGCCATCCCGTGACTGGAAGCAGGCATCCATCAGGTTCATTGGCGGCGAACCGATAAACCGCGCCACAAAGGTGTTAACCGGCCGATCATAAATCGCCAGCGGCGCGCCCTGTTGCACAATCACGCCCTCTTTCATTACCACAATCTGATCCGCCAGCGTCATCGCCTCGACCTGATCGTGGGTAACGTAAACCATCGTGGTGTTGAAGCGCTGATGGAGGGATTTAATTTCGGCACGAAGCTCCATACGTAACTGGGCATCCAGGTTCGAGAGCGGCTCATCGAACAGAAATACCTGTGGGTTGCGGACCATGGCCCGTCCCATCGCTACACGCTGCCGCTGTCCGCCGGACAAGGCCCGTGGATAACGCTGTAAGAGCTGATCGATGCCGAGAATGCCGGCGATGCGGGCGATTTTGCTTTTCTGCTCCTCGCGCTTCACCTTTTTTACCTGCATGTGAAACGCCAGATTCTCTGCAACGGTGAGGTGCGGATAGAGCGCATAGCTCTGGAATACCATGGCGATATCCCGGTCGGCAGGATCGAGATCGTTAATCCGCTTTTTATCCAGCATAATCGCCCCATCAGAGACGGTATCAAGCCCGGCAAGCAGCCGCAGCAACGTCGATTTTCCGCAGCCGGAGGGGCCGACCAGAACAGTAAAACTGCCATCAGGAATGGTTAAATCCAGCGGGTGCAGCACGCTCTGTTTACCATAACGCTTCGCCACCTGTACAAGTTCAACACTGGCCATGTTCAGCGCACCTCATTTGATAGTTGGAGTTGTTGCCAGCTGGGATAGCGGCGCGGAGAGCTGCTTATTGCCTGTGAGGCCACTTCAATGCCCCAGCGCAGCGCGGTATGCGATGACTGGCGGTAAAGCAGTGCAGTCAGAAAACCGGCATTAAAACTGTCACCGGCCCCAATGGTATCGACTACCGTCACCGGCTGACCGGCGGCAAATTGCACCGAGGCCGCAGACCAGAGACGCGCGCCCTCTGCGCCACACTTAATCACGCAACCACCGCGACCACTGAGCTGAGCCGCCAGCCGTTTACCGCTCTGTTCCAGCAGGTCTGCGCCCGCCAGACCCAACGCTTCCACTTCATTCAGCAACAGCCAGTCACAGTCAGGCAACCAGTTACCCATTTCCAGGCGAAGCTCATCACTCCAGCCCGCAGGCGGCCAGCCGGTATCCACGGCGACACAAAAGCCTCGGTGCTGTAGCGCGGCCAGCAACGTCGGATAGCGGCGATAAAGTTCATGACAGAGAAAGGTGCCACACAGCAGCACAATATCGCCCTGCGTCGCCTGCTGGGGTAACTGCGCCAGCACATCGTCAGCGGTGAGCACGGTAATATGACCGTGATTGCTCAAAAACGAACGTTCGTGATCAGGATGGGTTATGCCCACCGTGAGCGAGGTCTCACAGGCGTAACGTGGCCAGTGTGCGGCGCTGTGGGGAAAATGGCTGGCGAGCCAGTGACTGAAGCCATCGTCACCCTGATTGGCAATAGCCCGATGCGGCACCTGCATTGCCTCCAGCGCCAGCGCACAATTACCCGCTGAGCCACCGGGACGTAACGCACTGTGCTGCAGCATCACTTCCGTACCGCGTGCCGGCCAGTCGCCGAGCGTACCCATGATTAAATCGACATTAATGTTGCCCACCACATAAAGTGTGGACGCAATGGTCTTATCCATAATTATCCCTTACTTCCACCGCTGGTGAGACCGCTGACCAGCGTCTTCTGCAACCAGATGGCAATGAACAGTGGCGGCACCGAAGCCAGAATGCCAATCGCCGCGATCAGGCCATCATCGGTGGCACGTCCGGCGGTGAAACCGGCAATCGCGACTGGCAGTGTCTGTGCTGAAATGTTGCTGGTGAACAGCAGCGCGTAGAAAAACTCATCCCAGGCCAGCAGCCAGCCAAACAGTGCTGCGGCACCGAGCACTGGTTTCGCCAGCGGCAGTGTGATGCGTAGCAGAACCTGCCAGAAGCGCAGACCATCCAGACGCGCTGCCTGTTCGATATCACGCGGCAGCGAGTCAAACTGGTTCTTCAGCATCCAGGTCAGAAACGGCAGGATTAGCGAGCAGTAGACCATCACCAGACCGGGACGTGTGTTGAGCAACCCCAGCTGTTGCAGCAGAAAGTAGAGCGGCAGAACAAACGCCACCGGCGGCACCATATAGATCGCCAGTGCACCGGAGAGCCAGGCATCACGTCCGCTGTAGCGTGAGAAACTGAATGCCGCCGGTATTGCCAGCAGCAACGAAATCGCCGTTGCCACCGTTGCTACCAGCAAACTGTTGCCGAGTGCATGCAGAAAAATGTTGCCCGGCTGGTTTGGTGCCAGTGAAACCAGTCCCTGATAGCGGCTGAAATCCCACTGACGCGGCAGCCACTCCAGCGGAACGCGTGAAAGATCACTGGCAGAACTGACGCTCATTAAAAACAGCCAGCCCATTGGCGCCAGAATGCTGATGGCGACCAGCAGCGCCGCCATATAACGCAGCATACCCCGCAGTTTAGTTTTCATAAGCGGAACTCCGGCGACGCTGATGCCATAACATCAGCAGGTAAAGCGTAATAAGCAGGGCGCACATCAGGGTCATCAATATTGCGTAGGCCGCACCACTGCCAGCACGCAGATAGCTGAACGACTCCTGATAGACGAAAAAGCTTAAGGTTTTGGTGCTGTCCACCGGGCCGCCGCGGGTCATGACATAGATGATGTCGAAGATTTTAAAAGCATCGATGGTGCGTAATACCAGTGCAACGCCAAGCGGGGCAACAATTGCCGGGAAGGTAATCGCCCGGAAACGACGCCAGGCGGATGCGCCATCCAGCCGTGCCGCTTCAAACAGATCCTCAGGGATCGATTGCAGTGCCGCCAGCACCAGCAGCGTGACCAGTGGATAGTTTTTCCAGATATCCGCGAACATTACCGCGTTGAGTGCCGCATCCGGCGAGCCAAGCCAGCTGCGATAGCCATCAATAATACCGAGCTGACTGAGCAGGGCGTTGATACTGCCGTAATCAGGGTTAAAGTTCAGCCGCCACATCATGGCATTGACAATGGTCGGTAGCGCCCATGGCAGAATCACCAGCACCCGCAGCACGTTGCGCCCGATGAATTTCTGATTCAAAAGCAGCGCGACCAGCACACCGATGATGCCTTCGAGGGTGACGGATACAACGGTGAAGTAGAGCGTGCGCCAGATCGACGCCCGAAAGTCGGGATCGCTAAGCGCATAGAGATAGTTTTCCAGGCCAATCCAGGCGGGTGACTCACCGCTGCCAATCAGCGCAGCATCAGTAAAGCTCAGCCAGATAGTGCGCAGCAGAGGCCAGGCGGTTAACAACAGCATCACCAGCAGCATGGGTGCAAGCAGCACCCATGCCTGACGCTGTTCGCGTTGACGCAAACTCAGCATCATGACTCCTTAACGCAGCCGGGCAGCGCTTTTATCAACCGTTGCCATCGCGTCCTGCGCCGGGGTTTTTCCCAGCAAGACCTGTTGTAACTGCTGCTGCAGCTGATTGGACAGACGAGAATAATCAGCAGTCTCTGGACGTGACAGCATCACGTTTAATGATTTATCCGCTGCGGCAATCAGGCTCTCCTGATCCTTTTTCACCGCCTCATCCTGATAAGAAGATTTCCAGATCGGCAGGCTGAGCTTGGCATACTGATTCTGGACAGGCTGTGAGGTCATGTACTGAATGTACTGCCACGCCTCATTGGCATGCGTACTGCCTTTGGTGATACCCAGTCCCATTGAGCCGTTCACTGCGCCCACTTTTCCAGGCGCATCGCCCGGCGCTGGCATAATGCCAACGTCGCCCGCCACTTTGCTCTGCTTAGGATCGTTCGCCATGTTGTACATGTAGGTCCAGTTCAGCGCGAAAGCCGCATCGCCATTAGAGAACGATTTACGTACATCTTCTTCCAGATATTCACGGGAAGCTGGATTACTCAGCCCATCATCGAGCGAACTTTTCATCAGATTCAGCGCCTTAAGCGAGGCAGGACTGGAGAAGTCGAGCTTGCCGTTCTGATAGAACTTTCCACCAAAGCCTGACACCAGCGTGGTGTAGTCACACACCAGCGCTTCAGCCTGAGACCAGCTCCAGACCAGTGGATAGTTAACGATCTTCTTATCTTTGATGATCTTCGCGTCATCCAGCACCTGCTGCCAGGTCTGCGGCGGGGTGGTGATGCCCGCTTTAGCCAGCATCGCTTTGTTGTAGTAAAGGTATTTGGTATCCAGAATCCACGGCATACCCAGCGTCTTACCCTTGTAAACCACCGTGTTCATCGCGCCCGGAAAGACCTTCTCTTTTTCCTCTGGCGTAATGCGTGCGCTGACATCCTGCAGCAGGTCAAATCGGGCGAACTCTGCTGGCCAGATGGCATCAAAGAGCACCACATCATAGCCATTACCGCCTGCACCGCGCGCTGCCACAATTTTATCGTGCAGCGCTTCGTAAGGAACAAACTCCAGATTGACAGTGACATCCGGATGCTGCTTCTGAAAATTTTGCGTCATGGCGCGGATATCGTTTTCGCTGTAAGCCGCCTGAGTCATAAACAGGGCATTGATCTGGCTGGCCGCCGCCGCGCTGCCTGCGCTTAACATCAGTAAGGCAGCAAAACCGGCTTTCAGTTTGGGGGTATAACGCTGTGACATGGTCTTCTCCACTATGCAGCAACAGGCTGTCGGTTAATTAAATCAATTTGATTGATTTAATCGGGGGCGTAATTTAGTCAGCATATAAACTGACCTGTCAGGAGTTAAGCAAACGGCATGCCACAGTGCTGAAGATCTGTGCAACAAAGCCGTAACAACGCTAACACTCAGACTGCGCTTTTATGGCAAAATTGCCTATTCTGATGTGCAGAAATTGCGTGCAGCATCAAAGATATTGTTTGCCCGAACGACTCTGGGGACCAATACTGTCAGGCCCCGCTGTAATGGAAAACAACATGAAAACCTCGGGTACCAACCTTGAACATGCGCGGGCGCACAACCGACGTGTGGTGATTGAAGCCATTCGACTTCACGGTGAGCTGACCCGTGCCGAACTGGCTCGCATGACAGCGCTGACGCCGCAGACTGTCTCGAATATCGTAGCGGAGCTTGAGCAGGCCGAGTTGCTGACCAGCCGACAGCCGCGCCGCAGCGGCCGTGGTCAGCCTTCGATTCCGGTCACGCTCAATCCCACCAGTGCGTGGTCGATCGGTATTCATCTTGATCATCAGACACTGTTACTGGTTCTGGTCGATCTTAGCGGCGAAGTGCATTTCCGCCGCCTCCTTATGGTGCAAAAGCCTCAGCCTGCTGCCACTCTGGCGTGCATTGCCAGCGTGCTGGAAGAGATGCGCGCTTTCCTTGGCACACAATGGCAGAAAGTGCTGGGTATTGGCGTGGTGATGCCGGGGCCTTTTGGCGTGGAGGGGATTTCATCAACAGGCCCCACGACACTGAACGGCTGGGAGCAGGTCGATATCGAGGCGGAGCTCGCCACTATCAGCGGATTACCGGTCACGCTGGAAAATGACGCCACGGTGGCCGCTATCGGCGAGCGCTTTCACGGCACGGCGCGGCATCTTAATTCCTTTATCTATCTCTACATCGGCACCGGTCTGGGTGCAGGCATCTTCACCGATGGCCATATCTATACCGGCCACGCTCAAAATGCGGGCGAGATCGGACACATCGTGGTGGAGCCGGGCGGTAGGGACTGTTACTGCGGCAATCAGGGCTGTCTGGAGCGGTATGTCTCATTGCAGGCAGCGTATGAATTCTGCGGCCTCGATCCGATGCGAGCGTTACCAGAAGATTTGTTGCAGATTGACCCCCCGCGCTTTACTGCCTGGATTGAGAGTGTAATGACGCCGTTGCGTCAGGCGATCAATATTCTGGAGTCGGTGTTTGATGCTGAAGCGGTAATAATAGGTGGGATGATGCCTGCGCCTTTGCTGGAGCAGATGATAAAACGATTGCCACCGCTTTATCAGTCGGTGCGAGGTCGTTATCTGTTTGATATGCGGCTAAAGATTGGTATGACCGGCAGCGATACCGCTGCGCTGGGTGCTGCAGCCTTGCCGATTTTCGATGAATTTAACCCGCAGTTTCAGGTGCTGATGAAGTAGGCAAGGAAATCGGCGCTGTTGCTGGCAACAGCGCCTCAGACATTAACCTGGATAGATACCGCGATCTTTACGCGCCATCAGAATGCGCTCACACGCCACGATATAGGCCGCGGTGCGGAGCGAGCAATCTTTCTCCTTCGACTTCTCCCAGACGTGAACCATCGCTTCCGTCATGATTTTATCTGAGCGACGATTGATCTCATCTTCGCTCCAGAAGAAGCTCGCCATGTCCTGCACCCATTCAAAGTAGCTGACCGTTACGCCACCCGCGTTACAGACCACATCCGGTACCACGATAATGCCGCGCGTTGCCAGCATGTCATCGGCATCCGGATAAGTTGGTCCGTTTGCCCCTTCCAGCACGATTTTGCAACTCAGGACTTCAGCACGCTCGCGGGTAATCTGTCCTTCCAGTGCTGCCGGAATCAGAATATCCATCCCGGTGGTCCAGAACGCCTCTTTATCAATATTCTGAGCACCCGGGAAGCCGGCAATCTGCTTATTGGCGATCTGCCATTCAGTCAGCGCGGCCATATTGATACCATCGGCGTTAAACAGCGTGGCGGTATGATCCTGAATCACGACCACGCGTGCGCCAGCCTCTTCAAACAGGCGTGCTGCTTCGCTACCCACGTTACCAAAGCCCTGAACCGCAACGCGCGCGCCTTCAATTTCGATACCGGCACGACGCGCCACTTCGCGTCCGGTAATGAATACGCCGCGACCGGTGGCTTTTTCACGTCCCAGTGAACCGCCCAGATGAATAGGTTTACCCGTGACGACGCCGGTGATCGTTGTACCGTGGTTCATGGAGTAGGTATCCATCATCCATGCCATCACTTTGCTGTTGGTGCCAACATCCGGTGCCGGAATATCTTTCTGCGGCCCGATTATAATGCCGATCTCGCTGGTATAACGGCGGGTCAGTCGTTCAAGTTCGCCATCGGACAGTTTGAAAGGATCAACGCGAATACCCCCTTTGGCACCACCATAGGGCAGGTTAACTGCCGCACACTTGATGGTCATCCAGGCGGAAAGGGCCATGACTTCATTAAGGTCGACGTCCGGATGGTAGCGAATACCGCCTTTACCTGGCCCGCGCGACAGGTTGTGCTGAACGCGATAGCCTTCGAAGTGGCGAATTGAGCCATCATCCATCTGGAGAGGAATATCAACAATCAACGCACGTTTTGGATGACGCAAAGTATCTATCCAACGTGAAAGATCGCCCAGATAAGGCGCAACCCGGTCGATTTGTTGCAGATAGGTGGACCAGGCAGATGTGCTACTTTCAGACGCATAAGATAACTTATCCATAAAAAACCTTTCTTAATGAAGTTATTTATTGTGTGGAGCCGTGGACGTTAAACGCAGTGTATTGCGCGGACATAATCTAACACTCCTGAAACAAATAAGATGCGGTGCCAGGCATGCTGACGTGCAGCGACGCCCTGTTTTGGGGCAACCCGAGTGCATAGATTAGTTATAGTTACTGGCTTAATGCGAATAATGATGCGCATTAAGTGCGTATTCAGTGCATAGGGCGGGAAATATCGCTATCTTTCAATTCTTTGAGGATGTTCAAAAAGTTAAATAATTGATCGCATCTGTGTTGACTTTGTTGCACCAATTAAGTGCATGAGAATAAGTAATCAAAGGATTACATAAAGTAATGAGTCATGCGCTAATAGCGCTGGCTAATCAGTGATTTAGAAAAGAGGGAGGGAGTCGTGCAGAAAAGACAAAAATAGCGGGCCAGTAAAAGGGCTGACCCAAAAGATGGTTAACGGCTCAGGGCCTGTTCAGCTTCATTCAGTTCCTGACGCGCTTCGGCCAGTTTATCTTCACGCTTCTGGATCTTGCTGGCGCTGCGTCCTTCTGCTTTTGCTTTTGCCAGTTCCTGTTCCCGTTCCAGTACTTCGCGCTTTTTCTCTGTCACTTTTTCGTGGCGTTCCTTTGACAGGCTGCTTTCGCTACAGTGCTGATCGACTTCGCGCAGCGCCTTTTCAAGGCCAGCAACCTGATGGGTATTATTATGCTGGCGCGCATAAGAGAGCTGAGTTTCGATCGCCTGCTTTTTGGCGGCACACCCTGTCAGGGCCGTGGCCGCATGAGCCACAGTCAAACTAAGTGGTAACAGATAGAGGCAGATGGTCAGTAAGGTCTTTTTCATTATCGTCTCGTCAATGAGTCAGAATCGTGGCACCAGTATACGGAGCCAGCTTATGAGATTCTTAACGAAAAAAAATTTACCGGCGGTGGAAGAAAAAAAGGGAAATGGAGGGCTGCCTGCTTCAGGCAGCTGATGATGCAGAAGAGTGGAAGTAATGCAGATTACGATCCGGGCCGCTGAGCATTACCGGGTGACCATTCTGATGCTGCTGTTCAAAGTAATCCTGCATTTCCTGAGAAATCCCGGCACCACACCACATGACATGATGCTGGTAAAGCTCGGTCTTAAGTGCAGGTTCTCCACTTGCATGTGAATCCACCTCGACATTAAAGCCCATGGCAGTAAGACGAATCGCTTCGAGCCAGATTTCTGTCTTATCCAGAACACTCACCGCTTCCAGAAATAAAGGGACTGATGATTTATTTCGCGATGAGAGGCGCATCACTTTATCCGCCTGCTGCTGCACAGATTGCTCAAAACGCGCCAGGCGTCGCGATGCACCCTGACGCTGATCGGCATGAAGCCAGACGCTCAGAGGTCGCAAAAGATTGATGATAAAATCATCACCACTGTAGTTGCTGGACATGTTGTGCATCTGACGGGCAAGCGACAAGGGTGTGCCAAATTCAAGCTGCCAGAGCATGTCGCCTTTACGCGCTGCCCAGCCATAGGTCGTGACCGTTGATGCGGCCAGCTGTCCCTCTCTGATCTCTTCAGGCGTCGCGCCAGTAGCGGTTAATCCCACTAAGGCATAGATTTCGCTGAGATGATCATCGTTCCAGATGTCGGGATTCTGCTGCGCCGTCAGTAAACCCTGTTTAATCCAGCGCTTAAGATTAGCCGGATGCGTACCCGTTAATGCGCAAATAGTATCGGTAGTAAAAGAATGCATATCGTGCCCTCTGTTGAGGGAAAGGCCGCCGTATTGAACCGGGGATGAGTAGCTACTATGAACCTTATAACAGCGAATTAACAGGGAAAAGCCGTGTAAAATCGGCGAGAAAGCCGCGTGACGCTTCGCTTATTCGTAATTATTCTGACGGTAAATTCATGATGATCAGAGAGTTAAAAGTGTCCAGGACCGTTTGAAAAGAACTGTGTATTTATTCAGTAAAGATTCTTTACGCAAATATACCGGGAACGGATCTCCTGTTACCTTTTTAAGAGCATGCTGACTGCTTAACCCCTTACATCCACCCGGCAAATCGTTAAAATAGCGGGTTCTGATGATCAGGAGAAAGAGTGTCCCATGCGTTATCGTTTTACTCTCGCCGTGGTAACGGTTGCGGCTGTACTGACTGGTTGTGCGAAACATGCCGCCAGCGATGCGCCAGATGAATTTGCGGCTGGTCCGACGCAGATTGATGTCTCACACATCAAGACCCGTGCAGATGATGGCTCCAGTGTGTTCCTGACCGTAGATGGCAAAGACGCCGGCAGATTACCTAATGGCGAAAGCATGCTGCTGCACGTTCCTGCCGGAAAGCACCAGATTGGCGGCTATGTGCCAACCCTGTTTGGTATGGGTCGAGTGACAATCGCACCTGTAGAAGTGACCACGTCACCTGAGGATGTCAAAAAAGTGGCTTACACGGTTACAAACAGCAAAGCCACCTTTGTCGAAAATAAGGGTGTGCAGGGCTGATTTGATGACGGCGGAGAGCCGCGCTCTCCGCTGGTACGTTCACACTATAAACCGAGCTCACTCAACGAGGGGTGGTCGTCCGGACGCCGCCCCTGTGGCCAGTGAAACAATCGCTGTTTTTCATCGATTTTAAGATCGTTGATGCTGGCAAAGCGCTGCATCATTAATCCCTGCTCGTCAAAGGCCCAGTTCTCGTTGCCATAGGAGCGATACCACTGACGCTGCTCGTCATGCCATTCATAAGCAAACCGAACCGCAATCCGGTTCTGGTCAAAACTCCACAGCTCCTTAATCAGCCGATATTCCTGCTCCCGCTGCCATTTTTGCTGAAGGAAAGCGACAATTTCTGCCCGGCCGGTCAGGAAGGTATCGCGATTACGCCATTGGCTATCCGCTGAATAGGCCAGAGAGACCCGCTCAGCATCACGGCTGTTCCAGCCATCCTCGGCCAGACGGACTTTTTCAATTGCCTGTTCAGGCCGGGTAAAGGGCGGTAGAGGCGGACGTGAATTTTCCAATGTTGTTTCCTTTTATCGCGCAGGCTGCAGCCCCATCATTATTCGGGATGATCAGAGTTCGAGAGCGTGAATCTGGCAGACAGCACGTGCCGCTTCCTGACCCTTTTTCACGAAGTGCTGTGTATAGAAGTCGATAAACTCGGCTGAAGGCTGGAAATTATGTGGCGTAAGGGAAACGGAGAAAACCGGCACATTGGTTGCCAGCTGCGCCTGCATCAGACCACTGACCACGGCCTGGGCGACAAAATCATGACGATAGATGCCACCATCTACCACCAGTGCTGCACAGACAATGGCATCAAAATTGCCGGTCTGCGCAAGGCGTTGCGCCAGTAACGGCATTTCAAAAGCCCCTGGCACATCCCAGGTTTTCATTTCGTATGAGGTCCCACGGCTCTCCAGTTCCTGTTCAAATCCTGTCAGAACCTGCGAAACGATTTCGCTGTGCCAGTTGGCTTTAATAAAGGCGACTTTCAACGGCTGCATGACTTTCTCCATTTATAGGTGACATCCAGTGGTAACGAGCCAGCTTGCGCCCCTGCACCCCGAATCAAAATAGTGAGTCTGGCAGGCAACTAACCTGCTGACAATCATCACTATACTGTAATGTAAAGATTCTGTGTCCACCATTGTGATTATATGTAAATAACCAAAGGGAAAATTACCCTCATATGCTGCAGCAAAGGCGGATAACGCGCTGACAATCTCAACGCCATCGCACTTATCCGTTCAACACCCACCTCTTATTGCCTGATCTGCGTAACCGCTTCCAGTTATGGAATTGTCTAAATAAAATACTGGATATCCGAACAGGTATTTGTATAATAAATGGACTGCCCGCCGGGTATTGGAAGCGATAGTGAGGGGTGAATCCATGATGATATCGACTGAAAGCCTCAGGTCTCTGGAACAATCGGTCACAATGAGCAGTCGTGAGCTGGCTCAGATGACCGGTATCACACATGGAGAAGTGAAGCGTTTAATCAAAAGTCTGGAGACGGCCGCGCGTCTCTCCCAGCCACTTAGCGTGAATGAATATGAGCGGGAAGGGGAAGTGCGTCAGGAGTACCGTCTCAACAAGCGAGACTCGCTGCTGGCCGTGGCACGCCTGTCGCCAGGCTTCACAGCTGAGGTGCTGGATCGCTGGCAGGATCGCGAAAAAACCTCACATCTGCCTGACTTCACTAACCCGGCTGAAGCTGCCCGCGCCTGGGCCGAGCAATTCGAACAGCGTCAGGCGGCTGAGCAACAGCTGGCTCTCTCAGCACCCAAGGCGGCGTTCTTCGATAATTTCGTTGAGGTTGATGAGAGTCTTGGCTTTCGTCAGCTCTGCAAAATGTTAAAAGTGAAAGAACCGGCGTTCCGCCAGTTCCTGCTGGAGCGAAACATCATGTATCGTGCCAGGGGAACACTTACCCCGCAGCACTACCATCTTCAGGCGGGCTATTTTACGCTGCACTCCGGCACGGGCGAAAACCAGCACGCGTTCTCTCAGGCTCGCTTTACGTCGAAAGGGGTTAAATGGGTCGCCAGCCTTTGGGCAGGTCATCTTTCTGCTCAACTTAAAGGCGCAGCCGCATAACCGCGCCTTTGGTTTAGCAGGTGGAGCAGAGGGACAAATATATAAAATGTACCGATAACTGAAGCCTGGCTTGAAATACAGAGACAAAAAAGGCCGCGACAGAGTGCGGCCTTTTTCGACGTTATGGATTGCAGGATGAATTACCAGCCTTTAATCGCATCACCTTTATAAACTTCTTCTGCTTTTGCCGCGACTTCAGGTGACTGCAGCGCAGCCTTTAACTTCTGAATTTTATCGCTGTCTTTATTATCTTCACGAGATACCAGTGCATTCACGTAAGGCGATGAGGCACTCTCCATGAATAAGCCATCGCGGTGTGCTGATAATCCAGCCTGAGCCGAGAAGTTAGTATTGATAATCGACAGGCTTACATTGGGATCATCTAACGTGCGGGTCAGCTGGGGCGTGTCCACCTCAACCAGCTTCAGATTTTTTGGGTTTTCGACGATATCCAGCGAAGTCGGTAAATATCCCACTCCGTCTTTCAGTTTAATCAGGCCCTGCGCCTGCAGAAGCAGCAGGCTGCGTCCCAGCGTAGTGGCTTCATTAGAAATGGTGATCGTGGCGCCATTCTGTAGTTCACTGATGTTTTTGATTTTGTGCGAATAAGCCGCAATCGGGAAAACGAATGTCTTGCCGACTACAGCAAATTTATAGCCGCGCTCTTTAGACTGAGACTCAAGATACGGCAGGCTCTGGAACGCATTGGCATCGACTTCTTTGTTATTCAGCGCTTCATTTGGCAGCACATAATCATTGAAGTTAAGCACTTCAACATCAAGTTTGTATTTATCTTTAGCAACCTGCTGTACCACCTGCCAGATCGCTTCGTCCGGGCCGGTATTGATCGCGACTTTAACTTTGTTATCGTCATCTTTTGAGCAGGCGGACAATAATAAAACAGAACTGGCAAGTAATGCCGTAAACAGACCTTTCATTATCAGAAATCCCTCAGGTAGTAGATGGAATCAAAGATAATACAGAAATCACAGGTTGCGTACTGACGCCGGAATATATCTTATAACCACAACGCGTAATTCGAACATAAATTAACCAGCTTCTTGCCTTTCAATAATGGGTTGCCAGGATTACTGATTTTGCTGGATGAAATCTTCTGTGTGCCCGCGTATTACGCAGCAATGTGATTTTCTTCTACGCTTAGTCATGGGTCGTTACTGGCATTTTATTGATTATTAACAGGGATTAACCATGTCAAAGCAAGATAGCGGGATTAACGCAGTTGAAGTGATGCGCAGCAGTCAGGCGTGGAACGGTGAAGTTATCGAAGCCTATCCTGCTGGCGAACCAGAACTGACCGTCATGCGGCTGTCACTGCCTGCCCACACGTCATTGCCGTGGCACACCCATCCCATGCCAAATGCGGCGTTTATTCTTTCCGGCACACTGATCGTGGAAGATAAAGAGAGCGGTGAGCAACGGACTTTCCATGCAGGTGAAGCCCTCAATGAGACGGTCAACAGCGCGCATCGGGGCTATACCCTGAATGAGCCAGCTGAACTGGTGATTACCTATGCGGGTGTAAAAGGGCAGGAGTTAACCGAGCCATTGCCGGGTGAGCCAGCGGAATTTTAAATCCTGAAGCAGCACGGCAACGTAAAACACTGCCATGCTGCCACTCTGCAGACCGAATCCATTTCGCCTTCGCGATTGCTTACACGCCTGAAGTGAAAGTGACAAGGCTCCAGGTTGCGAACAATAGGGGTCTTTCAATCACAACCAAACCCCGCTTCCCGAAGTACTGCTTTTGCCGGTTCCAATCTTAAAAATGCAGCCAGTTGTCCTGCCTCAGACGTGATTACGGCACAGGCATAACGCGCAACAGGGTTAAAAGCCTCGGGGATATCAATTACCCGCAGGCCGGCAATCTGGCTCAGGGCTTTTCGATAGCTGGCGTAGCCGATAAACAGATCCGCCTGATCACTCTGGATAATCCACTCCGCCGGCAGCTTGCCTGCGGGAATGGCTGCTGAGTCACGTCCGCCCACCACCGTTTGTGCGCGCTGGCGCACGGCCTCTCCAGCCGGGCCCATCCGGGCAAAAAGAACCTGAGCATAATCGCCTGAAGGATCGGCTAATGGCGTGGAAGTTGCGATTCGCAGCGAGTCACGGGTGAGCAGCTGATACCAGTCATCCCCCGCCTGAATGCAATCACTGCGCACAGTGAGGCAGAGCTTATTGGTCGCAAACGACATCAGCGCCAGTGCTCGTCCGGCAGCCAGAAGTCTCTGTGGATGCTCCTCACTGGCTGAAGCAAAGAGGTCACAGCGCTCACCCGCCTCGATCCGTTCGCGGAGCAAGCCGGCGGGACCAAAGTGGGTTTCGACAGGATGAGGGAAATGCGCCATCATTGCAGGCCAGACCGTTTTCAGGCTACCCGCCGCCAGTACGCGCATCACTCTGGCCCCTGATAAGTGGTGCGATAGAAACGTTGATACCACCTGTTAGCCAGCTTATTCATGTTTATATCTGTAAACTTCTGCGGATAGAGTTTTTTTGCCATCCACAATTCGCCGAGCCCCATCGCTTCAGGCATTGGGTAGCCCCAGGCTTTGGCGTAATCCGGCATTAAATAAACGCGATGATGTTTGACTGCGTCAATCGCCTGCCATTGCAGTGAACTGTTGATTTCATTAACGACGGAAGGATAACGATCCTGCACAAAAATCACCTGTGGATTCCAGGCGATCACCTGCTCCATAGACACGGTTTTAAAACCTTTTACGGTCGCCGCAGCGACGTTGACCGCACCAGCATGCAGCATCATCAGCCCGGTATACTTGCCGGAGCCGTAGGTGGTGAGATCCGGATTAGCCATATAAGCGCGAATACGTTTATCCACCGGAATATCCCGGAGGCGATCGCTGACGATTTTGCGGCCCTGATCGGTAGCCTCAATCAGTGCTTTCGCTTCTTCAGGTTTATTGATGATCTCGCCGATAAGCGTAATACCTTCCCGCAGCCCTTTGTCATAGGCTATCTCCTCATCGCTGAGGGTCGGATTCATTTTGGCCTTTTCTCCCGGCTGGTCATGACGCAGCGAGATAGCAACCACCGGAATGCCCAGTGCAGTAATGCTGTCGATCATCTCATGTGGCGCATAGTTGGTGACAAAAACCACCTGCGGATGCAGCGCCACCAGTTTTTCGGGATCGACATGCGTCAGATCGCCCAGCGTGGTTTTCTGGTTTAACTCGGGTGCCAGACGGGCATAGCTATCGCCAAGCTGCTGCTTCCAGTTCGCCATTACACCCACAATTTTATCCGTGGCGTTCATCTGCACCAGCAGATTCAGCGTCTGATGCTGAAGCACCACGACGCGATCAACATGGTCTGGAATCGTGACCTGACGGCCAGTCTGATCGGTTATCTGGCGTGACGCATGGGAAGAGAGTGGAAGGAGTATAAGTAAACTCAGTGTGCATGCCTGCCAGAAGCGCTTCATTAACTCTCCTCGAAAATCGTTATACAGATAATTATATAGCGATACGTAGCAGACGTCACCGTCTGGGTTACTCCTCATATTTTGAAGGAATAATCAAAAGGGCGTACGTCAAAATTTTATTGTGCCTTTCATCTCAGCACTGATTATGTGCAACGCCCGTTACTGGCTCACCATCGCGGTGCCTCATAGATTTTGTCTCGTCTATTTTGCTGATATTTCAGTATTTAATTTCTGGCACGCCATTTGCCTGACTCTTAGCAGTAAGCAGCGTCAGACACAATTGATTGAAATAGCTGGCTAGGGTTCCGGTTCACGCAGGTGAATGGCTGGTCCGAGAGCTGGCGACCTCTGCGAGGTTACACGGCGGGACAAAAGCCCGGGAGACAGCGGCACCATCTGGTGTCTTGCGCTGCTCCCGTTTTTTTGTGCCAACCAGAGGTCAACCATGAAGAAATCACCACTCCTGACGCTTGTTATGTCTCTGGCGCTGCTGGTCAGCGCGCCGTCTTCCGCCGCAGTCAAAAAAGAGTTCAACATCTGCTGGACCATTTACGCAGGCTGGATGCCGTGGGGCACCATCAGCAATGAGAAGATCATTGATAAATGGGCCAGCAAATATGGCATTAAAATTCATATCACCCAGCTCAACGATTATATCGAGTCAATTAACCAGTACACCGCAGGACAGTTTGATGGTTGCACCATGACGAACATGGATGCGCTGACCATTCCTGCGGCAGGTGGCGTTGACTCGACGGCGCTGATCACCGGCAGCTATTCCGATGGCAACGACGGTGTGGTGCTGAAAGGGGAAAATAAGAAACTCAGCGATCTGAAAGGAATGTCAGTCTATCTTCCTGCGCTGTCGGTGTCGCATTACCTGCTGGTTCGCGGGCTGGAAAAAGCCGGACTGCAGGAGAAAGATGTCAAAGTTGTGAACACCTCCGATGCAGATATCGTTTCAGCTTTCGGCACCAGCAACGTCAAAGCCGCCGTGGCCTGGAACCCGCAGCTCTCGGTGATCAAGAAAACGCCGCAAACCACTGAAGTGTTCAGCTCCTCGGCCGTGCCGGGCGAATTGATTGATATGATGGTAGTCAATACCGACACCCTGAAAGACAACCCCGCGCTAGGCAAGGCGCTGACCGGCGCCTGGTTTGAGATGATGGCGAAAATGCAGTCTGGAGATACGCAGGCGCTGAGTGCAATGGCCGCCGATTCCGGTACTGACCTCGCCGGATACAAGGCGCAGCTGAAAACCACCCATCTGTTCTGGACGCCTGCCGAAACCGAGACATTTGTCTCTTCTCCCGATCTGGCGAAAACCATGCAGCGCGTCGCCGCATTCTCCTTTGATAAGGGATTACTGGGCGAGGGCGCACAAAGTGCCGACTTCATCGGCATGAGCTTCCCCGGCAACATCACCGTCGGTGATACAGCAAACATCAAACTGCGCTTCGACGACAGCTATCTGAAAATGGCCGCCGCGGGCAAGCTGTAATCACCGATATCAGGAGTTTTTGCCATGCGCCACATCAACCGCTATCCCCGGCAGGGAATGCGCCTGACGCTGATGCTGTTACCTTTTATATTGCTAATCGCCGTCTGGTTTATCAGTTCGGCGGTGCGTCTGGAAGCGAATCCTCAGGACAAACTGCTGCCCGGCCTGTCGCAGATGATTGCGGCCATAGACCGGATGGCGTTTACCCCGGACAAGCGCAGCGGGGAGTATCTGCTGTGGGTGGATACATGGATTAGTTTAAGTCGTTTACTGACAGGCCTGGCGATCTCGTCGCTCATTGGTCTCTGCATCGGGATTGCGGCGGGCGTTTTCCCGATGACTCGTGCGGCACTGTCACCGTTCATGACCGTCGTGTCGATGATCCCGCCGCTGGCGCTGCTGCCGATGTTGTTTATCGTCTTCGGGCTGGATGAGCTGTCAAAAGTAATGCTGATCGTTATCGGCATTACACCCATGCTGGCGCGCGATCTGGAACATCGGGCCAGGGAAATCCCCGCGGAGCTGTTTATTAAAGCACAAACCCTGGGGGCGAACAGCTGGACGGTGGTGCTGCGGGTCGTGCTGCCGCAACTCTTATCACGGCTGATCACCTCACTGCGTCTGCTGCTGGGATCCGCGTGGCTCTTTTTGATCTCCGCTGAGGCCATTTCCGCGACCGCCGGGCTGGGATACCGCATTTTCCTGGTCCGCCGCTATATGGCGATGGATGTCATTATTCCGTATGTCATCTGGATCACGCTGCTGGCGTGGTTGATGGATCTCGCGCTGCGTCAGCTGCACAAAGCCTGTTTCCCCTGGGCGGAAGGAGGCCGGGAATGAGTTTTATCGATATCAAAAATATCTGGCAGGAGTATGGCGACCACGTGGTGCTGGAACGCATCAATCTGCAGGTGAAAGAGGGTGAGTTCTGCTCGCTGGTGGGCGCTTCCGGCTGCGGTAAGTCGACATTTTTACGCCTGCTGCTTGGTCAGGAAAAACCAACGCGAGGGTCGATCACGCTGGATGGCGAGCAGCTTTCCGCGGAGCCCGATCGCAGCCGTGGCGTGGTGTTTCAACGCTATTCGGTTTTCCCCCATCTCAACGTGCTGGATAACGTCGCCATTGGCCTCGAACTTCCGGCTTCACCTTTTACCGGGCGGCTTTTTGGCGCAGGGAAACGTCAGGCCCGTGAACAGGCAAAACAGATGCTGGAGAAAGTCGGTCTGGGCCATTCACTGGATAAATATCCGGCTCAGCTTTCCGGCGGAATGCAGCAGCGACTGGCGATTGCTCAGGCATTTGTGATGCAGCCGCGCGTGCTGCTGCTGGATGAGCCGTTTGGCGCACTGGATCCCGGCATTCGCAAAGATATGCATGCACTGCTGCTGCAGCTCTGGAGCGAAACCCGAATGACGGTGTTTATGGTCACGCACGATCTGGCCGAAGGCTTCAATCTGGGTACCAGGCTGCTGGTGTTCGACAAAGTGCGAATCGATCCACAGGCCCCCAATGCATGGGGCGCGCGTATCACTTATGACATCCCGCTCAATGAAACGCGCCTCTCTCAGTTGGCCACCGGCAGCAAAAACAACATTTATCCCCTTAAGGAGATCGCTCAATGACAGAACTTTTTCATTCAGCCCCGAGCCTGCGCGAAGAGCTGCTGCCAGGCGGAGCGCATACCTCGCTGATTCTGCGTAAAGGGCAGATTCTGCGCCTGACCGACATCGAGGGCGGCGCGAACGTCAGCATGATGATGCTCAATCCGCACGAGAAAAGTGAACGGCTGAATCTGCCCGATACCCTGAAAGGTCAGCACACCGCGCACCTGACCACCGGTCACTGTTTCTATTCAGACATGGGACGTGTGATGGCTGCGATCGTCGCGGATAGCTGCGGCTGGCACGACCCGTTTGGCGGCGTACTCAACGCGGCGGAAACACAGGATAAGTATGGAGCAGGCCGCTACCAGGAATTGCGCAACGGCTTCTATCGCAACGGTACAGATAATCTGCTGGTGGAAATGGGCAAATGGGATCTGGGCCTGGAAGACCTGCTGATGGTCGTTAACTTTTTCAGCAAGGTCACAGTGGATGAAGAGGGCCGCTTTCGGTTCAGCGCACGCAACAGCCAGGCAGGCGACTTCGTCGAACTCTATGCGCCGATGGACGTGCTGATGGTGCTGACTGCGCTGCCACATCCGCAGGATCCCGCCACTGACTATCTTCCGCGCCCGGTCCAGCTGAGCTGGTATCAGGCTGACGATATACAGACTGTCAGCAAAGCAATGGTCACTCGCGGTGAAAACCAGCGCGCATTTCAAAATACCCAATTTTTTGCCCTGTAAGGAGGCTGCGATGACACTAATCCACTCTGATCGTCGTCCTGAAGATGCTGTCTATTGCCACGAGATCCCGGCAGGCGAGCCGTGGTTGTTTGAAGTGAAAAAAGGGCAAACGCTGCGCCTGCTCGATCTCGAAGGCAATCAGGCGATTGATACCCTGTTTTACAACACCGATAACCCGCGGGAACGCTACGATCCTCAGCGTACCCTGCGTCGTCAGGGAAAGGTCTATCTGACTACCGGCAGCGTACTCTATTCAAATCTGGGTAATCCGATGCTGACGATCGTTGCTGATACCTGTGGTCGCCACGATACGCTCGGCGGTGCCTGTTCGCAGGAGAGCAACACTGTGCGTTATGCCCAGGATAAGCGCTATATGCACAGCTGTCGGGATAACTTCCTTTGCGCCTGCCTGCACGATGGTCGTCTGCATAAGCGCGATATCGGCGCCAACATCAACTTTTTTATGAACGTTCCGGTGACACCCGAAGGCGGCCTGACGTTTGAGGATGGGTTATCTGCGCCCGGCAAATACGTTGAACTGGTGGCGGCGTGTAACGTGATGGTGCTGATCTCCAACTGTCCGCAGCTGAACAACCCCTGCAACGGCTGGAACCCGACACCCGCAGAAGTGCTGGTCTGGAACTAAGCCAGCCTGCTGAGGCTGAGCATGTTGCCGGCCGCACGTTTTGAGCCAGTCAGCCCCGGGGACGGCCCCAGGGAATATCGAATGTTGCGGGACGACCCGCATCCCTGAGAGTTCGCTTATGTTTGATACCTTACTGATTGCCAATCGCGGTGCTATCGCCTGTCGTATTCTGCGCACGCTGCGTGCCATGCAGGTGAAAGGCGTTGCTGTTTACTCCGAAGCTGACCTGAGCAGTTTACATATCCGCGAAGCCGATGTGGCGCTGAGCCTGGGCGAGGGGCCTGCCGCACAAACTTATCTGATGACGGATAAAATTATCGCCGCCGCGCAGCAGAGCGGGGCCAAAGCGATTCATCCTGGCTACGGTTTCCTGTCAGAAAACGCCGCCTTTGCCGAAGCGTGTGAAGCTGCGGGACTGATTTTTGTCGGTCCTGGGCCTCAGCAGCTGCGGACGTTTGGCCTGAAGCACACCGCCCGCGCACTGGCGAAAGCAGAAGGCGTGCCGTTGCTGGAAGGCAGTGAATTACTGGCGGATCTCAGCGAAGCGCATCATGCCGCAGAGAGTGTTGGCTATCCGGTGATGCTCAAAAGCACGGCGGGCGGCGGCGGCATTGGTATGCGCGTCTGTCGTGATGCGCAGGCGCTGTCAGATGCGTTTGAAACCGTACAGCGGCTGGGCCAGAACAACTTCAGCGATGCCGGGGTGTTTCTCGAAAAATATATCGAACGTGCCCGGCATCTTGAAGTGCAGATATTTGGTGACGGCAAGGGCGAGGTCATCGCGCTGGGCGTCCGCGACTGCTCTATTCAGCGACGTAATCAGAAAGTGATTGAAGAGACGCCAGCCCCGAATCTGCCCGCAGGCATGGCTGAGGCCTTGTGTTCGGCGGCCATCGCCCTGGGAAAAGCGGTGAATTACCGCAGCGCCGGCACAGTGGAGTTTGTTTATGACAGCGCGGCGCAGCAATTCTATTTCCTCGAAGTGAATACGCGCCTGCAGGTTGAACATGGCGTGACAGAGCAGGTCTGGGGCGTTGATCTGGTGAAGTGGATGATTGAACTGGCCGCGGGCGATCTCCCCTCACTGACTGCTTTAGCCGCCACGCTGAATCCACAGGGCCATGCCGTTCAGGCACGAATCTATGCGGAAGATCCGGGCCGCCAGTTCCAGCCATCGCCTGGCCTGTTAACCGAGGTCGCCTTTCCGGCGGCAGACGGTAAAACCCTGCGCATTGACCGCTGGGTGGAGGCGGGGTGCGAAGTTCCGCCATTCTTCGACCCGATGCTGGCAAAAGCCATCGCCTGGCGACCGACACGCGATGAAGCCATCGCGACCCTGGCACAGGCACTCGCGGAAACCCGTCTCTATGGCGTTGAAACCAACCGCCTCTATCTGTTACAGATTTTAGCTTTTTCTCCCTTCACAGCGGGGGAACCCTGGACCCGCTGCCTGGAGCAACTCAGCTATCAGGCGGCAACGGTTGAAGTGCTTAGTGCCGGAACCCAGACGAGTGTTCAGGATTATCCCGGACGTCTGGGATACTGGGCGGTCGGTGTGCCGCCGTCGGGACCGATGGATGCTCGTGCTCTGCGTCTCGGCAACCGACTACTGGGCAATGCCGAGGGGGACGCCGCGCTGGAGATCACCCTCAACGGACCCTCACTGAAATTTAATACAGAGATTCAGGCGGTAATTTGTGGCGCATCGCTGAGCGTTACGCTGGATGGTGTTGAACAGGCGATGGACTCTGTATTTACTATCCCGGCTGGCTCAACCCTGAAGCTGGGCGCGATGAGAGCCGCGGGCGTCAGAAGCTATCTCTGCCTGCGTGGTGGCATTCAGGTGCCTGACTATCTGGGCAGCAAAAGCACCTTTACTCTGGGCCAGTTTGGCGGACACGCAGGACGTGCGCTGCGTAGCGGCGACGTGCTGCATCTGGCTCCGCAAGCCGCAATCCCAGACGGCGCAGAACTGCCCGCTGCACTGCGCACAAATCTCGCCAAAGTACGCACACTGCGTGTCATTTATGGCCCTCACGGTGCACCGGAGTTCTTTGCACCGGATTATATCGCGACCTTCTTTGCCACAGAATGGGAAGTGCACTTTAACTCAAGCCGCACCGGCGTACGTCTGATTGGGCCAAAGCCGATCTGGACCCGCGACAGCGGCGGCGAGGCAGGGCTGCATCCCTCGAATATTCATGACAACCCTTACGCCATCGGCGCAGTCGATTTTACCGGCGATATGCCGGTAATCCTGGGGCCGGATGGCCCTAGTCTCGGCGGGTTTGTCTGTCCGGTGACGGTCATTGAAGCGGATCTGTGGCAACTGGGGCAGCTTAAAGCCGGTGACAAAGTGCAGTTTGTAGCGGTGGATATCCCGACCGCGCGGAGACTGGCCCAGAGCCGTCGCAGCGAGCTCGCAACGCTTAAGCCACACGAGACAGCGTGGCAGCCTGCGCCGCTGACGTCGCCCATCGTAATGACCTGCGGCGAAGCGGATAAACGTCTGGTGGCGCGTCTCTCTGGCGATACGCATCTGCTGCTGGAGGCCGGCGAGCCTGAGCTGGATCTGGTGCTGCGTTTTCGCATTCATGCATTAATGCAGGCGCTGGAAGCGCAATCCCGTACGGGCATTATTGATATCACGCCAGGGATCCGCTCGTTGCAAATCCACTTCCAGCCGGAAACGCTCACGCTTGACGTACTGCTGACGTGGGTGCGGGGTGAGTGGGAGACGGTCTGCATGAGTGATGACCTGCAGGTGCCCACACGCGTGGTGCATCTGCCGCTCTCCTGGGACGACCCGGCCTGTCAGAAAGCCATCGAAAAATATATGACTACCGTGCGCCCGGACGCGCCTTGGTGCCCGAGTAATCTTGAGTTTATCCGCCGGATAAACGATCTGCCGGATGAGCAGGCTGTCTGGAACACGGTGTTTGACGCCAGCTATCTGGTGATGGGACTGGGGGATGTCTATCTGGGTGCGCCAGTCGCCACACCACTGGATCCTCGCCATCGTCTGGTGACGACGAAATATAATCCGGCCCGCACCTGGACGGCGGAAAACTCGGTTGGCATCGGCGGCGCGTACCTGTGTGTGTATGGCATGGAGGGGCCGGGTGGTTATCAGTTTGTGGGGCGCACACTGCAGATGTGGAATCGCTATCATGAAGTCGCCGATTTCGGTGGCAAACCCTGGCTATTGCGCTTCTTTGATCAGATCCGTTTTTATCCGGTCTCTGCGGAGGAACTGTTGCAGATTCGCCGCGATTTTCCACTTGGTCGCTATCCGCTGCGTATTGAGCACAGCACGCTGCGGCTGGCGGAGTATCAGGACTTCCTCATGCGTGAAGCGGAGAGTATCGGCGAGTTTCGCGATCATCAGCAAAACGCATTCAATGCTGAACGGGATCGCTGGATAGCCAGCGGCCAGGCGCATTTCGACAGTCAGGAAACGGTGGCGGATGAAGGCGGCGATGCACCGCTGCAGCCGGGTGAGCAGGGGGTTGAAAGCCCGGTATCCGGCAATTTATGGCAGGTACAGGCGACGGCGGGCAGCAGGGTTCGGGAAGGGGATGTCCTGGTCGTGCTGGAGTCGATGAAGATGGAGATCCCGCTTCTGGCCCCGTGCGATGGTATTGTTCAGCAGGTCAGCGTACAGCCAGGCAGCGCAGTCCGTGCAGGGCAGCGCGTGGCAGTCATCACTGAGGACAATGCGTAACAATGCTTATAGCGTAGTGACATAAAGGTGTGACAATCCTATCCTGCGCCCGTCGGCGGTTACCTCTGGCGGGCGCAGGCATTTACGTTCACCGGCTATCAGTGACCTGCAGCCTGTTCGTTTAACCAGCCGATCAGTGCTTCACTGCCAGGCTGGCTCATCGTGCGTTGTGGCCAGGCGAGGAAATAGGGTTTGCTCAGTGGCAGGCAAAGATCATCCACTACCACCAAATCGCCACGCGCCAGTTCGGGCGCGATAAGGCGTCGTTGTCCCAGCAGCAATCCCATACCCGCAACAGCCGCATCAATCGCCAGTGAAGTCAGATTAAAACTAAAGGCGGGCTGCGGCAACGGTTCGTCCATGCCTTTGGTCTGAAACCAACCCGGCCAGTCCGGCAGAAAACGGCCTTCATTTCCCCAGTCGAGATGGATCAGCGGTGCCTGACTCAGAACCGTTTCCGGCGCAAAGCGTTGCAGCAGCGCCGGACTTGCCACCGGCAGCACCTCATCATGAAACAGTTTCAGCTTATCCAGTTGCGGGTAACGATCTTCACCGAAACAGATCACGAAATCAGCGGGCATGGCGGTGAAATCGACCTGAGAATGCGTGCCATGTAATGAGAGATCAATATTCGGGCAATGATCGCGCCAGCTCGCCAGTTGAGGCAAAAGCCATTTGGATGCCAGCGCCGGTAATGCGTAAACCGTGAGTTTTGGTGCACTGGCCGCATGGCGAATATTTTGCTGGCCAAGATGCAGGATATCAAAGGCCTCGGTGACATAGCGCAGATACTCTTTTCCGGTTTCGGTCAGCATGACACCGCTCTGCGTGCGTAAAAACAGGGCGCTGCCGAGTTGCTCCTCCAGCTGGCGAATCTGCTGACTGACCGCCGCCGGCGTTAAGGCCAGCTGGGCGGCGGCTTTTGCCAGGCTTCCCAGCTCGGCAGCCACCTTGAATGACTGTATGACGCTGATTTTTGGCAACCTTGGCATTTGGGCAGGCATTAACGCTTCCTTATCAGGGCAGTAAATTTTTATCGTTACGCAGTGTGGCAGGCGACAGGTAGAGTAACATTACACCTGCCCATCGTGAGAAATGTTGCTATGTCTGGTTCCCTTGTTCGTCTCGATCTTCATCCGCTGGCCGACCACGGCTGGCGTCAACGCTGTCGTGAGCAATTAAACCAGTCTGGCGCGCTGGTACTGCGTCAGTTTTTAAAACCACAGGCTTTAGAGGCGATCATCGAAGAGGGCAATGCGCAACGTCATCTGGCCTATCATACCCGCAGCAAACACAATGTGTATCTGATGAAGCCTGATGAGGCTTTCTCAGCCAATCACCCGCGTAATCGGGATGTGCTCAGCACCAAAGGCTGTATTACTGATGATCTGATCGCTGCCGATTCGCCGTTGCGTCAGCTTTATAATGATGACCTGTTCCAGCGTTTTCTGTGCGATGTGCTGGGTGAGGACGCGCTCTATCCCTACGCTGACCCGCTTTCCTCGATCAACCTGCACTATGCGCCTCACGGACAGGAGCTGGGCTGGCACTTCGACAACTCCTCCTTTGCTATCACCTTGCTGGTCCAGAAACCGCTGGCGGGCGGCATATTTCAATACGTGAAAGATTTGCGGGATGCCGATGCCGGTGAGATGAACTTTGCAGGGGTTGAAGCCGTTCTTGATGAACGCCAGCCGGTTAATGAGCTGGAGATTGATGCCGGGGATTTGGTGCTGTTTCGTGGCCGTAATTCACTGCACCGGGTGACCCCAACTGAAGGCGAGGTCACCCGGATGCTGGCGGTACTGGCCTACAATACCCAGCCCGACATTGCTTTATCCGAAACTGCGCGTATGACTTTCTACGGCAAATTATAACCTCGGGGCGTGTCTGTAAGGGCACGCCAGCCACGCTGGAAAATCTGCTGCGTACGAAACGCCACTAACGCACGCCAGTCCTCATCGGCGGGCCAGAATCCCTCTACCAGTTGTTGCTTCACTGCCTGACCTGCCGCACTGGCGGGTTCGCCATAGAGATGCAACCAGTGATCTTCACGCACCCGCTGATGCATATCCTGGCCCTCGTAAGTTCCACACTCCACGACCAGCGGCAATATTTGCGTCTCCGCCAGCGACGTCAGCAGATATTGCGACAGATATCCGGTCGCCGTTGCCGTCACGCCCGTTACGCTGTCACGTCCGGCACCGGTGAATAACAACGTCAGCCACTCCCCGTAAATGACTTTGCCCCAGTCGTGAGCAGCATAACGCTGCTCTGCAATTGAGAGCAGCATCGGATGGCCCCATGCGCCAGCGCCGGTATGAAGATCGAAGCTGACAATGATTTTCGCAACCGAGAGATGCTGTTCGATGATCGCCTTCATCGTAAGATGAGACCAGCCGGGCTGATGCCCGCCGAAGAAAAATCCATCTGCAAACGTATATTGTCCCGCTTCCACCACGCGTTTAACTGACTGCCAGCCCACGTTGTCCATCGCCTCAGCCAGTTGCCGGTCTGCGCTGACACGGTCGCCATGATAAATACCGTGCCACTGCGCATATTCCGGGTTATCAGGAACCGGTTGACTGAAGTTGATAAAGTTACGGTTGAGGTCGATGTTGTCTTCGTTCACGCGCCGTAAATGCGCCGCACCCCATGGATTGAGCAGATGAACAAGCAGCAATGCGGTGTCAGCAGGTATTTTATCCAGCGAATTGAGCCACGCTATCTGACAATCCGAACCATAATAGCCTTCAACGCCATGTGTGCCAGAGACGACCAGCATCAGACGCGATGCGCTGGCGGGTCCCAGTCGTGCCACATCCGTATATAGCGCTTCGCCCTGCGGACCCGGAAGAGGATGCCGATATGAGGTTATCGCAGCACCTTTGCGCTCCACTGCGGCCAGAAAGCGTTCACGCTGAACGCGGTAGTCGGGCAATGCCATAGTCTCTACCTTCCCGAATTCGTCACACAACAGTAATCAGGGATAAACCTTGAATTTAAAGTACTTTTTAGTGAGCTGATCATAAGTTCCGTTTTTATGAAGCTCAGTCAGTGCCGTGTTGATCATCTTCAGATTCGCTTCATCGCCTTTGCGTAACGCAATACCTACGCCATCACCAAAAATGACTTTATCCACCAGTGTTCCTTTAATGGCGTACGTCTTGCCTTCCGGTGAGGTAAGGAATCCCTGTTCAGCGGAGACCGCATTCGCCAGGCTGCCATCAAGACGTCCGGCGACCAAATCGGGATAAACTTCCATCTGATTAGGATACGAGACGATTTTGACGCCTTGTGACTCCCATTTAGTTTTGGCGTACGTTTCCTGGATAGTGCCCTGGGCCACACCGATGGTCTTACCGCGCAGAGAAGCAACGTCGGTCGTCAGCTTGCTGTCAGCCGGCGCCAGCAGGGCACTTGGCGTGTTATACAACATGTCGCTAAACGCCACCTGCTGACGGCGCTTATCGGTCATCGACATAGCCGACAGGATGGCATCAAATTTCTTCGCCTGAAGAGCAGGGATGCTGCTATCAAAACCCATTTGCACCCATTGGCACTTCACCTTTGCCTGAGCACAGATGGCATTACCAATATCGATGTCAAAACCCTGTAATGACCCATCAGCCGCTTTAGATTCAAACGGCGGGAATGTAGGGTCCACACCAAAGCGCAGCGTTTGCTGTGCCCATGCACCCTGGGTGAACGCGGTAAGCGAAAACAGTAATGCGAGAGATAAGCTCTTTTTCATGTTTTATTTCCCGAAGGCTGGTGAATTTAAGCACGACACCTTAATCAAATAACATGCAGGTTCATTTCCCACCAGAGATAAGCAGCATTCATCCAGAGTAAAATCTTATAATATTAAGTGAGTTAGCGAATCTTTGTACGGCGTTAAATTTTGCTTAATGCTGATGGTAATTTCAGATATAAATCGGGATGAGGGTCTGGGCCTGCTCAGGTCAGGCAACAGCAAAAATCAAAGCTCTGATTCAGAATTCTGGTTTTAGAAGAGGTTTGTTTTGTCAGGCAGTAGCGGATTTATCAAAGCAGATAGATTACGCAGAAAGTAGGATTTAAAAACGAATCTTTTTCAGAGGGCATTCAGAGCTCATGTTCGGGGGTTATCAGCAGGTTGCCCAGGTCAGCTTTGCCTCTATACCATTGATGCGCACAATCTATCTTATGTTAAATTACAGATGCCAGCTTAACCCCTGTTACCCTTCCATACCTGAATAGCTTAATGACGTTCAAAACTGACTAAGGCCGGTTTCTTCTGAGTCAGGACCTTACTTAACACCCGAGGCCAGACAAGACAACTTGTGGTCGATTATGTAATGATTCAGGAAATTTACAGCTCTGGTTCTGTACCTATGCTCTCAGTGCCTTTTCCTGTCATTACCCTGCTTGCTTTATTTTTGCTGATGGCAACAGTCTTTTCTGGCAAACCATGCAATAACGGCGCACTGCGTTTCCTTTCGGCCTGCATCATCCTGGTTTCACTGAATACCATTCGCTGGGAATACGATTCTCACTTTCTGAGGGATTTGCAGTCTGTTATGGCCATGCTATTACCTGCGATTGCATGGCACAGTTTTGTCCCACTTAACGACAACAAACGCAAACATGACTTATTCGTCATGATTGTGCCAGTCCTCGTATCGCTGGCGATCAGATTGGTTTGGGCTCCTGCGACTGACTTCATTCTCAGCCTGCTTTTTTTCAGCTACGGCGTTGGACTGCTCAAAAAAGCTTTTGTGAATGAGCAAAAACTAAAATTCAATCGCCTGAAAGAGATCCCTCAGCAAGCTAGCCTGACGTTCTTCGCAGGAAGCTTTCTCTGCCTGTCGGCACTGACAGATCTTCTCATCGCAATTGATTTTGATATCAGTGGCGGAAAGCATGCCGCTTTAATAATTCTCATCACTCAACTTTTGCTCTTACCGATTGTTGGTGTGATTATTTACAACTTCATAAATTCGCATCAACAATTTGAGCCAGATATCAGGCAGGAAAAAGATACCACCGATGAAAAAGCGCCAGCAGCTGATATGACTGAGTTATATATTGTGCTGGAAAAAAAGATCCATGAATCTGAGCTCTATCTTGATCCCAATCTGACCCTGGCTCTTCTGGCAAGAAAAACCGGCGTACCCGCCCGCAATTTTTCTGCAGCGGTTAACTCTGTCAAACAATGCAACGTTTCTCAGTGGATCAATGGGTTCAGGGTTGAACGGGCAAAAGAACTCCTGCTTAGCACATCATTACCCGTTACCCATATCATGCTGGAGTCCGGATTTATGACTAAATCGAATTTTAATCGTGAGTTTCAGCGGCTTTCAGGACTTTCTCCGCGTTTATTTCGCCAGCAGGCGCTTGATAATTCAGTACAGAATTCAGAAAAACTGTAATTTCAGTCGTTATCGTCTGATGCAGCGCGGTTCTGTCCGCGTCCTTATCGTCATGGCAAACAATGCCATCGCCCGGAGATTCATCATCAATAATTTTCTCTGCCCCGGGTTTACATATCTGCATAAAACTGAAGTGTGTTGCGCCTTTAATGAGGATGTATTTCCGCAATGATACACGCATTTGATTAGCAAGATATTCAGATTCCTCAGGCGCTGGAAGTTCGCCCATCATACCGTTTCCAGCCGCCAGAATAAGTACGGGTATGTTAATTTTGCTAAGGCTTACGGGCGTAAAACCTGGTGCTAAACCCGCATCAAGTGACACGACGGCTTTAATTCTTTTATCTTGCCAGTCAGATAAAAAAACGTTGCGGGCTGAAGCGTCATCTATTCCAAGCCTGGTTGTCAGTTTACAGTCTCCGCGAAGTACGTGTCGCTGACAGTCATGCAGGAGGCGTAACGGATCAAAACGTGCACCAGCCAGCGACATGACTGTCCATCCGCCAAGTGAATGACCTGCTGCAGCTATGCGCGCCGGGTCTGCTGTGCCAGTTAATTCTGAAGATTGACTGACGAAATCAATTACCCTTGAAATTTCACCAGGGCGCCGCCATAGTTTTCTGGCATCTTCGGGATTGTGGTTAAAAGTCGTCGTGCCGGGATGATCAGGTGCAGCCACAATATATCCCTGCGCGGCCATTGCTGAAGCAAGCCAGGAGAGATTCCTCCAGCTGCCATTAAACCCATGTGAAATGAGTAAAAGTGGATGTTTTCCAGATGCGGGTACAGCATCTCGGATAATGTCCGTGCCGACAAAGGCGGCGTTCCCTCCAACCGTTTCACTGACTCCTTTTTGCACCGCCGCCGGATACCAAACGGCTACGTTCAGGGGCACTCCCTGATCCCCTTTTAATGTCACCTGGCGGAAGCCTGGCGTTGCATGAGCCTGCAAAGAGATGATTAAAACCGATAATGCGATAAACGCTGCTCTGAACAACATGATGAATGCCCTGCTGTGATGAATGAGCCCTATTAATAACGGGCAGCAAGGCACCGATGCGTCCTTTTACACGATCCAGGTCTTTAAAAGTGCAAAAATGGCGGTTAATTATGCAGCCATCCAAACTTGATAGCGGCGACAATACACCATGGCGGGTCAGAATCTTCCAGCAGTAGTAATTATGAAGTTACAGAAATCATTGACCCTCTCCTGAAAAAAGCCCCGACACAATATGCCGGGGCGTTCTGCTATTACTCTTTCGCTATCGGCGTCTCACTCACATCAATCTTTGTCTCACCCTGAATAGTTTTAATGCGTTTCTCAACGTCATTCACCTGCTGGCTGTTATGCAGCAAGGTATAGGTCAGATCAAACGAGGTGCTGGCACCGGGCTGCAATTGCTTAACGCGTTTCTGTTCGCGCTCAATCGTGACCGGATAAGCATAACTGGTGCCCGGCTCAATACCGGTCACGTAGCCCTGTTTTAAGGTGTCGGTATTTTTCCACAGCGTAAGCATTGGAAGCTGGCGGGTATCAAACTGAATGGATGCGCCGCTGTTTCCGGCTTTATTTATCACTGCAGCTACGGTCTGATGATTACTGTCAGAAAGGGGTTTGATGTTGAATACCATCTCATCGAAGTCTTTGGTCGGCCCTTTGTAAGTCTGCCAGTCTTTTAATCCGGCTTTTGCGTAATCATTAAACGGGCTGATGCCGGACATCGGTGCCAGGAAACGTGCACCCTCTTCAAGAATAGGCTTACCGAAGTTGCTGTGATAGATGATCTGGTAATCGTGCGGATAGTCAGCGTGATTAGTTAACACATCATGCAGGCTGAAGCTGTTACTGCCCGGCACGTAACGCAGTTCGGTCATCGTCTGCAAATCGGTTTTCTTGAAGGTGCTCTCTTTAATCAGGCCACGAATACGGATTTCATGGGGCGCTGCATCTGCCACTTCAACTTCCAGTTGTGAAACCGGCGTGTTACCTGCTTTACCGTGCAGGGTGTAGATGCGGCCCTGGTCAGTCACCGGATGACCGGTCCATTCGTAGCCGCAGCGCACCATCATCTCATTGAAACCGTCCAGCCAGCCCAGGCCGTTGCGGCTTTCCAGATTGATATAAGCAGGATTGACCACCTCTTTGACCGGTGAATCCCAGCCCATACGCGTACCAAAGCCTTCGACGCGCAGCAGGTTCATGCCACGGGTGGGACTGAGCGTGATAGTCAGGCCATCCTGACTGCGAATCGTCAGCGTTTTACTGCCTTCCTGTTTGCCGCCGTGCAGAACTTTTTGCTCGATGCTGAACGGCTTGCCCTGAAACTTCAGCTCACTACTGGAAATCTGCCAGTTTCCCTGATCTGTGCCCTCTTCAGCACTCGTCAGCACCCATGTTTTTGCGGCTGCAGAACCAGAAACCAGAACCGCTACTACCGTTAACGCCAGTTTAATTTTCATTATTTACCTCATTTGCTGAATCGTTTTTTCATACGTTAAGCGGAATTTACTGGTTGAGGCTCACCAGAAACGTGACGACGCTCACCTGCCGGTAAATCGGCAGCGTCCAGAGGAATAAATGCGGGTTAAATCACATAAATAAGCAGCCAAAAAGGAATAATCGCGACCAATTTAATGTTAAATCCGGACTTAGCTGTATTCGATTCAGCTTTTTGAGCATTTCCCTGACCCTTTCAGCCAGACCACCTAAATCGAATAAATCGTAAAAAAATTTCAAAACCCCGCAACTTTTTCCATTTTTGAACGAACCTTTTATCAGAGACGTCAGGCAACCCCGTCTGTTCGTCAATGGAGAGAGAAATGCCAATGAAAAACACCCTGAAAACCCTGGCCGTCGCTACACTGCTGGCACTGAGTGTTCCGGCAACATCTGCCTTTGCGGCGTTACAGGTCGGTGAAAAAGCGCCAGACTTCAAACTTGACGCCGCACTGGCGGGTAAATCGACCACCTTCTCTTTGCAGCAGGCCCTGAAGAAAGGCCCGGTTGTACTCTACTTCTTCCCGGCGGCGTTCAGCGCTGGCTGCACGCTTGAAGCGCATGATTTTGCCGAAGCGTCCGATGAATTTAAAAAACAGGGGGCGACCGTGATTGGTGTCACCGCCGGCAATACCGATCAGAT
Organism: Pantoea sp. MT58; assembly: GCF_014495885.1. NCBI lineage: Bacteria > Pseudomonadati > Pseudomonadota > Gammaproteobacteria > Enterobacterales > Erwiniaceae > Pantoea > Pantoea sp. MT58. The sequence goes on from NZ_CP061084.1 coordinate 281,604, forward strand.
TGCTAAATTCTCTCAGCTGGAATGCCGTGACAAGTTCACCGTGGCAGCCGATCCTGGCGCTAAAGTGGCGGCTGAATACAAAAGCACCATGGAGATGAAAGGTCAGAAACTGTCCGACCGCACCTCTTATGTGATCGCGCCGGATGGCAAGATTCTGCTGAGCTTCACCGACAAAAATCCTGATACGCATATTCAGAAAGCGATGGATGCTGTTAAAAAATATCGTCAGGCCAATCCGGCATAACTTCATCTTCTGAGCAGGTATATCATGCTGACTGCGATTGCAGCTGCCTTTCTGGGTGGCATTATTCTGAACCTCATGCCCTGCGTGTTTCCGGTAATCTCGCTGAAAGCACTGAGCCTGATCCGCCATCACGAATCGCCCTCTCACGCCCGCGCAGAGGGCCTGGCATTTCTGCTGGGCGTGGTCCTGACGATGGTCGCCCTGGCAGCACTATTACTGCTGGCCAGAGCAGGTGGTGCGTCCGTTGGGTGGGGATTTCAGCTGCAATCGCCGCTGGTCATCGCCGCGTTAATTCTGGTGATGCTCGGTTCAGCACTGAATCTGCTCGGTCTGTTTGAAGTCGGCTTGTCGGTTCAACGCGTGGGCGAAGTGGGCGGCAATCGTGCAGGGTTAATGGGTTCAGCCCTGACCGGTGCACTGGCCATCATCGTCGCGACGCCCTGCAGTGCGCCATTCATGGCCAGCGCGGTGGGTTATGCCCTCACCCAGCCTCCGCTGATTAGTCTCATTATCTTTATTTCGCTGGCGCTGGGCTTTGCTGCGCCTTTTACCCTGATATCGTTCTTCCCGGTGCTGGCGCGCATATTGCCTAAACCGGGGGCCTGGATGATCACGCTGAAACAGGGCCTGGCGTTTCCTATGCTGGGCGCGGTGGGCTGGCTGATTTGGGTTCTGGAACGTCAGGCTGGCTCGGCAGCGCTGGCGGCGATTCTGGTCTGTTGTTTGCTGTTTAGTTTTGCCGCCTGGCTGTATGGCATGGCACAGAAACGCCGTATGATGGGACAGCGCCATGTTGTACTGCATGTTGCAACTGTGTTCTTCCTGGCTCTCGTCGTCGTGCCATTGCTGAACCTGAACCGTTTTGCCAGCGCGCCTGCTGAAACGGAAACCGCTTCACAGGCTGCAGCGACTGTCTCCTGGTCGCCGCAGAATGTCGACGCTATTAAAGGTCAGGGCAAGCCTATCCTGGTGAATTTTACGGCGTCATGGTGTATTACCTGCCAGGTAAACGATCGCACTTCACTTTCGACGCAGGCGGTCAAGGCCGCAATGGCGCGGACGAATACCATTTACATGGTTGCAGACTCCACCAAATATAATCCTGATGTTGAACAGGCGCTGAGTGATTTCGGACGCGGCGGATTGCCGCTCTACGTGGTCTACCCGGCTGACGGCGGAAAACCGGTAGTACTACCGCAGGTCCTGACGCCGGGCATTGTCATTTCAGCGCTCGATCAGGCAACGGAAAAAGGAAAGAAAACCTGAGACGATTGACTAAGCGATTTCCTGGGACGTTTCCAGGCCACTGTCACTGTGTGCTGAACTGCTGATGACGAATGTCAGAGACTGATCCACGCGCACAGCAGTGGCCTGCCCTGATGGCACGGGCGCAGGCGGGCGACAGAGCAGCCTATAACCAGTTACTGAAAGCGATGGTTCCGGCCATCCGTGCATTAGTGTGCAAAAAAATCCGTGACGAGGTGCTGGTCGAAGATGTGATTCAGGAGACGCTGCTGGCGATCCATCGGGTTCGCCACACCTACGATCCGCAGCGCCCGATACTGCCCTGGGTCGCAGCAATTGCTTCTGCACGGACCATTGATACGTTGCGTCAGCATGGTCGACGTCAGGAAGTACAGGATGAGGAAGCGCTGCAAAAACGCCCGGCTGAAAGCAGTGAACTCCAGTCTGATAACGATATCCTCTCCGGTTATCTGGATATCCTTCCGCTACGCCAGCGGGAGATTGTCGAATCCGTACATCTGCGTGAGCAGAGTCTGGCGCAGGCAGCTGCTGAAACCCATCAGTCTCTCTCAGCGGTTAAATCCCTGTTGCATCGCGCAATGGTCAATCTTAGAAAATATGGACGGGGTGTGCATGAGAAATCATGACCAGTTAATTGATCAGCTCAGCGCCTCTGCGCAGCCGGTGCAGCGCGTCTGGCCTGTGGCCTGGCGCGTCGCGGGCTGGATCGCGCTTGCCCTCCCTTGTGGCGCGTTGACCAGTTGGGCGTTTCACAGCCGGTTTACTGACTGGTCGCAGCCCGGCGCGTTTTTCGCGCTGGTTGCCGTACTGCTGTCTCTCATCATCGCGGGAAGCACACTTGCGGCAGCCTTTACGTTGAGCATTGCAGGCAGGAAACCGATCAGTCCGCGCTGGCCGCTACTGCTGGCTGTTTTGTGGCTGGGGCTAAATCTGATCAATATGTCACCTGAAGCCCCGCCAGCAGGTGCTGGTCGGTTTGGTGAGGGGATACACTGCTATCTGTTTATGCTGTCGGCCAGCGTGCCGATGATGTTGATGTCGGTGATCGCCCTGAAACGCACCCGTTCACTTTATCCCGCGCGCAGTCTCGCGCTGAGCGGCTGCGGCTGCGCGTTTACCTCATCAATGCTGCTGTCGCTGTGTCATGACACTCATCTGCATATTATTGATTTCTCTATGCATCTGGCCGCAGGCATTACTATTGTGGCGCTGACGGTGCTGGCCGGACGCCGCTGGATTCAGTTGGGAAAGTAATGACTTTGTTTATTACTCTGCAACCAGCTCAATCAGGTTTCCGTCAGGATTATGCCGGGCGGGCAGAGACAGAAGATCACGGACGGCGTGGCCGGACAAACCGCGATCGACCAGATCCCGGGAATTCTGTCTGATCAGGCATTTATTAGCGGCTGTGCCATGAATCCGGAGGCCGGGCTGACCGGTTTTAACGGCGCGATTTATCGTGGCTAAATGGCATGAAATCGCAACGCGGGTCGTGGAATAAAAGCGTGATAAAGAACGGCATGAGGTGTTTGAGGCTGAAGAGAGGGGTGTGAACCTGCGCAATGTTCAGCACGGAATCAACTCGCTCCTGCCGGCGAGCGACAGAGGTCTGCGAACACCACGCAAAAGCGAGCCTGCTTCAGGTTACAAATGCGCCGCGAACCACGACGTCTGCACCTTAATCACTGACGCGAAGTGCTGACCGCTGTAAATATCGTAGTGACGGGCCTCTTCGGCTACAAAGAGCTGCTTATTGGTTGCGGCGACCGCATCAAACAGCGCACGCCCTTGTTCCGGCGGATTCACGCTATCCTGACCAGCGACCACGACCAGTGTCGGACAGGTGACCTTCGCGGCATTGATCGCGGGTTTGTAGTGCAGCGTTTCCCGTACGGTTAAAAACGGGATTTTGATGTCCATTTTCGGATGCTTATGCCGGTTCTCCTCAAAGAACGCTTTTGACTCTTCATCGTTCAGCACGCGAGTAATGGCCACAAACATCTCTTTGCCGCTGTTCTGCCGCTTTTGATCCATCTTCTCCAGCGTAGCAATAAAGCCCGCCTTCTCCGTCGCGTCCAGTTGCCCGGTGACAATCTCTTCCCCATCCGCAAAGGCGAGCTGGCTGACAACACATTTCACATCCGGGTTATTCGCTGCCGCGCCAAAGATGTGACATCCGCCAAAAGACGTGCCCCATAAACCTATTCTGCTCGGGTCCAGCGCCGGTTGCTGTTTTGCCCATGTGATGACCGAGAGAATATCAGCGATCTGCATCGCAGGCACCAGACGACCCCGCTCGCCTTCGCTGTCACCAAATCCACGGTAGTCAAATGTCAGTGTCGCGAAACCTGCCTGGGTAAACGCCTCTGCGAACGCAGGCAGTAAAATCTCACGGATTCCGCAAAAGCCGTGACACAGAATAATCACCGGGGATTTAGTGGCCGCTGTGGGCTGACGCAGCGTCAGCACAATGCCTTCCGGCAGTGTGTGGGTAGATAATTCCATCGTGGGTCATGCTCCTTGGTGAAGTTAAAGGTCAGAAAATTCAGCTAGCACCCTTTCACATCACCACCGTTTTTACTTAGATCCAGATCAGACTGCTGACACCTTTTGTCTGAAATGCGGACAAATCCGCCTCCGATGCTGCTAAAACCCGGGCTTTGGCGTAGGCTGAAAGCTGGGTGTTTCATTACACAGGAGATCATGATGCAGAATGAAATGACAGCGCAATGCCACTGTGGTGCCGTTGCCTATAAGGTGACGCTAAAGGATGGCTTTAACACGGTGCGCCGATGCAACTGCTCGTTTTGCCGGATGCGCGGCGCGGTAGTGGTGTTTGCAACCAACGTTGAGCTGACGCAGGGTGAAGCGCACCTCACAGAATATCGCTTCAATAGCAAAGAGGTGGGCCACTACTTCTGCTCCGTCTGCGGCATTTATACTTTTCATCAGAGCCGCTCACAGCCCGATCAGTTTGGGGTTAATGTCGCCTGTCTTGAGGGCGTTTCACCGTTTGATTTCACGGATGTTCCGGTCTCTGATGGTATCAACCACCCTAAAGATGGCGGCGCGGGCGGTGTAGCCGGTCATCTGGTCTATACCCCCACGCAATCCTGAACCACCGCTGCCTTTACTACTCCCGGCTGGGCTTGCCGCTAAAGCGTGTGATTGGCTTCTCCTCTTCACGGTCAATCTGCTGAGAGAAAACCTCGAGTGCCGCGAAGAGTGGCCGCAGTCCACGCCACAGATCCTCATCATTAAGTAAGCGGATGATGCCACGGATGCCCGGCGCGGCTTTTTCCTGCCGCGCCTCATCCCGAGCCGGCTTAACGGCCATTGCAGCATCACGCACCGCCAGCAGCAAGTGATTAAAACGCTCTGGCGGCACGCTGCCCAGCGTCATCATCAACAGTGACAGGTTTTGCAGCGCATTTTGGGTGCCGGGCTGATTGAGACCTGAGACCAGAATTTTCCCCACGTCATTATTTGATTTAACGAGATCGTTCGCCAGCCGCAGAAAACCGTGCTGGTGGAGATTTTCAAGCAACTCGTCCATTGCCTCCCGGGCAGTTGGCTCGGTGCGTGTGGGCGGGACCTGATACTTCATCCGTTCTGCCATTAAAATTTCTCCGGTTTTTCAACGTGTTCAGGCGGTTCACGATAACCTGCCTGCTGCCATTTCTGCTCAATCGGCAGGTGATCCAGGGGTGTTCGGCTACCATGACGGAAATTGTGTAGCGGCACCGGATTAGGCTGCGGGCGTCGATCGACGCGCGTCATGTTGACAGCGATCTCTTTGTAAGCGGGCGTGTTGACGTCAGGATCGTGATGTTCACCAGTCAGTGCATTAACGCCATCAGTACCATGATGAATTGGCATGAACAGCACGTTACCCGCCACACGGTCTGTAATAACCACTGGCACATCCAGCGATCCCCGACGCGAGGTAATCCGTACCCACTCACCTTCAATGAGCGCGCGCGAGGCTGCAAGTTCCGGTGAGATCTCAACAAAGGCATTAGGCGACAATGACATCATGCGGCCACCCCGCCCGGTCTGATTCATTGACTGGAAATGCTCCAGCATTCGGCCATTGTTCAGCAGCAGATTGTATTCGGCATCCTCCTGCTCAGCGGGCGGCTGCCAGCTCAGCGGATAGAGGCGCGCTTTACCATCCGGGAAATTGAACCGTTCTGTATAGAGACGGGGTGTGCTTTCACCTTCAGCGTTAACCGGCCAGAGTTGCGACTGCCAGCCTGCCAGTTGCTCATAACTCACACCCGCGAAAATCTCTGCAATGCCCGCCACTTCGGCCATAATCGCGCCGGGATTCGGGTAATGCCATGGATGTCCAAGACGCGCCGCGAGATCGGTAAAGATTTGCCAGTCAGGACGACAATCACCCAGTGGCTTCATGGCAGGAGTAAAATGCTGAATGCGCCGCTCGGTATTCACAAAGGTGCCCTCTTTCTCCACGCTGGGCGCACCGGGCAGCACGACATCGGCAAATTCGGCGGTACGCGACATAAAGATGTCCTGAACCACCATAAATTCCAGCTTGCTGAAGGCGGCATGCACCGATGTGGCGTCGGCATCCGCAAACGCTGTCTCTTCCCCGGTGATGTACATTGCACGGATTTTACCTTCACCGGCCTGCTGCACCATTTTGAAGTTATCGGCGCCAGCCTTATCGGAAAGCGCATCAGGAGAGACGCCCCACGCGCGCGCCCATTTTTCCCGGATCGACGCGTCGGTGACTTTTTCATAGCCTGGATAGCGATTGCTGAGGCAGCCGAAATCACTGGCGCCCTGCACATTGTTGTGACCGCGCATCGGATAGCCGCCCGTGCCAGGCCGACCATAGTTGCCGGTGACCAGCAGCAAATTCGATAGCGCGGTACTGGTGTCTGCTCCGTGGCTGTGCTGGGTAATCCCCATCGCCCACAATATGCAGGCGCTACCCGCGTGTCCGATCATCTCCGCCGACTCTTTGAGTTCGGCTTCACTCAGACCGCAAATCTCGCTGGCATAGTCGAGCGTAAAGGTATCAAGCGAGGTGCGATACTCTTCTACCTGATTAACCCGCTGTGCCAGAAACGCATCATCGGCATAACCGTGGTCGAACATATATTTCGCCATCGCCGAGGCCCAGACCAGGTCCGTGCCAGGTCGGATGCGCAGATAGCAGTCCGCCCGTTCCGCCATTTCATGACGACGCGGATCGACAACCAGCAGTTTCTGACCGCGATGTTTGTGGCTCTGTTTGATGTGGGACGCAATCACCGGATGGTTCTCGGCCAGATTACTGCCGACCAGCACAATCAGTTCGCTCTCCTGCAGATCCTTTATCGTTCCCGCATCACCGCCGTAGCCCACGGTGCGAAACAGCCCTTCTGTCGCCGGGTTCTGACAATAGCGCGAGGAGTTGTCGACATTGTTAGTGCCGAAGATTAAGCGGGCGATTTTCTGAGTAAGATAGGCTTCTTCGTTGCTGGCTTTGCTGGAGCCAATAAAGCCAATCGCATCGCCACCATAATTCTGCGCGATGCCCTGCAATCCTTCAGCTACCCGCTGCAACGCCTCATCCCAGCTGGCGGGCCGGAACCGGCCATTTTCGCGGATCAAGGGCGTCGTCAGACGCGCCGGGCTATTAACAAAATCCCAGCCGAACTTACCCTTAACACAAGTAGAGATGCCATTAGCGGGCGCGTCCGCCACCGGCTGAATTTTCAGGATGTGACGATCGCGGGTCCAGATCTCAAAGCTGCAGCCCACGCCGCAATAGGTGCAGACCGTTTTAGTGCGTTTAATCTCCGACTGCCTCAGCGCCACATCGATGCTGGAGACGCCGGTGATCGGCCCCATGCCGATACTGTTTTCCATCGTTTTGACGAAATCGATCAGCGGGCGCTTCAACCCCTCATCCATTGCAGTGAACGGACCCGCATCAGGCTGCATGGTCTTTTCCAGTAATGCATTACACGGACACACTGTGACGCAGTGTCCACAGCTGACGCAGCTGGAACCGGCGATTTCTGTGCCGCCATCCCAGAGCACGCGGGGATGTGCCTGGGTGTAGTCAATAGAGAGTGTCTCATTGACCTCCACATTCTGGCACGCCTCGACGCAGCGACCGCATAAAATGCATTGGTCAGGATCGTAGGTATAAAACGGGTTAGAGTGATCTTTGGCGTAGGGTTTGGGCTGATGAGGATAGTACTGAATCGGAATGTGCATATCAGCCACGGTATTATGCAGCGTGCAGTCACCGGTGTTGTGTTCACAGACGGTGCAGTAAAGCTCGTGACGGTTGAGCAGTCTATCCATTCCCTCCTGTTGCGCGGCCCTCAGCGCAGTACCTTCACTCTGTACCGAGAGCCCCTCTTCAGTGCGAAGCGTGCAGCCGCGAACCCGCTCGCCATTGGCATCCACCCAACAGACATCACAGCTTTGCAGCGGCGGCAACGCCGGGTGGTAACAGACATGAGGTAGTTTTTTCCCGTGAGCATCCAGAAAGTCGATTAGCGGTTGATTAGCTAACCCTTTTAACCGTTCACCATTAAAGAGAATGGTGCAGTAATTTTCACTCATATAAGCCTCATGGCGTCATTGCGAATAGCGTCCTGCTGGAAAAATATCCCTGAATTTAGAGGGTTGCTTCACAAGCTTAGTGAGGATTAGCAGCCGCGCCATGAATACCGCTACGCTTATCAGGGTTACTTACTGACTGTTAAGGGTTTTTTAAATGTAATGACTTCTTACCACGTGAACCACGTCATGTTTTCCCTTACGGCAGGACGGCAGGAATCACCGTTATCGGCATTTTTGTATTGCTAAGCGATAAGCACCCGATGGCTGATGATAAGGTTAACTATGAAATGATTTGTATGTTGTAACTATATGGTGAGCAGTTTGATATTCCTTTCTGACCCCGTACAAACATCAGCATTAACCTGGTTCTCTCTCATTAAACCTGTCGGTTAATCCACTATCGAATCCCTCTGGAATTTGTACCAGTTAATATCTGAATCCACTCAGTGCCGTCCCCATTGAATTGGGTATTAAGGCATGCTGAAACGGTTTAACCCGTTTGAACAGCTTATGGATTAATTACGCACCTGACCTGCACAGTTTTCCTTGTCATTATCCGATCATGAATACATTGCAATGATATGGCGTTTCAATAAAAACGTATGCGTTCTCTAGCCAGAAAGCCCTGAGCCACGCCACGGTAATTAGTGTATATTTTAGCCATTTCAATCAGTGAGTTATCCGAATTTTAACAAGCTGTTAATTATAAGATGATAATGATTTTCGTTATGGTAATATCCTCTTAACCCCGCCCGATGCCCTTTTATCCGGGTCTCTTTGCGCGTTATCCTTAATTACGTGACCATTAAAACGCTGGCTGAAATGAGGTCTTTATGAATTCCATCGTATATATCGTTGATGACGACGCCGCGGTGACTTCTGCACTCACTAATCTCCTCATCGCCGACGATTACACGGTTATCTCTTTCTCTTCAGCTGATGATTTCCTGTCTCACGCGTTAACGCCCCTTCCCTGTTGCCTGATTCTGGATATTAATCTGCCTGGCGCAGATGGGTTTGATGTCGCCCAGGCGTTGATCGATCGTGGCTATGCTATTCCCACGATTTTCCTGACCGGCTTCGGGACCATTCCGGTCACCGTGCGGGCGATGAAAACTGGCGCTTATGAGTTCCTGACTAAGCCCGTCGAACCTGAGCGTATTTTGCAGGCGGTCGCGGAAGCCTTAGAGATTGCAGAGCAGAATCTGGCCTCTTCTCAGGAACGGCGGGAAATTGTGCAGCGGCATCAGACCCTGACGCCGCGTGAATCCGAGGTGATGCTGCTGGCGATTAGCGGTCTGTTGAATAAACAGATTGCTGCAGAGATGGGCGTCAGTGAAATTACGGCTAAAGTCCACAAGCGACGGGTAATGGAAAAAATGAATGCGCGTTCGCTCACCGATCTGGTGCGGGCGGCAGAGCGGCTCAATATTGAACATAGCCGACGCCGCTGAAACCCGGCAGTCGACCTGTTCCTCTCGCTCAACCCAATGGCAGAGTAAACCAGAAACGGCTGCCACCTTCCGGCCGGTTTTCTGCGCCTAACTCACCAGAATGCTTTTTGATGATCCCTTTGCTGATCGTTAATCCCATGCCCATACCGCTTTTTTTGGTGGTATAGAATGACTCAAAAAGCCGTTCCCGCACGTCATCACTTAATCCGCAGCCGCTATCCAGCACCTCAAACCGCAGCGTATCAGGGGTGGGATTCTCTGACGTCAGGCGCAATAGCGCCGCGCGCGGCAGATCGTCGGACATAGCATCGATCGCATTGATCACCAGATTCAGCAGCACCTGCTGGATCTGAACGCGGTCGCAGAAAATCTCTGCTTTAGCAGCCCTGAATTTAAGTTCCAGCGAGACTCCCCGCCGTTCCAGCTCTACACGGGAAAGCGCCAGAATGTCACGGGCGATCAGATGGAGGTTTTCCAAAGCAAAGCTCGATTCATGATTACGGGTCAGCGCCTGCAGGCCGCGAATAATCTCCCCGGCACGTTTGCCCTCTTTAATAATCTCATCTAAACCGCTGCTGGCGTTTTCCAGCATCAGCGGCTCACGCTTCAACCAGCGCAGGCTGGCACCCGCATTAGCCACGATAGACATCAGCGGCTGGCTGATTTCGTGAGCGATGGAGGCTGTCAATTGCCCGACGGTCGTGGCGCGCGTAACACGCGCCAGGTCCGCCTGCGCCATGCGCGCACTGTCTTCCGCCATACGCTGCGAGGTGATATCTGAAATGGTGCCAAAGTACTCTTTCACCTCAGGGAAATTGTTTACCGGCTCCCCAATACCTTTGATATAGCGACATTCACCGTCTGACCTGATTACCCGAAACTCTGCCTGCATGCTGCGTCCCTGACTGACGCTGTGCGTCACCAGTTCGCTGATTGATTCATAATCATCAGGATGAACGCGGGTCAGGAAGTCTGCCATCGACAGTCCATGTTGTTCGGCTGGCAGCCCCAGTATCCGGGCATATTCTTCAGAGACTATCATCATGTCCTCGGCTACTTCCCAGCGCCAGGTGCCGGTATGACTGATTTTCTCGCCCAGCATCAGCGAAGTCTTGCTGGCACGCAGCTGTTTCTCAACCCGACGCCGATGGTTGTTCTCCTCCAGCAGTTCCGCATAGAGTCGCGCCGTCTCCAGGGAAACAGCCGCCTGCGCGCTCAGGGTTTTAACAATGTGGGAATGCTCAGCGGTGAACGCATCGGGCATCAGGCGATTTTCCAGATAGAGCACCCCGACCATGTTGGCCTGCCTGAACATCGGCACACAAAGCACCGCCGCGCCTGAAGCCACCAGATAGGGGTCCTGACTGAACGGACTGAATACCTCCGGTTTACTGGTGCGAATCTCCTGACCCGTGCGGATCACTGCTGACAGCACCGATAGCGGCAGGTCATTTGCGTCAGGCCGCTCTTTGACAATCTGAACCCGCACGCCATCAGCCGTGCTTTCTGCCCAGGCCTGTGTCTCTGGCAGGTTGCCATCCAGAATCCGGATGAGGCGACAGCGCTGGGCACCTGCCCGCTCCAGCAGCATCCGCATTAGGGTGTGAATCAACCGATCAAGATTGATCTCTTCCGTCAGGGCGCGCACGGCGGTCAGCACGCTTTCCAGATCGTAGAAAGCGGCATCCTGCGTAAACGGAATCGTCGCCAGCGCACTGTTTTGCACCGGTGCGGCCAGGTGCGGATAGTGCTGCTCCAGCTGGCGCACCATCGCCTGCGCTCCCCAGTTGTCCCAGCCTGTCATTGCTACTTTGATGTAGGCATCTGCCGCGGTATCGAGTTGCAAGGCTTTGCAGTAGGGGCCCGCCAGCTGATTGGCCAGCGCATGAATGTGCAGGTATCCAGACTGCCGGGAAAGACGAATGGCATTTTCATACTGCTTCAGCGCCTCACCCGTGTCGCCCTCAAGCCGGGCGCACTCTGCCCTCAGCAAGGCATATTTGTCTGCAAATAAACCGGGGTTAAGCTCCGTCCAGCCAGCAAACTTGTCGAGATGAATGCGCAGCGCGCTGCTATCAGTGGTTTCAGACAGCTGACTCAGGGAGAGTGCAGTATAAAAATGCATATCCATCATATAGATATAAGCAGGCACCGCGCTGATCAATGGCTGGATTTCTTCCAGACAGCGCAGCGCATCACGATATTCACCGGCATAGTAATGGGCCATTCCCCGATACAGGCCCGCCCAGAACTGCACCATCGCCTTAGGGCCGGAGATCGGACCTGGCTCACTGCCGGCCACCAGCGGCAAAGCCTGGTCGCGCTCGCCTGCTCTGAACCCACTGCTGTTACGCAGTTGCATCACCAGCTGCTTTTGCATCAGCAGCACGTTCTCAACGTCGGGATAACCCGTTTTACGCGTAAAGGCGAGTCCGCGCTCAAGTGAGGTCATCACGGACTCCAGGTGATCGCCGCGTGTCAGCGTGTTCATGATTTGATGACGCAACGAAAGACAGGCAAAAGAGCGATCGCCATACTTCACCGCGACGCGAAAACTTTCACGGGCACATTCAATGGCGACGTCCAGCGGCTGTGTCCAGATCCCCACCTGATCCAGCGGCAGCAGAGTACGGGCTTTATAACGGGTAAAGTCATACCGCTCCACCAGCTCGCGGGCCACCCGACCGCAGGCATAACTAAAATGCCAGGTCTGATACCGTTCTCCTGTCAGCACGCTGAACCAGGCCAGACCAAACGCAGAGGCACCGGTTATGCCGTGGTCCAGCGTCATCTGCAGCATCTGACAGACCAGGATTAAATGGAGCTTTGGGCAGTCATAGGCGGAGACAAATATGGTGCTGGCCATCAGGTTTAGCACCGACTCAACATCAGGATCGCTGTTAAGCGGCAGCCGGTTCAACGTATCCTGCGGTGAATCGCCGATTCGCGCCCGAATCGCCAGGCAGGCGGCGTCGATCTCCACATCATCCGGATCCCTTTTGAGATGCACACCAAACACTGCCAGCCAGGCAAGCGCGGTTTCCAGCGCCAGATGGTTGTCAGACTGGCGCATATGGATTTCAGCAGAAAGACAGGCTGCCTTTGATTTTTCACTGAGCGTGCCTGGCTCACGTAGCAGCCGGGTACAGAGCGTTTGCGCTGACGTGAGATTACCGTTAAGAAACTCGCACTCCGCTTCATCAAAGCCCAGCATAAAGTCATTACCGGTCACCATTCGCAGGCTGAGTCGCTGGGCGGTGCGCAGATAGCGCAGCGCTGAGAGGTAATCTCCGGCGCGTTTCGACGCCTGCGCGGCTCGCAGACAAAGAGGATAATAACGTTCACGATCTGTCACAGTCAGTGGCAGCTCAGCAATCATCCCAATGTGATAAACCGCGCGGAACAGCGTCTCACTGTTATCCCCGCTTGCGACCGCTGCGGATAGCCAGACCGCTGCCTGCTGATGAAGATGCTGTTGCTGCCGCAGGTCAGGCAATAATAACGCCGCGTTGTGCACGCGATCGTGCGTAAACGCGTAGTGCCCACCGGTCAGGGTGACAAAACGACCGCTGACAGCCGGTTCAAGTTGCTGCTGAATCAGCGTCACAGGCATCGCACTCAGCTGACCTAACAGCGAGAGCTCGCCACTGGCCCCCAAACAGGCCAGCGAACCCATGAGCTGCCGCGTGGTCTCTGGCATCCGTGCCAGCTGGCTTAACACCAGCGTGGCCACATTGTCGGTGTAACGACGCGCCATGAGCGCCTGACTGTCGTAATGCCATTTCGGCGGATTTTGACGAAAGTTAATCACCCCATCCTCTACCGCCTGCCGGAAGAACTCCTGCATCGAAAGGGGATTGCCGCCGGTTTTCTCGAAAAGGATCTGCGCCAGCTCGCGATTACCGCCAGGACGGGTATGCAGCATTTGCGCCAGCCAGCGGCCGATGCGTTTCACACTCAACGGCTGCGGCGTCAGCGCCACTACCCGCGGTGCGGCGGCCCTGATGCGCAGCAGAAATCCGGCAATCATCGGACAGGGCATTGATTCACCCTCCCGAAAGGCGAGCACCAGCATAAAGGGCGAATGCTCATTTCGGGTTATCAGGTTTTCCAGCAGTTGCAGCGTGGCAGGGTCTGCCCAATGTACGTCATCAATCAGCATAACCAGCGGACGGCCCGGCGTGGCGAAAGCCTGAACAAGCGCAGAGGCCATCTGCGTGAACTGCTCGCGGGCGTCCAGTGCATGGCGCACCACTGGCTGTAAATTCCCAATATTGAGCAGCTGTTTTAATTCAGGCACCAGCTCAATGGCTAAATCGACATAGCCGCCCAGCAGACGCAGCAACCGGCCCCGCCATTTTCTGACCTCTGGCGCTGACAACCCCAGCAGATAAAGCGTGACCGTGCGAAACGCGGAGGCCACAGCGGCAAAGGGTGCGGTCGGCGAATGTTGATCGGCCTTGCTGGCGGCCAGTAAAATCTGTCGGTGCTGCAGGGTTTTCAGGGCGCTCGCGATAATCGCGGACTTACCCGAACCAGGCACACCGCTGAGCATCACCAGGCTCTGTGTTCCAGTGCGGATGACCGTATCCAGCGTCGTCAGCAATACGCGAGCCTGCGGATGCTGACTGAACAGAGTCTCAGGCCGGAAACTGGTGTTAAAACGCTCCTGCAGTCCGGGCGTAAACGGCTCAATGGTGTTTTCACCTGTCAATGTGGCCTGACAGCGGCGAAGGTCGGCCATCAGCCCCTGCACGCTCTGATAACCGTCAGCGGGTGACTTTGCCAGCAGGCGCAGCAGAATCACCGAGAGCATCGGCGGCACATCGTCTCTGACCTGTTCAGCTGGCCGGGGCGCGCTGGCGATGTGATGATGAATCCACTCTGCTTCACCTGCGTCAGGTGAGCCAAAGGGTAGCTTGCCGGTCAGATACTCATATAACACCACGCCCAGACTGTAGAGATCGCTGAGGCTACTGACCGGATGTGGCGTGCGACCGGTGTGCTCAGGGGACATATAGGCCAGCGTGCCGCCTGAGGCACGCAGGCTGTTTTTCTCAGCCGACTGCGCCGCCAGGGAGGCGAGTCCAAACCCGCCCAGCCGGAACCGGCCATCGTCAGTAATAAAAAAATGGCCTGGCTTGATATCCCCGTGCACGATGCCCTGATGATGTGCCTGACCCAGCGTGTAGCAAAGCTGCAATGCCACCTGCAGGAAATCGGCGATTTTTTCGGGAGGCGTAGCAAGATTGTTAGCCAGGGTGCGAAATGGGAAGGTGGGATAAATCAGCGCATAACGATCAAGATAACGGGTCGTGCCGGTGGCGGTGATGGCCCAGCGTGGTGACAGATACGCAGCCAGAGCACGCTCATTTTTGAGCCGCTGGGTGGCCTGAAAAGTGACGTCGTCACTTTTACCCGTGGCGATGATCAGTGACTCACCCGACTGGCGGCGCGCCAGCATCCAGAGAAGACATCCCTCCTGTGCCAGCGGCATCAGGATGTCAAAATTTTCAATCGCGATCCCTGCGTCATCACTCTCCAGGGAAGTAACTGAAAGAAGGCTCATCAGCGCACATCTCCCTGAGATAACTCGCATCGGATCAGTGTCAGCAGCGTATCAACATCAATGGGCTTTCGCAAAAAAGTCATGGCCCCGAGCCCAATGGCATACCACAGCGTGGTTTCTTCCACATCTGCCGAGATAAAAATTACCGGCGGCAGATCAGCCCGCGCCTTGAGAAGGGTAAAAAGCTCAAACCCGGACATGCCCTTAAGGCCAACATCAATAATAAGCATACCCGCCTCAACCAGCGCATCGTCATCGGCCAGTAATGCCTCACCGGATTCAAATGATCGGGTTACGTAGCCGTCCGAATGCAACAGATTGCTCAGTCCACTGCGGACCGCGCGTTCATCATCGACGATGACAATACGCTGGGGAAACGTCATGCAGGTATCCTCTGGAACGCCTCACCGCGTGGCATGCGAGGACTTAAGGCGTGTTATCACCCTCGGGTGGCGGTGTCCCACTGATTTTTGGCATGCATTCATGGCGGAACCACTTCAGCGTCACCGGCTGTCGCCTGAACAGACGTTTAGCCAGCGGTATTAACTGTTCACCTACCAGCATGCCAAACAGCCCTGCCAAAGCAATGACGGGCGGCGCCGGAGAGTTGACGTTGATCAGGGCATAGATTACCCCGGCGAGCAGGCCCACCGCGAGAGAAATAACGCAGGATTTCAACATGTTCAGCTTATCCGCAATAAGGATGAAACAGGATGAACATCAGGCTGAAGCAAGGCAATTGCAGGCTTTTGTGCGGGAGATACCGCATGCACCAGCGCCCCACCCAACAGCATCCCCAGCAGACCCAGCAGCGCAATCGCGGGCGGTGCCGGTGACCGCACCTTTAGCAGGCCATATAGCAGGCCAATAAGCACCCCGGCAGCCAGGGAAACAAGTAGAGGATTCATGACCAGCTCCTGTTATGCCACTCAGCTGATCGGCGATTTTCCGCCGATCAGCTGGATGCCTTAGCGTATCGGTGCGTGAACCGGCGCCAGGGTACGGTGTTCACTTTTCTGACGTGATGGTGCTTTATGCACCATGGTGTAGGCGTAATCGACACCAATGCCGTAAGCACCTGAATGTTCTTTGGCGATGTTCATCACCGCATCATAAGTGTCACGATTGGCCCAGTCACGCTGCCATTCCAGCATCACCTGCTGCCAGGTTACCGGCACCACACCCGCCTGAATCATGCGCTGCATCGCGTAGTCGTGTGCCTCTTTAGTCGTGCCGCCAGACGCGTCTGCCACCATGTAGATTTCGTAGCCGCCTTCCAGCATCGCGCAGAGCGCAAAACTGTTGTTGCACACTTCGGTCCAGAGGCCAGAAACCACGACTTTTTTCTTCCCGTTTGCGGCCAGCGCATCACGCACTTTCTGATCATCCCAGGAGTTCATTGAGCTGCGTTCCAGAATATCCAGCCCTGGAAACACATCCAGTAACTCCGGATAGGTGTGACCCGAGAAGCTTTCGGTTTCTACCGTGGTGATGATGGTGGGGATACTGAAGACTTTCGCCGCCTTCGCCAGCGCAACGGTGTTGTTTTTCAGCACCTGGCGATCGATGGATTGCACCCCAAAGGCCATCTGCGGCTGCTGGTCAATGAAGATGATCTGGCTGTTATGTGGCGTGAGGACTTCAAGCTTAGCGTTGGACATGCGTTCACCCATAGAGGTTATGTAACGAAATTTCCGCCAACCGGCGTGTGCAAAATGACGGTCAGTGCAGGTTTATCGCCCTGCTGCTGGCTGTCTGGTCGCAGTGTAGAGCGACCTGCAACAGCAAACTATTATCTCTGCGTATAACTATACGAAGGTATAGGTATCCCTCTGTATAACTAGACGCCCCGTTAGCCTGCTCACCATAATCCGGCTTATTCGTGCCCTGTTATCTGCGGCACTTCCTGTCCCGCACTAAGCCGGACACCCCCGATGAGGAGCATCTATGGTTACGCTCGGTAAAGCAGAACTGATACTGACCCATGGCAAATTTCATACCGTTGACCGCAGTAATCCAGTGGCAGAAGCGGTTGCGATTCGCGATGGCAAGTTCGTGGCGGTCGGCACGCTGGCAGAGGCGATGGAATTTCACTGCGACGGCACCAAAGTGGTCGATCTTAAGGGCCACACGGCCGTGCCCGGCCTGAACGATTCACACCTGCATCTGATTCGCGGGGGGCTGAATTACAACCTTGAACTGCGCTGGGAAGGCGTGCCATCGGTTGCGGATGCGCTGCGGATGCTGAAAGAGCAGGCGCTGCGTACCCCTTCGCCGCAGTGGGTTCGCGTAGTGGGAGGCTGGACTGAATTCCAGTTTGCCGAGCGCCGGATGCCGACGCTGGATGAGATCAACGAAGCAGCACCCGACACGCCGGTTTTCGTGCTGCACCTCTATGACCGCGCCCTGCTCAATCGCGCCGCTCTGAAAGTGGTGGGCTACACCAAAGAGACGCCAAACCCGCCGGGTGGCGAAATCCAGCGCGACAGCAACGGCAATCCCACCGGTCTGCTGATCGCCCGTCCCAACGCGATGATCCTCTACGCTACCCTGGCGAAAGGACCGAAACTGCCGCTGGAACAGCAGGTCAACTCCACCCGCCAGTTTATGCGTGAGCTGAACCGTCTGGGTCTGACCAGCGCCATTGATGCGGGCGGCGGCTTCCAGAACTATCCAGAAGATTACGAAGTGATTGCTGAGCTGCATCAGAAAAAGCAGATGACGCTGCGTATCGCCTACAACCTCTTCACGCAGCGTCCGGGCCATGAGCTGGAAGATTTTGAAAAGTGGACGGACATGCTGACGCCAGGTCAGGGCAGCGACTATTTCCGTCACAACGGCGCAGGGGAAATGCTGGTCTTCTCGGCAGCTGACTTCGAAGATTTCCTGGAGCCTCGTCCGGATTTAGCCCCTGGCATGGAAGACGAGCTGGAGCGCGTGGTGCGTCATCTGGTTGAGCATCGCTGGCCTTTCCGTCTGCATGCGACCTATGACGAGTCGATCAGCCGGATGCTGGATGTGTTCGAAAAAGTGAATCGTGATATTCCGTTCAATGGCCTGCACTGGTTCTTTGACCATGCGGAAACCATTACTCAGCGTAATATCGATCGCATTAAAGAGCTGGGCGGTGGCATTGCCGTGCAGCATCGCATGGCGTTCCAGGGTGAATACTTTGCTGAGCGCTACGGCATAGAAGCCACCCGCCATACCCCGCCGGTTCAGAAAATGCTGGAGACCGGCGTGCCGGTCGGGCTGGGCACCGATGCGACCCGCGTTGCCAGCTACAACCCCTGGACCGCGCTCTACTGGCTGGTTTCTGGCCGCACCGTGGGCGGCATGCAGATGTATGATGTCAGTGCCCGCCTTGATCGTGAAACGGCGCTGATGCTCTGGACGCAGGGCAGCGCCTGGTTCTCCAGCGAGCAAGGCAAAAAAGGCCAGCTTAAGATTGGACAACTGGCGGACCTGGCGGTGCTGAGTAAAGACTTTTTCAGCGTCCCGGAAGAGGAGATCAAAGGCATTGAGTCAGTGCTGACCGTGGTGGATGGCAATATCGTCTATGCCGCCGGATCGTTCAGCGCAGATGCGCCGCCTGCGATTCCGATCCTGCCGGAGTGGTCACCGGTGGTAAATGTGCCGGGTCACTATCGCAGTGCTCCGCCGGTTGCGCAGAGCCGTGCAGGCATGATGCCCGCCGTCCACCACTGCAGCGGCCCGTGCAGTGTTCATCGCCACTCGCATGAGATCGCCCGTGGATCCAGCGTACCCGTTGCCGAAGATAACGCCTTCTGGGGCGCGCTCGGCTGCAGCTGCTTCGCGTTTTAATCATGAACTATGCTATCGCTCTTTCGCCCCGCATCAACGCGGGGCTGTTCTTCCTGCGCCTGACCGGCAGCCTGCTGTTGTTACAGGTACATGGGCTGCCGAAAATTCTGCATTTCAGCGAAGAACTGACGCGCATCGAAGATCCCTTCGGGCTGGGACCGATGATGAGCCTGCTGCCCGCTATCGTGGCGGAAGTCATCTGCCCGATTTTTATCATTCTCGGCTGGGGAAGCCGTATTGCCTGCCTGCCGATCATCGCGGTGCTGCTGGTTGCGATGCTGGTAGTCCACCCTGGCTGGTCACTGGCGGAAGGCCAGTTCGGCTGGCTGCTGCTGATTATCTTTACCACGCTGGCGCTGACCGGGCCAGGCGGCTGGCGCATCGGCGCAGCGAAACCTAAGGGGAGGCGTTATGGCACAGGTTAATGATATTCATCAGGTTGAGCAGGAACAGCCTGATGTGCGGCCCACTAATGAGGTTTCGCCGTTACAGCCACTGCGTCAGCCGGTGTTCCGTATGTTATGGATCGCCACTGTGGTTTCAAATATCGGATCATGGATGAATGATGTCGGCGTGAACTGGACCATGCTGACGCTGAGTGCCGATCCTCTGGCCGTGGCGCTGGTGCAGGCAGCCAGCAGCCTGCCGATGTTTCTCTTTGCACTGCCCTCCGGGGTGATGGCGGACATCGTTGACCGCCGTAAATATTTGCTGTTTTCCCAACTGTGGACGTTTACCGCCGCCGCCGGGCTGACCGTACTGGCCTGGACCGGTCATGTGACACCCGGCGTGCTGCTGGGCGCTGCCTTTTTGCTGAGCGCGGGTGCCGCCATGAGTTCGCCGCCGTTCCAGGCGATCGTGCCGGATCTGGTGACCAAACCGGAGCTCGGGCCTGCCATTGCTCTTAACTCCCTGGGCATTAATATCAGTCGCGCTATCGGACCGGCACTGGGTGGCCTGATCCTGTCGTTCGCCGGCCCCTGGATGGTCTTCCTGCTTAATGCACTATCGGTGCTGGGTGTCACCTGGGTGCTCTGGCGCTGGAAAGCGGAGCCGAGCGTCCAGCGTCTTCCGCCCGAACACTTCTTCCCGGCGGTACGGGCCGGTCTTCGCTACGTTCATGCGGCACCGGTCTTGCGTAACGTACTGGTGCGAACCTTCTCGTTTTTCCTGTTTGGCAGCGCGGGCTGGGCATTGCTGCCGCTGGTGGCACGTCGTGAACTGGGCCTCGGCCCTGGCGGCTACGGCATCATGCTGGCCTGCATCGGTGTCGGCGCGATTACCGGCGCGGTGCTGCTGCCGCGTTTGCGTCGTCACTTAAGCTCCGATCGCCTGATGGTGCTCGCCAGTCTTCTCTTCGCCATGACCATGCTGGCGCTGGCCTTTGTGCGGCACTTCTGGCTACTCAATGCCTTTGAGTTCTTCACCGGCTTTGCCTGGATCGCGGTGCTGTCGACGCTGAATCTTGGCGCACAGCGGAGCGCCGCGAAATGGGTGAAAGCGCGTGCGCTGGCGGTCTATCTGACAGTGTTCTTTGGATCGATGACCGCAGGCAGCGCCCTCTGGGGACAGCTCGCCTCGCACTTCGGCATTCCGCTGTCGCTCTGCGTCGCCGCGCTGGGGATGGTGCTCGCCAGCAGCACCGTCTGGCGCTGGCGTCTCGATCAGGATCCCGATCTCAATCTCGATATGGTTGGCGATGGCGTTAATGCGCCTGCACTGGATATCCGTCATGAACGAGGGCCAGTGATGGTAAATTACGAATACCGGATTACTATTGATGATGCACATGCCTTTACCGTCTGCATGCAGGATATGCGGCGGGTCAGACGTCGTGGTGGCGCCATCAACTGGTCACTTTATGAAGATATCCTGCAGCCCGGTATTTTCGTCGAGACGTTTGTGGTCGGCTCCTGGGTCGAGCATCTGCGTCAGAAAGAGCGCTACACCATCAACGACAAAAAGATAGAGCGGCGGGTTTTCGCTTTTCATAAGGGTGAAAATCTCCCCGAGGTTCGCTATCTGGTGGCGCCAGTGTGACTGGCTACACCTTCTCATCATTCATCACGTCATACAGAGGGCAATACCATGAGCACCTTTAAAACGACCGACGGTACACAGATCTACTTTAAAGACTGGGGAACCGGTAAGCCTGTTTTGTTCAGCCACGGCTGGCCGCTGGATGCCGACATGTGGGACAGCCAGATGAACTTTCTGGCCGACCATGGCTATCGGGTGATTGCATTTGACCGCCGTGGCTTTGGCCGCTCAGATCAGCCCTGGAACGGCAATAACTACGATACCTTTGCGTCGGACATCAACGACCTGATCACCCATCTTGACCTGCAGAACGTGACGCTGGTGGGCTTCTCTATGGGTGGCGGTGACGTCACGCGTTATATCGGCAGCTATGGCAGCGATCGCGTCGGGGCGCTGGTGCTGCTCGGTGCCGTTACACCTATCTTTGGCAAAACGGCAGACTATCCGCAGGGTGTCGATATGTCGGTGTTCGAAGGCATTCGTGATGGCCTGCTCAAGGATCGCGCGCAGTTTATCAAAGAGTTCGCGACGCCGTTCTACGGCACTAATGCCGGACAGACCGTCTCCGATGGTGTCATGACGCAGACGCTGAACATCGCGCTGCTGGCCTCACTCAAAAGTACCGTGGATTGCGTGACCGCCTTCGCGGAGACCGATTTCCGTGCCGACGTGGCGAAAGTGAATGTGCCGACACTGGTCATTCATGGCAGCAACGACCAGGTCGTGCCGTTTGAAACCACCGGCAAGGTTGCGGCGGAGATGATTGAGGGTGCTGAACTCAGGATCTATGACAATGCGCCACATGGTTTCGCCGTGACGCATCAGGATCAGCTGAATCAGGATCTGCTGGCGTTCCTTAACGCGCAGTGATGCAAAAAACTGCGCGGCTTTCACCGCGCAGTTTTCTTTTTATCGGGTTGGATGATTCACTTCATTCGGACGCAGGTCGAATAACAGCACCTCTGCGCCTTCACCATGACTGAACGACAGCGTTTTCTCGTCGCGAACCCGCGCACCATCTCCGGCATTAAACTGCAGGCCATTGACTCTGACACTGCCACGCGCCACATGAATATAGGCGTAGCGATCGTCCGGGAGTGTAATAGTCTGCTGCTCATCGCCCTGGAACAGTCCTGCATAGATGCGAATATCCTGGCGTACCCGTAATGCCCCATTTTCACCGTCCGGCGAAATAATCAGCCGCAGATTACCGCGCTTATCTGCTTCGCTGACGGAGATCTGCTGATAACCTGGCGGAGTGTTTTTCTCTGCGGGTACCACCCAGATTTGCAGGAAATGCACACCCTCGGTGCCGGAGTGGTTGAACTCGCTGTGGGTCACACCGCTACCGGCACTCATTAGTTGCACATCGCCAGGGACAATCACCGAACCGGTTCCCATTGAGTCTTTGTGCTCAAGCGCCCCTTCCAGGACATAAGAGATAATCTCCATGTTACTGTGCGGATGAGCGCCAAAACCCCGTCCTTTGGCAACCCGGTCATCATTAATCACCAGCAGATCGGAGAAGCCCGCCTGTTTCGGATCCCAGTAGTTTGCAAAAGAGAAGGTGTGACGTGAATTCAGCCAGCCGTGATCGCCCACACCGCGTTGCTCTGACAATCTTTGCTCAATCATATTCTGCCCCTTCGTTGATTCGGGAAGTGCGAATGCCCTTCGATGGAAACAGCATATAAGTAAACCTGAGTGCCACACAATGACCTGATCTGGCAATCACTGTCTCATTTAGGTGGACAATATGAGCGACAATATCCCGATGAAGGGTATGCGGGTGAGGCGTTCAGCTGCTGGCTCGCACCACCAGCTCACCCTGCATAATCACAGATTGCGGCGGCGCGTCGGGCCAGGCAATTTTCTGCAACACCAGCTCACAGGCGCGACGACCAATCTCCTTTGAGGGCTGAGCCAGTGTGGTCAGCGGGGGTGAGACCATGCTGGCCAGTTCGCTGCCGTCAAACCCCACCAAGGCGAAATCCTGAGGGATCCGCAGTCCCGCCTGCTGAATCGCCGCCATCGCACCGGCGGCCAGCGTATCGCAAACCGCAAACACCGCATCAGGCCGGCTTTCAGCAGCCAGCAGTTGATTCATTGCTGCTTTACCGGCACTGAAACTCAGTGCACTGGCATACGCGATGGCCTGCCAGCTCAGTTGCTGTTCATCAAGCTCTGTGGTGTAGCCCTGCTGACGCAGGCGGGCATAACGGTAGCTCAGGTCGTGATTGATCAGCGCGATGCGCTTTCGTCCCTGCCTGGCAAGATAGTGCACCACGGACTGCGCAGCGGCTTCATCATCAATGCCGACGCAGGAGATCTGGCCGTTATCATCATGTTCGGCGCACTGAACCCAGGGTGCCGAACCTATCAGCTGACTCAGTTCCGGGAGTTTGCTGAAGGCATCCATGGTGATGATGCCATCCACCATCTTGCCGGAGAGCAGTTGCAGACTGGACCGTGAACGGGCGATGTCCGCGCCGGAGTTACACAACAGGATGCGATAGCCGTTTTTCTCCGCCTGCTCCTCAATACCTTTGACAACCTCAGCGCAAAACGGGTTGGAGATATCTGAAACCAGCACAAGGATCATTGAACTGCGCGCTGTACGCAGCTGACGTGCCAGCAGATTGGGCTGGTAGTTGCTCTCTTCAATTGCCGCGAGGACTTTCTGTCGATTAGCCGGTTTCACGCTGTCGCTGTTATTCAGCACTCTTGAAACGGTAGCGACCGAGACGCCCGCCATCAGGGCGATTCTCTGTATAGACATAGCGCTCCTTCTGTTTGAATCCGTGCAGATCGCCCACATAACACAGCCGCTGAATCTGCAAAATGGCCTCAGGTGTCACGATCCAGGCCCAACTGATGGCGTACTGATGGGCCGTTCTCTGCCAGAGCAAAATCATCAAAAGCGCGATCAGACACCGGAATGATATGCCGGCGGATAAACTCCGCGCCTTCACGCGCACCCGTCTCGCTATCCTTCAGGCAACACTCCCACTCCAGTACTGCCCATCCGTCATAGCCATACTGCGCCAGCTTGCTGAAGATACGGCTGAAGTCGATCTGACCATCGCCAGGCGATCGAAACCGTCCGGCGCGGGCCAGCCAGGGCTGATAGCCGCCGTAAACGCCGCTGCGCCCGTTAAGCTGATACTCAGCATCCTTGACGTGAAAGGCTTTGATGCGCGAATGATAAAGGTCGATGAATTGCAGATAATCGATGTGTTGCAGCAGGAGATGGCTGGGATCGAACAGGATATTGCAGCGAGGGTGGTGATTAACCTCCGCCAGAAAACGCTCAAACGTGACACCGTCATGCAGGTCTTCGCCGGGATGAATTTCATAACAGAGGTCAATGCCGTGATGGTCAAACAGATCCAGCACCGGCAGCCAGCGGCGCGCCAGCTCAGCAAACGCCTCATCAAACAGCGCGTCATGCTGCGGTGGCCACGGGTAAAACCAGGGCCAGGCGAGCGAGCCGGAGAACGTGGCATGCGCACGCAGGCCGAGCTTCTCTGAGGCAGCCGCAGCCCTCTTCAGTGTGGCAATAGCCCACTCAGTGCGCCGGGCCGGATCGCCACGTAATGCCGCCGGGGCAAAATTATCAAATGCCAGGTCGTAGGCCGGATTAACCGCTACCAGTTGACCTTCAAGATGGGTAGAAAGCTCGCTGATCTCCAGTCCGAAACCGGCCAGCACCCCTCGCACCTCGTCACAGTACGTCTGACTCTCCGCCGCCTTTTTAAGATCGAAAATAGCAGGCTGATGACAGGGGATCTGCAGTGCCTGATATCCCAGCCCGGCGGCCCACTTCCCCAGCCCCTCCAGCGAGTTAAACGGCGGCTGCGGGGTGATGAACTGTGCCAGGAAGATGCCCGGCCCCTTAATTGTTCTCATCATTAACTCCTGTGTCCTGCTATCGCCTAATCACGGTATTTGAACGAGAAGAAGAAGATAATCGCAATCAGCGCTGCAGCAATCGCGGGGATCCACCAGAATAACGCCCAGCTCTGGGCTGTGGCATTGCCCGCCACCAGATGGTTGTACAGAGAACCGGAGATTTGGGATCCCAGCAGCATGCCAATGCCGTAGGTGAACATCACCACCATGCTCTGCGCCTGACCTTTCACCTTTTCACCGGCAATCCGATCGGTGTAGATAAATCCCACCACGAAGAAAAAGTCGTAACAGACACCATGCAACAGGATGCCGAGGTAGATCAGCGTGCGCGTCTCATCGCTCATGCCCAGCGCGAACAGGGCGTAGCGAACAAACCACGCCATCATCCCAATCAGCAGCATGGTTTTGACGCCGAGGCGACGAAACAGCAGCGGGATGATCAGCATGAACAGAATTTCAGACATCTGTCCCAGTGACATCAGCGTGCTGACGTCCCGGATACCGGCATCCGCCAGCCACGAGGCGGTGAAGGCGTAATAGGTGCCCAGCGGAATGGAAATCAGCGTGGCGCACAGAGCAAAGACCATGAAATGACGCTGTCGCAGCAGTGCGAAGGCGTCCGCACAGAAGAGATCGCGGACTTTCAACGGCAAACCTTTGGCTGGTGCCGGCGTATGCGGCAGCGTCAGGCTGTAAATCGCCAGCAGTATCGAGCAGAGCGCCGCCAGCTGAAACACCGCCACGCTGTCAGCAATGCCTGTCACGCCGATAAAGATCCCCGCCACGATCCAGCCGATGGTGCCGAAGACTCTGACGATGGGGAAACTCCGCTCACTGCTGGCGAGACTGTGAAAGGCGATGTTATTTGAGAGTGCCAGCGTCGGCATAAAGCAGAGCGTATAGCCAAATAACAGTGCGATTAGCAGCACGCCGTTCTCCGCAATCAGCGCCTGTGGCACAAACCAGAGGATGGCTGCGCCCGCCAGGTTCATCACGGCCATGACTTTTTGCGAAGGGAAAAAGCGATCCACCAGCATGCCGAGCACAAACGGCGAGAGAATTGAGGCGATAGGTCCAGCTGAAAACGCATCTCCAATCAGCAACGGCATATTGTGTCGGGTCATCACCAGCCCCAGCGTGACCGACCAGCTGCCCCAGATAAAAAACTGCATGAACATCATGAGAGAGAGTCGCGGCACCAGCAGCTTATGCTGCACCCGCTGGCCTGCGCGCGCCTGCACCGTTGCAATCATGGGAACCTCGTGAATAAGTAATCGATTACTTTTTGATGGTGTGAAATTAATCGATTACCGTAACAGGTTCTCCTGCCCCGATCACAAATTATTCACCCTGCGTTATCATCCGGGTATCAACGATGCCAGACGACGGTGTCGGGAGGTCAACCGGTGGCATCAACCACCCGTGCTTTCCGGAAGCGATATCGCTCATACAACACCGAATAGAGACCGCCGATCACCACCAGAATTGCACCGATAACGGTGGTGGAAGTCGGCAGATTACCCAAAAGCAGATAGCCCACCGCCACCGACCAGATCAACGTCGTGTAATCAAACGGCGCCAGCAGTGAGGCTTCGGCGTACCGCAGGCTCAGAGTCATCAGGATCTGCGTGATACCGCCCAGCAGTCCACATCCCACCAGTAATGCCAGCTGGTTACCCTGAGGGACTTTCCAGCCGCCCGGAAGCGTAACCAGCGACGTTAGCGCCGTGGTGACAGCAAACCAGAATGCGATAGCACCGGGCTTCTCTTTCCCGTTAAGAAACCGAATCTGAACCAGCGCACAGGCAGTACATAAGGCTGCCATTAACGCCAGCAGAATGCCCACTGAGGATGAGAGCGAGAATGTGGCCTGACTCGTCAGGGTGAGATGCCCGGAGAACATGACCAGGATGCCGCTAAAACCGGTAAAAACCGCCACCCAGCGATGGTGCCGGACTTTTTCACGCAGAAACAATGCCGCCAGTAGCACGGTAAAAAGTGGCGCAGCATAGTTAATTGCGGTGGCATCGGTCAGGGAAATGTAGAGCAGCGACAGATAACTGAAATAGAGGCCGCCGGTTCCGGCCAGTCCTCGCACAAAATGTCCGCGAATATTCCGGGTGCGAATGCCATCCAGGATGCTGCCCTGAAAACTCAGCCAGATTAACAGTGGGACCAATGCCAGCACCGAACGGAAAAATATCACTTCACCGACCGGGATTGCGCCATCCAGTCCTTTAACACAAGCCAGCATCAGCGTTGAACTTAACGCAGCTGTGATCTTCATCGCTATGCCAGCGGAAGCGTTCATAGGGTTTTTGATCTCATCATGGGGAAAATTAGCAGGAGAATCAGCACTCTCACACACCATACTGGCACAATGCGATGCTGTGATCTGCCGTGATTGCGTTACAGACGGCATTTTATATTTTTTTGCCGCCGCGTCACGGCATGAACTGGCATGTGGATCAGCGTCCCTGCTGGTACACTCTTCCTTCTGCCCTGCTCTATGGGCCGCTTCTCTAAGGAACAGGAGTCTCCGATGTCCACGCTGCGTTTACTGCTATCTGAATCTAACGACCCCTGGTTTAATCTGGCGGTAGAAGAGTGCATTTTCCGGCAGATGCCCGCCACCCAGCGCGTGCTATTTTTGTGGCGTAATGCGGAAACGGTGGTAATCGGACGGGCGCAAAATCCGTGGAAAGAGTGCAACACGCGACGTATGGAAGAAGATGGTATCCGGCTGGCGCGTCGCAGCAGCGGCGGTGGCGCGGTATTTCACGACCTCGGCAACTGCTGTTTTACCTTCATGGCTGGCAAGCCGGAGTATGATAAAAGCGTCTCGACCGCCATTATCCTGCGTGCACTTAACGCGCTGGATGTCCCGGCGGAAGCGTCCGGACGTAACGATTTAGTGGTCAACACCGCTGAGGGACTGCGTAAAATCTCCGGTTCCGCCTACCGCGAAACACCGGACCGGGGTTTTCATCACGGCACTATCCTGATGGATGCCGATCTAAGCAGGCTGGCGGACTACCTTAATCCTGATGTGAAAAAATTGCAGGCCAAAGGGATTACGTCGGTCCGCGCAAGGGTAACCAATCTGGCAGAATTAGCACCGGGTATCAGCTATCAGGCGATCTGCTCAGCAGTGACTGACGCCTTTTTCGATCATTACGGAGAACGTTGTGAACCAGAGATGATTTCGCCTGAAGCCTTGCCCGACCTGCCGGGTTTCACAGAACAGTTCGCGCGGCAGAGTAGCTGGGCGTGGAATTTCGGTCAGGCACCTGACTTCTCGCATCTGCTTGACCAGCGTTTTGCCTGGGGCGGTGTGGAAATCCACTTCGATGTTGAACGTGGCGTGATCACTCGTTGTCAGATTTTCAGCGACAGTCTCAATCCTGCGCCGCTTGAAGCACTGGCGCAACGGATGCAAAACGTCACTTACCGCCCAGACGCCCTTGAACCGGTACTGAGTCAGCTGGTTGCGGATTTCCCGTTGCAACAGGCAGAGCTGACAGAATTGCAGCACTGGCTGGTCGCCAGCCTACGCTGAACAGTTGTTTTCATTTGCCCGTTTAGAAATCTGTCGCGGGCCATCTTCTCCTTAACAGCATTCCGTAAAAGACAAACGCAAAAAACCCGCACAAGGCGGGTTTTTATTAATTATCAATTTCAGGCTTATCTGCTCAGGCTGTTGCCGTCATCGCTATTGTAAGCGTTATTGATAACTAAGGCTTACATAGGGACTACGTTTGCCGCTGAAGGACCTTTAGCGCCGTTTTCAATCGTGAATTCGACCTGCTGGCCTTCGTCCAGAGTTTTATAATCGTTGCTCTGGATTGCAGAGAAATGTACGAATACATCTTTGCTGCCATCCTGAGGAGAGATAAAACCGAAACCTTTACCAGCGTCAAACCATTTTACTAAACCAGTCATTTTATTAGACATCGATATTTCCTTAATTTATGAGCCACTACGTGGCGAAGATGGCCTGTCTTTCAGAAGGTAACTTACCAGGCTTTTAGGAGGAGACTCACAAAGAAGGGGTATCTTGAGATATCGCTTGCACTGAGGACTGCTTTACTAAAACTGCTTTGATAAGGTCTGTGTTCCAAACCGATGACGCTATTAAGCCACGCTTTACCTATTTTAGCAAACATTGTTTTAATTTATTTTTAACATCCAGACGTCCGGAGCCCTTATAGTGTTCGGTCTCGTTTGATCCTGTCCGTTATTATTGCTTTCATTAACTGCTTATTTAACGCACAACGAATGAAGCAGCATAAAAAATAAACATTTATTGATTAAGCCGTAATAAAACGCAAAAAACCCGCACAAGGCGGGTTTTATTAATTATCAATTTCAGGCTTATCTGCTCAGGCTGTTGCCGTCGTAGCGATTATAAGCATCATTGATAATCAGGGCTTACATAGGGACTACGTTTGCCGCTGAAGGACCTTTAGCGCCGTTTTCAATTGTGAATTCGACCTGCTGGCCTTCGTCCAGAGTTTTATAATCGTTGCTCTGGATTGCAGAGAAATGTACGAATACATCTTTGCTGCCGTCCTGAGGAGAGATAAAACCGAAACCTTTACCAGCGTCAAACCATTTTACTAAACCAGTCATTTTATTAGACATCGATATTTCCTTAATTTATGAGCCACTACGTGGCGAAGATGGCCTGTCTTTCAGAAGGTAACTTACCAGGCTTTTAGGAGGAGACTCACAAAGAAGGGGTATCTTGAGATATCGCTTACACTGAGGACTGCTTTACTAAAACTGCTTTGATAAGGTCTGTGTTCCAAACCGATGACGCTATTAAGCCAGACCTTATCGACTATAGCAAACATTATTTTAATTTACTTTTAACATCCAGACGTCCGGACCGCCTTTATTGATTTTCTTAGCCTTTTGAAATTTTCAGTCAGGCAGAATGATAATCTTCATTGAACGATCAGAGTAAAAGGCCTTGCTGACAATCAATGTTGAAAAATGATACGAGTAATAGTGTGAATAACGCGCAGCGATAAAATGTATCGCTGCGCCCTCTTCTCTTTATATCAGGCCAGTTGTGTCTGCTGACGGGCAGCATGTCTCGCTGTCATGACAAACACCATAAGACCGGCAACACCCAGCGCAACGCCCACCCAGGCGGTAGAGATCCAGCCGTAGCCAAGCGACACCGTCAGACCACCGAGATACGCGCCCATGGCATTAGCAATGTTTAGCGCCGAGTGGTTCATTGCGGCAGCCAGGGTTTGCGAGTCATTGGCGACATCCATCAGGCGAATCTGCAACGACGGCAGCAACACCGAACAGGTGCCGATCAGGAAGGTCGCCAGCAGTCCGGTCGCCACATGCTGAACCAGCACCGGGAAGGCCAGCATTACCAGCACGTTCCATAACAGCGTCCAGCCAATAATATTCAGTACCGAACCATCCGCCAGACGGCCGCCGACCAGATTACCGATGATCATCCCCAGACCGAATGCCACCATCGCCCAGGGTATTAACGAGGGTGAGATGCCGGCAATATTAATTAGTGTCGGTGCGATATAACTAAAGATCGCGAACATTCCGCCAAAGCCTACCGCGCCCACCAGCAGGGTCAGCAGCACCTGTGGGTTTTTCAGCGCGCCCAGTTCCCTAAGCGGATGCGCATCTGCATCGCCTGCGACATAAGGAACATAACGACCAATCAGCAGGCAGGTCAGCAGACCAATCGCGCCCACAAAGGTGAACACCACATGCCAGCTGAAAAGTTGTCCTATCCAGGAGCCCAGCGGCACGCCGATCAGGGTCGCTACCGTCAGTCCCAGCATCAGGGACGCCAGCGCGCGGCCACGTCGCTCAATGGGTACCAGCGATGCCGCCACCAGCGAAGCCACACCGAAGTAGGCGCCGTGCGGCAAGCCTGTGAGGAAACGCGCAACAAGCAGACCGTGATAGCTATCAGCCATCGCGCTGGCGACATTACCGATGCTGAACAGCGCCATCAGGATCAGCAGCAGTGATTTACGCGCCATCCGCGCCGCCAGTACCGCAATAAACGGTGCACCTACCACCACGCCCAGCGCGTAACTGGCAATGGCGTTACCTGCCTGCGGCTCAGTGATTTCCAGAGAGCGTGAAACATCCGGCAGCAGGCCCATCATGATGAACTCACCCGTCCCGATGCCAAAGCCGCCCAGCGCAAGGGCCAGTAATGCCCAGCGGACAAAACCGGCATCGTCGGTTTTATGATTTTTTCTTAACAAAATTGATTCCCAATGGCCTGAACTGAAAAAAACGGAAGTGAGCCGGAGGGAGAAAGCAGAACATGTTCCCGTCCGGATAGAGCGGTCAGACTATAAAAAGGAAGAACGTGCTTAGCAACCCATTTTGTGATCTGGATCACTAAAAGCATTCAGTGGCGTGCAATGCCTGCTTTGCAGATTGGAACCAGACCGCCGGTAACACGTTCAGGATTCGAAGGTCATTCAGGCCTGGAGAGCCCATAATTGCTTTACGGGCCAGTCATTGCGTGCCTGTATTCACCCGCCCGCCAATGTCTTTCAGCTGGGAGTATTTCTCCAGCAGCTGTGGACCATCATCCAGGCTCATGGCAAACATCCACATATAGGTCATCACCGAATAGATGTGACCCGCATCAGTGCCGCCACGGCTGGACATCACTGCAATGGTGGCAGCAAACAGCAGCGCCGCCACGCTGCCAATCGCCAGATAACCGCACGCTTCCCTGTCGGAGAGGCGGATGCGCAGGCTGGCCATCACGCCATAGTGACGGCCAAGTGACGCGGCGTTCGCATTGCTGACAAAGCTCACCTCTTTCTCCAGCCGGTTATTCAGACGACCAAACAACGCGTCGTTTTTACGGGTAAACCCCGGCAGAAAACAGGCAAAGAACAGCAGGATCGCCAGACAGCCTGCGCCGGTCCAGAACTCGATAGCCAGCAGCATCACGGCGGCACCGGTCATCGACGCCAGCGAGGTTATCAGCACTGGAAGATGTTTCTCAAAAAAGTCGACAAATTCACGTGACAACGCCACCCGCGCGGCAATCGTTGAAGCGCTCTGGTTTTCGCTGCGCTGCGCCACAATCACCGGCACGGCCAGTTCAGCGTAAATGCGGGCAAAGGTGCGGGTATCCACACTGCGTCGTGCTGCGCCAATGGCCCACATAGTAAAGACCATCGCGGCATAGAGCACTGCATGCCAGGTCCTGCCGGAGATGATCGCATTGATCGCGAAGCCTGCCAGCAGCGGATAGAGGAGATACATGACATTCTCCGCCACCACCAGTAGCAGCGTGAGGAACAGCTTGCGGCTATGGCGACGGCCAAGCATTTTTAATGTCAGAATAGCGCTGCGGGGAGCCGCAACAGGAAGGATAGTTTTTGAGGAATGCATAGTTTCTGTTTCTGATATAGTTATTATTGAGCGGTCGCTCAAGTACAAAAAGCAGTCTATTTGAGCAACCGCTCAAAGTCAATGTAGCCATTATCGGGAGAATAATGAAAGAGTCAGCTGAAGCATTGAGCACCAGGATACTGGATGCGGCGATAGTCCTGTTTATTGAAAAAGGGATCGAAAAAGTGACTACCCGGGAGCTCACCGAATCAATGGGTATCTCACGCAGTCATATCTACCACTATTTCAGTAACTGGCAGACACTCTGCCTGGCGGCGCTGGAGCGCTTCATGCAGGTGGATTATGAAACGTTTGCTGACTCCCTGAAGATGCTCACACCCCGCCAGCGGCTGGCGACGCTTATCGAAAGCCATTTGCCGAGCGCACCGGATGCAACCTGGCAACTCTATGCGTCGTTCTGGCAGACGGCTGCACATAACGAAGCCTATGCGGCGCTGGCCGATGAGATGACGGATGCCTGGCAGGGTTTGATGGAAGCGATTATTCGTGACGGCGTCACGGATGGGACACTGCAGTGCATTAACGTGCCCCGTACCGCCAGACAGATCAGCGCCATGCTCAACGGCTATGCCGACCTGCTGACCATCAATCCTTCTGAAAAAAAAGCACGCGAAGCACTGGCAGACTTAAATCAATTTATTGATGCTGTCCTGTCATAAACCCGATTAACCGGTTTATTAGCGAGACGGCACCGACCAGATATTAATTAAATGTTAATAAAAGGTTTATTGTTTTAATTAGTCGGCGGTTTATTGCTGCTATAAATGCAGCTTCCGCAGTCAAACAGACTTATACCTTTTCTGTCTGATAAGGCCTCTTTTTGATAGCGTTTTTACCCGGAAACAGCTGTTTACACAGATTATTATCATTGACTTAGCGCAACCGGAGTCAGGTAAGCTGGTGTTTTTACGCCAGTTATTGGAAAGCAGCTAACGAAGCGGCAAGAATAGATGCGCTCAGAACCCCACCAAATTATTGATTCCTATAGTAAAGAATCCGATATCTGATGATGAAATTAAACATTGAGTCGGACCTTAAAAACACCTATATTGGCCGCGCTTTTACATAGCCACCCATTTTAATTCATTTATTCAACTGTGACGCTACGCCCGTCCCGGTTGTAGGAGAGATATGATGACGGATAAAGTCCGTATTGATAGTTTGAATGCACAGAACGCAAACGCTACCAACGAAACGTATTTAGCCCGTCAGGCTGAATTTGAATCAAACGTTCGCAGTTATCCTCGTAAATTGCCATTCGCAATTGCGAAAGCTCAGGGTGTCTGGATTACAGATGTCGAGAATAATCAGTATCTCGACTGTCTTGCAGGTGCAGGAACGCTGGCGCTGGGACATAACCATCCCGATGTTTTGCAGAGCATTCAACATGTCATTACCAGCGGCTTGCCGTTACATACTCTTGATTTAACTACGCCTTTAAAAGATGAGTTCTCTGAGTACCTGCTCTCCTTATTACCGGGCCAGGGCAAAGAGTACTGCCTGCAGTTTACTGGCCCGTCCGGCGCAGATGCCGTTGAAGCGGCGCTGAAACTGGCGAAAAAGCACACCGGTCGTTCCGGCATTATCAGCTTCTCCGGTGCCTATCACGGTATGACCCACGGCGCGCTGTCGGTCACCGGCAACCTGTCTCCGAAAGAAGCCGTTGATGGCATGATGCCGGAAGTGCAGTTCATGCCTTATCCGCACCTTTACCGCTGCCCGCTGGGCATTGGTGGTGAAGCGGGCGTAAAAGCACTGACTTACTACTTCGAAAACCTGATTAATGACGTTGAAAGCGGCGTTCGCAAACCCGCTGCCGTCATTCTGGAAGCGGTTCAGGGTGAAGGCGGTGTTAACCCGGCGCCAGCGGAATGGCTGCAGCGTATCCGCAAAGTCACCAAAGAGCATGGCATTCTGCTGATCATTGACGAAGTCCAGGCGGGTATTGCCCGTACCGGTAAATTCTTCGCCTTTGAACACGCGGGTATTGAGCCAGACATCATTGTGATGTCCAAAGCGGTCGGTGGTGGTCTGCCACTGGCGGTACTCGGCATTAAGAAAGAGTTCGATGCCTGGTCACCAGGTCACCACACCGGCACCTTCCGTGGTAACCAGCTGGCAATGGCCACCGGCCTGACGACCCTGAAACTGCTGAAAGATAATAACATCGCTGACAAAGTCGCGGCACAGGGCGAATGGCTGAAAGGCAAACTGGGCGAGCTGCAGCAGCGCTATCCGGTCATCGGCAATGTGCGCGGTCTGGGTCTGATGATCGGTATTGAGCTGGTGAAACCCGATGAGCCTGCTGACCACATGGGCAGCTTCCCGGCAGACGGCGAGCTTTCTGCGCTGGTTCAGAAGAAATGCTTCGAGAACGGCCTGATTCTGGAGCGCGGCGGACGTCACGGCAGCGTATTACGTCTGCTGCCTTCCCTGCTGATCACGGATGCAGAACTTGACGTGTTCATGGATAAATTTGAAAACGCCCTGCTGTCAGCTGGCGTGAAACCAGTTTGAGTGGAGTGAATGCAATGTCCCGGTTAAACCCGATTCTGGCGGCCTCAGCACAGAGTACCGAGGCCTACCAGCAGGCGATTGCCCAGAGTAGCGCGGCTGTCGTTAAGTGGCTGGAACAACCTGAGATGTATCAGGGAAAAACCGTCGCAGAGCTGCGCGAGCGCATCACGCTGGACTTCAATCCTCAGGGCCTGGGCAACCAGGCCGCGATTGAACGCGCCATTGAGTACTTCCTCAAAGATAGCCTGTCGGTGCATCACCCGCAGTGTGTGGCGCACCTGCACTGTCCGAGCCTGGTTATCAGCCAGGCGGCGGAAGTGCTGATCAACGCCACCAACCAGAGCATGGATTCATGGGATCAGGCACCGTCTGCCACCCTGATTGAAATGAAGCTGATTGAGTGGCTGCGCACCCAGGTGGGTTATCAGCCTGGCGACGCCGGTGTCTTCACCAGCGGCGGTACACAGAGCAACCTGATGGGGCTGATGCTGGCACGTGACGCCTGGTTTGCCCGCCAGGGACATTCGGTACAACAGGATGGCTTAACCGGCGACCTGAAGAAGATTAAAGTCTTCTGCTCAGAAAACGCACACTTCTCCGTACAGAAGAACATGGCGCTGCTGGGTCTGGGTTATCAGTCCGTCACGCAGGTAAAATGTGACCGCTTTGCCCGCATGGACATGGATGACCTGCGCCACAAGCTGGCCGTATCCAAAGCCAACGGCGAAAACATTCTGGCGATCGTTGCCACAGCCGGTACCACCGATGCGGGTGCGATCGATCCGCTGCGTGAGATCGCGGCGCTGGCGGCGGAAGAGAACATCTGGGTGCACGTCGATGCAGCCTGGGGTGGCGCACTGCTGCTCTCAGAAAAATATCGCGATTATCTGGATGGCATTGAGCTGGTCGACTCCATCACCCTGGACTTCCATAAGCAGTTCTTCCAGACCATCAGTTGTGGCGCTTTCCTGCTGAAGGAAGCACGTCATTATGAGCTGATGCGCTACCAGGCGGCCTACCTGAACTCTGAGTTCGATGAAGCGCAGGGCGTGCCGAATCTGGTGTCCAAATCGCTGCAGACCACCCGCCGTTTTGATGCACTGAAACTGTGGATGGGCCTGGAAGCGCTGGGTCAGAAGCAGTATGCCGAAATCATCGATCACGGTGTGACGCTGGCGCAGCAGGTTGCTCAGTACGTTGATGAACAACCTGCGCTGGAGCTGGTAATGAAACCGCAACTGGCCAGCGTGCTGTTCCGCTATCGTCCGGCGCATCTGGCGCACTTCAGCAGTGCGGATATCGCCCTGTTGAACCAGCGTATCGGTGATGCTCTGCTGGAGTCAGGCCGCGCTAACGTTGGCGTGACCGAGCACGATGGCGTGACCTGCCTGAAAATGACGCTGCTGAACCCGACAGTGACGCTGGATGATATCAAAGTGTTGCTGACACTGGTGGAAACCACGGCACAAAAGCTGGTGTAATTTCCCCGCAACCCGCAGTCCGTCGCATCAAACAAAACCAGCCGCCAGGCTGGTTTTTTCGTTCAGGCAGCTCTGTTTTCCAGTCCCAGCTTTTCAGCCAGCCGATGCACGGCAGAAGCCAAAAGGTACTCCTCTGCGATCTCCGAAAATTCCGACCAATGCTGGCTCAGAAACCAGGCCACGACTTCGCTTTCCTCTTGTGACAATTCCATATCGTCTCCCGTTAGAATCAGGAAAGTATGGTTGGCGATATATATCGGGACATCAAGCGCGTATTGCCGGATGAGCGACAGAATCGGGTCCCATTTGACCCAACATACAGCCAGGCACTGATGCAGACCTGGACGATTGCCAGATGCCCTGCCCCTGGTCTGTCTCAGCGCGCGGGTGGCTCATCCAGCATCCGCAGATGGTCATCTTTATTGAGCGTCATCAGAGCCACAATACTTACCAGTGCTGTCGCCATCACATACCAGGCGGGAATATCGGGGTTACCCGTCTCCTTAATCAGTCCGGTGATGATTAATCCTGCGCAGCCGGAAAACACCGCATTGGAGAGTGAATAGGCCAGCCCAAGCCCGGTATAGCGCACCCGCGTCGGAAACATTTCGGACAGCATCGCGGGTCCTGGCCCGGCGAGCAATCCGACTACCCCGCCCGCGATAAACACCACCAGCGCTTTTAGCAGCAATCCGGCGCTCTCTGACTGCAACACGTTTAACAGCGGCAGAGAAAGTACCAGCAGCAGTACCGCCGCCGAGACCATGACTGCCCGTCGCCCAATCCTGTCGCTCAGCATTCCGGCCGGAATAATCGTGGCGGCAAAGCCGAGGTTGGATATCACCGCAATCAGCAGCGCCTGGTTAAAGCCAGTCTGCAGCGATGCCTGCAGATAAGTCGGCATGATCACCAGCCAGGTATAGCCCGCCGCCGACCACACCATCAGTCGGCAGATACCCAGCAGAATCGTTTTCAGTGTGTCACCCAGGCTGGCGTCGATTTTTGCTACAGGTTGCGCCTGCTGCTGAATAAATGCCGGCGTCTCCTCCATCTGTACCCGCAGCCAGAGCGCCAGAACGCCCAGTGGCAGCGCGACAAAGAACGGAATGCGCCAGCCCCAGCTCAGCATCTGCTCCGGCGTCAGCAGCACCGAGAGCAGCGCGACAATGCCCGCGCCTGCCAGCAAACCCAGCGCCACGGTAAAGGATTGCCATGCGCCATACAGACCCCGCTTACCGCGCGGCGCAAACTCGGTCATCAGTGAAACTGCCCCGCCATACTCGCCACCCGCGAATAGCCCCTGCAGGATGCGCAGACCGGTCACGATCAGCGGCGCCAGAATACCCAACCGGGCGTAGGTGGGAACCAGACCAATAGCCGTCGTCGCCAGCGTCATCATGATCAACACAAAGATCAGTACAGGTTTGCGCCCGATGCGGTCGCCCATACGGCCAAAGATGATCGCACCCAGCGGACGGAAGAAAAAAGCGATGGCGAATGAGGCATAGGTCAGCAGCAGCCCGGTCAGCGCGGATTCCCCTTCCAGCCGGAAGAAGTTCTGCGCAATAATGGTAGCCAGAAAGCCATAAACCGCGAATTCATACCATTCAATGAAATTTCCTACCGAACCGGCAAGCAGAGCACGTTTACGGCTGGCAGAGCTGAGCAGATTTCCAACGGGTCCGGACATGAGCGACGTTCCTTTCTAGAGCATCATCAGTTGCTTATGATTAGCACAATCACTGCATGCCTGCGCGCTCTTCTGCCCGTCACGTTAACCCGAACACATAAAAGCAGCGATGATGCGCCGCTGGTGAGCTTTTTCACCTTCAGTCCTTGCACAACCGCTTTACGATTGTCAGGATGTGCGGCATTGACTGAATCAGGCGGATAGACGATGAACGCACACACCTCAAAAGATCCTCTGCATGGCGTAACGCTGGAGATGCAGATTAACAGTTTAGTCGCGCAGTATGGCTGGGAGGAGCTGGGAAAACGGATCAACATTAACTGCTTTAAAAGCGATCCCAGCGTTAAATCGAGCCTGAAGTTTTTACGTCGTACCCCCTGGGCGCGGGCTGAAGTCGAAGCGCTTTATCTCGACTCGTTAAGTGCGCAACCGGCAGCGCGTGAAGAACCGTCAGACGCGGATCAGGCCCCTGCTGAAGATCCCTGGGGAAACTGGCGCCACAAAACGCCGGAGTAATACCGATCAGGCGGCAATAAAAAAGCCCGCACAGGTTAACCTGTGCGGGCTTTTTTTACGTCAGGTCGCTGTTACAGCGCCATATCGTGTTTCGCTGAAGGCGCAGCCTTCTCAGGCTGTGCGGCCGGCGCATCTGTGGTTTTGCCTTCCATGTTGATCACGGGCGGCGTGGTCAGTTGCAGAGTCTGAGCGGTCTCATTCCAGACCTGCTGCAGCAACGGCACGTTGTCATTCAGTTTCTGACCGTAACCTGGGATCATCTTGTGGATCTTCGCCTGCCATTCCGGTGACTTAAACTCTTCCGGGAACAGTTTCTGCATCACGCTCAGGGAGATAGGCGCTGCGGTTGAGGCACCAGGAGATGCACCCAACAGTGCCGCCACGGTTTTCTGCTGATCGGTCACAATTTCTGTACCCAGTTTCAGCACGCCACCTTTATCAGCATCTTTCTTGATGATCTGCACACGCTGACCGGCCTGAATCAGTTTCCAGTCCTCTTTCTTCGCGTCCGGATAGTATTCCTGCAGTGCTTTAAAGCGATCTTCATCACTCAGCATGACCTGTCCGATCAGGTATTTCACCAGGTCGAAGTTATCCATACCCACATCGGTCATCGGCACGATGTTATGAGTCGTGGTAGTGCTCAGCAGATCAAACAGCGAACCGTTTTTCAGGAACTTGGTGGAGAAGGTCGCAAACGGTCCAAACAGCACGACGCGTTTGCCGTCCAGATAACGGGTATCCAGATGCGGAACCGACATCGGCGGTGCACCGGTTGACGCCTGACCATAGACTTTCGCCAGGTGACGATCGGCAATCGCCTTGTTTTCAGTCACCAGGAATGATCCGCCTACCGGGAAGCCCGCATAGTTATCCGCTTCCGGGATACCGGTCTTCTGCAGTAATTTCAGCGCACCACCACCCGCACCGATAAAGACATATTTCGCGTCAACAGCACGTTCGTTGCCGTTTTTAGCGTCTTTAATGGTGACGTGCCAGGAGTTGTCGCCGTTACGTTTGAAGTCGGTAACTTCAGAAGAGGTTTCAAGACGGAAGTTATCGTTCTTTTTCAGGCTGCCGATCAACTGACGGGTAATTTCACCATAGTTAACATCGGTGCCAACTGGCGTCCAGGTTGCGGCCACTTTCTGCTGTGGATCGCGACCTTCCATGACCAGTGGTGCCCACTGCTCGATCTGCTTGTGATCGGTAGAGAACTTCATGCCCTGGAACAGCGCCGTTTTCTGCAACGCCGCATAGCGTTTGGTCAGGAAGTCGACGTTGTCGCCCCAGACGAAGCTCATGTGTGGCGTTGAGTTAATGAAAGAGCGCGGATCGTGCATTACGCCCTCTTTAACCTGTGAGCTCCAGAACTGGCGAGAAATCATGAACGCTTCGTTAATTTCCAGCGCTTTAGAGACGTCGATAGAACCGTCTTTACGCTCAGGCGTATAGTTCAGTTCCATGTTGGCAGAGTGACCTGTACCGGCATTGTTCCAGCCGTTAGAGGATTCCAGTGCCACGCCATCCAGCTTCTCAACCATGATCTGTTTCCAGCCAGGCTGCAGCTCTTCCAGCATGGTGCCCATTGAGGCGCTCATAATGCCGCCGCCAATTAACAGGACGTCAGTTTTTTCTGGTGAGGTTTCAGCGTGAAGGGCTGAAGAAACTAACAAGGCCGCGAGGGAAAGAGTGGGAATAACTTTCTTTGAATTCATCATTTTAATCTACAGCTCAGACGGTACTGGTTAAAAAAAGTCCTCAAAGTTTAAAATAATGTTATTTGTGAGTTAATGTGAAAATAGTTATAAAATTAAAAATAGCAATTTAGCCTTATTTTAATTACAAAAGGCTTACTGAATTGCTCACATATTTTAACCACACATTAAGGGTGTCCTTTGAATTATACAATCCCCTAACACAAATATTGTTGAGTGCGA
The DNA here is from genome assembly GCF_014495885.1 of Pantoea sp. MT58. Taxonomy (NCBI): domain Bacteria; kingdom Pseudomonadati; phylum Pseudomonadota; class Gammaproteobacteria; order Enterobacterales; family Erwiniaceae; genus Pantoea; species Pantoea sp. MT58. The sequence goes on from NZ_CP061084.1 coordinate 322,086, forward strand.
CTGCCCACGCGCAGGCCGCTAAAACTGTACTGATGCGGTGAGTTAGCGTATGTTTCCTGGCGATCTCCCATCCGTGCTGGACATTCATGAAAAGCCAAACACAGAATCGATATGCCGTGCCGAAACGACCAATGAAACTCAGTACTCTGACCACCCTGATGATGACCGCCGTTATCATCACGGTATTGGTCGCTGTCCATGTGCTCTATTTCGTTCAGATTGATAACTTTGCTCAGTCGCATCTCAAAGACAAGGCGATGGCAGTGGCTCGCACGCTGGCAGACACGCCTGAAGTTCAGCGTGGTTTGTTGTTGCCGGACGGCAGCAGTCAGATTCAGCCGCTGGCTGAAGCGGCCCGCAAGCGTAACGGTCTCCTGTTCGTGGTGGTCACGGATATGCAGGGTATTCGCTTTTCACATCCCAATGCGGCGGTGATTGGCAAACACTTTGTCGGCAATGATATCTATCCCACGCTGGACGGACGGGAAAATGTCGCCGTCAATCATGGCGTACTGGTGGAGGCACTGCGGGTATTTACGCCCGTTTATAACGCACAGCATCAGCAGATTGGCGTCGTGGCGATCGGCATCGCACTGAATGATGTGGCGGCCCAGATTGCTAAAAGCCGCTGGAATATCGTCTGGACCGTCCTGTTTGGTGGTCTGGCAGGCCTGCTGGGTATGCTTATTCTGGTCAGGCGACTAAAAACCATCTTACTGGGGCTGGAGCCGCACGAAATTTCCAGCCTGTTTGAGCAGCGTCAGGCCATTCTGAATTCAATTAAAGAGGGTGTGATTGCAGTAGACGATCAGTCGCGCGTCAGCCTGATCAACCACGCGGCTCAGCAGTTGTTACATGAGACGACCCGCAAGATGCCGTCAAGCGGCGATTTGATTGCAGAAGAGAGTGTGATGCATCGTCATCAGCAGGATGCACTGCATGCAGGTAAAGCCTGGTACGACCAGGAGTTGACGCTCGGTAACCGGATCCTGATCAGCAACACCGTGCCTGTTCGCAGTCGCGACCGCATAATTGGCGCGGTGACTACCTTCAGGGACAAGACGGAGATTAGCCAGCTGATGCAGCGGCTGGACGGCATGGTAAACTATGTGGATGCATTACGTGAGCGGTCCCATGAGTTCATGAACAAGCTGCATGTGATTCTGGGCCTGCTGCACATGAAAAATTATGCGCAGATGGAAGAGTACATCCTGAAAACGGCTAACGCCTATCAGACTGAAATCGGTTCACTGCTGCAAAAGATTAAGTCGCCGATCATTGCCGGCTTCCTGCTCAGTAAAATCAACCGGGTGACCGATGAAGGCCATCAGCTGATTATTGATGAAGCGAGTTTTCTGCCTGACTGCGGCAGCGAGGAGCAGAACGCGGTTCTGATTACCGTACTGGGCAATTTAATTGAAAACTCGCTCGAGGCGCTGGACCCGGAAACTGAAGGGGAAATTCACCTCATGCTGCACTATCAGAACGGCTGGCTGGCCTGCGAAGTGAGTGATGATGGGCCGGGCATTGACGGCAACCAGCTCAGCACCATTTTTGAGCGCGGTGTTTCATCAAAAGGCGACGATCGTGGTGTCGGATTATTTCTGGTGAAGCAGCAGACCGAAAGCCTGGGCGGCAACGTCAGTGTCGAATCGGAACCGGGTGTATTTACCCAATTCTTGGTACAACTTCCGTGGGAGAGAGGAATGATTACCCAATGATCAATGTGTTAGTTGTCGACGATGATGCGATGGTAGCCGAACTTAATCGCTGCTATATCGGGCAGATCCCAGGCTTCATGTGCTGCGGCACCGCCTCAACCTTACAGCAGGCAAAAGAGCGGCTGGCCCAGGAGGAGCCACAGGTTGATTTAATTCTGCTGGATATTTATATGCAGCAGGAAAACGGGCTCGACCTGCTCCCGGAACTGCGCAGTGCCGGACGTCCGGTCGATGTGATTATCATCTCGTCAGCCGCCGATGCCGCCACCATCAAAACCTCGCTCAACTATGGCGTAGTGGATTATCTGATCAAGCCGTTTCAGTTTGCCCGCTTTGAAGAGGCGCTGACCGGCTGGCGACAGAAAAAATCACTGATGGATAACCACCAGTTCTATCAGCAGTCAGACGTTGATCAGCTGTTGCATGGAAATCCGCCAGGCGCCAGCGAGCAGAAACGCCTGCCGAAAGGATTAACGCCGCAGACGCTGCGCACCCTCTGTCTGTGGATCGATTCGCATCCTGGCACCGAGTTCTCTACCGATGAGCTGGCAACGGAAGTGAATATCTCTCGCGTCTCCTGCCGCAAATACCTGATTTGGCTGGCGCAGATTAATATTCTGTTCACCAGTATTCACTATGGTGTCACGGGCCGTCCGGTTTACCGCTACCGCCTGCAGCCGGAGTATCACACCTTACTCAAACAGTACTGTCAGTGAACCAGCCGGTACCCGGTGTCCAGTAACTGAAACGAAAAGTGACGTTGTGACGAGCAGATGATCTGCCTGTCACGGGTCACAAAGATCGCTTCAATGCCCGGTTTATCTGCCAGGCAGGCCATGCCCTTTTCGACACCTAAGCCATAGAGCAGTGTCGTGTAGATGTCACCATCCAGTGATCGATCAGAGATCACCGTGACGCTCATCAGCTCGGTATCCAGTGGATATCCGCTGTGCGGATTGAGGATGTGGTGATAACAGATGCCATCCAGCTCGAAATAGCGCTCATAGACACCCGACGTCACCACCGAGCGGTTGTTCACGCCAATCACGCCAATCAGCTCATCGGCCTCACCAAAAGGTTTTTTCAGGCCAATTGCCCAGCCCGCCTCTTCGGGCGGCGCGCCCACCGTCTGCACGTTCCCGCCCAGATTAATCAGCGCACTGCTAACCTGCTGCTGGCGCAAAAACGCCTGTACTACGTCGGCAATATAGCCCTTGGCGATGGCGCCCAGATCAATCTCCATTCCCGGCCGGGCCAGCATGACACTGCGACTTGTGGCATCAAGGATGACGTCATGGGGATTCGTCAGCGCCATGCGCATCTGAAGGTCGGTTTCTGACGGGACGCTGTGTCCCTGAAAACCGATTTTCCAGCACTTCACCAGCGGCCCGATAGCAAGATTAAACAGGCTGTCCGGCAGCAGGCTGACGGCATGTGCGCAGGCGATCAAATCAAAGACTGGCTGGCTGACGACCACAGGATGCTGACCGGCCGCGTGATTAACGGCCATCACTTCAGACGCCGCGCGATTCACCGTGAAAAGGTTCTCCTGCTGTTTGATCAGGCGGAAAACCTGAGCGGCCAGCGTCTGGTTGTCTTCGAAGAGCTTCAGCAGAATGGGCGAACCCATTAAAACAGCGGAGTAAGCATAGACACGCGCATCAGTTAACATAGGCGACTCTGCTTTGAATAGGAAAAGACCGGCACCCGCAGGTGCGGATGCCGGAGACTGCCGTTAACGTCGGGCGTAAGCGGCGGCGTTACCACCCGCCAGAATACCGAAGATGATGATATCTGCCACGGCGTTACCGCCGATACGGTTCGCGCCGTGGATGCCGCCAACCACTTCACCACACGCCCAGGCACCGTTGATCACCTGCTTCTGGCTGTCCAGCACCGCTGTAGTGGTGTCGATAGTGACGCCGCCCATGGTGTGGTGGACGCCCGGAGCAACACGAATCGCGTAGAACGGCGCTTCACTCAGCGGATGACGCAGCGCGGTCTGACGACCAAAGTCTTCATCCTTCTGCATAATGACGAAGTTGTTGTAACGGGCCAGCGTTGCTTCCAGGGTGTGATGCTCACTCATGTTGAGTTTCACCGCCAGTTCCGCCACGGTTGGCGCACTGATGACAAAGCCTTTGGCGATGTATTCATCAGCCGCTTTGTTGTTCATGCGCACCTGCTCGTCAAATACAATCCAGGCACTCTTTTCTGGCAGCGCGATAATCTGAGCGGAGACTTTGTCGCGGGTTTCCATTTCGTTGTAGAAACGCTCGCCCGCTTGGCTGACCAGGATGGCACCCCCGCCGCGAATGGATTCGGAGACCAGATAAGAGGTGGTCTGCTCAACCGTTGGGTGAATCTGGATTTCGCCCATATCCACGGTGCCGGCACCAATTTTTTCCAGCATCGCAATACCGCTGCCGGTGGCGCCTTTATGATTGGTCGTCACGAAGCCATCAAGTTCAGGACGGTATTTCACCACCAGCTCACGGTTCGCACTGAATCCACCGGTCGCCACAATCACGCTTTTGGCGTTCAGAATACGGCTGTCGTTGTACTCATCAACCACTTTCACGCCCGCGACTGCCCCATTCTCATAGAGGATCTCGGCGACGGAGGTTTCCAGCAGGACTTCAATGTTGCGGCTGTTGATATTTTTTACCAGGCCGCTAATCAGGAACCCACCCACCGCTGAGCGGTCAGCCGGACGGTGCGTACGGTCGATGCTCATCCCGCCGGTAATAGTGATGTCGTTAAGCTCAATGCCTTTATCCGCCAGCCACTCAATTGCTTCAGGTGCCAGGTCAACAAACTCACGCAACAGCACCGGATTGTTTTTGAACTGACCGCCTTTCAGCGTCTCTTCATAGAACAACTCTTTGCTGTCTTCAATGCCTTTGAGTTTCTGGAAGCGGGTTTCAGCGGCGTTCATGCCTACTGACGCTTTAATTGTGTTGCCGCCAATGGTCGGCATCTTCTCGATGATCACCACGCGTGCGCCTTCATCGTGCGCCTGAATCGCCGCCGCCAGACCGGCACCGCCGCTACCCACAATCACCACATCGTAATTCTGTGGTGCGTTAGGGTTACCGCCTTCCTCGATCACGTGTTCCTTACTGGAGGTGGTCATCGCGCGTGAAACCGCTTTTTTAAGCGCCTCACTCTGAGTGGTTGCACCGGTAATCGCATCAACGTGTGGGCTGTTCGCCACCAGAATGCGGCTACGCAGGCTTTCAAAGGTGGTGGTGAAGTCCACATCCAGCGTGTCATCCGGCACCAGCGAGATGTCGGTGATACGGTCGGTATCCAGCGTGACGTTGATTTTCAGCTTCAGCGCTTCGGCTTCAACTTTTTCCTGATAAACGCCCGCTTTGTATTTACGGCCTGATTCGCTGGTGTCGCGGATCATCGCATCGACCAGCGAGAAGCGCCACAGCGGTTCAGGGATCTGCAGCTCTTCGCGTTTGTTGCTGTCGATGTAGAGCTCAAGGTGTTCATTGTTGATGATGCGATCGGTCCAGTTCGGATAGGCGATACAGGCTTTACCAATCGCGACCAGATCGTAACCCTTCTCCAGCGCCAGCTCCGCATCCGCTTTGTTCACCACGCCGCCGACACCGATTACCGGCACTTTTGCCAGCTCAGGTGAGCGCATCGCGACGAATTTCTCAATCAGCGGCGTCGGGTCCTGAGTATCGACAATCGACGGACGCAGCAGCTGGCCGACAGAGAAGTGAACGTAATCGAGTCCACGCGCGGCCAGTTTTTCCAGCAGATAAAGCGTGTCATCAAAACGGATGCCGGGGACTTCGATCTCTTCCGGCGAGAAGCGATAGCCGATAATGAACGAGTTATGCGCGAAGCGCTCCGCCATCTTATGGGTGATTTCCAGCACTTCCAGCGGGAAACGCGCGCGGTTATCGCGGCTGCCGCCCCACTTGTCATCGCGCTGGTTAGAGTTGGGTGAATAGAACTGCTGAATCAGGTAAGTGTTGGCACCATGAATTTCGACACCGTCGAAACCGGCCTTGATGGCGCGGTTCACTGCGTCACCAAATTTGGTGATCATGGTATCGACCTCTTCAGCGCTCAGCGCGAGAGGCTGCGTTGCCCCTTCACGAGGCGCCGCGATGGCGCTGGGCGCAACCGGTGTTTTTCCGCCAATCAGTTCTGGCTCAACCATACGGCCGCCGTGATAGATCTGCAGAATGGCGGTTGAGCCTTCAGATTTAATTGCGTCCGCAATACGTTTGAGTCCGGGAATTTTATTGTCGCTATCGATAGCAATGGCACCCGGAAATGCCGGGCCACGGTTATCAATAAAACAGCACTCTACAATCACCGTACCGATGCTACCCGCGCGGGCGCGATAGTACTCGACCAGCTCGCTGGTGACCGTGCCGTCGTAAAAACCGGTACAGGTGGTCATCGGAGCCATGACCAGCCGGTTTTTTAAAACAGCGCCATTGGGCAGGGTAAGTGGATTAAGAAGGGGAGTGAGAGATTTCATTGCGATAAACTCCAAAATTTAAAAAGTCTGGAAATTTTTAGCGGACGCAAATTATCGCTTAATTAAGTGGTCCGATGTCATAACGTTAATATACTCTTTTCTTTGCTTACTTAAGCGATAACTTTACTTTTATAACTTTTAAACGATTTTTATTTTTTATTTGCCGGGAGAGTAAAACGAAGTTATATTAATTGTTAACTATCAGTTACCAAAAATCAACCATTCATTTACACAACAAAAAAGTCGATTAAAATCATATCATTATTTAAAAAACACTTGCTTTACAGAGTCATTTTGTTGTTGATCAGCTTCACAGAGTCGTCAAATCCTTGTCGCCGTAAAAATAAATTAATAATAAATGTTAAAAAACGGGAATAATGGATTAATTTCTTTGATCTGGATCAAAATTCTTATTTCTGGAAATCGCATTATATTTACATGGATTTAAAAGCGCTGCTAATTATCACAGCAGCAGATTAAAAAAATCAGTGCATCGCGGTTTATTCACACTATTAAGAATATAAAAGAAAGTCATCAGTGAAGGTCCGGGGCGCAAATCGCATTCTTATTAACTTGCAGATAAAACACTATGAAAACACTCTCAGCTGTTACTGAACCCCCAAAAGCCGATCCTGTGGCGGCGGGTAAAAAGAAAGCTATCATGCTGGCGCTGCCGGTAATCGTTGCCGTACTGCTGTTGCTTGTTCCCACCCCAGCCGGACTCGAACCCTACGCCTGGCACTTTTTCGCCATTTTCGTGGGCGTGATTGTCGGGTTGATTTTTGAGCCTCTGCCAGGTGCCGTGATCGGTCTGACTGGCGTGGTGGTCATCGCGCTGTTCAGCCAGTTTCTGCTCTTCAGCCCGGCTGAACTGGCTAACCCGAAATTTAAGGTCGCTAGTGAGTCCTTTAAGTGGGCGGTCAGCGGTTTTGGTAACTCTACAGTCTGGCTCATCTTCGGTGCCTTTATGTTCGCCGCAGGTTATGACAAAACGCAGTTCGGGCGTCGCCTTGCGCTGATTCTGGTGAAATATCTGGGTCGCCGGAGCCTGACGCTGGGTTATGCCATTACCTTTGCTGACCTGTTACTCGCACCCTTTACACCGTCAAACACCGCGCGCAGTGGCGGAACGATTTACCCGATTATTGCTAACCTGCCGCCGCTGTATGGTTCTAAGCCTAATGACCCGAGCGCCCGTAAAATCGGCTCTTACCTGATGTGGGTCGCGATTACCGCAGCCTGTATCACCAGCTCAATGTTCCTCTCTGCACTGGCTCCTAACCTGCTGGCGCTGGCGCTGGTGAAAAGCATCATTGGTTTTGATATTTCATGGGGCATGTGGTTCCTGGCCTTCCTGCCACTGGGCTTGCTGCTGATTCTGACCATGCCGCTGCTGGCTTACTGGTTCTACCCACCTGAAGTCAAAATCAACGATGAAGTACCAAAATGGGCTATCGCTGAACTGGAAAAACTGGGCCGACTGACCCGCAACGAAATCCTGCTGCTCGTGTTTGTGGTCTGTGCCCTGCTGATGTGGATTTTCGCCACCTCGTGGATTGAGCCTGCGATGGCGGCGTTACTGGTTGTCGTGCTGATGCTGTGGACCGGCGTCCTGAACTGGAACGACATCACCAGTAATAAACCGGCCTGGAACACCTTTGCCTGGTTCGCGACCCTGGTTGCGCTGGCGGATGGCCTGGCCCGTGTCGGTTTCATCACCTGGTTAGGTAAAGAGGGTGGCATGCTACTGCAGGGTTATGACCCGCAGGTTTCAGCCGTGGTGCTGTTGATCGCCTTCTTCCTGCTGCACTACCTCTTTGCCAGCACCACCGCGCACACTACCGCGCTGTTACCGGCCATGCTGACCATCGCAGCATCAATCCCAGGCATCAATATGCCCGTCTTCTGCCTGATGCTGTGTACCTCTCTGGGTGTGATGGGCATCATCACGCCATACGGCACTGGCCCAAGTCCGATTTACTACGGTAGCGGCTATCTGCCTACCAAAGATTACTGGCGTCTGGGTACTATCTTCGGTGCCATCTTCTTAGGTTCGATGATGCTGATTGCTTATCCGTGGATGGTGTGGATGTTCTGACGGATACAACATGCAGATCAACGCGTTATAAGATACCATTCCAGCACTTCCTCACCGCACCCACGGTGAGGAAGCATAATAAACGATTAATTCGCCTATGATGTTGTGCCCCGCAGCCTGCACGCGGAGGTTCAGCCGGTCATTAAGTGAGAAAAAATGTCGAACAAACCTTTTGTCTATCAGAACCCTTTTCCGCTGTCCCACGAAGATACTGAATACTATTTGCTGAGTCGCGAGCATGTCTCCGTCGCCGAGTTTGAGGGTCAGGAGATCCTGAAAGTTGACCCGCAGGCACTGACGCTGCTGAGTCAGCAGGCCTTCCACGACGCTTCTTTCATGCTGCGTCCGGCCCACCAGCAGCAGGTTGCCTCCATCCTTGATGACCCGGATGCCAGCGACAATGACAAATATGTGGCTCTGCAGTTTTTAAGAAACTCTGAAATTGCTGCCAAAGGCGTGCTGCCTACCTGTCAGGATACCGGCACCGCGATCATCATGGGCAAAAAGGGCCAGCGCGTCTGGACCGGCGGTGGCGATGAAGCCGCGCTGTCACTGGGTATCTACAACACTTATATTGAAGATAACCTGCGCTATTCACAGAATGCCGCGCTGGATATGTATAAAGAGGTGAATACCGGCACTAACCTTCCTGCGCAGATCGACCTCTACAGCGTTGATGGCGATGAGTACAAGTTCCTCTGTATCGCTAAAGGCGGCGGCTCCGCCAACAAAACTTATCTCTATCAGGAAACCAAAGCGCTGCTGAGCCCAGGCAAACTGAAAAATTACCTGGTGGACAAAATGCGTACCCTCGGCACCGCTGCCTGCCCGCCATACCATATCGCGTTTGTTATCGGCGGCACCTCGGCAGAGAGCACGCTGAAAACCGTGAAGCTCGCCTCAACGCACTACTACGATGGCTTACCGACCGAAGGCAACGAGCATGGTCAGGCATTTCGTGATGTGCAACTCGAGCAGGAACTGCTGAAAGCAGCGCAGGACCTTGGCCTTGGCGCGCAGTTTGGTGGCAAGTACTTCGCCCACGACATCCGCGTGGTGCGTCTGCCGCGTCACGGCGCGTCCTGCCCGATCGGCATGGGCGTTTCCTGCTCGGCTGACCGCAATATCAAAGCGAAGATTAACCGCGAAGGTATCTGGATTGAGAAGCTGGAATCAAATCCAGGCCGTCTGATTCCGGAAGCGCTGCGTCAGCAGGGCGAAGGTGAAGTGTTGCAGGTGAATCTTAACCGTCCAATGGAAGAGATTCTGGCCCAGCTCTCCGCGTATCCGGTTTCTACCCGCCTTTCACTGACCGGCACCATTATCGTGGCGCGTGATATCGCACATGCCAAACTCAAAGAGCGCATCGATAATGGCGAAGGATTGCCGCAGTACATCAAAGATCACCCGGTCTATTACGCCGGTCCGGCTAAAACGCCTGAAGGTTACGCGTCCGGTTCACTCGGACCGACGACAGCCGGACGCATGGATTCCTATGTGGACTTGCTGCAAGCCCACGGCGGCAGCAAAATCATGCTGGCAAAAGGTAACCGCAGTAAGCAGGTGACGGATGCCTGCCATAAACATGGCGGCTTTTACCTGGGCAGCATCGGTGGTCCGGCCGCGGTGCTGGCGCAGCAGAGCATCAAGAGTCTGGAATGCGTGGAGTATCCTGAGCTGGGAATGGAAGCGATCTGGAAAATCGAGGTGGAGAATTTCCCTGCCTTTATTCTGGTCGATGACAAAGGTAATGACTTCTTCCAGCACATTGAGCGCGCGCACTGCGCTAAATGCGTGAAGTAATACCTGCGTCAGCTAAGCAAAAAGCCCCGGATTCGGGGCTTTTTTGTTGATAAAAGTAAGGGCTATTGGCTGTCAGAGAGTCTGCGCAGGGAGCACGGTCAGAGGAGGAAAGCATCCCTTACCAGGGACGGTGCGGACAGAGGGTGTCATGGATGACGGCTTTTGCGTCTTTCCGATCTGACCGCGTTCCCTGAGCAGGCTCGACCCAGCAACAACCCTATCTTTCTATGCCCGCTGCAACCGCTGCAACGCCACATCAATCTGCACATCACCCTGGGTGAGTTCAATTATCTGATATTTAATCGCCGGATTCTCAATCAACCCGACCAGCGTCGCCGCCACATCTTCACGCGGGATTTCCCCATACGGAATAGCGAGATCAGCATGCACCCGCCCTGTCCCGGCTTCATCGGTCAGCGTACCCGGCCGCAGGATCACCCACTCCAGCTTGCTCGCCACCAGCACGGCATCCGCCAGACGTTTCACCCGCATGTAATTCTCAAAACCCTCTGATGGCGTTTTACCACGGCCTGCATCCGGAAACGCCGAGACCAGCAGGAAGCGCGAGACACCCGCCTGCTCTGCTGCGGCTACCGCCAGCTTCAACCCTTCACCATCAATAGCATTGGTCAACTCGATCCCAGCACCGCCGGCACCCGCGGTGAAAACAACCACTTCGTGACCCGTCATTAAACCGGACAGTGCCGTCACGCTGAGTTGCTGAATATCACCCGCAACAGGCTTCGCGCCTGCGGCCTGAAGAGTTTCAGCCTGTTCCGGTTTACGGTGCAGCGCCGTGACCGCATGGTTTCTGCTGCTCAGCTGACGCGTCAGCTTTTGGCCAACCTTGCCCGCCGCCCCGATAATGAAACATGTTGTCATCGATCTGTTCCTCCATTCACTGATTCAGTGCCTGAGTATAGTCTCTGCCAGAAACGAAACAGGCGCCTGATGCGGCGCCTGCTGGGTTATTCCGGAATCACTTTTTCCGCTTTCAGCTTATCAAACAGCTGAGTAAAAGAGTCGAGCGTGCTGCGATAGCCGGTAAAGCCCGCTTTGCGGCTCTTACTCATATCAGTAAAAGCTTCCATCGGGCGGCCCAGGTCTGCATCGGTGTGCCACCATGAAGCCAGCTTAGTCACATCTGCCTCACGCAACTGATTCTGCTCTGCAATCGCCTGCCATGCACTGGCGGCTTCCTGCATACGATTTTCCAGCGGCATCATCTGCGCCGGGTACTCCGCAGCTTCAATACCGAAATAGTCTGCCAGTTTTGGCCACATCCAGTTCCAGCGGAAGACGTCGCCGTTTACGGCATTGAAATCCTCATTTGCGCCATTTGGTGAAGTGGCAGCCCAGTGCAGCTGCTCAGCCAGCAGGCCCGCATCGGTCATATCCACAATACCGCTCCACTGCTCAGGCGAGCCTGGGAAGATAAAGGGCCAGCCCTTCTCTTTGCACAACGTCGCGTAAACCGCCAGCGTCTGCCCCATATTCATCGCGTTACCTACGGCATGACCGATGATGGTATGCGGACGGTGAACGCTCCAGCGATAGTCATACTTCTCAGCGCCCGCGAACACTTCATCTTCCTGCGCGTAATAGAAGTTATCGACTGGCTGACGACCCTGCTCTTCGCGGAACGGCGTCACCGGCACCGCCCCTTTGCCGTAAGCTTCAAACGGACCCAGATAATGCTTCAGTCCGGTGACCAGTGCCACGTGTGAACCCTTCAGGCGATCGCCGAGTGCTTCAATCACATTGCGCACCATGCCGCCATTAACGCGGATGTTCTCTTTCTCATTTTCCTGACGCGCCCAGACGCTGAAGAAAAGCGCATCCGGTTTTACCTCTTTCAGTGCGTCACGAACGGCGTCAGCGTCGGTCAGATCGGCTGTCAGACTGGCTGCGCCTTCAGGAACCGCACCGCGTCCGCGTGAAAGACCGGTAACCTGCCAGCCTTCTGTTTGTAATTTCTCTGCTAGTGCGCGACCAATGACACCGCTGATGCCAACAATCAAAGCGTGCTTTTTCATTTGATTTCTCCTCGTTTTGCGTAATTCTAAGCCTAATAGAGAATTCAGTTCTTATCTCTGGCATTTATTCACAGCATTCTTAACCTGAGTTCATCAATCAATGCACGATCATCGCCTCAAAGATATTCTGCCGTTTGTTGCCAGCGTCGAGTGCGGCAGCTTTACCGCCGCGGCTGAGCGGCTGCATGTGACCGGTTCGGCAGTCAGTAAAAGCGTCAGCCGCCTGGAGACGCGACTGGGCTCGCGGCTGCTGGAACGCACCACGCGAAGCCTGCACCTCACCGACGCGGGCAGCGCCTATTATCAGACCTGCCTGCGCATCCTGGAGGATCTGGCCGAAGCCGAGGCAGTGCTGGCGGCGCAGCGCATCATTCCGTCCGGTCGTCTGCGTCTGGCGGTGCCCACGACCTATGGCCGTCTCAACGTCATGCCGCTCTTGATGCCATTTTGCCAGCAGCACCCGGAACTGGCGCTGAGCCTGAGTTTGTCCGATCGCTTTGTGGACCTGTTTGAGGAAGGCGTGGATGTGGCAGTACGGATCGGCGGTGCGCCTGACCTCCCTGCGTCCCTGGGATGGCGCAATATGGGCCGCGAGCAGATGCAGTTCTGTGCCTCTCCTGCTTATCTGGACCGTGAAGGTCGTCCGGAGAATGAGGCGGCGCTGCTGAATCATCCCGCCATCCTTTATGAGCGCGTGGATGGCTCGACCAAACCCTGGCTGTTCACCACAGAAGATGGTCAGCCACACTGGCGCGAGGTGCCGTTCAGGCTGGCAGTGGGCGACGTTGATGCGCAACTGCAGGCGGTCATCGCCGGACTGGGTGTGGCCCAGATGCCTTCATGGCTGATTCAGCGCGCCGTGGCAGCCGGCGAACTGGAGATTATCCTGCCGCAGTTACAACCTGACGGGCTGACGCTAAGCGTGGTATGGCCACGGCGTAAACAGTTTCTGCCAAAAGTAGACGCGCTGTTATCCGCATTAAATGCACTCACCATCCGCTAACCTCAACATTTCCCTTTCTTCTGGTCAGGATATTTCATCCTGACCCTGATTCGTCACACTCTGCTTTCCCGAAATTATTCCCATTTCGCCCTGACAAAAACATCGCTTTTTTATTAACGTGAATATTAACCCTCTTTAATCTAACGATTTTTATTACGCTCTGATGGAATCCAATCAAAATAAAAAAGGCGAAAGGGTTGAGCTCACATAATGAAAACTAAGTTTCAAATATAATTTAACCCGAAATAAAAATATCAGTAGGGTGATGGCTTCTTCATGTTCTGACGTTTTGTCTTTGCCGTAATGACCAGGAGTATTCATGGAAAAAGAACTTTATATTTCGTCGAACCCGGCCTCCGGTCCCAATAGCGCCACCCGCACCGAGCCTTTTGTGAAGATTATTGCGTTGGTTGCTACTTTAGGTGGGTTGCTATTTGGTTATGACACCGGTGTGGTCTCGGGTGCGCTGCTATTTATGCGTGGCGATCTGCATCTCACACCGTTTACAACGGGACTGGTGACCAGCTCCCTGCTGTTTGGCGCGGCCTTCGGCGCACTGGCGGCCGGCCATCTGGCAGATGGCCTGGGCAGACGACGCATTATCATCGCACTGGCGCTGATTTTTGCTCTGGGTGCGGTGGGATCAGCCCTGGCACCGGACGTCACCTGGATGATCGCCTCGCGTCTGTTCCTGGGGTTTGCCGTGGGCGGCGCGGCAGCCACCGTGCCGGTCTACATCGCGGAAATCGCACCCGCTAACAAACGCGGCCAGTTGGTTACCCTGCAGGAGCTGATGATCGTCAGCGGTCAGTTGCTGGCTTACATCTCAAACGCCACATTTAACGACATCTGGGGCGGTGAAAACACCTGGCGCTGGATGCTGGCGTTATCGATTGTGCCCGCCGTTCTGCTCTGGATCGGCATGATATTTATGCCAGAAACCCCACGCTGGCACGTAATGAAAGGCCGCAGTCAGGCCGCCCGTGAGGTGCTGGAAAAAACCCGCGCCGCTGAAGATGTTGAGTGGGAACTGGAGGAGATTGAGGAAACCATCGAAGAGAACCGCCAGCGTGGCAAAGGCCGCCTGCGCGATCTTGCGACGCCCTGGCTGATGAAAATTTTCCTGCTGGGCGTGGGCATCGCCGCCATTCAGCAGCTGACCGGCGTCAATACCATCATGTACTACGCGCCGACCATGCTGACCGCTGCCGGACTGAGCAATGATGCGGCGCTGTTTGCCACCATCGCCAATGGCGTGATTTCGGTGGTGATGACGCTGGTCGGTATCTGGTTAATCGGCAAAGTGGGCCGTCGCCCGCTGGTGTTAATTGGCCAGATGGGCTGCACCTGCTGCCTTTTCTTTATCGGGCTGGTCTGCTGGCTGATGCCGGAATACCTCAATGGCACCGTCAATCTGCTGCGGGCGTATCTGGTGCTGGCGGGCATGCTGATGTTTCTGTGCTTTCAGCAGGGCGCGTTATCACCGGTGACCTGGTTACTGCTGTCAGAAATTTTCCCCGCCAGGATGCGCGGCATCTGTATGGGCGGCGCGGTCTTCTCACTGTGGATCGCTAATTTTGCCATCTCTATGGCCTTCCCGCTGTTATTAGCCGCATTTGGTCTGGCTGGTGCCTTCTTCATATTCGCGGCCATCGGCATCGGCGGTTCTTTTTTTGTTGTGAAGTTTATTCCCGAGACCCGGGGAAGAAGTCTTGAGCAGGTTGAGCACTATTTCTATGCGCTTTATAACGTCAAAAAATAGTGCCTGCTGCGCAGTAAAAAAATAACGGCCCGCGTCATGACGCTGACGACCCGATTGCTATTAACACCGACACCCTACGTTCAAGGAAATTGTTATGAGCCTGAATATTCCCAACGCGCGCTTTTGCATCAACCGTAAAATAGCGCCCAGCCTCACCCTTCCGCAATTTTTTAACCTCGTCAGCCAGCTGGGTATTCATAATGTCGAGCTGCGTAATGATATGCCCAGCGGACGCGTTACCGACGATCTCAGCGGTGACGACGTCAGGGCCCTGGCGCGTGAGTCAGGTATTCGTATTGTCACCATCAATGCGCTCTATCCGTTTAACCAGCTGAATGAAGAGGTACTACAGCGCGCCCGCCAGTTATTAAGCGATGCACAGGCAGTTGGCGCGGAATCGCTGGTGCTCTGTCCGCTCAATGACGGTACGCCCATCAGCGCAGCCGATACCGTCGCTGCACTGAAAACCCTGGCACCGCTGTTCGCCGACGCAGGTATTCAGGGACTGGTAGAACCGCTGGGCTTTCCTCAGAGCTCACTACGTTCGGCAACTCAGGCGCAGACACTGATTCATGAAGCAGGCGTGCCGTTCAGATTACTGATCGATACCTTCCATCATCATCTGTTTGAGGATGCGGAAAAGACCTTTGAACAGGAGATCGATATCGGTCAGATCGGGCTGGTTCACCTCTCCGGCGTCACTGACCCGCGCCCGGTCAGCCAGCTCACCGACGAAGAGCGCATCATGCTCAGCGCGGACGACCGCCTGCACAGTAAGCAACAGGTTGAGCGGCTGGAGAAGATGGGCTACAGCGGCCTTTACGCTTTTGAACCTTTCTCGTCGGTAATGAACAGCTGGCAGGAAGCGGACATCACCCGCGAAATACGCGACAGCATTCGTTTGTTAAATCACTCAGCTTAAGGGAATCATCATGACAATTAACATTGGTGTTATCGGCACCGGCGCAATCGGCCGCGAACATATCCGTCGTTGCAGCACAGTGTTACAGAATGCGCGCGTGGTGGCGCTCAACGACATCAACCGCGACAACTGCCAGCAAATTGTGAATGAGCTGACGCCGGAAGCACGCATTTATGACAATGCGTTGGATCTCATTAACGATCCGCTGGTGAATGCGGTGCTGGTCACCTCCTGGGGGCCGACACATGAAGCCTTTGTGCTGGCCTGTATCGAAGCGGGCAAAGCGGTGTTCTGCGAAAAACCGCTGGCTGTCACCGCTCAGGGCTGTATGAATATTGTTGAAGCGGAGATTCAGGCGGGACGGCAGCTGGTGCAGGTCGGCTTTATGCGCCCTTATGATAGCGGCTACCGTGCGCTAAAAGCGGTCATCGACAGCGGTAAGATTGGTGAACCGCTGATGCTGCATTGCGCACACCGTAATCCGGAAGTGGGTGACAGTTACACCACCGACATGGCAATCACCGATACGCTTATCCACGAACTCGATGTGCTCCGCTGGCTGCTGAATGATGACTACGCCAGCGTACAGGTGATCTTCCCACGCAAAACCCGCAAGGCATCGTCACATCTGCGCGATCCACAAATCGTGCTGCTGGAGACAGCCAAAGGCGCGCGTATTGATGTCGAAATCTTTGTGAACTGTGAATATGGCTACGACATTCAGTGTGAAGTGGTGGGTGAACGCGGCGTTGCCCGCCTGCCGGAGCCCGTTTCTGTGCAGACACGCAGCGCGGCAAAACTCTCGACTACCATTTTGACCGACTGGAAAAAACGCTTTATCGATGCCTATGACGTGGAGCTACAGGCGTTTATCAACAACGTCATCAGCGGTGAGATGACGGGGCCCTCGGCGTGGGATGGTTACGCGGCGGCAGTCGCGGCCGATGCCTGTGTCGCGGCACAAACCTCTGGCGAGATTGTGCCGGTTAAGATGTCGGTTAAACCGGCGTTTTATCGCTGATAAAAACAACGCATGGCGGAGTCCGCCGTGCGTTCATCTTTTCCCATAGTCAGCGCATGGTCACGCGCAGGTAAATCCGACGACAAAGCAGGTGTTGGCTGCTGGTTTATCATGGTGCTGTGATCACAATGGCCACGCGGCGGTTTTGCGCACGCCCTTGCGCGCTGTTGTTGCTGGTAACCGGAGCACTCATCCCCAATCCACGCGTAACAATATTTCCACGGGGTATCGACGCACCTTCCGCCCACTGTGCCGCTACGGCATTCGCTCTTTTCAACGACAGCTGCTGGTTATAATCGGGTTTGCCATAATTGTCAGTGTGCCCATCGATGCGCACATGCTCAATACCGGTCGATGCCAGGTTTTTCGCCATCCCCTGAATATTACTTTTGCTTGAGGGAGTCAGTTCTGATTCGTTAACACCAAACAGGATTTTATCGGATAATCCCAACCCCCAGCCTTCACTATTTCGGGTAAATCCAGCACTTTTCATCGCGGCGATTTGTGCCTCACTAAAATGCTCTTTAGACTGACAACCCACCAAAGCCAGAGTCAGGAGCATCAGGGAAATATTCTTTTTCATATTCACGTCTCGTTCACGCCTTCATTAAACTTTATTTTTTCGCTTATTCTTATACATATTCATATCAGCACGTTCGAGGATCGATTCAACCGTATCACCCTGTTGTGACCACGCATATCCGATGGTCATTGAGGTTTTTATCGGCAAACCTTCTGCAATACTGATTTCTTCGCTGATGGCATCATGAATGTTCTGCATGAGTTGCTGCAATTGCTCATCACGGGTCCGGCTGCTCACCAGCATAGCAAATTCATCTCCGCCTAATCGGGCAACCAGATCCTGTTCAGATGCCTGTGATAAAAGGCGCGATCCTATCGCTTTCAATACCTCATCCCCGGCGGCATGTCCCCAGTTATCATTAATGCTCTTAAAACGATCGCCATCGAGAAATAACAGCGCAAAGCGCTCATTGGCAGATTGCAGAGCGAGGAGTTGTGTCAGTCGGGCGGAAAATGCAGTGCGGTTGGCAAGGCCGGTCAGCGGGTCTTCCAGCGCTTTAGCAGCCAGCGAGCGATTATCACGCATAAGCGAAGCCTTCAGCGATTGCATTTCCTTAAGCAGTGAATTCAGATCGTCTGAAAAGAGCTGAAACTCTTTAATTGGGCCACCCTGGATTCGCAGTGAAAAATCACCAGAATGGATCACATAGTGAATTGAGCTGGTAATGGTGCGCAGTGTTGCAACCATACCCCGATGCAGAAATTCACTCAGCAGAAGCGAGATAACCAGCACACAAAGCATGCCGCTGCTAAGAATCATAAATGAGTAACGAAGGAAGTTTAACGCGCCGGTCACCGTGCCTTCCAGCGTCAACGTCCCGACGACAGCATCAGCATGAATGATATTGACGTTAAGCGGTTTGATATAAATCCACTCGCGCAGTAAGCGTGAATACCAACCCGACGGTTCCTGTTGTGCATTCCACTGAACCAGAACAATGTGATCACGGGTAACCAGCTTCGCGGAAGCGAACATGCCTTCATTGCCAAGCCGTTCGATTTTATTACGTGCGTCGTAGCTGTCGGCAAAAACGGTAGCCGCAGTTAGCGTAGTACTTAGCGTCGAACCGATTAATTCGAGATTTCGTTTCTCATATTTTTTAATAAACAGCAGCGACGTTGATGAGAGCAATAACCAGCACAGCAGGAGTATCACTGCAGCGTTGATGGTGCTTATCTTCCGCAGTTTATTGCGGATGGACGATTTATCATGTCTTAATTTATCAAATTTCATCTTATTCGCCTCCCTCGCGGGAGAGCAAAAGCACATCAGGACTCACCCTGACACCGCTTCTGGCAAGGGAATCGAGGTTAACGGAAAAATGCGTATGATTAGGCTGAAAAATCATGCAAAACGCGGCACCCACCGTACACTCCGCATTATTCTCCGCGAGGCTAAGAACGGCTCTTCCTGTAAAATGCTGCAGAGAGTCAACCTGCTGCTGGGGCGTCTGATCGCCGAAATAAACAGCATCGCATCGGTGCATACTGAAGTCGTTAACAGAAGCAAGATACACAACAGTAAATGTCGCGGTTGAAGACGCAGGATTTTCCGGTAAAGAGAGATGTCGCGCTGAAGATAAAACACATAATTCTGGTCGTTTCACACCCGGCCAGTGGGTGAAACTGATAATACCACTGACAATGCGATTAGCTTTGCCATCCTGTATTTCGGCCCAGGCTAAATGAGGAATGACGATGAGCAGAAGAAACGTCAGGGCGATTGTGCAGATGTGTCGTAGCAGAAGCAGTGAAGCGACATGGTGATGGGTTTGATATTTATCTATCATACTGCGTTCCAGTAATACTACACACGGCAGGAAACCTGAATAAACGTCGAAATGTTAGCACAGCAGCAGTTACAAATGTTAACAAACTTCAATCACTATAATTTATAGCGGCCCTGATATTTATCTCAGCTTACACGCTCATTTGCGATTTTATCATCAGATTAAGCAAACCATCAGAAAAAGCGCAGCGTGACCTGCACGATTAAGCTTTTCCTTTGCCTCGTCTCTTCGTATCTGGCGTAAATATCGCGCATGTAATCAGTCAAAATAGGGTTTTAAAATGTCTTCTGTCCAGTGCATAAAAGCCCTGATACGCCGCGACAGATTGCGGCGGTGCGCGACCACAAATACGCGCTAAGCGGCTCGGGACGCAGATCGGGAAGCACTTCAACCAGTTCACCACAGCACACTCCCGCTCTGCTTTACTCTGCCAGACCTTGTCAGGCGCCTTTAACCGGCGTCGGTTTCCTGTGCGTGTTTTACATCAGAACAGCCTTCTGCCTGGGCAATTTTCAACAATCGATGAATAATCGCCCGCTATTCTCAGACATAGCCCATCATTTTTAACAGCGCCTGCACCTGATCCATTGCCTCGCTGCGATGAGAGACGCCCAGTTTTTGGTAGAGATTACGGATATGCGTTTTGATGGTGGTGGATGCCACCGCCAGTTCCCCGGCGATTTGATCGTTGCTGTATCCTGAATAGATCAGGCCCAGCACCTGCCACTCACGCTGCGTCAGTGGACTGGTACGTATCAGTTCCGGCACGTCAGGATGGTTGAGCAACCGGCTGACAAAACCTTCATCGAAATGGGCAAACTTATGTCGATGATATTTATTAATTTCAAGCAGGATGCGGCGGGCGCGGTGACTGTCCAGCTCATTCAGGGTATTTAGCTGAATCAGCTGCCGCAGTTGTTGCGCCATCATCTCGCCTTCAATGACAAAATGGCTGATAAATCCGGTGCTGCGTGCCAGTTTCAGCGCCTCAATCAGCACACGCTGCGCCTCCGCTTTGCGGTCAGTCTGCCAGTAGATCTGATTCAGCAGCAGCAGATTACGGTTTAAATCGCTCATCAGGCGCAGGGCACGGGCGTTCTCATTCAGTTCCTCCAGCACCACTTCTGCCTGGCTGACATCACCCAGCAGGATCTGTGCACGGGCAATGTTACGCCACTGTCCCTGCAGGAAATGGTTGTTAGCGAAAGCGGGTTTGGGTGTCTGCCGCATCCAGTCGCGTGCGTTCTGGCTGTCGCCGGTCATCTGCCAGTAGATCACCCGAACCTTATCGGCATTGGCGATCCAGTCACTGTGCCAGTTGCCGTTGTTCAGCAGGTTTTCCAGACGGTTCAGGTAGCTGCGGGCGTTATCAATGTTGCCGCGCGCCAGTGAGCACTGTACCAGCAGTCCCAGACACTGAATCTGCTGTTGCGGCTGGTAACCGTTCAGCACGTTGATCCCTTCGCGCGCCGCCTGCTCTGCCTCTTCCAGTCGGCCCCAGGCCCATAACAGCTGAGCGCGAATGCGCAGCAGAAACTCATGCAGCGGGAACTGCGCCAGATGCTGCTCTTCCACCAGCACAAAGGCGCGGCTCTGGATCTCATAGGCGGCCTGCAAAAAGCCCTGAGCAAACAGAATCTCGCTCTGCTGAATCATGCTCCAGAGCGCGTAGTGCCAAACCTCATCGCGACGCGCCATCTGTTCGGTCTGACGCATCAGCTTGAGTGAATCATCTAACTCACCTTTGCAGTGCATCACTTCGCCATGTACTGAGGTCGCTACAATACGGCTGTAGTGACGGCTGGCTGGCAGGGTGTCGAGCGCCACTTTCGCCAGCCGCTCCGCTTCGTCGGTATTGCCATCGTTGATCGCCACCTGGGCGCGCAACGCATTAAATTCACCGCGCAGAGCGGCATCAATCTCGCAGCGGCTGGCCTGTTCAAAACGTGCCAGCAGACTATCGACTTCAGAAAAGCGATGCTGGGTCTGCATCAGCCACGCCTGCAGCAGCACCAGCATAGGATTCTCCAGCATCATCTCCCACGGCAGCGCTTTCAGGGAGTTCTCCAGTAACGGCAGTTCGCTCTGATTAAACAGCGTCCAGGCGTGCTTCAGCAGCACATCCCGCAGCATGCTCGCGTCACCGGAGGCGAGCGAGTGGTGAATCGCCTCGCCAGGAAACCCCTGCGCCATCCAGCTTTCAGCCGCAGCCCGATGCAGCGCAGGCAGCTCTGCGGCCAGCTCCCACTGACAGCGCTGACGCAGAAAGTTCCCAAACAGCGGATGGTAGCTGAACCAGCAGCCGGAATCGTCCATGCGCTGCAGAAATAACCCCTGACGTTCAATCTCCTCCAGCCGCATCTGGCCGTTATCTTCGTGAGTTACGCAGGCTATCAGCTCATCGTTCATTGAACGCAGCAGCGCAGTTTTGAGTAAGAAATGGCGGGTGGAGAGATCGACGTTATCCAGTACCTCTTCCACCAGGTAGTCAGAGAGGTGGCTGGCATTAATACCTGAAAGCCGCCGGGCTGAATGCTGCGCAGAGCTGGCACCCTGTCGTGCCGACAGCACGATCAGTTGCAGTGCCGTCGCCCAGCCTGCGACATCATCACAAAGGCGGCTGCTCTCTTCGCTTTCCAGCGGCGCCGCCAGACGGCAGTCAAAGAACTGGCGCGCTTCCTGATGTGTAAATGCGAGCTGCTGGCTGCCCAGTTCAATCAGTTGCTCACGCACCCGCAGGTTAGCGATACCCAGCTGCGGCAGGTTACGCGACATCAGAATAAGCGTCAGATTCTCCGGCTGATGACGCAGGAAAAAGCGCATCGCGTCATGAATGACCGGATTGGTGATGAGATGGTAGTCATCAACAATCAGCCACAACGGCTGCTGCCACTCCACCAGTTCGATAAAAAGCTGAGAAAACAGTGCATTGAGATTCACATATTGCCGCTTCTGCGCCAGCAGCTCAGTGCGGGGACAGCCGCCATGTGTGGCCTGTTGCAGTGCAGCTATCAGGTAATCGACAAAGCGTTCCGCCTGATTGTCGCCCTCGTCCAGAGATACCCAGCCCAGATCGCGCTTTCCCGCCGCCCACTGAGATACCAGTGTGGTTTTGCCGTAACCTGCCGGACTGGTGACCAGTACCAGCCGATAGTTACCGGCAGCGGTGAGCTTTTGCAGCAATCTTTCACGGATGACGGTGCCTTCAAGACGGACCGGGCGGCTGAGTTTGGCGGGTATTAACATGGGCGCGCGTTTCTCCATTCGTCGAGCGCATCATTATTTTACGCTTCGTAATTATTCCTTACACAGGTTCAGCATTTCGTCTGATGAATGCAAGCAAACCCATTAACTAAACTTTACAAAAGCGTGCGCAATCACACTCCTGCGTCGATTTAGGAATAGCCTCATTCTCTCCACCCTCCCTATCCTCCTGCCCTAATCCTTTTCGGGAGGATGAGTGATGATTTCCGCCCGGGCACACTGTGACCACAATGACCCACTTTCTTTTTTTCAGGACATCAATCATGACACAGCCCGATTTTAACCCGACTCAGTTTACTGCTGCCCTGACCCGTCAGTGGCAGCGTTTTGGCCTGCACGACGCGCAGGAGATGAACCCGTCGCAGTGGTGGCAGGCCCTCAGCGGTGCACTGGCCGATATGCTGGCGGCGCAGCCAGCTCGCCCGGCTACAACTGAACTGCGCCATGTTAACTATCTGTCGATGGAGTTTTTGATGGGTCGCCTGACCGGCAACAATCTGCTGAATCTGGGCTGGTATGACGCGGTGAATAATGCGCTGGCCGCCTGGAATGTCTCACTCACCGACGTGCTGGAAAACGAAACCGATCCGGCGCTGGGCAATGGCGGTCTGGGTCGCCTGGCGGCCTGTTTTCTGGATTCCATGGCAAATGTGGGTCAGCCTGCCACGGGCTATGGTCTGAACTACCAATATGGTCTTTTCCGCCAGCGTTTCGAACAGGGCGCGCAGATTGAAGGGCCGGATGACTGGCAGCGCGATCGCTATCCGTGGTTTAACCATAACGCCGCGCTTAACGTGCGCGTCGGTCTGGGCGGTAAAGTGATCAGTGTCGAAGGTGAGCCGCAGTGGCAACCGGCATTTGAACTGGTCGGTGAAGCCTGGGATCTACCGGTAGTAGGTTATGAGAATGGCATCAGCCAGCCATTGCGTTTATGGCAGGCGAAACATGCGCAGCCGTTCAACCTCAGCCGCTTTAACGACGGCGATTTTTTGCGTGCGGAGCAACAGGGCATTGATGCAGAAAAACTCACCAAAGTGCTCTACCCCAATGACAATCATCAGAACGGTAAAAAACTGCGTCTGATGCAGCAATATTTCCAGTGCGCCTGTGCGCTGGCTGACATTCTGCGTCGTCACCATCTGGCCGGACGCAACATCGAAACCCTGGCTGACCATGAAGTGATCCAGCTTAACGACACCCATCCGACGCTGGCGATCCCGGAGCTGATGCGTCTGCTGCTGGATGAGCATCAGCTTAGCTGGGATCGCGCCTGGCAGATCACCCAACACACCTTTGCCTACACCAACCATACGCTGATGCCGGAAGCGCTGGAATGCTGGGATGTGCGACTGGTGCGCAGCCTGCTACCGCGCCATATGATGATCATTAATACCCTGAACGCGCAGCTGAAAACGGCAGTCACCGCACGCTGGCCGGATGATGACGCAAAATGGGCAAAACTGGCACTGGTGCACAATAACCAGCTCCGCATGGCCAACCTTTGCGTCACCAGCGGCTTCGCGGTCAATGGTGTGGCGGCACTGCACTCAAAACTGGTAGTGCAGGATCTCTTCCCGGAATATCACCAGATGTGGCCGGAAAAATTCCATAACGTGACCAATGGCATTACACCGCGCCGCTGGATTAATCAGTGCAACCCGGCGCTGAGTGCGTTGATTAGCCGAACGCTGCAAAAGCCCTGGTTGAACGATCTTGATGCCCTGCAGGGACTGGAAGCTTTTGCGGATGACGCCACGTTCCGCGCGGAATATCGCGCCATCAAACAGCAGAATAAGCAGGCACTGGTCGGGTGGATCAAAAACCGGACGGGTATTGAGATCAACCCCACCGCGCTGTTTGATGTACAGATTAAGCGCCTGCATGAGTACAAACGTCAGCATCTGAGCCTGCTGCACATCATTGCACTGTGGCAGACGCTGGTCACCGATCCGCAGGCGAACCGTGCACCGCGCGTGGTGCTGTTTGGTGCCAAAGCCGCGCCGGGCTATGCGCTGGCGAAAAACATCATCTACGCCATCAACAAAGTGGCCGAAGTGATCAATCAGGATCCGCGGATCGGCGACCGCCTGAAGGTGGTGTTTATTCCCGATTACAACGTCTCCGTCGCCGAGCGCCTGATTCCGGCCGCCGACCTTTCTGAACAAATTTCTACTGCCGGTAAAGAGGCCTCCGGCACCGGCAACATGAAGCTGGCGCTTAACGGTGCGCTGACCATCGGCACACTGGATGGGGCAAACGTCGAGATCGCCGAACAGGTCGGCAGCGAAAATATCTTTATCTTTGGGCATACCGTGGAACAGGTGGTGGCGTTAAAAACGGGCGGCTATGCCCCGGATCAGTGGCGCAAAAAAGATCCACAGCTCAATCAGGTGTTACAAGCGCTTGAAGATGGCACCTTCAGTCAGGGCGACCTCCACGCTTTTGACGCGATGCTGCACAGTCTCGGCCCGGAAGGCGGCGATCCGTATCTGGTGCTGGCTGACTTCCAGCCCTACCTGGATGCGCAGGCGCAGGTTGAACGGCTGTGGAGCGATCAGGAGGCCTGGACGCGTGCCACTATCCTCAATACCGCACGCTGTGGCATGTTCAGCTCTGATCGGGCGATCCGCGATTACCAGAAGCGCATCTGGCAAGCGAAACGCTAAGGAAAGCCATGAAAACAGAAACGGTTATGGATGATTTTTCTCTGGCAGGCATCGCTGCTGAGTATATCAATGCGCACGGCAAGCCACAGGCGATCCCGACCCTGACCCGCCAGCGTTTGCTGGCGGTGATGCAGACTCCCCATCCGCTGAGCACGCCGCTGCCACCGGCGGTGATTTTCCGCAGCGGCGATCTGCTGAGCCTGTCGCCTCAGCTGAGTGACGATGCACACTGGCATCTCACCCACGAGTCGGGTGAGATGAGCTCAGGTCGCTGCCAGCCTGCCCAGCCACTGCATCTGCCGCCGCTGCCCGAAGGCTATCATCAGCTGACGCTGCAACAGGGCACGCAGCAGTGGTCGTGCCGGGTGATTATCGCCCCGGCCCGCTGCTATGAACCGCCGGCACTGTTGAAGGGTGAATCATTGTGGGGCGCCTGCGTGCAGCTCTACACCCTGCGTTCTGCGCAGAACTGGGGCATTGGCGACTTTGGCGACCTGCGCCGGATGCTGCCAGACGTTGCGGCACGCGGCGGCGCGTTTATCGGCCTTAACCCTATCCATGCGCTGTTTCCCTCCAGCCCGGAAAACGCCAGCCCTTACAGCCCCTCGTCCCGGCGCTGGCTCAATGTGCTTTACATTGATGTGGCCGCGGTCACTGACTTTCAGTTGAGCGCGGTCGCGCAAACCTGGTGGCAACTGCCCGAAACGCAGCAGACGCTGGCGCAGGCTCGCGCAACTGAATGGGTCGATTATGCCGCGGTAACCCGGCTGAAAATTCAGGCGCTGAGCCTGGCGTGGCCGCAGTTTATCCAGCGTGATGCCGCTGATCCTGAGGTGCAGGCGTTTAATGCGTTTATCCAGGAAGGTGGCGAAAGCCTGCAGCATCAGGCGCTGTTTGATGCGCTGCATGCCGACCAGATGGCGCAGGATAGCGGGCGCTGGGGCTGGCCGGTCTGGCCGGAGGCGCTACAGCATCCTGGCAGCCCTGCGGTGCAGACCTTTTTAAAACAGCATCAGGATCAGGTGCGCTTCTGGCTCTGGCTGCAGTGGCTGGCCGCGCAGCAGTTTGAAAACTGCTGGAACAGCTGCCAGCAGCAGCAGATGCCCATCGGACTGTACCGCGATCTGGCGGTGGGCGTCGCGCAGGGTGGCGCAGAGACCTGGAGTGAGCGGGATCTTTACTGCATGAAGGCCAGCATCGGTGCACCGCCTGATATTCTCGGCCCACGCGGTCAGGATTGGGGGTTGCCGCCCATGGATCCGCAGGTGATGCGTCAGCGTGCCTGGGAGCCGTGGATTGCCCTGCTGCGCGCCAATATGCGCCACTGCGGCGCACTGCGTATTGATCATGTGATGGCGCTAATGCGGCTGTGGTGGATTCCCGCTGGCGAAGGCGCGAGGCACGGGGCGTATGTGCACTACCCGATTGACGATCTGCTGGCGATTCTGGCGCTGGAAAGCCAGCGTCATCAATGCATGGTGATTGGCGAAGACCTGGGCACCGTGCCGGAAGCGATTGTCGATAAGCTGCGGGATGGCGGGGTTTACTCCTACAAAGTGCTCTGGTTCGAACAGACCTCCGAAGCCGGTTTTCGCCCGCCCGCCAGCTGGCCACGGCAGGCAATAGCCGTTGCCACCACACACGATCTCCCGACACTGCGCGGCTGGTGGCAAAGTGACGATCTGACAACTGGCGCACAACTCGGTCTTTATCCGGACAAAGTGGTGCTGGCCGGACTGTATCAGGAACGAACGAGGGCAAAGCAGGCGCTGCTGAACAGTCTGCATCGCGTGGGCGCGCTGCCGAAACGTGCCGGACGTGATGCACGCCGTACCGGTATGAGCAAGGCATTAAACCGGGCGATGCAGCGCTATCTGGCCGACAGTCACAGCGCCCTGCTGGGACTGCAACCGGAGGACTGGCTGGATATGGCCGCGCCGGTGAACATCCCTGGTACCAGCGACGAATACCCAAACTGGCGACGCAAGCTGAGCGTGCCGCTGGAGGCGCTGTTCAGTAATTCGGAGACCGAAAGGTTGTTGCGCGATTTGACGGCGCGACGGAAGCGGTCAGTGCGTGGTTGAAGATTAACGCGTGACTCAGACGCGTGTCTGACGCCGCCTGATTTACATAATTTTCAGTTATTACAGCGTGCGGACCGCCAACGGCTCGCACGCTGCTATTTTACTCAGCGCCTTTCATCAGAGATGAATTACCCCTGAGCAAGGCGTCTGAAAACACAAACAGGATCGTGGTCAGGATTTATGACACTTACGAGTTTGTATTATCCCAATCCTGAGATTGCTTTAACAGCAATGCCCAGTCGTCTGGTGGGTAGCCGTTATGCAACATTCCTGAAAATACTTTATAAGCGTCACGTTTACTGCCATAGGCACGTTTGGTCTCGGCGTCATTCATCCATGCAAGGATAATGGTTTTATGTTGTTCGCTGAATCTAAAGAACAAACGATACTGCATTAAAAACTTCGCACGGAACCAATGCTTATTTTGTTCTCCCAGCGTATCGCCCTGGCGAAACTTTGCATGATGTGAATCGGCGCAAATCTCACTATTGATAACTTTAAACACCGCGGCTAAAAGCTTAGTCGTCGCTATTCGCTGGTAACTTTCAGGATATTTAGCCCTGAGTGACTCCACTTCATTGGTCAGCGCAATCAGCTGTGATTCAAAACAGGGATGAACATAAACGTGCCATCCATTCATAACCGTGCCATCTTCCATACCTGATTACTCATCGTCCATGAGTGGAGCATCCAAATCAACGTCCATACCTTCGGTCAACGAAGTAATGCGAGTTAATAATCCTCGATCAAGCGTTTTGATATTTGAAGGCGTGTTGCACATATCAGCAGCAAGAAAACTCAGAAAGCTCGCCATCACCGGATCATCATCAGTCACCGTTTCCTGACGGGTAATAAGGACTTTGCCGCCAGGCAGAACAGCGTATTCGATATTCTCACCAGGTTGCAGATTCATCGCATCACGAACTGCGGCAGGGATCGTGGTCTGGCTGCGGGCTGTCAGTTTTGATGTAGCGCGCAGAGAGATGTTGGTATGGGTCAGCGTTCCCATTTCAGATTCTCATCAGGAAAAATAAGATAACGCAACAGTAATGCAAGTGCATTGGCAATGCAAATGCATTGATCGCGACAACCACGACTGTTTTGTTACTCAGTCACCACTAAAAGTTTCTGATTACTCTTTTCCGTATCGCCTGAAAAGTGACACCCTGTTTTACTTCCTGTCAGATATCACACTCTTCGCGGCTGATATGCACAGCAGCAGAAATACTCCGACGGGTGATAACCCCAGGTTCACCCGCCATCACGATACCCATGATTTCAGAAAGATATTTCGGGCCTGAGTTGCCATGTAACTTCGCCTGAAATCGCCAGAAAATTCATCCCTGAAACAGCTCAGGTAGCCTATATTCATCGAACGCTATTGCCCACAGCCTGACTTACGCAATGCGTAAAGCCACACAAAAAAAACTGCAATCAGGATCTCCACAACAAAAAAAGGTGCGCCGCAGCGCACCAGATGGGACAACATCAATAGCGTTGGGGCAGCTTCACCCCTTGCCTTTAACACTACTGATAAAGGTCTGCCGTGCAGAGGTGGAACCCAGGCGCTCGGCTTCATCCAGCAGTTTCAGCGCCTTGTCGATATTGCCGCTGTTCACCGCCTGGGTGATCTTCTGGTTAAAGTAACTCTCGGTGTCGCTCATGATCGGTTCCGCACGGTCTTTTGGCGCGGGCGCTGCAGCGGGTGCAGGCGCCGGTGCTGCGCTGTACGCTGACGCAGGTGCAGTATTGCCGACGGTGACGGCACTCGCGCCGGATGAACCAAACAGCGGCCCGACAAGAATCGAGGAGCCGGAACTGGTCTGCATCTTCAGCTTGATCGTGCCTTCGCGGCTATGGCTGGCGATCGGATCGGGAATATCCGGTACCGCATGGCCGGTGCCCTGGGCGTAAGCCTTGGCAGGATCAAGCAGTGTGGTGGTCTGGGTCAGATCGCTGTCGGTGGTGAATACCAGCAGGTAGATTTTTTGCTGGCCCAGCGCCGGGGTCAATTTCATCACCCCTTCCAGCCGATCTGCCGCCATTACGCCCGGCTTCTGATAAGTGAAATAGCGGCTGGGGAACCAGGCCGCAGGACGCAGGTTTTCATCCAGCACCAGCACGTTCGGTGCGAAAACCTTACCGTTTGCCACTTCACTGCTCAGCGTCAGCGTCAGTTCGCCGATATTTGCCGGCAGACTGTAAGCCGCGACCGGCCCGGCAATGTGAGGTGCATTCAGCGTCTGTCCACTGTTGGCGAGTTTTGTAGTCTGCGTCTGAGAGGCCGCCAGCGGCTGCCAGCTCAGGCGTTGGAGGGATTCAGGTGCGACGACCGGTGCAGAAGAGAGATCCTGCGGCACCAGATTGACCTCCGCCAGGGCGGGAAGCACATGTCCTGTCAGTAACGCCGCACCCAGGCAGAGTGCAGCCAGCTTTTTCATTTTCATTATGCGTACCTTATTGCAGGTCGCGGCGTGAACCAGGCAATGGCACACCGCGACCAAAGTGATCCATCAGGCGCAGGGTGCGCCCGTCAGAACAGGGGTTGGCTTACCACCAGATTTCCATCTGCGCGCCGAAGGTCACTTCGTCATCTTTACCACGGCTGTTGGTCAGGATGCCGTTGCCGGTAGAGTCCGTAGAGGCGAAAGAGGTGAGATCGCCCGAGGCATCTTTGTTGTAGCCCCACTTCTCATCCCATTTGGCGTAGGTTGCGAACAGACGCAGCGCCGGACGTGACCAGATGCTGTCACCGGCCTGCCACTGCTGTGCCAGTGTTACTTTGTACTGACCGTTGCGCTCATTTGCCTGCTGCGATTTTACGTTGTCGTAGCCCAGTTCCAGCAATGTGCTCATGATCGGCGTCCATTTGTACATCGGGCGCACACCCACGGTGTACCAGTCGGTACCCCGGTTGTTGTCCAGATCGATGTTCTGGTACATGGCGACATACATCAGGTCCCAGCGTTCCGCCAGCGAAATGGCACCGTGGTCAAGCACGCGGTACATCTTGCCGTTGTTATTGAGATTGGTACCCTGCGGCACGCCTTTGCCCTGCGAAGTCATCGCATCTGTTGCGTATTGCAGCACAAACTTGTTGTAGCCTTTCAGCATGCTCTGGGTATGTTCAGCCGTGAACATCCAGCCATCTTTCGATGCGCCATCTTCAATGCGATAGCCGTCACGGGCATTGGCACGACCATAATCGACACCCAGTTCCAGCACGCCGTTCGGGTTGGTTTCCAGTCCGGCCAGACGCACATCAAACACGTCGTTGGCGGTGCTGGTCGCGAAGTCACGGATACGGTCGCTGGAGAAGGTGTACGAGCCGCCCGCTTCAGACGAACGGGTTGCGGCGAATGAGAGTTTACCGAAGCCGAGATCCACATCTTCCAGACCGGCGCCCGGACCCGAGATATCCCAGTAGTAGAAGTCGATCATGTGGACGTCATGACGCTGATAGAAACGCTTACCGGCCCAGATGGTCGACCCTGGCAGCGAATCAATCAGGTTTTTACCTTTGACGTTAGCCTCACGGAAAGCGGGTGAGGTCGCTTCCCAGTCATTTTGCTGTGCCACGGAGTAAGCCACGTTGGTGTCGAAATAGAAGCTCTTGTCGCCCTCTTTCCACACTTCCTGGCCTAATTTCAGTTCAGCGTAGGTTTCACATTCATTGCCCAGACGGTACTTACTTTGGGCGCCAGTGGCCTGGAAACATTGCTGTTCGCCACCGCTACCCGTCCAGCCAATGCCGGAACGGGCGTAACCGGTAAAATCAACCGCCATCGTTGGGGCGGAGAGGGTGCCCACCGCGACGGCAACGGCAATGGGAAGTTTGCGCAGAGTTAACATTTTCTATCTCCTGAGGTCATTGCTTTTATTGTTTTTGGCAGGGCTAAACACCCGGCTCCTGATAAAGCCTGCGGCACGCGCTCCCGTCCTCACGGAACAGGTGACAACGCTCGGGCGGCAGGCCAATACCGAGGATGGCGCCCTCTTTCACCAGCACGACGTCCTCCTGGCGGTAGACCAGGTTTTGACGGATAGCGGGAATCTCGATGTGGATCTGTGTTTCATGCCCCAGCTGTTCCACCACCTGCACTTCCCCTTCCAGGGTAACGTCGGCGATATCGCTGGAGAGCAGATGTTCCGGGCGAATACCCAGTGACATATTGCTGCCAACCTGCACGCCGGCGCTGTCAACCGGCAGCCAGACCAGTTGCTGATTCGGCAGTCGTACCTGAACCTGATCGATGGCGGTGGCGGTCACTTTGACCGGCAGGAAGTTCATTTTGGGTGAGCCGATAAATCCGGCGACAAAGCGGTTAGCGGGATAGTGGTAAAGCTCAAGCGGTTTGCCGACCTGCGCAATGCGCCCGGCATCGAGCACCACGATCTTGTCAGCCAGCGTCATCGCTTCGATCTGATCGTGGGTCACATAAATCATGGTGCGTTTCAGGCGCTTATGCAGACGGGAGATCTCAATGCGCATCTGGACGCGCAGCGCGGCGTCCAGGTTTGACAGCGGTTCATCCAGCAGGAAGACGCGGGGTTCGGCCACCAGCGTACGGCCAATTGCCACGCGCTGACGCTGCCCACCGGAAAGGGCCTTAGGGCGGCGATCGAGCAGATGCGCCAGCTGAAGGATCTCTGCCACCTGATTGACGCGCTGATGGATCTCCGCTTTTTTCACTCCGGCCAGCTTCAGGCCAAAAGACATATTTTCCGCCACGGAGAGGTGTGGATAGAGCGCATAGGATTGAAACACCATGCCAATGCCGCGCTCAGCAGGTGGCACTTCATTCATTCGCTGGTCGCCGATTAACAGCTCGCCGCTGGTGATGGTTTCCAGACCGGCAATCATGCGCAGCAGTGTCGATTTTCCACAGCCTGATGGGCCGACGAATACAACAAATTCCCCTTCACGAATAGTGAGATCGATATCTTTCGACACCACAGTTTCGCCCCAGGCTTTCGTGACATTGCGTAACACAACGCTCGCCATGATCCCTTCCCTCTTAGCTGCATAATCGTGTCTGCTCAGCGGCAGACGGGTTCCGGGGCTCACTATGCGAGAGGAAACAATCGGTAACATCCTCCGCCGTAACGCAAACTGCTGGGGGAGGAGTCGGGAGGAGGAGAAACACGGGCTGACGCGTCAGCCCGCGCCTTGCCACGCTTTTTTGTGATCGCTAACGCAGACCCGAAGATTGTTTTGCCGCTTAAGCACCCGCTTAAGGCGCTTTTTGCCAGTGAGATCACAGAGGCAGGCTGAGGGGCGTAGAGCGGAGGAGGATGAGATGCCGGTGTGGATACGCACAATGATGCCGACAGAGCATTCACCACTTCCGCTAACAGGATGGATTTATGACGATGAAAACCGGAACACGCATTCTGGCCCTTTCTGCCCTCTCTGCTGTGCTTTTTTCAGCCAGCGCGATGGCAAAAATTGAGGAAGGCAAACTGGTCATCTGGATCAACGGTGACAAGGGCTACAACGGCCTTGCCGACGTGGGTAAGAAATTTGAGAAGGAGACCGGCATTAAAGTCACGGTCGAACATCCTGACAAAATGGAAGAGAAGTATCCGCAGGTCGCGGCGACCGGCGATGGCCCGGACATTATCTTCTGGGCACATGACCGCTTTGGCGGCTACGCACAGTCGGGCCTGCTGGCGGAGGTGACGCCGGACGCCAGCTTCCGCGAGAAAATCTTCCCGTTCACCTGGGACGCGGTACGCTTCGACGGTAAGCTGATTGGCTATCCGATTTCGGTTGAGTCGCTGTCACTGATCTACAACAAAAAGCTGCTGCCGAACCCGCCGAAAACCTGGGAAGAGATTGCCGGTCTTGATAAGCAACTGCGCGCCAAAGGCAAGAGCGCGATTATGTTCAACCTGCAGGAACCCTACTTCACCTGGCCACTGCTGGCCGCGGGCGGTGCCTACGCCTTTAAACTCACCGACGGACACTATGACGTGAAGGATGTCGGCGTCGATAACGCCGGCGCGAAAGCGGGCATGCAGTTCCTGGTCGATCAGGTCAAAGCCAAAACGCTGAATGCGGATACTGACTACTCCATCGCTGAGGCCGCCTTTAACAAAGGCGAAACCGCCATGACCATTAATGGTCCGTGGGCGTGGGGCAACCTGGACAAGAGCGGCATCGACTATGGCGTTATTGAACTGCCCACGCTGAAGGGCAAACCGTCGAAAGCCTTTGTCGGTGTGCTGAGTGCCGGGATCAACGCCGCCAGTCCAAACAAAGAGCTGGCGAAAGAGTTCCTGGAGAACTATCTGCTGACCGATTCCGGACTGGAAACGGTTAATAAAGACAAGCCGCTGGGTGCCGTGGCGCTGAAATCCTACCAGCAGACGCTGGAAAAAGATCCGCGTATCGCCGCCACCATGAGCAACGCTAAACAGGGCAACATCATGCCAAACATCCCGCAGATGGCGGCCTTCTGGTACGCGATGCGCACCGCCACGCTGAATGCGCTGGGCGGTCGTCAAAGTGTTGACGCCGCGCTTAAAGATGCCCAGGCCCGCCTGAAGAAGTAATAATCCCATGCCGGGGTTATCCCCGGCATGAGTGACCGTTAAGGAAAACCGCATCATGTCAGGAAAACCGAAAACGCACAGTCTGTTGCTGAAAGGCGTTCTCATCGGAATCGGCTGTCTGCTGGTCGGCTATCTGCTGATACTGATGTACGCGCAGGGTGAATATCTGTTTGCGTTGCTGACGCTGATCCTCAGTGCAACCGGGCTGTGGATTTTTGCTAATCGTCGCGCCTATGCGTGGCGTTATGTCTATCCCGGCGTGGCAGGAATGTCGCTGTTTGTGTTGTTCCCCCTCGCCTGCACCATCGCTATCGCTTTTACCAACTACAGTAGCACTAACCAGCTCACCTTTGAGCGGGCGCAACAGGTACTCCTTGGCCGTACTTTCCAGTCGGGCGAGGCAGTCAGTTTTTCTCTGTTCCCGGCAGGCGATCGCTGGCAACTGGTACTGAAAGATGGCAAAGCAGACTTCGTCTCTCCACCTTTTCAGTTTGGCGCAGAACAGACTCTGAAAATGATGCCTGCCACGCCACCCGCTGGCGAACGGGCAACGTTCCGGGTTATCACGACTAACCGCCAGGCACTGAGTCAGATCCGCGCTGAGTTGCCGGATGGGCGTCAGTTGCGCATGAGTTCGCTCCGCCAGTTCTCCGGCACCCAGCCGCTCTATCGGGTTGGCGCAAAAGATGAACTGATCAACCAGCAGAGCGGCACGCATTACCGCGCCAATCCGCAGACCGGCTTCTATCAGGCCGTGAACGCGGACAATAAGTGGGGCAACGAAACCTTAAGCCCCGGCTTTACCGTGAATACCGGCTGGAAGAACTTCGTGCGGGTGTTTACTGATGAAGGGATTCAGAAGCCGTTCCTGGCGATATTTGGCTGGACGCTGCTTTTCTCGCTCATCACGGTGGTGCTGACCGTAGCCGTCGGGATGGTGCTGGCCTGTCTGGTGCAGTGGGAAGCGTTACGCGGCAAAGCGATCTATCGGGTGATGCTGATCCTGCCCTATGCGGTACCGGCGTTTATCTCGATTTTGATTTTCAAAGGACTGTTTAACCAGAGCTTTGGGGAGATCAACGTGATGCTCAGCGCGCTATTTGGCGTGA
Organism: Pantoea sp. MT58; assembly: GCF_014495885.1. NCBI lineage: Bacteria > Pseudomonadati > Pseudomonadota > Gammaproteobacteria > Enterobacterales > Erwiniaceae > Pantoea > Pantoea sp. MT58. The sequence continues at coordinate 357,021 of NZ_CP061084.1, forward strand.
AGCCTGCGTGGTTCAGCGATCCCACGCTGGCACGCACCATGCTGATTATCGTCAACACCTGGCTGGGCTATCCCTACATGATGATCCTCTGCATGGGACTGCTGAAAGCGATTCCCGATGATCTCTATGAAGCCTCGGCGATGGACGGAGCAGGACCGCTGCAGAACTTCTTCCTGATTACGCTGCCGCTGTTGCTGAAGCCGTTGATGCCGCTGATGATTGCCAGCTTTGCCTTCAATTTTAATAACTTTGTGCTGGTGCAGTTACTGACCAACGGCGGACCGGATCGTCTTGGCACGACCACGCCAGCCGGTTATACCGATTTGCTGGTGAACTACACCTGGCGCATCGCCTTTGAGGGCGGCGGCGGGCAGGACTTTGGTCTGGCGGCTGCCATCGCCACGCTAATCTTCCTGCTGGTGGGTGCGCTGGCAGTGATTAACCTGAAAGCCTCGCGGATGAAGTTCGACTAAGGAGTTGTTATGGCTATGGTACAACCCAAATCACAACGGCTGCGTCTGTTCACCACGCATCTGCTGCTGCTGGTATTTATTGCGGCGATACTCTTCCCGCTGCTGATGGTGATCGCAATTTCACTGCGATCCGGTAACTTCGCCACCGGCAGTCTGATCCCGGAACAGATCTCCTGGGAGCACTGGCGGCTGGCGCTGGGTTTCAGCGTTGAACATGCGGATGGAAGCGTGACACCGCCGCCCTTTCCGGTGCTGTTATGGTTATGGAACTCGATCAAGATTGCTGCAATCAGTGCGCTGGGGATTGTGGCACTTTCGACCACCTGCGCCTATGCGTTTGCCCGTATGCGCTTTGCCGGTCGTGCCAGCCTGCTGAAAGGGATGCTGATATTCCAGATGTTCCCGGCGGTTCTGTCACTGGTGGCGCTCTATGCGCTTTTTGATCGGCTCGGTCAGTATCTGCCGTTTATCGGGCTGAATACTCACGGTGGGGTGATCTTCGCCTATATGGGCGGCATCGCGCTGCATGTCTGGACGATTAAAGGGTATTTCGAAACCATCGACGGATCACTGGAAGAGGCCGCCGCGCTGGATGGCGCAACGCCATGGCAGGCGTTCCGGCTGGTGCTGCTGCCGCTGTCAGTGCCGATTCTGGCGGTGGTGTTTATTCTGGCGTTTATCGCAGCGGTCACTGAAGTGCCGGTTGCTTCGCTGCTGCTGCGCGACGTCAACAGCTACACCCTTGCGGTCGGGATGCAACAGTATCTCAATCCGCAGAACTATTTGTGGGGAGACTTTGCCGCCGCGGCGGTGCTCTCCGCGATTCCGATCACCCTGGTGTTCCTGCTGGCACAGCGCTGGCTGGTAAGCGGTTTAACCGCAGGCGGGGTGAAAGGCTAAACAATCATCATTGTACGTTGCCACTGCTTACACAACGCCTGTTGTGGTTGAATGATTCGGCGGCCTGCGGGCCGCCTTTTTTATCCTACGCTGACTCCGATGCACTACTGCCAGTCACCAGCGCGACGACCATGGCCGTTATTGCCTGCTCGCCTTCCGGCTTAGCGACATCGCCACGTGTCACGGCGGCGGCGATAGCATCCGCGCCCCCCAGCAAGCCCCACATGCCTGCTTCCGCAATACCTTTGCTGCCAGTAAAAGGATCAAACCAGTGCTGACAACGGGCGATAAAGTCGAGCTGATAATGACGTTTGACGGCGGCCAGTTCCGGTGAGGTGCTGAGTGCTGACAGCAACTCTGGAATCTCACGTCCTTCTGTCATCACACAATCCACATAACAGGCGGCCAGCACTTCCGCTTTTTGCTGCATCACCATCGGCGCAGCATTCATCGCCGCGTCCATTCGCTCGGTCTGGCGACGATCAAAATCGTCATACAACGCTGCCAGCAATCCATGACGGGTGGTGAAATGATCGTAAACCACCGGTTTACTGACGCCCGCCGCTTCGCCGACCCGTGCCAGCGTCAGCGCTTCGCTGCCTTCGGTCTGCAAAATCTGCCACGCGACATCCGACAACTGCCTGCGTCGGGCCTCACGTGACAGTCTTTTCCGCGGTACTTTCTCAACGGTCATGTTTTTCCTGGTGGGGGAACAGACGCTGGCCCAACGCCTGCGCCAGCTGATAGTGTGACTCAGGATAACCCTCATCGCCGCTTAGCAACAGTTCACTGGTCACCACCGGCGCGCCACAGTAGTCAAAAATGCCGTGATCAATCTGATTTCGCATGCTGCCGAAATAGCCGCGCCGCAGAAAAGTTCGCGTATCCGCGCCCCCGATTGCAATCAGATGCACAGGAAGATGATTGAGGCGCTTCACTATCCGACCCTCCTGTTCATCAAAGGCCCATCCGGCAATGAAAACCCGATCTATCCAGCCTTTGAGCTGGGCAGGAAATGACCACCAGTAAACTGGATAGACCAGCACCAGCGCATCAGCGCGATTTAACCGCTGCTGTTCAGCCAGCACATCCGGCGATGCCTCCGCCTGGCCGTTGAAATGCCGGTGGTCGGTGAGCGTGAAACGCGGATCAAATCTTTCAGCTGCCAGATCGGCTTTTTCAGCCGTGTGCTGGCCGGTCGAGATAATGCCCTGCGCCAGCTGGTCCGCCACGCGGTGGGTATGCGCATCCTGATTGGGATGAGAAGTCACTATTAATGCATGCATCGTCGTCACCTTACCTGTTCAGCCATTAAGCTACTAAAGGTAAGTTACTATTGGTAGGTTATCAAGCGTCGCTGTTAACTCTTTTTGCAGACCGCATCTCAGGTTAAACGCACCTGATGCCGGAAGGGTCCGCACATCATGGTCTGAACACAGGCGGAATAAAAATGCTTCCTTCCTGTTCACCGTTAAAAACAATCTGCAGAGCTCTGTGCCAGCGTCAGATATAAAACCTACCGACGATAAGCCAGTGAGCGCACCAGCCTGTCGCCGAGTTTCTGAATCAGCATTACCAGCGCCAGCAGCACCACAATGGTGGCCGCCATGATCTGGTTGTCGAAGCGCTGATAACCGTAACGAATTGCCAGATCACCCAGTCCGCCGCCACCGACCACGCCCGCCATCGCCGAGAAGCCAATGAGCATCACAATCGTCAGGGTAACGCCCGCCACCAGTGCGGGTAGCGCTTCCGGCAGCAGCACACGGCTGACGATATGCCACAGCGTGCCGCCCATTGATACCACCGCTTCAATGCGACCGCGATCAACCTCATCCAGCGCGTTCTCCACAATACGGGCAAAGAAAGGAAACGCGCCCAGCGTAATCGGCACAATGGCGGCAGTGCTGCCCAGCGTGGTGCCGACCAGCAGACGGGTAAAGGGGATCAGCGCAATCAGCAGCACCACAAACGGCAACGCGCGTCCGGTATTGACCAGCGTATTCAGCAGCAGTGAAATCCCACGATTGGGCAGAATGCCTTTTGGCCGGGTCAGAAACAGCATCACACCCACCGGCAGCCCTATCGCGACCGTGAAAAGTGCCGCCAGCAGCACCATGTACAGTGTTTCGCCAGTGGCATTCAGCAGCAGTTCCTGAAACCGCTCACTACTCATGCTACGCATCGGGTTAATGCCTCATGCTGATATTTTTTGATAAACGCCCGGTCTGCTTCGCCATCCCTCAGCAGCATTTTGCGCAGGCGTCCCTCTTCACGTCCCATGATCTGGCTCAGGCTGCCGCTTTCAACCAGCTGGCCATTCTCCAGCAGTGCCGCGCCGTCACAAATCCGCTTCACCACCGCCATTTCATGGGTGATCAACACAATGGTGATGTTGAGCTGCTGCTGAATGTCGGCAAGCAAATCGAGAATCGAGGTGGTAGTTTCGGGATCCAGCGCGCTGGTGGCCTCATCACACAGCAGATAACGGGGTCGGGCGGCCAGCGCACGGGCGATGCCGACACGCTGTTTCTGCCCACCTGAGAGTTGTGACGGCCAGGCTTTGCCAGACGATTCCAGCCCCACCAGCTTCAGCAACGAGGCCACACGCTGGCGCCGCTCCGCCGCTCGCAACCCGGCAATCTCCAGCGCCAGATCGACGTTGTCCTGTACATTGCGCGAATGCAGCAGATTGAAGTGCTGGAAGATCATCCCCATCTGCTGACGCTGCTGACGCAGTTGCGCCAGGCTCATCGCGGCGAGATCCTGTCCGTCAATCTCAATCTGCCCGCTGGAAGGGCTTTCCAGCCGGTTCAGGCAGCGTAGCAGCGTGCTTTTACCCGCCCCGCTTCGTCCGAGGATGCCAAAGATGGTGCCCTCTTCGATGGTGAGTGAGAAGTCGTCCAGAGCTGGCGCAGGTGCGCCAGCGTAATGTTTACTGAGATGGCTGATTTTAATCATGCTGCTCGTCCGCAACCGGAATCACAGAGCCCTGATAATTTTTACGGATAAATTCCGCCACCTGCGGCGAGCGCAGATCTTTTGCCAGCTGTAACACGCGCGGATCTTTAGCCCGTTCAGGCGTGGTCACCAGCAGGTTGGCGTAAGGGTTATGGGTCGCGGACTCCAGACCCAGCGCATCTTTCGCGGGCGTCAGCCCGGCTTCCAGCGCGTAGTTGCCATTAATCACGGCGGCATCCACATCATCCAGCGAGCGCGGCAGCTGTGGCGACTCAATCTCAACGATTTTAATATTCTTCGGGTTTTCACTGATATCTTTCGGCGTCACCAGCGTCGAACCCGCCTCGCCCTTCGCGCTTAGCTTGATCACGCCTTTGTCCTGCAACAGCCACAGTGCACGGCTCAGGTTGGTGGTGTTATTCGGCACAGCAATGCTGGCACCCTCTGGCAGCGCCGCCAGTGATTTCACCTTGCGCGAGTAAATTCCCAGCGGCTCAATATGCACGCTGGCAACGACGGCAAAGGTTTTACCCAGCGCTTTCTCCTGATCTTTCAGATAAGGCAGATGCTGGAAGTAGTTGGCATCCACATCTCCGGCGGCCAGCAGTTCATTGGCATTCACGCCGCCGCTCAGCTCGACAATTTTGATATCCAGTTTAGGATCCAGAGTTTTGACATACTCCAGGATTTCCGCGTGCGGCAGGGGATCAGCCGCCACGCGCAGCGGTGCAGCCTGTAAGCTTTGAGCAATCAGCAGTGAAAGACCGGCCAGGACCAGAAAGCGCTTTTTAATCATCATTTATCTCTTATCGTTATCAGTGAGTGTTATGTTCGGGATAGAAACGCCGGGCGACGTCCGGATGCGAACGCAGCCGGCCCTTGAGGTAGTTCCAGCCCACTTCGCGCAGCAGTGGGTTGAGCGGATCGCTGCCCGGTCCCTGTGCCAGCCGAGCCAGCTGGGGAGGCAGTTGATAGACTGGCACCACCGCATCCAGCTGGGCACCCAGGAAGAAGGCAATGGATAAGCGCTCGCTGCTTTGAGGTGGTGAGACCACGCGATGCACCGTCGCGCGCAGGTAGCCGTTGGTCGCCAGCTCCAGCAGTTCGCCAATGTTCACCACAAAGGCACCCGGCAGCGGCGACGCATCGATCCAGTTGTCCGGTGTCACTTCAACCTGCAGGCCCGGCTGGTCATCCTGCAACAGCATGGTCAGGAAGCCGGAATCTTTATGCGCGCCAACACCCTGGCGTGATTCACCCTCGGTGCGTCCCGGATAGCGAATCAGTTTGATATGTTCGTTGGGATAGTCGCCGTAGAGGTTGTCGAAAGCGTTGCGCGGCAGATTAAGTGCCTGGGCAAAGGCGCGCAGTAACGCCAGCGCTACCTCTGTCATCTGCTGCTGCCAGCGGGTGACCACGGTCTGCAATTCTGGTAAGGCTTCAGGCCACTGATTCGGCCCCTGCATCCGTTGCCAGGTGGGGGAATCGGCAGTAACGGGCAGCGCTTCCCGTTCCGCACCAATATCGAACTGCTCACGATAGTCGGGCTGGCTGCGGGTTATTTCCACGCCCGCCAGGTTATAACCACGAAAATGAGGCGAGTTAGCCATCGCTACCGCGGATTTTTCCGCCTGTGGCAGGGCAAAAAATTTCCGCGCGACGTCCTGAACCTCATCTGATAATTCACGGTCGATGCCGTGATTGATTAAATAGAAGAAACCGACATCACGCGCGGCCTGGCTTAACTTTTCCAGCACCTGTTGCTGCTGCTGTTGATTACCTGACAATAATGCGAAATCGATAACCGGCAATTCTGCTGTTGTTAACGCGCTCATGAGAGAGACTCTGTTGGCATGGAATAGCCTTACACTGCCATTCCCTTTATGCGTTAACTACCAACTAATCCTGCTATGGATATGCGGTGGATGGAAATATACCACCACCCCTTAGCCATCCCTGCCGCAGATTACTCTGCATGCGTGAGCCTCTTTTTCGGCAGTCATTGTGGCGAAAACAGCCATAAACAGATCCACACATGAAAAGAGCTATTACCAGGCAATATTTAAAAATGTTTATGGCCGTAAGCACTCAGGAGTCAGAGCGCCGTGCTGAATTTTCCATCAAAGTTAGCTTTTTCGGCTGAAAACTTGCAAAACCTTACAATCGTGGTCTATGGTTAACCGGCTGCGGCTTTTGCCGCTTCACTTAAAATTTTTCGGCTTCTTATAGCTTTCATTTCCACGGTTTCTTCTGAACATTGTTTGCGGCTGCGAAAGCTATAAGACTCCTTCATTGATGCACCTGAGGAGAATATGGACACCAGAAACTCATCGTCTGAACACCCAAAGAAACATTTCTGGAACAGGAAGCCTAAAGAGCTGACTGTCGACGACATTACCGTGATCGATAACGACATGCTGAAGCGTGCGGTTGGCGCAGCGGCATTAGGTAATGCGATGGAATGGTTCGACTTCGGGGTATACAGCTATCTCGCCGTGATCATCGGCAAAGTCTTTTTCCCTGATGCCAACAACGCGGTTCAGTTGATTGCCACCTTTGGTACGTTCGCAGCGGCCTTCCTGGTGCGTCCAATTGGTGGCCTGGTATTCGGGCCGCTGGGTGACCGTATCGGCCGACAGAAAGTGCTGGCGATGACAATGATCATGATGTCGATCGGGACATTCTGTATCGGTCTGATCCCGGCATATTCTTCAATCGGCATCATGGCACCCATTCTGCTTCTGGTGGCGCGCCTGATTCAGGGCTTCTCGACCGGGGGTGAATATGGCGGTGCCGCGACCTTTATCGCCGAGTACTCCACCGATAAACGCCGTGGCTTTATGGGCAGCTTCCTGGAATTCGGGACCATTGGCGGCTATCTGATGGGTGCCAGCCTGGTGACGGTCATGACGACCGTGATGTCCAATGAGGCCATGATGTCCTGGGGCTGGCGCGTGCCGTTCTTTATCGCCGCGCCGCTGGGCCTGTTTGGTCTCTATGTGCGACTGAAGCTGGAAGAGACGCCAGCATTCCAGCAGCATATGGAAAAACAGGAAGCGCTGGAGCAGAGCAAACCGCGTCTGACACTGATGCAGATGCTGAGCAAATACCGTGCGCCGATGATGAAGTGTATTGGTCTGGTGCTGCTGTTTAACGTTTCTAACTATATGCTGACGTCGTACATGCCGAGCTACCTGACCGGGATACTGGGTCTGCCAGAGTTAAGTGGCCTGCTTCTGGTGATGGTGGCGATGTTTGTGATGATGCCGCTGACGCTGCTTTGGGGTCGCTGGACTGACCGTATTGGTCGTCGTCCGGTAATTGCCTTTGGTGCGGTGGGCCTGATTATCCTCGCAATCCCGAGCTTTATGCTGATCGGGTCCGGGAATATGTGGGCGGTATTTGGCGGACTCATGATTCTGGGTGTGTTGCATACCTGCTTCAGCGGCACCATGCCTTCGACGCTGCCAGCCCTGTTCACCACCGATATCCGTTACAGTGCGCTGGCCATTGGCTTTAACCTGTCGGTTTCGCTGTTTGGTGGTACCACACCGCTGATTACCGCATGGCTGGTGGATACCACTAAAAACACGATGATGCCGGCCTACTACATGATGGGCGCGGGTATCATTGGCCTGCTGACTATTCTGACCGTTCGCGAGACGGCCCGTCAGCCGCTGACCGGTTCTTCCCCTGCGGTGGCGACTAAGGCAGAAGCACATCGATTAATCGACAAGCTGCGCAAACGAAATAAACCCGCCGCGACAGCGGGTAAATAAGTGTTCTGACACCCTGCTCTGCAGGGTGTTTTTTTATCTGCGACCGGACGCTCCGCCCACCTTATTTTTAACCGCCCTCACGCGTGCCACAAACGTTTCTTTATTCCGGGTGCAGATTATTCATTACTGAAGCGGCCCACTGTGCTGGCCGCCCCCAGCGCATGGCCTTTCAGTTGCGTGACCAGTTCTGCCTGGGTTAACCCCGCTTTCAGCTGCCCCACCGGTAAATCGGTGGCGATCAGCACAAAGTTATAGTGATGCAGACCACTGCCTGCTGGCGGGCAAGGCCCGTAATAATGCAGCGTGCCTGGCGTATTTTCTCCACCGGTATAATCCTTGCCCTTTGTCAGCGCCCCCTGCGCAAAAGACGTGCGGCTGGCAGGAATGTTATAGGCCACCATGTGCGTGACCCCCAGCCCTTTGGCCCCGACCGGATCGGTCATCAGCAGCGCAAAACTGCGGGTTCCCGCAGGCGCAGCAGACCAGTTGAGTTGAGGAGAAATATTCTCACCGGTACAGGAAGGGTTACTTTTATTGGCACCGGCAAACTTTTTATCCAGTAGCGCATTATCGCTGAAGTCCTCAGATTGCAGCGTAAACACCGACGCCGCCAGCGTGGTCATGGGCAACACGGCAAGCACCGTTGCGCAGAGTAATTTTTTCACCAGCTACTCCTTATCGAATTAACCCGAAAATTTTCCAGACGCATTACATCACTGCCTGCTTACTATAACGGCTTTTGCACAATTGACCCGGCAGCCTGCCTGTTTCGTGGCAGCGGAACGGCAAATCTATGATCTCCGTCGCGCAGACGCCGGCAGCTGACGCGTTGCCCTGTCACCCATTACCCGATATAAGTTAACGTCTGCGGCTGAAATATCGCCTGAATCCCTATGACTGTCACCAATAAGTGGACACTATGCAGATTGAAGACCTCCGGATTTATGTCGCCGTGATGCATGCTGGCAACTTTACTGCAGCGGCTGAGCAATTGATGTTATCGAAACAGTATGTCAGCCGCCGTATGGCTGCGCTGGAGGCGTCATTAGGGGTTCGCCTGCTGATCCGCAATACGCGCAAACTGTCAGTAACGGATGCGGGGCTGCTGTTTGCGCAGCATGCTCAGCGTATCCTGGATGAGATTCAGGAAGCAGAACTGGCAGTGTCTGAGCAGCAGCAGGCGCTGCGTGGCACCTTCCGCATTAATATGCCGATGTCCTTTGGTATGAGCCACCTGTCGCCGCTGATCGCCGAGTTCCTCAGCCACCACCCGGCATTGCAGTTTCAGATTGAGCTGGCGGATCGCTATGCGGATGTCATTGGCGAAGGCGTGGACATGGCGATACGCATCGGCACCCTGGCGGACTCAACGCTGATTGCCCGTCCGCTCGGCGAGCTGAAGCGGGTTATCTGCTGCAGCCCCCGCTATCTGGAACGTGCAGGCACACCGCAGCAGCCAGAAGCCCTGCTGCAACACGCCTGTCTGCGCTACGGACGTGAAGGTCAGAATGGCTGGGAATTGCAGGTGAATGGTAAACCGAAGTGGCTGGCGGTGCAGGGGCCGATGGTGAGTAACAATGGTGAGGTCCTGCGTGATGCCGCACTGGCAGGCTTAGGACTGGTATTGTTACCCGCCTTTATCGTTGAGACTGCCCTGCAACGCGGTGAACTGGTGACCGTGCTGGACGACTATCTGCCGTCCCCGCTCTCCCTGAATGCGGTTTACCCGCAGCACCGTCAGCGCAGCGAAGTAAACCGCCAGTTACTGGCGTTTTTACAGGCGCGTTTGGCGCCATAGGTGTGCCGGAAAGTTTAAAGCTGTTTTAACGCTGCAAACACTCTGGCCACCGCGACGGCACCCGGATCAGACACGCCGTTGAGGTTAGCACTGTTAAGATAAGATGATCGGCCCGCTTTTGCTTTCCCCATGCTGGCGGTTGCATCACTGCCCTGCTGTGCCGCATCAGCCGCCTCTGCCAGCGATTTACCCGCCACCAGTGCCTCGATAGCCGGTTGCAGCGCATCAATCAGCGTGCGATCCCCGGGTTGTGCCCCGCCATACTGTTTCATCTTGTCCAGACCCTGCAGCAAGGCTGCGGGCAGTGCACCACCTTCCGCCAGCTGCTGCGCGGCAGCGGTGAAAAAGATCGCCATCAGCACGCCGCTGGAGCCGCCCATCACCGTCGCCAGTCGTTCACCCGTCACCGCGAGCAGATCCGGTAAGACATTTAACGGCAGCTTGTTATCCGCACATTCACGCTGGATCTGACGCGCACCTGCAGCAAAGGTCGAGCCGGTATCGCCATCGCCCACCTGGGCATCCAGTTTATTCAGCTCGCTTTCGCTGGCGATCAGGGTTGAACAGATGCTGTCAACGAAAGCCGCCACCGTCGGGTTATCAGAGGGTTGGGCCGGATGCGCTGTTGCCTCTCTGGGGGCAATAACAGGCTGCAGAGGCGCAATTTTAACAGCCGGAACCCAGCCGCTGACCTCTACCGGCGCGCAGATTGCCTCCTCGAACAGCGGTGTCAACGTCATGGAGGTGACGGAAAAGCCTTTCATGTCCAGCGCGGTCATCAGCGGAGCCGGGCCAATCAGATAATCACTGCCCCGGCTGAGCGGCGACTCAATCAGGTCCCGCGTTACCAGACTCATCTCCAGCGCGGACATGCCACCAAGATTATTGACTAACAGCGCGCGTGGCTGATCGTTGTCCGGCACCACTTTCTCCAGCAGATGCTGCACAATCTGCTGACTGTTTTGCGTCTGCATTACGTCAACACCCGGTTCGCCGTGAATCCCCAGCCCCATTTCAACGCTGCCGTCTGTCACCCGCTGGCCGGTCTGCTCATCCGGCAGATGGCAGCTTGAGAGCGCAACGCCCATAGTGGCGATAGCACGACTGGCTGCCTCTGCTGCCTCGGTCACCGCCGCCAGGTCATCCCCCCTTTCTGCGACGAAGCCCGCCACTTTATGCACCAGCAACGTGCCCGCTACGCCGCGTGGCTGAGGGTTATCGGGCAACGCAACATCATCACCGACAATCACCATAGTGACGCTGAATCCCGCTTTACGCGCTTTTTCTGCTGCCAGACCGAAGTTGAGTCGATCCCCGGTGTAGTTTTTCACAATCAGCAGACATCCTGCCTCACCGGTAATATTGATGATGGCGTTGTAAACCGCGTCCACGCTGGGAGAAGCAAACACATCGCCACAGACGGCCGCCGTCAGCATCCCTTTGCCGATAAAACCGACATGCGCCGGTTCATGGCCTGAACCGCCACCGGAAATCAGCGCGACCTGCTGTTTTTGCCAGTCATTACGCATCACGATGCGAATGCGCGGATCGACCTGCAACCGGACCAGATTGCGCCACGGGCTGGCGTAAATCATGCCATCTAACGCGCTGTCGACGAGATCATCCTTTTTATTCATTACGAATCGGGTCATGTATTCTTTCCTCATAGGCATGCGGGTTTGCTGATGAAGCAGTGTTACATACCACTGACGACTGTGAGAAATCCATCAACAGGTCTATAGCCTGATTTCAGACATACCGCACGAAAACCAGCGGGCACAGGCGCAGCGATTTTTACTAATTGATTGATTTTTATCAAATGTCTTTACCTGAAAGTGAGAGGGTCTGCGCAGAACATCCACCGGAGATCACGGATGTTAAAAATTCATTTGTTAACAGAGGATGTTTTAATGACCCAACGTATGATTCTCAATGAAACCGCCTGGTTTGGTGCTGGTGCTTTGCGCCATTTGCCGGAAGAGGTACAACGTCGCGGGATGCGAAAAGCACTGATCGTTACTGACAAAGCGCTGGTCGCGGCGGGTGCGCTGAAACGAGTGACTGATCTGCTGGCGCACCATCAGCTTGACTGGGCGGTGTATGATGAGGTGGTGCCGAATCCTACCATTCGGGTTGTGCAGAAGGGTGTTGCGGTGTTCAGAGAGTCAGGTGCCGACTACCTGATAGCCATCGGTGGCGGCTCACCACAGGATACCAGCAAGGCGATCGGCATTATTATTAATAACCCTGAGTTTGAAGATGTCCGCAGTCTGGAAGGCGCCAGCCCCACCCGCCATCCGTGTGTGCCAATCATCGCCATCCCGACCACGGCAGGCACAGCCGCAGAAGTGACGATTAATTACGTCATTACTGATGAAGAGAAGCGCCGTAAGTTTGTCTGTGTCGATCCTCATGACATTCCGAAAGTGGCGATCATTGATGCGGAGATGATGGCGAGCATGCCAGCTTCGCTGAAGGCTGCGACGGGTATTGATGCCTTAACCCATGCCATTGAAGGCTACATCACACGCGGCGCCTGGCCCCTGACCGATATGCTGCACCTCAAAGCCATTGAGATTATCAGCCAGTCACTGCGCAAATCGGTGGCAGGAAATATTGAGGCGGTTGAGCAGATGGCGCTGGGACAATATGTGGCCGGTATGGGTTTCTCCAATGTCGGCCTTGGTCTGGTGCATGGCATGGCACACCCGCTTGGCGCGTTTTATAACGTCCCGCACGGTGTAGCGAACGCTATTCTGCTGCCGCAGGTGATGGCGTGGAATGCCTCCTGCACAGGCGAAAAATATCGCGATGTTGCCCGCGCAATGGGTGTAAAACAGGTCGAGTCATTATCGCTGGATCAGGCGCGGGAAGCGGCGGTCGCCGCGGTTCGTCAGCTCTGTCGCGATGTGGGTATTCCCCGCTCGCTGCGTGAAGTGGGCTTAAAAGAAGTGGATATCCCAGCACTGGCACAGGCGGCGCTGGATGATGTCTGCACTGGCGGCAACCCACGGACTCCGGACCTGGAGGAAGTGATGGCGTTATATCACCAGAGTTAAGTCACACCCCTTGGCGCTGTAATATATTGCCCGCACTCGCTGGCGGGCTTTTTACATCCTGCAAACGAATAACAGAGAAGTATTCGCCAGCGGTTGTAGGAATGCATTTGCGGCGGCAGCAAAGGTTTTAGCGGCATTTTTCGGCCGGGTTTCAGCCTGAAATCGCCTGATGTGATAGTGCAGTTCAGAGTCCGAATTGCGCGCTTAATCCATGATTTCTTTAGATCCTAAACCGCGCACCTCTTGATCTGGATCACAAAAATCCGCATCATGCGCAGCGAAAACCTTAATGACGCTGCGGAGATTACGATGACACTGTACCAGGGAATGCTCATTTTCTATGCTGTTGTTGCACTGGTCGCTACGCTGATCACGTTCTTCATCGCAAAAGATAAGCTGAGTATCAAACTGCTGAGCGCCTTTTTAGTCGGTGCGACCTGGCCGATGAGTTTTCCTGTCGCCCTGATGTTTGCGCTGTTTTAATTGACAGAATCTCCTTAGCGACCACACTAAGGTAAGACGTCCCTGACCTGCAAACCTGCGATCACCGACGTAACTTTGTTCGTGACGGTTAATAAGGAGCGGCTATGCGCGTTGTCAGTGTGATGATTCTGGTTTCACTTCTTAGTGCATGTAGCGCCAGCGCCCCGTGGCACGCTGAAAAACAGGTTCCCGCAGCCGAAACCCGTCAGCAGACCTGCCAGCCCGGCACCAATCCCAGCCAGAATGACTGCGGTCACTTCCCTGAACCTGAATTTCACTGATCGGTAAAACGGCCAACAGTGCTGCGAGATCGCATTTGCGCTATCTCATAGCATTACAAGGCTTTACACTCCCCTAACCGGTCAGTAGAGTAGCGCCCAGACATCAATTCTGATGCGTAAGCGTTAACGTCAAGCAACGCCCCCGCAGCACTGCTGCCTGTGATGATCCCTGCCATGATGCCTGTACAACACGCCGCTAAATCTCCTACTGCGTTTTCAAGCGCTACGTTTTTTTTGTTCGTCCTGCTGCTTACTGCCGCGAACCTTCGCGCACCTATTACTGTCGCTGGCCCGGTATTGCAGGATATTCGTCAGACGTTTGGACTCACTGCCGGTGAAGCGGGCCTGTTTAATTTTATTCCACTTATCCTCTTTGCCCTGCTCGCCCCACCCGCCGCCTGGCTGGGAAATCAGCTTGGGCTGGAGCGGAGTTTGTGGGGTGCGCTGTGTCTGATCACGGCCGGTTCACTGTTGCGCTGGCACCCCGCCGAAGCAGCACTGTGGGGGGGAACGCTGCTGCTTAGCGCAGGCATTGCCGCCGCCAACGTGTTGTTGCCGCCACTGATTAAACGCGATTTCACCGCCCACACCGCTAAATATATTGGTCTCTATGCTGCAACGATGTCGATCACTGCCAGCCTGGCTTCAGGCATTGCCGTGCCGCTGAGCCAGCTTTCATCGGCCGGCTGGCGACTCTCATTGGTCGTCTGGGCACTGCCCGGGCTGGTGGCGCTGGTTGTCTGGCTGCCGCTGTTGCGTCAGCGGCAGTCAACACTCGCGGCAACCGATGCGCCCGTCGCGTATCGTCATCCCTGGAAATCAGCCGGGGGCTGGCAGATCGCGCTGTTTATGGCGCTGCAGTCGCTGGCATTTTATACCCTGATCGACTGGTTTGCTGTCTTTGCTCAGGACAATAGCTTCAGTCAGACCCGTGCGGGCTGGCTGCTATTCTGGTATCAGGCGATTGCGATCATTGCCAATCTGGGCTGTATGGTGGTTCTGAAGCGGGTTAAAGACGCCCGGCTCACTGCATTTATTGCCTCATCGGGTATTTTCCTTGGCATGCTGGGTTTGCTGCTTAATCCGCATTGGGCCGCCATCTGGCTGACACTGGCTGGACTGGGCGCGGGCGCATCGCTGGTGCTTTGCCTCTCGCTGCTTAATCTGCGAGCCACTCATCACCGCCAGGCCTCGCAACTGTCGGGCATGGCGCAGTGTGTGGGTTATGCACTGGCGGCATTTGGCCCTTTGTTTTTCGGCGTGCTCCATGAGCAGAGCGGTAACTGGACGCTGCCTTTCGGTGTACTGGCCCTGCTGAGCCTGCTACAGATGCTGCTGGCTCCGCTGGCAGCGCAGTCAAAACCTATCAGCTGAACCTGCGGCCCAGCCGCTATCAATTAATGATTCGCTGGTCGCGGATGCGGACAGCAAGAATCGACGGGAGAAGGTAAGTGTCTGAACTGAATAATGCTCTGCTGCAGGCGATCCTGGACCAGGTACGTCCGCTGGTCCATCAGGGAAAGGTGGCTGACTATATTCCTGCGCTGGCGGATGTGGCGGCCGACAATCTGGCGATTGCGGTTTGCCTGCGAGACGGCACCCTCTTTCAGGCAGGTGATGCTGAGACGCGCTTTTCGATTCAGTCGATCTCAAAGGCGCTCTCACTCACTGTGGCACTGACGCGCTATGACGACAGCGAAATCTGGCAGCGGGTCGGCAAAGAGCCCTCAGGTCAGCCTTTTAATTCGCTGGTGCAGCTTGAGCTGGAACAGGGTAAGCCGCGTAACCCTTTCATCAATGCCGGTGCACTGGTGATTTGCGATCTGCTGGAAACCCGTCTGACCGCACCACGGCAGCGAATGCTGGAAATTGTGCGTCAGCTCAGTCAGCAGCCCGATATTAATTATGATCGCCATGTTGCCCGTTCTGAATTTGAACACTCGGCCCGTAATGCAGCCATCGCCTGGTTAATGAAGTCGTTTGGTAATTTTGATAATGATGTCACCAGCGTGATGCAGACCTATTTCCACTATTGCTCACTTTCAATGAACTGCATTGAGCTGGCCCGCACCTTTATCTACCTGGCGAATCAGGGAAAAACGCTGGATGGCAGTCAGATGATCACGCCACGTCAGGCCCGACAGATAAACGCACTGATGATCACCAGCGGGATGTACGATGGCGCAG
The DNA here is from genome assembly GCF_014495885.1 of Pantoea sp. MT58. Taxonomy (NCBI): domain Bacteria; kingdom Pseudomonadati; phylum Pseudomonadota; class Gammaproteobacteria; order Enterobacterales; family Erwiniaceae; genus Pantoea; species Pantoea sp. MT58. Next base: position 372,942 of record NZ_CP061084.1, read on the forward strand.
GCGAGTTCGCATGGCGCGTCGGAATGCCAGCTAAGTCAGGTGTGGGGGGTGGAATTATTGCTATCATTCCCGGCGAGATGAGCATCGCCGTCTGGTCACCTGGGCTGGACAGCGCGGGTAATTCACTGGCGGGAACCGCTGTGCTGGAATTGCTGACTGATAAGCTGGGGCGCTCGATATTTTGATGCTGAGCGAGAATATTTAGCTCGCCGTCATAAAACACGGCGTAATTTCAGGATGTTGGGAAAGCCGTCTGATTTGAAGGGTGCCGCGCACTGGCGATGTGAGGCACCAGTAATTATCAGAGTGCAAAAAATATCTTAGTGTGAAATTTGTGTCAGATCGTCTTCATTCAGACCGGTCATCTGCATAACCGTGTTGCGATCCATACCATTCATCAGCAGGTTACGCGCAATTCTCAGGCTCGCGCCACGAACACCTTCTTTTCGTCCCTGTTCGATGCCCTGTTCGATGCCTTTCTCAAGACCTATCTGCTCAAGCTGTTGTGCAATAGTCATAAGTGCGTTCTCGTGTTGGGGCACACGCCGTGCCAGCTCCCGTACAAAGGCTTTGGCGTCTGATGTTTCGCCCGCCTGTACCATGTAGTGTACCAGCGATATCACCTGTGATGAAGAGTGATCGCCTGCCATCAAAATGGATACCAGCCTGTCCATCAGCTCTGTCAGATCTCGCTGCCGGATGTGCTTTTGCAACAGGGTCAGAGCCGCCATGTTGCGGTGTTGCATGATCTCATCGTCAGGAATCACCGTGACATCGATCAGCGGAAAACTGTGGCTGTAAAGCCTGTCCGCCAGCACCGGGTCATCAAACTCATCCAGCCACCGGGTCGAATAGGGATAGGGCGTGCGTCTGCCGGTGTAAAACAGGATGGGTATCACCAGCGGCAATGTCTTATGCCCGGCTTCCAGATGGCGCTGCATAGCTGCCACTGCATAGCGCATCAGCCGAAATGCCATGTGTTTGTCAGGTGCTGACTGATGCTCAATAAGTACATGGATATATCCATCGCCAGCGGTTGTTTTAAGACTGTAAAGCACGTCGCTGAAGTACTGCCGAAGGTCATCCTCCACAAACGACCCCGACTCCAGCTTCAGGGTGCTGAGATCACAGCGTACGCGCAGCTCCGGCGGCAGGTGCAGCGCCATAAAATCCCGGGCAATATCCGGCTGAGTCAGAAATTGCCGGAATGTCGCATCATGAGGTGTGGGCGTGCTGTTCTTCTTTTTCACTGGCCAGAATCCTTTCTGTTCCTGAAGCGCTTACAACGGCTGAGTCAGCCAGTAAAAGGCGCTAATTCCTGTCGCGCACGAACGTTTAGTCACTGATGGAGATAACGAAACTAATAGCCTGATTAATAACCACTGTAAAACGTGTCACCTGAATTCTACGAGGTTGCTCTGAATATCAACGCATGTCAGACATTAAAACTATTTCCGCAAGGCCCGACTCACCACATTAACCGGCTCGCCCTGCATAAAGGCCGCGATATTGGCCATCACGCCAGTCACCAGATTCTCCACACCGCTGCGACTCGCCCAGGCAATGTGCGGCGTCAGCAGCAGAGTTGGCAGATCCGCCAGCAGCGGATTGTCGGGCGCGGGTGGCTCGCTGCTCAGCACATCCAGCGCCGCGCCCCAAATGACACCCTGTTTTAACGCGTCAGCGAGGTCGGCCTCGTTAATCAGTCCGCCGCGCGCGGTATTGATTAGCAGCGTATGCGGTTTCATTTTCTCCAGCGCCTGACGATCGATCATCTGACGTGTGCTGTCACTCAACGGGCAGTGAAGCGAAATAATATCGCTGGTCGCCAGCATCTGCTCAAAGCTGACATAGCCCTCACGCACCCTGTCACTGCCTTTACGCTCGGCGTACTGCACCTGCATACCCAGCGCCTTAGCCAGCCTGCCGACCGCCTGGCCAATGTCGCCCTTGCCCACGATACCCAGCATCGCGCCGCCAATATCCCCTATCGGCTGACGATGCAGACAGAAGTGCTGAGCCTGCGGCCAGTCGATGCGGGTATTGCTGGCGTAAGCCATCATCTGACGGCGCAGGGCAAAAATCGCGGCGATAACCGCCTCTGAAACGCTCTGGGTGGAGTAACCAGGAACATTACTGACCACAATGCCGCGTGTACGACAGGCATCGAGATCAATACAGTCATATCCGGTCGCCGCGACACAAATAAAGCGCAGATCGGGTAAGAGTTTTAAGGTGTCGGCACGCAACGGCACTTTATTGGTGATCGCGACCGTGGCGCCCGTAAGCGCCGACACGATTTCACTGACCGAAGTCTGTGCACGAATTTCCCAGTCAGCATTCTGCTTTTCGGTCGGCAGTGAAACAGGCAGCGTGTCGCCATCCAGCATGACAATTTTCATTCTTAGTCCTTTATGGGTTCGGTTTAACTTCTGTCGAAACATTAATGTTATTTGTATGTGTTCTGGTGGTAACAACTACGTTAAATGATGCTGAAATTAAAGTGAATATGTTCAAAGAGTGCGAATTTTCTCGCTACAGAAGCCACTTTATTTAACCCTTTTATCCCCTTCGCGTTACACTGCCGCCCTGAATTCTGACCCCAAATGCCTGTTAAAATCATGCAGAGATCTGACATCCGACAGCGACTCACAGCCGGTATTGCGATACTGGCCGTGCTGCTGTTGTTTGTTGCCCCGATGATCTCTAAAAATCTGGCTGAACATCGCGCCATGATGCAGGATGCCTCTGCCATGAGCGCAGAGATGCCCATGATGGATCATCACAGCGAGATGGCGATGGCGGATCACGGGATGATGATGGGTTCGGGCTTTGCCTGTGGTTACTGCGATTTGCTGGTTCATGTGCCGCTGATGCTATGGGTCTTTATCCCGTTCATCTGGTGGATGTGCCTGATAAGCCGCGCCCCGCCTCCTTCTGCCATTAATCCGCCGCAATGGCGACGATTACTGCGCCTTCACCGACCGCGTGCGCCACCCTGTTTTGCGTCACACCGACTGCTAACTGATTCGATTGCGTGACAACGTCACCAGATCGCCTTTGTCTTTTGAAAAGTGTGGAATGCTATGTCCTCTAATCGGGAAATGTCCCCTGCACCACGCGGCACTGTTTTTAACCTGTTTCGCCGCCTGCATTTTTATATTGGCCTGTTTATTGCGCCGTTTATTTTCGTCGCCGCTCTCACCGGTACGCTCTACGTTCTTACGCCGCAGCTGGAACAGGCGATTTACCACGATGCCCTGACCACTGACGCGCAGGGTGTCGCACAACCGCTGTCAGCTCAGATTGCCGCTGCCCGTGCCCGTGCCGGTGAGTCCGCGCGCATTTACGCCGTGCGTCCCGCACCAGGCCCGCTGGATACAACCCGGGTGCAGTTTGCTGAGCCTCAGTTGGGTCCATCTGAGTCGCGCTCGCTGTTTATCGATCCCTACACCCTGCAGGTGAAAGGCGATATGACGGTCTATGGCACCAGCGGTGTGTTGCCGCTGCGAATGTGGCTGGATCAGCTGCATCGCGGCCTGTTGCTGGGAGATTTTGGTCGCAATTACAGTGAACTGGCGGCTTCGTGGCTGTGGGTCGCCGCGCTGGGTGGACTCGTTTTATGGGCCGGCACGCGGCCACCACGACACCGTAAAAAAGCGCTGAGTGGCTTTGCAGCAACGCGTCACTGGCACGTCACGCTGGGTCTGATTCTGGCCATCGGCCTGGTGTTCTTTTCAGTCACGGGGCTGACCTGGTCACAGTGGGCGGGCAACAACATTGATAAGATGCGCAGCGACTTCGGCTGGACAACGCCGCAGGTTAACACCGCGCTGAATGGTAACGTTCCTGCCGAAGCCGCCGATCCCCATGCTGACCATCGCGGTGCGATGGAAGGAATGACGATGTCCGGGATGACCATGCCAGCGAAAACCGCGCCGCCGGTGATCCTGAATCAGCCGAATGCCAGTTGGGATCAGGCCCTGGCGGCTGCACGTCAGGCCGGACTTCACGCCACGAAACTGGAACTGCGCCAGCCTAAGAACGCTGAACAGGCATGGACAGTGTCAGAGATTGATCGCAGCTGGCCGAGCCAGGTCGATGCAGTTTCCATCAATCCGGTTAATTTCAGCGTGGCCGATCGCGTTGAGTTCGCCAGCTTCCCGCTGGTGGCGAAACTGACCCGCTGGGGCGTGGATGCCCATATGGGCGTGCTGTTTGGCCTGCCCAACCAGCTGATTCTGGCGCTGTTTGGCCTTGGTCTCTGCACAATGATTGTGCTGGGCTACCGCATGTGGTGGATACGTCGCCCGGCTGTTCCTCAGCTCAGCCCATCGCAGACGCTGTTGTCCGCCTGGCTGTCACTGCCGCGCTACGCACAGGGTACCAGTCTGATTGTCATGTTGGCCCTGGGCTATGCCCTGCCCGTTATGGGTGTCAGCCTGATAGTGCTGATTCTGCTGGATATTCAGCGCTGGCGCAGTGCGCAGCGAGCCGCTATCGTTCAGGTGGAAATCGCCCCGGATAAGCAGTCGCCGCTGGCTATCGTTCAGTCGCGCTTCGCGGGTAAACGTAAAGAGATGCGTTATTTTCTGCGCAGCGTCACGGTGCTGGCGCTGATTGTCATCTCGGTAATGGCAAATGCGATGATTGGTGGCGTGATTGATCAGTATCAGATCCCTTTCAGCCACTGGTCACTGACTATGTATATCACTCAGGCGATGATGATCCTGCTCTACTCCACCGTCTTTACCGGGCTGTTGTCGATTCCACTCTGGTATTTCTTTCTGGGTGAAAGTGACGAACAGGGCAAGTAGGCTGCCAGCACGGCAAATTGTCTATTATTCAAAATAACTGACGAAGCCGGGCAAGTCCCCCGGCTTCTCATTTTACGTCTGAGGTCTATGATCGTTGTTATTGGTCACTTTATTTAAGAGCTAATCATGAACATTGTGCGAGCAAATCCTGAGCAACTTTTTGAGTACGGTCCTTTCACCGTTCGTCGCCAGCGGCCCGGCGCTGCCCTGAGCCCGCTGATCAGTGTTGACCTGATGTCGTTAAAACTGGATGCCCGGATTCCGATGCAGCAGCATCAGAATGAAGAAGTGTTCACTTACCTTTGGCGCGGTTCGATGCAACATCAGGACAGCAACGGCGAGCGCACACAGCTCTCTGCAAAGAAAGTGATGGTGGTCAATGCGGGTGAAGGTGTTCAGTACGAAGAGTCGGTGCCGCTGTATGAAGCGGAGCTGTTGCAGGCCGTGATTCGGCCTTCACAGCCGGGCGGGGAAGCGATGACTCAGGTGCTGGAACGCGACCAGGGCATTATGACCAACGGCTGGACCGAACTGGCCGGGCCAGAAACGTCTGACGCGCCACTGGAACTGCGCCAGGAGGTCTATATCTACGACACGCTGCTGGCGCGCAACCATACGCTAAATGTGCCTTCAATGCCGGGATTTGTCGCTTATCTCACCGTGCTTGAAGGCATTATCCGCGTGGGCGATCACCGTCTGGGTCGTGGAGACGCAGTCAGCGGGCTGGATGACACCATTGAAATCGTGGGCGACCGTGAGGCTAATCTGGTCTGTTTCCTGGTGAAGCCCGATAATTTTGCATAAGAAAGCGCGGGACTATCCCCGCGCTGATTAAAGCGTTTTACGTTGCTGCCTCGCCTGAACCCGTTTATAGGCATGATCAAACTGACAGACATCGTCGCGCAGCCAGTGACGCTGCGTCAGCGGGGCATCATCCAGCGCCTGTGGCAGCGGCACACCTCCCAGCGATCCCCGACAGCAAAAGGCGCGCGCCAGCGTTGGGGTTGCGATGCCAATATAACGGGCAAATTCAGGTAGCGTCATCAGTGTTGTACTCATTTCACACCTCCAGTAATCAGATCTTCCCCGCTATTTTGACTCCAGTTATTAAATGCCTTTATTGATCTGAAACATAGATGTGATACTAATCTTCTGCCTGCTGATGAGATAGCTGGCCTACGTAAACCAAAAAGAAGTGAGGACCCTGTGCGCCATTATGGATTGATGATAGCCCTTCTTTTTTCGGGTTTCGCCACTGCCCACACCCTGAAAACGGGTTTTCCTGTCCCCACCGTCTATGTCGCCGACAAAGGCGAAATGGTGCTGAAACAGGGCGACATTCATTATCAGCGCTGGAATAGTCAGACTCTGACCGGAAAAGTGCGTCTGGTGATTCATGTGGCGGGTCGTCTCTCTGCGAAAGATCAGAGCGAGCCTTTAATCAATGCCATTCAGCAGGCCCGACTGCCGCGAGACCGTTTCCAGACCACCACCATCGTCAATACTGACGATGCTCTGCCCGGCAGTGCCATTTTTGTAGTGCGTAGCATTGCGTCCAGTAAAAAGGCTGACCCATGGCAGCAATTCATTATCGACAGCAGTGGCGTTACCGCTCACAGCTGGCATCTTCTGCCGGAAAACGCGTCAGTGGTCGTCATTGATCCGAAGGGAATTGTGCGTTTCGCCAAAGATGGCGCATTATCTGACGAGGATGTCGCCAGCGTGATAAAAACGCTGCGCGCATTACTGGGTTGATTCAGGCAGAATGCCCCGTTAATTATCGACGTTAAACACGGAATGCTGCTGAATTTACCGACATTTTTATCTCTGTGAACTACACTTAGTTGTAATGGAATTACCCGCCGTTCTTTGAAAACCTGCCCACTATGCAAGGGCAGTCGGGGACGATTATTGAAGATGGCATCGAAGAATTTCGACCTGCTGTGACTTCCTCTGTAGATAAGGACAGCCATGATGACGGTCTGTGCAGAACAACACGTCAATTTCAACCGCAGTGAGGCTGCGAGCCTGTTGAACGACATTGAGCAACGGCTCGATCAGCTTTTACCGGTTGAAAGTGAACGTGACCTGGTCGGCGCTGCAATGCGCGACGGTGCGCTGGCACCGGGAAAGCGTATTCGTCCGCTACTGTTGCTGCTGGCCGCGCGCGATCTCGGTTGCGACGTCACGCCCACCGGTTTGCTTGATCTCGCCTGTGCAGTGGAGATGGTCCATGCCGCCTCCCTGATTCTGGATGACATGCCCTGCATGGATGATGCGCAGTTGCGTCGTGGACGTCCGACCATTCACTGTCAGTATGGCGAACATGTGGCGATTCTGGCCGCGGTTGCACTGCTGAGTAAGGCATTTGGCGTGGTCGCCATGGCAGAAGGCTTAACAGCGGCCGCCCGAGCAGACGCAGTCGCGGAGTTATCCCATGCGGTAGGTATGCAGGGACTGGTGCAGGGTCAATTCAAAGATCTCTCAGAGGGTGACAAACCACGCAGTGCTGATGCCATTCTGATGACCAATCACTATAAAACCAGCACGCTGTTCTGCGCCTCAATGCAGATGGCCTCCATTGTGGCAGAAGCGTCAGCAGAGACCCGCGAACAGCTGCACCGTTTTTCACTGAATCTCGGTCAGGCTTTCCAGTTGCTGGACGATCTTACCGACGGCATGGCCGATACCGGCAAGGATACCCATCAGGATGAGGGTAAATCGACGCTGGTGAATCTGCTTGGGCCTCAGGCAGTTGAAACGCGACTGCGAGACCATCTGCGTTGCGCCAGCGAGCACCTGCTCTCGGCCTGTCAGGACGGTTATTCCACACATCATTTTGTTCAGGCCTGGTTTGAGAAAAAACTCGCTGCCGTCAGTTAAGGATGCTGCATGAGCCACTACGCGGTCATCGCACCGCCCTTTTATAGCCATGTGCAGGCGCTTCAGCATCTTAGCCAGGCCTTAATCGCGCGCGGACACCAGATTACCTTTATCCAGCAGACGGACGTCAGCGCGCTTCTCACTGACCGGCGAATTGGCTTTTTCCCGCTGGGCTTAGCCTCGCATCCCGCGGGCAGTCTGGCGCATACCCTGCAGCTGGCGGCGCATCCTCTTGGCCCGTCGATGCTGAAACTGATCAATGAGATGGCGCGCAGCACCGATATGCTCTGTCGCGAATTGCCGGTGGTGCTGAACACGCTGGCGATCGATGGCGTCATCGTCGATCAGATGGAACCTGCCGGTGCATTAGCAGCAGAGTTTCTGAATCTGCCTTTCGTTTCGGTTGCCTGTGCGCTGCCGCTAAACCGTGAGGCAGATTTTCCGCTGGCCGTGATGCCATTTGACTATGCAGGGACAGATCAGGCGCGCGAACGCTATCGCACCAGTGAAAAAATCTACGACTGGCTGATGCGGCGTCACGATCGGGTGATCGCCCGCAATGCTCATGCAATGGGATTAGCACCGCGCGAAAAACTGCATCACTGTTTTTCACCGCTGGCACAGATCAGCCAGCTTATCCCGGCACTCGATTTTCCCCGCCAGACCCTGCCCGACCATTTCCACGCGGTTGGACCTCTGCGCGCTGCGGAATCGTCATCGGCTGCGTCGAAGACACGCTATTTCACGCAGGACGACAAACCGAAGGTTTTTGCTTCACTCGGCACCCTGCAGGGTCATCGCTACGGCCTGTTTAAAACCATCGTCCGTGCCTGTCAGGAGATTGACGCGCAGTTATTGCTGGCGCATTGCGGTCGCCTGTCACCGTTTCAGGCGGAGAAACTCGCGCAGGCCAGCCATGTTCAGGTGGTCGATTTTGCCGATCAGGCAGCGGCTCTGGCGCAGGCCGATCTGGCCATCACCCACGGCGGGATGAACACGGTGCTGGATGCAGTTAACCACCTGACGCCGCTTCTGGCGATCCCGCTGGCCTTTGATCAGCCAGGCGTTGCGGCCAGAGTGGTCTGGCACGGTATCGGACGTCGCGCATCACGCTTTACCACCAGCCACTCAATGGCCCGCCAGCTCCAGACCTTGCTGGCAGATGAGAGTTACGTTGAGCAGATGAAAACGCTGCGCACCGCCCTTCGTCAGGCGGGCGGGACAACACTGGCAGCGGACATTGTCGAACAGGCGATGCTGACCCGTAAACCGGTGCTTAAGAGGAGAGATTATGCCGCGGTATGATCTTATTCTGGTGGGTGCGGGACTGGCAAACGGCCTGATTGCTTTGCGCCTGCGTCAGCAGCGGCCGTCCCTGCGCATTCTCTTAATTGATGCCGAAAGTGAGCCAGGCGCGCATCACACCTGGTCATTTCATGCGGAAGATCTGACTGAAACACAGCATCACTGGATTGCGCCACTGGTCGTTCATCACTGGCCCGGTTATGAAGTGCGCTTTCCTCAACGACATCGTTCCCTGAACAGTGGCTATTTTTGCGTGACCGCAGAGCGTTTTGCGCAGGTCATTCGTGACAGATTTGCGTCGGAACTGCTGCTGAACACCAGAGTGGCGAACATCGCTTCACGCTCGGTCACGCTGGAGGATGGCCGCGTACTGGACACTGACGCGGTGATCGATGGTCGTGGCTATCAGTCCGATACCGCGTTGCGTATGGGCTTCCAGTCGTTCGTCGGGCAGGAGTGGCAGCTCAGTGAACCACACGGACTGACTGAACCGATCATCATGGATGCGACGGTGGATCAGCAGGCAGGCTATCGTTTTGTCTACAGCCTGCCGTTTTCTGCCGATACAGTGCTGATTGAAGATACCCATTATATTGATCACGCCACGCTGGAAGGCGATCGCGCCCGTGAGAATATCCGTGACTATGCCGCGCAGCAGGGCTGGAAACTGAACCAGCTACTGCGAGAAGAGCAAGGCGCGTTACCGATTACACTGACCGGCGACGTGGCTGCCTTCTGGCAGAAACGCGATTTACCCTGCAGTGGTCTGCGTGCCGGGTTATTTCATCCTACCACTGGCTACTCTCTGCCACTGGCGGTCTCACTGGCTGACCGGCTGGCTCAGATGCAGACGTTTACCTCTGAAACCCTGCACGCCACCATTGCGCATTTCGCCAGTCAGGCCTGGCAGCAGCAGCGCTTCTTCCGCATGCTAAACCGGATGCTGTTTCTCGCGGGTCCGGCTGACCAGCGCTGGCAGGTTATGCAACGTTTTTATGGACTTCCCGAAGATCTGATCGCCCGTTTTTATGCGGGAAAACTCACTTTGTCTGATCGGCTGCGTATCCTAAGCGGCAAGCCACCGGTTCCCGTACTGGCGGCATTACAGGCTATTATGACTCCTCACCGTCAACAGGCGATGCAATGAATAGAACGACAGTAATTGGCGCAGGCTTTGGTGGTCTGGCTCTGGCCATTCGCCTTCAGGCGTCCGGTATTCCCACCCGACTGCTGGAACAGCGTGACAAGCCTGGCGGCCGGGCTTATGTCTATGAGGATCAGGGCTACACCTTTGATGCCGGTCCAACGGTAATCACCGATCCGAGCGCCATTGAAGAGCTGTTCACGCTGGCGGGCAAAAGGCTCTCTGACTATGTCGAGCTGATGCCAGTCAAGCCGTTTTATCGCCTCTGCTGGGAGTCTGGCAAGGTATTCAGTTATGACAACGATCAGCCAGCGCTGGAAGCACAGATTGCTGCGTTTAACCCGCGTGACGTTGAAGGCTATCGGCGCTTTCTAGACTATTCCCGTGCGGTGTTTGCGGAAGGCTATCTGAAACTCGGCACTGTGCCGTTTCTCTCTTTCCGCGACATGTTGCGTGCTGCACCTCAGCTGGCAAAGTTACAGGCGTGGCGCAGTGTTTACAGCAAAGTGGCAAGCTACATTGAAGATGAACATCTTCGTCAGGCATTCTCTTTTCACTCGCTACTGGTGGGCGGAAATCCCTTTGCCACGTCGTCAATTTACACCCTGATTCATGCACTGGAACGTGAATGGGGCGTCTGGTTCCCACGCGGCGGCACTGGCGCCCTGGTTCAGGGCATGGTGAAGCTGTTTGAGGATCTGGGTGGGGAAGTAGAGCTGAATGCCAGCGTTGCCCGTCTGGAGACGCTGGAAAATAGAATTACCGCCGTGCATCTGGATGACGGGCGGGTATTCCCGACCCGTGCGGTCGCCTCTAACGCGGATGTGGTTCACACGTATAGCGAATTACTGAGCCAGCATCCGGCATCGGTGGCGCAGGGGAAAACCCTGCAGAATAAGCGCATGAGTAACTCGCTGTTTGTCATCTATTTTGGCCTGAATCATCATCATGATCAGCTGGCGCACCATACCGTTTGCTTTGGTCCGCGCTACCGCGAATTAATTGATGAGATCTTCAACAAAGACGCGCTGGCAGAGGACTTCTCACTCTATCTGCATGCGCCCTGCGTGACCGATCCGTCACTGGCACCTGAAGGCTGCGGCAGCTATTACGTGCTGGCGCCCGTGCCGCATCTCGGCACCGCCGATATCGACTGGAGTGTTGAAGGTCCGCGCCTGCGCGACCGCATCTTCGACTATCTGGAGCAGCACTATATGCCGGGCCTGCGCAGTCAGCTCGTGACGCACCGCATCTTCACGCCGTTTGATTTTCGCGATGAGTTGAATGCCTATCAGGGCTCGGCGTTCTCGGTGGAGCCGATCCTGACGCAGAGCGCCTGGTTCCGGCCGCACAACCGCGATAAGACGATCAAAAATCTCTATCTGGTTGGGGCGGGTACGCACCCTGGCGCGGGTATTCCGGGCGTCATTGGATCGGCCAAAGCCACTGCAGGATTAATGCTGGAGGATTTGGCTTGAACAGTCCGTCACTGCTCGACCATGCCGTAGAAACCATGGAAGTGGGTTCAAAAAGCTTCGCCACGGCATCGAAGCTTTTTGATGCCAAAACACGACGCAGTGTGCTGATGCTCTATGCCTGGTGTCGGCACTGTGACGACGTGATTGACGATCAGGTGCTGGGCTTCAGTAACAATACGCCGTCGCTGCAATCTGCGGAACAGCGCCTGGCGCAGCTGGAGATGAAAACGCGTCAGGCCTATGCCGGATCACAGATGCATGAACCTGCCTTTGCGGCCTTTCAGGAGGTGGCGATGGCGCATGACATTCTGCCTGCCTATGCCTTTGATCATCTCGCAGGTTTTGCGATGGATGTTCGCGAGACACGCTATCAGACGCTGGATGATACGCTGCGCTACTGTTATCACGTGGCGGGCGTGGTGGGTCTGATGATGGCGCAGATTATGGGCGTGCGAGACAATGCCACGCTGGATCGTGCCTGTGATCTCGGGCTGGCATTTCAGCTGACCAATATTGCGCGCGATATCGTTGAAGATGCTGAAGCGGGACGCTGCTATTTGCCCGCCGAGTGGCTGACTGAAGCGGGTCTGACACGAGAGACGCTGGCTGACCCGCATAATCGCCAGGCACTGAGTCGCGTTGCCCGTCGGCTGGTAGAGACGGCCGAGCCCTATTACCAGTCGTCGTTAGCCGGACTGCCCGGTTTGCCGCTGCGCTCAGCGTGGGCGATTGCTACTGCTAAACAGGTGTATCGTAAAATCGGGATGAAAGTTGTTCAGGCGGGTTCACAGGCGTGGGATCAACGCCAGTCCACCAGCACACCCGAGAAACTGGCTATGCTGGTGGCGGCATCAGGTCAGGCGGTTACTTCCCGGATGGCGTATCCTGCTCCACGTCCCGCTTACCTCTGGCAGCGCCCCGTTTAACACCGTGACGTTCCCGCAGCGTCGCCTGCAGTTTTGACAACGGCGGCGCATAAAGGAAACCAAACGAGACGCAGTCCTCTTTGCCACGTACAGCATGATGCATGCGGTGCGCCATATAAAGTCTGCGCAGATAACCCCGGCGCGGAACATAGCGGAACGGCCAGCGTTGATGAACCAGGCCATCATGCACGATAAAATAGAGCAAACCGTAAAGCGTCATCCCCGCGCCAATCCACTGCAACGGCCAGACACCTGTGCTGCCCAGATAAATGAGCAAAATCGACAGGCAGGCGAATACCACTGCATAAAGGTCGTTAACCTCAAACCAGCCTTTATGGGGTTCATGATGAGACAAATGCCAGCCCCAACCCCAGCCGTGCATAATATATTTGTGCGCCAGTGCAGCCGTTATCTCCATACCGATAACGGTGACCAGAACAATCAGGGCATTCCAAATCCACAACATAGTTTCTCCCGAGCATGCATCCTGCAAAGTGGCGCAGAGGTTCAATTTTAACAGAAGTTGGGGAAAACCGCGTTCAGGAGATAAACAGAGGATAACGGGAACGGGGCGGGCACCTTCGTGCGTGAAATATCTTTCAGGTTAAATCGTGATCCATTGGTGTGCGAAACGCGTGACGTGCAGCAACCATTAACTGACTGGCGGTTACCGTGGCGGGCAATCGCATTAAAATTTTACTCGCCTGCCAGTAACATAAGACCATGACCTCATCCTCCTCTTTTTCTGCCAGTTCATGCAATCGGGCGCGGAGTGACAACACATTGATACTCTGCTGCTCGTCCAGCATGTCTGAGATCGTCTGGTTAATGACGCGATGCAGAGTTTTCCAGGTGAGATCGGTATGCAAAATTAACCTCTTTTAACGCTTATCGGCTCGGGGCAGGCGATCAGCAGGAAAGTCGCAGAGATGGCTTCATCATGCAGATAGCAAACTCTGCGGGTAACTATAGCGCTCTTCAGTTCAGCTGACGATAAAGAGTCAGATAATGAGAATGCTATTGCCTTTAATTCTAGCGATCAATGGACCTGCCTGTCTCCTGTTACGCGCCAGTCAGTGATTGATTGCTGATTTTTGTAACAATTGCGGCTGATTCTCAACTGGCTGAAATAAAGAGGATTTGCCAGAGTAAATGTCTTACCTTCCTGTTTATCTTTTAGGAGTTACCGATGTATCAGCATGCTGATGTCCTGGTGTGGGGCCATGGCCCCGAAGTGTTTGAAGTTTTCCTGGAACCTACCTGTCCTTTTTCGGTGCGTGCATTCAATAAATTAGACGCATTACTGGCGCACGCAGGTGAAGATAAAATCACCGTGAAGATCCGGCTGCAATCTCAGCCATGGCATCTTTATTCCGGGCTGATTGTCCGCTATATCCTTGCCGCCGCCTGCGAAAGTAAAGACGCAGCGAAGAAGGTGATGCAGGCGGTGGCCGATCATCGTGAAGAGTTCGAATTCACCGACCACTGCACCGGCCCGAATCGCGATACCACGCCAAACCAGATTCTGGACCGTCTTAAAGCGTACAGTGGCGTAGATGCCAGCGCCGCGTTTGATCAGCCTGACCTGCAGAACGCGATTAAATGGCACTGCAAGTATGCTCGTCAGAATGGTATCCACGTTTCCCCGACCTTTATGGTCAATGGTCTGGTACAACCTGAAATCAGCAGTGGTGACGACATCGAACATTGGTCGAGCTTTCTGATGCGTTAGTTTTACGTGCGCGGCCGCCGTTGCCGCGCCAGGCTTTAAACCACCGCTAAGAGAGCCAGTACGCCATCTCTTTCAATGTCCTGATAATTATGCCTGTTTTCCCGTAAGCAGGCCGGGTAAGCTGTACGGCTATTAGCAGCGTTTGAGCCGTTGCTACATCCTCTAAACGGCGCCGCTGGCCTGCAGTTATGCTGGTCAGGCGCTTATTTCACTAAGGATTTGCAGATGACAATGACGCTTGAACAGATACAGGACAAATATCCGGGTGCATTTACAGATGCATTTGGTGATTCTCCGGAATTAGCCAGCGAGCTTGCAACGCTGATTATTGCCGGAAAGAAGGTGGCTACCTGCGGTTCATTGCGGAGCTGGCAGGAGCAGGATGCCTTGCCTCAGCCGGGCGGTTACAGCATTGTTCTGAACGGCGAAAAGCAGCCGGTGTGTGTTATCCGCACCACCGGACTATTCCTGACGCGCTTTGACCGCGTGACGCCAGAGATGGCGATGCTGGAGGGTGAAGGCGATCTCAGCCTCGACTACTGGCGACAGGAACATCAGCGCTATTTCGAACGTGAAGGCTATTTCCACAGCGAAATGGAGCTGATCTTCGAGACGTTCCAGCTGGTCGAGGTGATTTAAACCCGCCTCCTACAGCGTATTCGCTGCCATCAGCGCCAGCCGCGTAACGCCCCGCGCGGCAAGGTTATCCGCCGCCTGGGCGGCGCGCATGCCACTGGCGCACACCAGCACCACGCGCTGATCGGATGGCGGCTGCCAGGCTGCTATCTGCTGCGGCAGAATCCGTAACACCCTATCAGCCACACTTTCAGACGCCTCCTCCAGACTACGCAACTCCACAACGCAGTCATCATCCCTGAGCATCAGACGATCGATAAAAGGCGTGCCAGGCGTGTCCGGCTCAGGTGCATCATCGAAGCGAAACTGCCTGATGTGCCAGTCCACAAAGTCACACTGGATCATGCAGCCAAGCGGCGATGGCATCAGCCTGAGTAATACACTCAGTGCCATCTGTGCCTGCATTGCACCCAGCGTCGCCACCGCAGGTCCCATTACGCCAGCGGTATTGCAGTTACCCGAGGCCACGGGCAACTGCGGGAACACTGCGCGATAGCCGGGCGCACCGCCGCAGAATCCGCCGACATACCCTTTACGCCCCAGCACCGAGGCGCAGATCAGCGGCAGGTCGCGCGGATAGCAGACGTCAGAAAGCTGATAAGTAATGGCGAAGTTATCCGCCGCATCCACCACCAGATCGATTCCCTCCAGCGCCTGCGGTAGCTGACTGGCGCTCAGCAGGTGTGAATGCGCCTCGACAAGGCAGTCAGGATTTCGCTGCGCCAGCGCACGCTGCGCACAGCGTGCTTTAGGCTCGCCCACATCGCCGACACCAAACAACGTCTGCCGGTGAAGATTGTGCAGTTCAACACGATCGCCATCGTAAAGACGAATAAATCCCACGCCCGCACCTGCCAGTAACGGCAGCAGGGTGGCGCTGAGGCCGCCCGCGCCCACCACCAGCACGCTTGCCCTGGCCAGCCGCTGCTGCCCCGCTTCGCCAATTTCAGGCAACATGGTCTGTCGCTGATAACGCGCCATTGTCTCTCCTCAGAACTCTGCCAGACCAAAAATGGGCGTAGAGGCAGAGGCCATATCACGCTGCTCCATCAGGCCCGCCTGGAATCCCTGATGTCCGCCATAAATCGCAGCAGCAAACGCACCGGCCATCCGCACCGGATCGCCTGCTTTTGCCACCGCTGTGTTGAGCAGCACACCGTCGAAACCCATCTCCATAGCCTGCGCCGCCTGACCGGGTGAGCCGATACCTGCGTCGATAATCAGCGGCACATCTTTAAACCACGCACGCATCGTGCGCAGCCCTTCGATATTGCGCAGCCCCTGACCGGAGCCAATTGGCGCGCCCCAGGGCATCAGCACTTCGCAACCCGCTTCCAGCAATTTTTCACCGACAATCAGATCTTCGGTGGTATAGGGAAAAACCTGGAAACCGTCAGCACAGAGGATGCGCGCGGCTTCAACCAGTGCAAAAGGATCGGGTTGCAGCGTGTCAGCATGGCCGATCACTTCCAGTTTGATCCATGGCGTGTCGAACAGTTCACGCGCCATTTGCGCCGTTGTCACGGCTTCTTTTACCGTGTGGCAACCGGCTGTATTCGGCAGAATGCGCTTGTTGAGCTGTTGCAGTAGCGTGCGGAAGGCACCCCCTTCGCTGCCCTCCCGTCGAAGGCTGACAGTAATGATTTCTGCACCTGAGGCGTCGATCGCCTGCTGCAGAATGTCGGGAGACGGATAGCCAGCAGTACCCAGAAGAAAGCGGGATTGCGGCGCAAATTGATAGAACATCATTAACCTCCCTGCATCGGTGACAGGATTTCCAGCTGATTACCCGCCTCAAGTTGCTGGCTGGCATACCGGCTTCGCGGCACAAACTCACCGTTCAGCGCGGCGGCGACGGAGCGCGGGTCGATCTGCTGCTCCTGCAGCAGTTCCGCCAGCGTGCCTGCATCGGTTTCAATCGTGCGTCCATTAAGTTGAACTCGCATGAGTCATCTCCTGAGTCAGTTGCAGCATGAGGTTTTCAGCCATGATCGGAGCCAGCAAAAAGCCATGGCGATACAGCCCATTGAGCGAAAAACGGCCATTCTCAAAACGAACCTCCGGCAGGTTCTGTTGATAGGCAGGGCGCAGGCCGGTGCCGCTCTCCACAATCCGCGCTTCAGCCAGCGCCGGATGCAGACTGTAAGCGGCGCTTAGCAACTCCATCATGGCTCTGGCGCTAATCGGACTGCTGTCGTGACTTTCGACCATGGTGGCACCCAGCATGAAGTGCCCTTCTGCTCGGGGCACCAGATAGCAGGGAAAGCGAGGATGCAGCAGCCGGACAGGACGGGAGAGCTGAACGTCATGCGTCTGGAGGATCAGCATTTCACCCCGTACGGCGCGCAGCGCGGGCTGCTGATCCGCGGCGTGAATGCCACGGCAGTCAATGATGGTGCCGGTGGGTTCACCACTGTGTAAGGGCACGCCAGCCTGTTGTAATTTGTCACGCAGTTGCTGCAACGCCAGGCGGGGATCGAGATGCGCCTCCGCCGCAAAATACAGACCACGGGCAAAGCGATTTTCCAGCGCCGGTTCGATATCACCCGGTACGACCCACTCATGTTTTTCCGTCATGCTGGCGAAGCGCGTCAGTTCGCGGCTATCACGCGGCGGCGCAACCACCAGCGTACCCTGCTGTTCCACGCCATCAACACGTTGCGACCACCAGCCTGCAGCGTGCTGGCCCCAATCGATCACCTGCTGAGGCGCGCTTTCCGCTTCGCACCAGGGCGCGAGCATGCCACCCGCCCAGTGTGAGGCGGCACGACAGTCAGGCTGCGTAATGATTTCGACGGTTTCTCCCCGCTCCATCAGCAGTGTGGCGACGCACAGCCCGGCCACGCCACTGCCAAGCACCGACCAGCGGCTCATGATGTCCACCGGCGAGGAAGAGAGAGATTCTGGATGAGATATTTCACTTTGGCCTCGTTATACGTTAACGAAGACCCGTGATACGGAGGGAAAAGGCAGAGGCGTCGTGCATGCGCCCCTGCGGCAAGTATCTGATGCGATACCCGTCTTCCTACGCCAGTATCAACTGGGTCAGGTTCTAAGGGTCGCTAAGCCGCGCGATGCGCTATTAGCCTCTCAGTCTCTCTGGCGAGACTCCCCTGACGGGTTTAGTTGTAAGTGAAGCGGGCAGCTTCGTCAAGCGCGCACAGGATGGCTGCTAAGAATTTTAGGGGACAGGCAAGGTTTTGCGCCAGAGTCAAATGCAATGCGTTAGCAGTAGGCAATGAGAGGGTGTTTAAACTGCAGTCGCCTTACAGCGCCTGCAGTGATTGTGTCAGCACGTCGGTGATTTCACGAATACGCGGTTCAGCACGACGATAATAGGTCCATTTGCCCACTTTGCTGGCTTCGACCAGCCCGGCACTGTGAAGTGCTTTCAGGCATAACGACGTGGCGGGCTGTGATAAGCCCGCCTTGTCCTGTATGAGGCTGGCACAGACGCCATACTGATCGAAGGGATAGAGCTGGGTATAGCCCGCAAACGCTTCTTCAGGATGTTTAAGCCACTTCAGCACTGCCACTCGGGTTGGATTGGACAGTAACTTCAGGGCATTTTCGGGGGACATGCCGCCTCACAGAGTATCAGGATTGAAAAACAGGATAGTCAGTATAACCCTTCTCCGTGCCGCCATACAGAGAGGCGTGGTCGACCTCATTCAGCGGATGACCTGATTTAATGCGTGCAGGCAAATCAGGATTAGCGATAAATGAACGACCAAAACCAAACAGATCGCCCCAGCCTTTTTCCAGTACATGCTGCGCTTTTTCAGCCGTGTAACGACCGGAATAGATGATCGGAGAGCGGAATGTTTCCCGCAGCGCAACGCGGAAACTTTCAGGCATGTCCGGGCTATTATCCCAGTCCGCTTCGGCAATGGAGAGATAACCGACTTCAAGTTCATTCAACAGTTTAGCGGCACGGATGTAGGTGGCATGGGGATCGCTTTCAACCAGACCGAGATAAACGCGCTCTTCGTCAGTACTCGAAAACAGAGGGGCAAACCGGACGCCCACGCGATGGCTGCCAAAGACCGAGCTGACGGCCTCAACGACTTCACGCAGGAAGCGCAGACGATTCTCCGCTGAGCCACCATATTCATCCGTACGCAGATTAGTATGCTCTGAAATAAACTGGTTAATCAGATAGCCGTTAGCGGAATGCAGTTCCACGCCGTCGAAACCGGCTGCTTTGGCGTTCTCCGCTGCCTGTCGGTAAAGCGCAACGATCTCTTTAACTTCCTCTGTGGTCAGTGCCCGTGGCTCGCTGGGTGCGGTCAGTATCCCCGCGCCTGGCCCGGTTTCAATAAATACCCGGACGTTATCGGCTGCGATGGCTGAAGGCGCTACCGGTGGCTGTTTACCTGGCTGAAGTTCATTGTGTGACACGCGGCCAACATGCCAGAGCTGGCAGAAAATGGTGGCACCTTCCTGATGTACCGCCTCTGTAACCTTTTTCCAGCCCGCGATTTGCGCGTCGCTATGGATCCCCGGCGTCCATGCATAGCCCTGCCCGCGAGGCTCAATCTGGGTGCCTTCAGTGACCATCAGTCCCGCACCGGCACGCTGACGGTAGTATTCCACCATCATATCGCCGGGAATATTGCCCGGCTGTTCACTGCGGCAACGCGTCAGCGGCGGCAGGACAATGCGGTTTCGAAGTTTGAGATCGCCCAGGTTCAGGGGGGTAAAAAGTGACGGCATAACAAAAAGTCCTCTGATGTGTGAAGAGGCGCCATTATATTTACACATTTAAATTTGTAAATGTGTAATCTGTGCTTTTTGTTCCCGAACCTTTACCATTGGTGGCGTTATTACACGCTTTTTACCCGTTGAATCTCATCATTGCGGTATGCGGATGGCTTTCAGAGCTGTACTCATTTATCTTTTTCCTGACAGGATAATTCCCGGAAAATATTGTGACCACACTACTTTCTTTAGACGCGCTCGGACCGCGCATTTGTATTATGGGCCCGTCGAACAGCGGAAAATCGACTTTAGCGGACGCTATCTCCCACAAAACAGCATTACCTGCCATTCATCTGGATCAACTTCACCATCTTCCGGGAAGCCAATGGATTCCAAGAGCACCGGCTGAATTTCTCCGCTTGCACGCTGCCGCGGTGAGTCAGGAAAAATGGGTTATGGATGGGAATTACACAAAATGTATTGAAGAACGTCTCGCGCGCGCCACCGGATTCATTCTTCTGGATGTAAAAGTGCCAGTGGCGCTGTTTCGGTATATTCGCAGATGCTACTCATTCACGCCGCGAGTTGGCGGTCTCGGAATACGCAAAGAGCATGTAACCCTGGATATGCTGAAATATATTATCCTTACTGCCCCAAAGAACAGAAAGCGCCATAAGAAACTTTATGACCATGTCAGACTGCCTAAGCTTCTGCTGCATTCTTCAACTGATGTGAATGCCTGTCTGAAATACTGGGGCTTAACGTTTACGAATAACTGACCATGGCTGCTGTTATTAATCCAGTAACGTTAAGCTCGCCAATAGTGCATTCAGCGACTCAACAGGCCCGGCATGATTTGTCTCTGAACGGGTAGAATCCCAGGGCATCGCGTCATCGGTACAGTAGTCTCCGATGCACTGCATATCGGCAGGTTCATTGAGTAAACCCACCGGGATCCAGATATAGGGCCTGTCACCCAGCGCGTTAGGTACGGTCGAACCACAGCTGGAACAAAAATCGTTGCGATAACCGGTCGGTTTACGCCAGGAAGCGAGCTGGCTTTCACCGGATAGCCAGCTAAAGTCTGTCTCATTCACCAGCGTTGCAAGATTGTATCCGGTTCCGCTTTGCTTTCTGCAGAGTGAACAGTGGCACCGATAAAAGTGGCTGGGTGTAACAGATAGTTCAAAAGTCACGGTTCCGCAGAGACATGCGCCTTGCATTTTTTTGCCTTGTAAGTGGGGATTCTGAAATTGCCCGATCATTTCAGGTTTTAAGCCAGAAGCAAAATTCTATCACTCATCATTAAAGGTCACGAGTTGCGGCTGAATATCAGTTTTAACCCTGCCAGACCAAAGCAGCAGGCTAACAGCGCATCGAGTCCTCGACGAATCCGACGGTAAAAGGCGCTCATGACGGCAGTTGAGAACAGCAGAGCATATCCGCCGAAGACAAACATGCAAATGGCCGCACAGCCGCAGATAATAATCGGTAGCGTTGACGCCATCCCCTCCGGCTTCAGTGCAAATGACATGATGGCTACCCAGGTGAGAATCGCTTTAGGATTGCCGATATGCATCAGTATTCCCTGCCGGAAAAGTCTGCCATAAGCTACACGATCATCGCTGGCGGTAAAGTCACTGGCTTCCGTGCGACGTAATGCTGATTTGCCCGCTTTAAAGGCCAGCCAGAGCAGATACAAGCCACCGCCGATTTTTAACGCAATCAGTAACTGGGCGAAGGTTGCCAGCACGGTCAGCACACCGCAGGCGGCAAGCAGCGCCCAGATCATTGAACCACTCACGACACCCGCCGCCAGCGCCAGTGCGGCACCTCTGCCCTTTTTCATTGCCGTGCCCATTATGGCCATATTGCTCGGCCCGGGACTGGCCGTGGCGACAAGATAGGTGGTGAAGATCAGGACTAACTCGTGTGAAAGCGCCATCATTGCCTCGGTGATGCGTGGTTATCCGTCTGTTATATCGGCTGGTGTATGAATTTACAATTCATTCACACGATGTCGTTCAGCCTCCAAAGGATGTCCGCCATCACATGCGCGCGTTAACTTTCAGGCAGTGATAGTCATGGATGTTTGCGGTCATCCAGACGCAACTGCATAAATGTCAGATCCAGCCAGCGCCCGAATTTATTGCCGACTTCTTTCATGGTGCCCGCCTCCGTGAAGCCCAGCTTTTTATGCAGTGTGATTGACGCTACATTTTCCGATTCAATGCCCGCCACCATCACGTGCTTTTTGCTCTTACAGGCAAGCTGAATTAACGTCCGCATCAGGGCATCACCTATGCCTTGTCCCCGCGCGTGATTATGAACATAAACAGAGTGTTCAACGGTGTGGCGATATCCATCCCAGGGCCGCCAGTCACCGAATGAGGCATATCCCAGCACGCTTTCATCGTTGTCCGTTGCCACTATCACAGGAAAACCCGCCTGCTGACGACTGTGTATCCATGCGATGCGGTTCGCGACATCTACCCTGCTTTCATTCCAGATAGCCGTGGTGTTAAGCACCGCATCGTTATAAATCTCAGCAATCACATCAGCATCACTTTCAATAGCCGCACGAATAATCATGGTAGACACCCCTTTGCCCATTCACTAAAGTAGATGAATTGTACACAATGATAGTTATCCATTATGTTAGATGAAATGTCCAGTAAAGAAGATAGCCTGAATATCCGGATCGGATTAAAGGTTAAAGATGAAAGAGAAAGACGCGGCTGGTCACTGACTGACCTTGCAGGTCACTCCGGTGTATCGCGGGCGATGATCCACAAAATTGAGCGTGGAGAGAGCAGCCCGACGGCAGTGCTGTTAGCGCGGCTTTCGGGCTCTTTTGACATGAGCATCTCGCAGCTTCTGGCCCAGACCGAAGTTCAGACAGGAACGCTGGTCAGGCACGAAAATCAGCCGGTATGGCAGGATCCTGAAACCGGCTATTTGCGTCGGCACGTTTCACCGGGTGAGATGCCGGTCGATCTGGTCAGTGTCGAACTGCCCGCCAATACCGCTGTGCCGATGCCCGCTATCTCGTATATTTCGAGACGTCAGCTTATATGGGTACTGGAAGGGTCATTGACCTTCGAAGCGGGCTCCAGCACGTATGAAATGGCGGCTGGCGATTGTCTGGAACTGGGCGATCCGGCTGATTGTGTCTTCAGAAATAACACCAGCAAGGCGTGTCGATACGCTGTGATCGTCCTGCGGCCAGTCTGATCCGTTTATTGGCAGACATCCATGCTTGATGATGTATTTACACCGCGCTGTATCTGAACGGATTATCGCTGTTTAGCCGTGGTTATTTAACGATTATTCCCGGCATAGATATCAGGCCGCGTCATCGTCCAGATATAGTTCTCCCGGTTAGCCTTTTGGTCTGATTTTTTCTTGTCGGTACTGATCAGATAATGGTTATGGCGCCACTCAAATATTGTATTCATCTTCGATCCTTTTACCTGATGATTGACTGAAAATATCAGCTTTAACAACAGATATAACATGACGATATGAGTAAGGGATCAGGTAAGAAGATATTTTAACGATGAGGCTGGCGGGAAAAGAGAAGGTGCAGAAGATAGGTAGTAGCGTAATTTTAATGCTGACACGTATCCCTGTGCAAACCCACTCCCAGCACAGGGAATACTACTCAGTCCGGCTTTTGGTTTCTCACTAGCGAATCGCCAGCCGGACTGAGCCTGCTCAGGAAAAGTTTATTTTCCCAGAATCTCTCTGCGGACAATCTCTGCGCCGGCACTCAACGCATGCAGTTTGCCATTGGCCACCTGACGCGGCAGCGGGATCATGCCGCAGTTGGTAGAAGGATAGAGATTTTCAGCATCCACAAACTGCAGCGCCTTGCGCAGCGTGTTTGCCACTGCTTCAGGTGTCTCAATTTCATGGGTTGCCACGTCGATAGCACCGACCATGACTTTTTTACCGCGAATCAGCTCGATCAGGTCCATCGGAACGCGCGAGTTCTGACACTCCAGTGAAACGATATCGATAGCCGAACGCTGAAGTTTTGGGAATACCTCTTCATACTGACGCCACTCTGTACCCAGCGTTTTCTTCCAGTCGGTATTCGCCTTAATGCCGTAGCCATAACAGATATGAACGGCGGTTTCGCACTTCAGACCTTCGATGGCACGCTCTAACGCAGCAATACCCCAGTCATTCACCTCATCGAAGAAGACGTTAAACGCAGGCTCATCAAACTGAATGATATCCACGCCTGCTGCTTCTAACTCTTTGGCTTCCTGATTCAGGATTTTTGCGAATTCCCAGGCCAGCTTTTCACGACTTTTGTAGTGATTGTCATACAGGGTATCGATCATCGTCATTGGCCCCGGCAACGCCCACTTAATAGGACGATCGGTCAGTTTGCGCAGGATTTTCGCATCTTCAACAAACACAGGCTTCTGACGTGAGACTTCACCCACCACGGTCGGAACGCTCGCGTCGTAACGATTACGGATGCGGACCACTTCGCGCTTTTCAAAATCCACACCGCTGAGGTGCTCAATAAACGTCGTCACGAAGTGCTGACGGGTTTGCTCGCCATCACTGACGATATCAATACCGGCACGAACCTGATCGTCCAGACACAGACGCAGCGCATCTCTTTTGCCGTCAACTAACTCATCATCCTGCAATTTCCAGGGTGACCAGAGCACCTCTGGCTGCGCAATCCATGAAGGTTTAGGCAGGCTGCCCGCGGTGGATGTCGGTAATAAGGTTTTCATAGCAGGTGACCTTCTGGTTTTAATTAATCAAAGAACGAATTCAGCAGACCATTGTGCAAGAAGTGTCTGATTAGGCTTGATGAAATGCGCCTCAGTAAACCTGCCCTGCTCGACGGCCAGTCGGCTGCGCTCTTCGCGATCGTAAACAATACGGGTTAATGAATAATCCTGATGCTGCAGCGTGGGCTGATAGCACTGTCCGGCTGCAGAATTGGCGTTATAAATTTCCGGGCGATAGATTTTCTGGAACGTTTCCATCGTACTGATGGTGCTGATCAGCTCAAGATTGGTGTAATCGCTGAGCAGGTCGCCATGGAAGTAGAAGGCCAGCGGCGCAACACTGCCCTGCGGCATAAAGAAACGCACTTTCAGACCCATTTTTCCGAAGTAAACGTCAGTCAGGGAAGGCGCATCCTGCTGATATTCGATGCCCAGTACCGGATGATGGTTACCGGTGCGCACGTAGGTGTTTTTGCTCGACACGCTCAGGCAGATAACCGGCGATTTACTGAAGCTCTCTTTATAGGCCGCTGAATTTACAAAGCTTTTAAAAATATTGCCGTGCAGCTGACCAAAATCATCCGGCAGACTGAATTCTGACTGGCCTTTATTGTGCTCTGCAAGCACGACACTGAAATCATAATCACGCACATAGGATGAGAAGTTATTGCCGACAATCCCTTCAATGCGCTGACCGGTTTGATGATCCATGATGTGCGTTTTAAGAATTTCAATCGCCGGGAACAGCTCGTCGGAACTTTCCGGGCGAAGATTCAGCTCAGCAGAAATAATCTCAAGTTCAACAGAATAGCGATCGCTTTTAGGATTGTCCCAGTGCGCCAGCGCGTTGAAACGATTGTCGATCATCGCCAGGGCGTTATGCAGATTTTCCTGACGTTTTTCGCCGCGCGCTAAATTAGCGAAGTTAGTCGTCGCCCGCGTATTTTTCGAAGGATTATAGTTTTCGTCGAAACGAATGCGCTTGAGGGTAAAGGCTAAATTGTTCATCGCTATCGGGTATCCTGGTCGCTGAGATGAATGGTTGTTTTAAGGGTTTTTCCAGCGTTACTATCCCTTTACAAGCATTCATATGACTCAAAGTTATTAACAATTCTTACTTTATGCCTCAACGCCGGGTTGAAAAAAAGTGATTAAATTTCAACGAACATGAAGGAAATTCATGTTGAGGTCGGGAAGTGGGGATTTTTTCATGACAAGAGCGAGGTTTTAAACGCCGGCGGGTTAAATCCGTGCATAAAAGCCTCGCTGCAGGCGGGTTAAGCTGACCGCTAAATTTTATAAAAGTTATCGCACATCACTTTGTGCGCGCCTGATTTAATCGAAAGCCTGCTGGCCACCTCTTTCATCAGTTTACCCAACCCACCGTCACACGTTGTCTGCGTCAGGCGTGATGCGGGCCCGGTCAGTGCCAGCGCCGCAATCAGTTTGTCACCTTCGCCAAACACCGGTACTGAGAACGCCGCGATATGCGGATCGCGTATACCTGACGTGAACAGGGGAAGCATAGGCGCAGTGTCAAACAGAGGTTCATTCAGACCCCAGTAGCGAAGCACCTGTCCGATAGCAGAATTATCCAGCGGCAGAAAGGTGCCCGGCAGACGCGTTTCGCGTAATCCTTCCGACGGCTCGGCTCTGAAAAGGCAGAGTCGTTGCTCATTTTCCATCACATACCATGAGGCACTTTCGCCCGTCGCGGTCGCCAGTGCATGCAGTTCAGGCTGAACAATACTCGCCAGATG
This sequence comes from Pantoea sp. MT58, assembly GCF_014495885.1. Classification (NCBI taxonomy): domain Bacteria; kingdom Pseudomonadati; phylum Pseudomonadota; class Gammaproteobacteria; order Enterobacterales; family Erwiniaceae; genus Pantoea; species Pantoea sp. MT58. Next base: position 399,084 of record NZ_CP061084.1, read on the forward strand.
GAAGGACTGCTCATAGAGCTTGCCCAGATAAAGCAGTCTGGGCCCCAGAGTGTAAACGCCATTGTCGCGGCGAATCACATAGTTCATGCGCTCAAGTGAGTTCATCAGGCGATAAACCGTCGTTTTATGGTAGCCCGACAGCTGCGCCAGGGCGGTAAGCGTCAGCGACTCCTCGCCAGGTTTGAAACAATCCAGCAGCGCCAGCGCTTTTTCTACGGCAATTACGCCTTCATTCCCCATCGGTACGTCCTCCTGTGTGCGACGGCAGGCAGTTTACCGCGCAATTTGTGATTCACATCGTATTTACATCACAAATGAACGCTTAACACTGGTGCGATCGGAATTAACATAGATATAGTTGTTTTATATTGTACAACATGATTGTACCTGGTAAAACAAACGAGGAATGATTTATGCCTAATGCAGAGAATACCTTTATCAATCGCGACATCATCCGTGTCGCGCCAGAGCTCGTAAAACAGGCTGCGCAGTATCAGGCAGCGATACTCGCTGATGTTGCCGGACGACGTGGAACGCTGCATGGTCGCGTTAAACCTGTCTCCCCGACGATGAAAGTCGCCGGACCGGCAATTACCGTTGAAGTCAGGCCAGGCGATAACCTCGCCATTCACGCCGCACTGGCAATTGCTCAGCCAGGTGATGTGATTGTTGTCGATGGCAAAGGCGATATCAGCTGTGCCTTAATCGGGGAAATTATGTCCACTCAGGCTGAAGCGTCTGGTATCGCCGGAATCATTATTGATGGTGCGGTGCGTGATGCCGATTCACTGAGCGCAAACGGATTCCCGGTTTTCTCTGCAGGCTTGAATCCCTGCGGCCCGACTAAATCTGTTGCGGGACGCGTTAACTTCCCTGTTTCTGTGGCGGGCGCAGCCATTCAGCCAGGCGATCTTGTCATTGGTGATATTGATGGCGTGGTGGTTCTGCCGCGTGAAGCCGTTCCGGTGCTGCTCGAACTGGCACAGAAAAAACTGGATTTTGAGACCGGCCGCATTGCAGCCATTCGTGATGGCGACCTGCGCGCACCCTGGTTAGAGAAATCGCTTCAAATCGCAGGCATGCTGCACGAGGGGGAGACACTGTGATGACAACATCATCTTCCGTCATTCTGGTGACCGGCAACGATCTGGCACCGCAGGCGCTGAATCTGCTGACTGAATTCCGCATCGTTTATGCTGGCAAGCAACCTGACGAAGACACGCTATTCCAGCTCTGCCAGCAGCACAACCCGGTGGGGATTATCGTCCGCTACGGTAAAATCAACGCCCGCATCATGGACGCCGCACCTGCCCTGCGGGTGGTTTCCAAACATGGCAGCGGCATTGACGTTATTGATCAAAAAGCAGCGGCAGAACGCCATATCAGTGTCCAGTCCGCGCCGGGTGCCAACGCAGCGGCCGTGGCCGAGCATACCTGGGCGCTGATTCTGGCCTGCGCCAAATCGGTGATAACGCTGGATCAGCGTATGCGTCAGGGATACTGGGATAAATCCACCCATAAGTCCATTGAGCTGGAAGGCAGAACACTGGGACTGGTGGGGCTGGGCGCAATTGGTGGTCGCGTTGCCCGCATTGGCCGGGCTTTTGGCATGAAGGTTCTCGCCTATGATCCTTTTGCCAAAACCTTCCCTGATGAGTGTGAGTCCTCCTCACTTGACGATTTGCTGCAACAGTCTGACGTCATTTCGCTGCACTGCCCGCTCACCGAACAGACGCGCCAGATGATTAACGCAGAGAAACTGGCGTTGTTTAAAAAAGGCGCCATTCTGGTGAACACCGCACGCGGCGGACTCATTGATGATGACGCGCTGAGCGCGGCGCTGAAGAATGGCACCGTGGCCTGGGCCGCACTGGACAGTTTCCACTCAGAACCCCTCACGGCACCACATATCTGGCAGAATGTTGAGAACGTAATTCTGTCGCCACACATCGGCGGCGTCAGTGATAACTCTTACGTGAAGATGGGCACTGTTGCAGCACGTAACATTCTGGATGTTCTGGCGGTAACGCTTAAGGAAGGAAGTCCAGCAGCGTAATTCTGAGTGTCAAAGATTAGACATGACTCACTCAGTGCTGTATCTCATCCTGAAGGCACTCATTAGATTCAGCTAAAAGGACGATAAGGATGATTTCTAAGGAAAACGCAGAGCACTATGTATGGGGTGAAGAATGCGACGGCTGGTATCTGTTAAATCGCCAGGACATGCTGGTCATTCATGAAAAGATGCCACAAGGCACGTCTGAAAAACGCCACTGGCACGCCGTCTCAAGACAATTTTTCTTTGTACTCAGTGGTGTTCTTACCATGGAGTCAGAGGGTGAGAAACATGACATCAAGGCTCAGCAAGGACTCGAAATCCCGCCGGGAGCAAAGCATCAGGCCAGAAATGACACCGGGTTCCCGGTGGAATTTCTTGTGATTTCGCATCCATCAACCCGTGGCGATCGTGCTGACCTCCCTGAAAACGGCTGACAACTCATGAAAGCGTGCTACCGATTATCTTCTCTTCAGGTCAGCGTTGTGAGGATCTGATTAACCTTCAGTAGCCAGTGTTCTCAGGGAGTCACCCTGCAGAGAATAACTCACGATACTGTCGTTGATCTTTCCGCCGAGTGACTGGTAAAAACGGTTTGCCCGATGGTTGGATTTTTCCGCGTTCCAGCTCAGGCTGAGACACGCCTGCTTAAGGGCAAGTTGCGCCATAAACTGCATGAGTGATTTACCAATCCCTTTGCCTCTCTCATGTTGAGAGACGAAAAGTTCTTTGATGTGAAACTCACCGCTATACCGGGGAGAAGGATAAAGAATAGTGCAGCAGGCCAGCCCAACGATGTGGGTACCACAGCGCGCCCTGATGACCTGTGTGCCAGAGAGTGTGCTGAACAGTTGAGTATGAAGATAGTTTTTCAACAGTGACTCATGAATAATTCCTTTACCGTAATAGTATTCTTCCATTTCAGTAAAAATGTTCACCATTGATTCCCATTCCTCTGGAGGACACAGTTCTGCAATTACTTCCACATCTATTCCTTTTTTGCCTATTAAACATCCCGGTCATGGGAAGGTGTCTTTATTAAGCCGTACACCCTTCCCGTAAACCTGATTAATGAGAATACACCGCAATATGCAGAGACGTTCATTCCACCCGAGGAATCACGTTACTGACCCATTTAATTTTATCACGGCATGAGGGTGTTATTGACAGCATAAATCCTGCACTTCACATTCGCGGTATGCTCATGCATCTGACAGTTGCTAAGCGCCCTCGCAGCAGCATCTTCCGTTGTGCGCGCCCGGTAAGACACTCCCCAATCACCTCTGACATCGGTAGCAAATGCTTTTTCATAAAGCTGTGCAGATTCATATTTTCTGAATGCTAAGGTTCCTGAGGCGCTATTGAGAGTCTGCGGCAGAGGCAGTCTTTCAATGCGTGTCGCCACTATCGCCTTGTATGCCAACCGCTGTTTCTGAAGAAATTCAGCGACAGGATGCCACCAGAAATCTTCAGGTGCGGATTCTATAAAAGTATGACCGTTAGTATCATAAGGTGGCATCACGATAAAGCTGGCGAGACCACCTGCTGAAGTATAAGAATGGAAAAAAGAGATGCCGGTGAAAGGCGGGAATAATGTGTCGTTTTGCGAATAGAGCCAAAGCGAAGGAATGCGCGAAGTGGCGCCCATGGAAGCAAAGCTTTTAAGTAACCCGGCTCTGTCACACAACGACCCACCCTTTCCGGCACCCCGCCCGCCGTCAAAGTTGATGATTGCCTGAACCCCTTTTGGCTGGCGGGCCCCCGTGGCCAGGACGCCAAAACCCCCCGCTGACATCCCGGCGAGAATGGCTGAATGATGGGATGCCCAGGGCTCATGCGTGATAGCGTTGAGCGCTCCCAGCAGGTCGTCAGCATCCCGTTTTCCGGCAAGATCATGCCGCGGCTCAACACAGGTACTGCCGGTATATTCAGCACCGCCGCTTGAATACCCGTAACCTTCACGCATAACGACCACCGCCGCATAGCCGTGCCGGGCGAATGCCAGTGCCATTCCTGACATCCAGTTCGGGTTCATTTCCAGCCGATCGAACTCAGCCGTCTCCGCCGTGCCGTGGGTGATAAGGGCAACAGGCCAGCGTTTATCTCCGGCGGGTCGCGTCACGAAAGCTTCCAGGAGTGCTGGCTTACCCTCTGGTAAAGTCACAGGTAGCATGAGTGGCTCTCTGACAAGACCGTTAATCTGCTGGTTTTCTTCAGCGTTAACCGCGTTCGCATTGGGTATGGAAACTGCCAGCCCTAACGTCAATATAACTATAAGCCCGCATGCTGAATGATTCAGAGAGGATGTAAACACGTTTAGCGGCTCCGTATATCCATTTTAATTGGATAAACTAGCCTGAGATTGTTTAAGTCAGTAGTGATGAGGAAAGGAATTTTCTTGTCAGATTGTTACTGATCTCTTTCTGGACGAGGATGAGTGTCAGATCGTTTTGTCGTCGTTTCAGCGCAGGTTCATGTGCACTTCTCTCAGACTTTTTAAAACCCGCCAGAAGGATGTGCAGCAGTATTGTGTTGCTGGTTTCATCATGCACTTTAGCGTTGAGGCTATCAGGCAGTTCTCACTGGTTGAGGTGTCTGCAGCAAGCGGCGCGTTAGTTACGAGGATAAAAAGCCGGGCGGTGTGACCAGCAGACATTTTGATTAATGTCTGCTGGCCTGGTGAGATTATTTGCCGACTGGCGAAGCGTTATTCTCAACGTTAATCGCCGACTCTTTTTTACGGCCCATGACCAGCACAGCGATACCTCCAGCACCGCAGAGGATAGCCAGTGGTACCATGGCAAGAGTATGACTGCCGGTCGCCTGATTAATAATGCCGTAAACGTTAACCATCAGTCCTCCCCCAATCAGATTGGCCACCGCGCCGATTGCAGCAAGGCCCGCAGCAGCGGTAGTGGATGACATCCACCCCGATGCCAGTGCCCAGAAAGGCCCTTTCATCGAATACGCGCCGATCAGAACCAGCGACAGGATGACAACGCTGCCGGTCAGACTATTGGTGATGAAGGCGGACAGCAAACCACCCGCAATCAGAAACAGCGTTAACGCGGTGTGCCAGCGACGCTCGCCGCTGCGGTCAGAACTTCTGCCCCAGACAATCATAAGAACCGATGCCAGACCATATGGAATTGCATTGATCAAACCGGTGGTCAGGTTATCCAGACCAAACGATTTAAGCAGTTGCGGAGACCAGACGCTTAGCGTTGAGCCTGCCGCAGACGCACCTGCATAGATCAGCGCCATTACCCAGATATGTTTGTGACGCAGCAATTGCCAGAGAGAGATGTGACCAATGGCTTTCTTCTTCGCATTTTCAGCTTCAAGGGTGCTGTTCAGCCACGCTTTTTGTTCCTCATTTAACCAGCTGGCACTGGTGGGACGATTGCTTAATACGAAGAAAGCCGCAATCCCCAGAATCACCGCAGGAATGCCTTCCAGGATGAATAGCCAGTGCCAGCCACGCATGCCCAGCCAGCCATCCAGTGATAGAATCAGACCAGAAATTGGCGATCCAACAAAATTCGCTGCAGGAATAGCCACCATGAAAGTCGCAATCACGCGGGCACGGTACTTACCGGGGATCCAGTATGTCAGATACAGAATCACGCCCGGGAAAAATCCTGCCTCCGCGGCCCCCAGTAGAAAGCGCAGTACATAGAGGGTATTGGCGCTCTCTACAAAGGCGGTACAAACCGAGATGATGCCCCACGACACCATAATGCGGGAGATCCAGATTTTTGCGCCTATTTTCTGCATGGCGAGGTTGCTGGGAACCTCGAACAGGAAGTAACCGACGAAAAACAGACTGCTCGCAAAACCAAATACCGCTTTCGACAGTCCTAAATCTTCGTTCATCTGTAACGAAGCCATACCAATGTTGCCGCGATCGATAATGGCAATCAGATAACAAATAATCAGGAAGGGCAAAATGCGCCAGACCACCTTCTTAACGGTCTGCTGCTCAATATCGGCAGAGAAAGTCGTGATGTGCTGTTTTTCAGACATGATGATCCTCACAATTTTTTCATCACTTAACGCGCTAAGCGCAAAGTGCCTTGTTGTACTCAGTACAACATTAATGTACTCAGTAAAACTATTATCACGATAAAAAATCATCTCCGCCGGAAGATGTAATCAGGTTGTGTTATTTGTCACAGAAAAGTATGAGGCAGTTTTAGTTTATGTGACGGGCATGCCGTAAATGAGCAGGCAGCGGGGAATCTCTGGCGCTGATTAACGGTAATCGTCAGGAGGGACGCTGATCGTCGCGAAAGGGAAGCAGAGGTTAAGTAACGCAGGCCTGCGGAGGACGGTTAACTTCCATGAGGGTGAGTCGGTGAACTGCTGCGGGGCTTATCACCCTCCAGCTGCTGCGCTGGCAGCGGCCAGAGAAACCGTGCAGCGTTAACTATGTGTTATCTCGCAGCCGCAAGCTGCTGTCCGTTTCCCGCAGCATTCAGGCTGTGCAGCCTAGCCCCCCTGCAGCCTGACGGCCACCGGCGTGGCGTTAAGCGATCAGGCTGATATCAAGGCGACAGGTCAGCCGCACGTCTTACCGCCCCTGCCGCTGACCGTCGGGTTCGCAACTGCCGCCAATCCCGGACAGACGTGCCAGTCCGCCCCTGCCGGCAGGCGGAGCCACCGGATTTTACAGCGTCTTAATGACCATGCCTGCCGCGGCCAGCATCATAATGAAACCGGCCGATCGGAAAAGGCGTCGTTGCGCTTTTTCGCTGGTGAGGAGGTGGCGTATTCTGAGCGCCGCCAGAATGAAAACTGCGCCAATACAGAGCAGGACAAATACGGTTAGTGGCACCAGCATTCCCCCCCACATCTGCAACGAGACATTATCCAGCGAGATCACCAGAGGTAATATCGCCATATAGAAAGCGATGGTCTTCGGATTGCCCAGCGTAATCGTCAGCCCGGAAAACCACGCCGATGCCAGTTCCCGTTTTGTCGCTTTCTGATTGATGTTTATCGCCTGCGGCTGGTGGCACCAGAACTGCCATGCCAGCACGCATAAATAGAGTGAAGCAGCCCAGTTAATCAGCGTAAAAATGGAGGTGTAGTTGTGCGCGATTACCGCCAGACCAAAGACGGCAATCGATAAATAGATCAAATCCCCAAGAATGAGGCCAGCCAGCATCGTAAAGCCGGTCATCAGACCGCCACTGACGCTACGGGCGACTAATGCGGTCATCCCCGGCCCCGGAATGGCGGCCGCGAGTCCCAATGCAGCCATGTAAGAGAGTATCTGAGCAGTTCCTGACATAGTGATTCCTGTCGAAAGAGAGGGCGAAAAGTTATTTCAGCGTATTGTTCATAGCGGACCGGCTTCCGGCGACGATAGCCCGGGCAAAAACCAGATCCTGCACGGCAAGCCCCACGGACTTAAACAGCGTTCTCTGTGACACAGGGAGGTCAGGACGATCGCCTGAGGTCAGCAGGGTGCCTATTTCCGTGCCTGAAGCGTCCTGAAGTAATAATCCTTGCTGTTTTGCCTTAAGTAGGCAGGAGGAGGCGTTCCAGACGGCCTCTCTGGAATCCAAATACAGATTGACCGCCGTGTAGATATCTGGCGCCACTTCCTGAAAGCCGGGGGCAGACGCCCCCACGGCATTGATATGACAGCGCGCAGGCAGATCGCTGGCGCGAAGAAACGGTGCTTTTGCCGCTGTCACCGTACAAATGATATCCGCCTGAGCGATGGCCTGAGCAGGCGTTTCCGCAACCGTAACGGGCAGCCCGGAATAGTGCTGACACCACGCTGCAAACTGCGCCGCGCCAGCCCGGCTTCTTCCCCAGACTGAGATATACGTGATTGCACGAACGGCCATGATCATCTGAACATGTTTTCGCGCCTGAACCCCTGTTCCCAGGATTGCCAGATGGCTTGCGTTCTGGTGAGCAAGCAGGTCCGTAGCCAGTGCAGATGCGGCGGCTGTGCGTAATTCTGTCACAGACGCGGCATCAACCAGCACGATATCGCCCTCATCAGTGGCATCGTAAAGCAGGATACACCCCTCATGGGACGTAGACTGATTGTGATGATTGAAATCGACTCTGACTGTTTTGAGCCCGAATCCCGCATAGGGGCCATCCTCAATGTAAGCGGGCATGGTGCCCATCAGGGAACCCTGCTCAGAAGCGATAACACTCCGCAAAGTCTGTTTAACTTTGCCCCTGCTCATCAGGGTAAACGCCTCCCGGCTCAACTGCAGGCATGTCGCAGACGATAAAATCTGCTCAACCTGCTCACGATGGATAAATTGCATGGTGAATGTCCGTGGTTATCGCGACGAAAAGGTCTGAAAATGCGGTTCGATTTGGGTATCTGCCATGCTGTTAAGCAGCGTTGACATGGTTTTCTGGGCGACCCCAAGCACCACATCCAGCGCATTTTGCTGGCTGTACCCTGCAGCCAGAAGCGCCTTAACCGCGTTGTGCGATATCTGACCCTGAGCCAGAGCAACGTCGCGGGTAAAGTGGTATAACGCAGCCAGCTTCGCCGGCAGGGCTTCAGGTTGCTCAGTCAGCCTGCTCAGGATGTCGGCCGATACACCTTTATGCTGCGCAATCCAGCTATGCGCCTGAACCGTATAGGCGCACTGATTGAGCAGCCCTGTGGTGATCCAGACAACGGCCCGCTCCTCTTCTGTCAGCGAGCACTGAGAGAAGGCGTCATGGGCGAACTGGTAAGAAGCGAGCAGTGCGGGCGACTCTGCCATGAACGCACTTTGCCAGGGAATCCAGCCGAAACCGTCAATGGAGCTTTGCAGCAAAGGGCGGCTGGCAGCGGGTGCACTTTCAAGTGTGTGCATTTTAAACATTGTCATTTTTTATCCTTTACGAATCGTTGAGGCGAAAACAGACCAGGGCATATGTATCGGGCGGGTGCGCGAAATAAAATTAAGGTTATGCAGTCTGGCGGCAATTTCTGTTGTTAACGCAATATCCACTTCACCGCAGGCCACCGCCTGTGCTGCCGCGCTGGTAGAAGACATCTCAACAATCTTTGCAATACGTAATCCGGCCGGGAGTAATTCGGCAATCAATGGAACAGGCGCCGGATGAGAGGCAACCGTCAAAGGCCTGTCCGGTAAAACCCTGTTAGCAACCAGCCCATAAAGAGGCGTGTCATAAAGGAATGTTGCTAAGAGTTTCAGACGGGTGTCCATATAAAAATCGTTAATTTTAGGGTACGCATTGGCGACAATTAATAACCCGTTCTCTTCATCAATATTTTTTCTTGCCAGTTCATAGGAGTCATCAAGATGAATCGTATGAGAGCTGTCAGAATAATGATCACCCATCCAGCGATGGAAAAATTGTGAGGCATATTCGCTGCTTGTTCCTGAAGGGCCTAAAGTATGAATGGGATAATTCACAACATGCGTTAAGCCCATATCCATAAAATGATGGCGCATCTTTTCACCTAAATTAATGAATTAACAGACAGGGGTCAGCCAGTGATTAAAGGCAGTTAACTGACCGCGGACTAACTTTTCATACAGACCTTTAACAGACAGGGAAATACTTTTCTCATCCATGCTATTCAGCTTGCGATGGTCGATCTGAATGACAGGCGATATTTCGACGCCCGTGCCTGTTAAAAAACATTCGTCCGCCGTCAGGAGTTCTGAAGGCAATATATCCCGTTGCTCGACACGCAGATCAAGGCAGGTTGTAGCCAGTTCAATGACGGTGCTGCGGGTAATACCCTCCAGAATATGAGCGGTAACCGGCGGAGTAATGAGCGTCCTGTTTTTCACAATAAACACGTTGGATGTGGTCGCTTCGGCAACGTAACCGTGGTGGTTAAGCATTATGGCGTCATCATATCCGCCACGATGAGCCGCCTCCATTGCCAGAGCCGAATTGACGTAGCTGCCGGTAATTTTAGCCCGCGCGGGAATAGAATTATCGGCAATGCGACGCCAGCCTGAAACCGTACACTTCACCCCCCCCTGCTTTATATAGGCGCGCATATTCAGACTATTAACCGAAAGCCCGCTACTGACGCCGGAGAGCTTTACGCCAAATCCGGTGCCAGGTAAAAGATGACGTTTATATGCTATCGGTCGGATATAGCAGTCGTCTTCGACATCATTTTTTTTCAGAAGCGCCAGCGTTAACGCCTTTAACGCCTGAGGTTCGGGTAGATCATCAATCAGCAGTAATAAGGCTGACTGAATCAGCCGGTTAATATGATCGTCCAGACGGAACACATTAACGGTGTTATCAGCATGATGCGCGTAACCACGAATACCTTCGAACACAGCGGTGCCATAATTGAAGGCCTGGGTGGTAACCGGTAACAGCGCGCTATCGGCGGTAATAAACTCGCCGTTGAGGTAGCTCCATAGATGGTGAGGCGACCGGGTTTCATCACGTTTATCAGCGTCACTGATTGTCATCATTCAAATCCCCGATTAATCAGCGCAAGTGCCGCGTCACGATCGCTGTTATCTGCCGCCGGACGCAGGTCATGAATACGTGCCGCTTTCCAGCTCACCATTGCAGAGGTGCCGGTTACGCGACTGGTTTCGCCATCAATCAGGTGAATGCTGACACCGGCAATGTTCTGTTCAATATGCCGTTTGACGTTGCTGAGTAACGAAGAAACATCGGCTTGCCGGTTAAACATCTCCACCGTGATGTTGAGCACATCTCTCCCTTCGCGGTTGTCAATCTGGATAGCGTAATCCAGACAGCCTTCCAGTTTTTCAAGAAGCGCGGCTTCAAGGTCCCAGGCACAGTAAGCCTGCCCGTTGAGCGTCAGGACATCGCGAACACGACCAATCGGCACAATTTTCTGGCTGCCATCCGGCATCAAGGTTGACCGTACCATGTCACCGGTACGGTAACGGATTAGCGGTTTCTGGCCCTTATAGAGATGCGTGATGACTAACTCACCTACCCCCTGTCCCGTGGTGATGTCACAGGCTGCGCCACTGAAAGGGTTGATAATCTCGTAGTAGTTGTTCAGCGGGACGGTGTAGAGGTGACTATCCTGTGCGCACACGGCAAGAATAGAAGACTCCTGTGAGGCATACATACAGCTATAGACTTTTGCCCCCCAGATCTCACCTATGTTTCTTAACAGAGGTGGCGTGGTCAATTCACCCACGGTAAGAATCAGCTTCACGCTGGTTGCCGATGGGTCCCCGCCCGAATCTTTAATGAAACGCGCTACAGCAATCGCCACGGCGGGCGTACAGACCAGTGCGGTTATCTGCAGTTCATTAATTAATGCCATTACCCGCTTCATTCCCACGACGGGCGAACGCGGCCACATTTTGACGACGCTGTAACCCAGACTGCGGAATACATCCTCGAAGGTATCCCCGGTCGAATGAAGTTCTGTTGGCCCCATGACGCCCACCACATGATGGGGCGCAATTTGCTCAAAGATATTACGGTAATGAATAATCAGAGGCGTATTATTATGCACCGAATCGGTTTCATTACGCGGGCACGGCGTCGGCTTCCCCGTTGTGCCTGTCGTTTCGTAATAAATCCAGCTCTGATGAAGGGGGGCAGATGCCAGCGCTGCGCCTTGCATTCTCAGATCATCTTTAGTCGTGAACGGAAGAGACGTGAGACCAGCGGTAGTTAATGATTCAATATCGAAAGACGTTAAACCTTTAAAATGCTCGCGATAAAAGGGTGAATGCTCTGCAACATATTTCACCACTTCTCGCAGTTTATTATTCTGATGAAGACCAAGCTCATTCAGGCTGATATTACCCGCATGGAAGGCGCTATGCAGATAATAAACCTCCTTCGCCTGCGCGATGACTCGTTCTTTAAAAATAGCGTACATCTTCTCTTCCTTAGTCAGGATAAATTAAAATAAAAACAGGCAGGCATGCAGGGTGAGATCGCTATGCGATCGGCTGCTTAACGCGCTTTAAGATGATTTATTTGTAGAGCGGCAGATTCCCTGTCATTCGGGTCAGCTTCTTTTTAGGCCCGATAATGCCAATGGCGACCAGCTCAATATTCTCGCTTTTCACAGACGAAATTCTTTCGCCATACTCTTCATAGGTTTTACACGACTGTGCCAGTGCGCTGAATGGCATGACATACATCTCATCATCACTTTCAGCACTGGCCTGTAATTCATGCAGATAATCACCTGAAGCCAGTAGTACCGGGAGAGGCGCGTAAATAACACCGGGGTAATTGACTTCATCGAGGCTTTGCATATCAGGTCCAACGAGATTATCGACCGTGCGTCCAAAACTGATTCCGATAACGCTTGCTGCGTTCATGGCAAGACCGGCCGGGAGATCTTTATCAATAATAATCGTACAGCGATGCTGACTGGCGTCGAACTTCATCGTAATTCCTCACTTCTCTGGAATGGATCTTAATGTGCGTGCGAAAGCGTATTCAGTACAGAGAGCAAACCACGGTTTAATGTAAAGTCGCCGGGAAATTCAATATCAACCACCTTCCAGTCCGCAATATATTTCCATTTGGCGACGCCTTTCTGATGGTCAGGGTGGATAATATAGGCGTTCAAATCTTCGCGGTTCTCAAACAGGCCAATTACGACAAAATCCGCTGCGATGTCGCGTCGGGTGATATTCCTGCCACAGCTCCAACCTTTTATTTCATTAATATGATCCGGGTGAGCACGCGTGGCTCTCTCTGCATCAATAGTCTCCAGGGATGACCAACTCCACGGACTTTTCAGCGTAAACATGACGATGTGCATTAACATAGGATCCGTTCATTCCTTGTTCCGTTGATAATATTCATTAGAAAGATGAATGTATTATGCCGTAGCGGGGCAGAAAATTGTTACCTATATCATTTACCCGATGCGGATAATTAGGTAAAAATAACCCTCTAAAGCCTCTCTGTAGAAAGGAGTTTTCCCGCATGGCCCTTAGCCCGACAGATATGAAAATACTTGAAATCCTGCAGGATGATGCGCGCGTGACGAACCAGGTGCTGGCAGAGAAAATAAGCCTTTCAGCCTCGCCGTGCTGGCGCAAAGTCCGCAAGCTGGAAGAAGATGAAGTCATTCAGGGCTACCGTGCTGTACTTGACCGCAAAAAAATTGGTCTGGGCGTGATGGTTTTCATCCGGGTCGTCATTGACAGTCACAGCGAAGCCGAGGCCCGAAAATTTGAAGAGGAAGTGACTGCGCTGGAGGATGTGGTGGCCTGCTACAGTATCGGTGGCGATGCTGACTTCCTCCTGCAGGTGGTGGCGTCAGATCTCGACTCCTACGCCGATTTTGCCATGTCCGTGGTACGCCGGTTACCCGGCATCAAAGAGATGCAGAGCATGTTTGTGCTGAAGGAGATCAAACCACTCGTGACTTATCCTATTAAGAAAATGCCTGAATAGATGATGACACCGGCCTCGCTGAGGATGGCGGTTTCAGGCCGGGCCCTTTTGCCGGTCGGCCATCGCCGGTTAAGCGGGCGTCCGCTGTCTGCGGCATCAGGGCATTGCCTCCCGGTTACTCAGCTGAGCATCGGGCAGTCAATTGACCTGCCCGCCAGAAAACCTGCCAGGGTGAATCCACATTTCCTGCCCGCAGGCACTGCTCCTGCAAAGCCTGTGCAACGAAGATCCCGTCAGTCAAGCCCGTCATCGCTGCTAATCCTAAATTTCGCATCTATAATTTAGTGACTCAGGCCCAGGCATCGCATCCGGCTGACCCGCTAAGCCGCGTTTGAGTGCCTGAACGTCAACGTGTCAGCGAACAAACGCCATTCCATCCTGCACGATGCCTGCCGGGTTAACGATGCCCATTACTGACTGAATTAAGGAAGCCTCATGATCTTTTCTCTCAAAAATCAGGTTGCGCTGGTCACCGGCGCCAGCTCAGGTCTCGGCTATGCCTGTGCTGAAGCTCTCGCCAGAGAAGGTGCCTGTGTGGTGGTTAACTACCACAGTCAGGCGGAACCGGCAGAGAAACTGGTTGAAAACATCCGTGCAGACGGTGGACGTGCCATCGCAGTTAAAGGAGATGTATCGAAAGAAGCGGAGGTACAGAACCTATTCGACCAGACGATTGCTGAATTTGGCAGACTGGATATCCTGGTCGCAAACTCAGGGCTTCAGAAGGATGCGCCCTCCATTGAGATGACGCTTGAGGACTGGAACACCGTTATTAACGTCAACCTCACCGGCCAGTTCCTGTGCGCGCGCGCTGCGTTGCGACAGTTCCGCAGCCAGGAGCACCGCCCTCACCTCAGCCGCGCGGTGGGAAAAATTATTCATATGAGTTCGGTTCATCAGCTTATTCCCTGGGCCGGACACGTCAACTATGCCGCGTCAAAAGGCGGGGTTGATTTGCTGATGAAAAGCCTGGCACAGGAAGTGGGTGAAGATCGCATCCGCGTTAACTCCGTGGCCCCCGGCGCTATTGCCACGGCCATCAACGAGGAAGCGACGCAGGGCGAGGCAGGCAAAGAGTTATTGAAACTCATTCCTTACGGGCGCATCGGTGCAGCTGAAGACGTGGCGAATGCCGTCGTCTGGCTTGCCAGCGATTTATCTGACTACGTTCATGGGACAACGCTATTTATCGATGGCGGAATGAGCCTGTATCCTGGATTTCGCGACAACGGCTGACCGTGAGTCGCTGGTTCAGGAGATGGACGGCAGGTTTATATCCATCAGCCAGTACGAAATCCGGAACAGGAGGTCCTGATTTCGCACGCCTGCTGCTATAAATTACACGCCAGCAAGCTGAACACTCCCGTCAGTGCGTCGTGGCTTCATACCAGTGGAGCGGAAAAATAGGGACTCAATGTTCATCTTCATCCGGCGTAAGCAAACGCGTCCGGCAGACGTCCAGAATTTCGTCAGCGAGCCCGGAGTTGTCCGGACAGGCCCGCGAAAGCATTATCGCACCCACAAGATGCGCAAGGGTATTGATCAGTTCTGCGCGCGTTGCTTTTTCTGATTCCAGAATAGCCAGTTGCCGTTCAAGCCCGGCCGCAAATGTCTCCTGAATGGATTCAGACTGACGGGCTGCATCAGTCCCCAGAGCCGACATGACACATCCATTTCCTCTATCATCGCGATGCTGTCTGGAAAGATAGTATTCGATAAACGTTTCGCGACTCACACCCTGGGTTTTTTCTGCGGATTGCGCAAAACCGCAGCGCATCGCTTCGGCTAACAGATCAGCTTTAGACCCGAAATGCTTATAAAACCCGCCATGTGTTAATCCTGCGGCTGACATCAGTTCTGCAACGCCTACTCCATCATAACCACGCTCGCGAAAAAGCGCTGACGCGGTTTCAACGACCCGCAACCGGTTTTCACGAACCTGCTCTTTGGACACTTTCATATTTTACCTCCTGACACAGAGCCTGATTATACATTGATTATGATCATAATCAAACCAGTTGACATTAATGATTACGATCATCATCATTAAAGAATTACTTTTGCCCGTTACTTCACCGAGGAATGATCATGACCAATGACGCGCTATTTCAAACTTATGAACTGGGGTCCATCACGCTGGCAAATCGCATAGTGATGGCTCCGCTGACCCGTAACCGGGCCGAAGCAGGACTGGTGCCGGGCGAACTGGCAGCGACTTACTACGCGCAACGTGCCACGGCAGGATTACTGATAACCGAAGCCACGCAGATTTCTGAGCAGGCGCAGGGCTATCAGGATACGCCTGGCATCTACACCCAGGCGCAGATTGACGGCTGGCGGAAAGTGACTGACGCAGTGCATGCGAAAGGTGGGCGCATATTTGTACAGCTATGGCACGTGGGTAGGATTTCACACGTCGATTTACAGCCCGGCGGCGCTGCACCAGTCGCACCCTCGGCCATCCGCGCTGAAACTAAAACCTTTGTGAACAACGGATTCGCTGACGTCTCTGAACCCCGCTCCCTTGAACTGCATGAAATAAACGGGATTGTCGCTGACTTCAAAAAGGCGTCGGCTAATGCCATTGCCGCCGGTTTTGATGGCGTAGAAATACATGGCGCGAATGGCTACCTGCTGGAACAGTTTCTGAAGGATGGTGCCAACCAGCGGACCGATGAATATGGCGGTTCTGTAGAGAATCGTGCGCGCCTGCTGCTGGAAGTCGTGCAGGCCGTCAAAGATGAGATCGGCGCAGAGCGTACGGGCGTTCGCATCTCACCTGTCTCTCCCGCCAATGCGATTTCATGCAGCGATCCACAGCCACAGTATGACTATGTGGCAGACCAGCTTAATGCTTCAGGTATCGCCTATCTGCACGTCGTCGAAGGGGTAACGGGCGGTCCCCGTGATGCAACGGCGTTCGATTACACGTCGCTGCGTCGCCGCTTCAGAAACACCTATATCGCTAATAATGGCTATGACCTGGCACTGGCATCTGAGCATCTTGCACAGGATAAAGCCGATTTATTCGCGTTCGGCCGCCCCTTCATTTCTAACCCTGATTTAGTCGAAAGACTAAAAACGGGCGCGCCTCTGGCCCCTCTCAATCCTGAAACACTGTATGGCGGTGGAGCACAAGGCTATACCGATTATCCGTCACTAAACGATACCAGCGAATAAATTCCTGGGTGTGCTTAACATACTTCGCCGACGGCGATTCTGACCCACTAACAAAGAAGATAAAATGATGAAAAAACCTTCAGTTCTTATCACCGGGGCATCCGCAGGAATTGGTGCGGTCTATGCAGAACGGTTTGCCCGCCGTGGACATGACCTTGTTCTGGTTGCTCGCGACAAAACAAAACTGGAAACCCTTGCGAAACGACTGCAACAGGAACACACCATTTCCGTGGATGTTCTGCCTGCCGATCTGACACAAGCGGGTGATTTAACCACAGTGGAAGCGCGCCTGCGTGAAGATGCGGGGATAGGTATTCTTATCAATAACGCAGGCATCGCTCAGTCCGGCAGTTTTACCGAGCAAACACCGGATTCCATGGAAAAGCTTATCGCCTTAAACGTAACCGCCCTGACGCGACTTGCCAGTGTTGCGGCTACCCGTTTTGCCGACGCCGGAGAAGGTTCAATCGTCAATATCAGTTCAATCGTTGGACTCGCCCCGGAATTTGCTATGACGGTCTACGGCGCAACCAAAGCCTTTGTTCTGTTCCTGTCTCAGGGAATGAACGTAGAGCTGTCATCAAAAGGGATTTATATCCAGGCGGTACTTCCGGCGGGGACTTACACCGAAATATGGAATCGCGCCGGTATCGACATCACTAACGCGCCGAAAATGATGGAAGTCGGCGAACTGGTTGACGCCGCTCTGGCAGGCTTTGACCGCCGCGAGCTCGTGACGATTCCGCCTTTGCATCATGCTGAGCGCTGGGATGTGCTGGATACCGCCCGTCAGGGGCTGCTGTCAGACATCAGACAGGATGAAGCAGCAGATCGCTACAAAACGTTGTAATAAAAGTCATTTCAGCGGAACCCTCCATCGGGGTTCTGCTGAGAGTGAAGCCAATGATTAATCTGCGGCTGCGTCTCTTTTCCTGCAGAAAAATCCAAACGCAAACTTAAGGTCATACTCATCATGACACCAATACGTGTAGCACTTGTGACTGGCGCATCTTCAGGAATTGGCGAAGCCTCTGCTAATAAACTTCTTGCGGCGGGTTATCGGGTCTATGGCACAAGCCGGCGTGGTCCGGCGGCAGGTGAACACGCTTTTCCCTTACTGCCACTGGATGTGACGGATGACGCGTCGGTTAAGGCTACCATTGAGGCGTTAATCCAGCGGGAGGGCCGAATCGACCTTCTCGTGAACAACGCGGGCTTCGGGGTTTCTCCGGCAGCCGCAGAAGAGAGTTCTATTGAGCAGGCGCGGCAGATCTTCGACACCAATTTTATGGGTATTGTAAGAGTGACACGGGCCGTGCTGCCCCACATGCGCCATCAGGGCAGTGGGCGCATTATTAACATCGGTTCGATTCTCGGCATCGTGCCATTGCCCTATGTCGCCCTGTATGCCGCCAGTAAACATGCCGTAGAGGGTTACTCGGGCGCACTCGATCATGAACTGCGCACACAGGGTATCAGGGTCTCCGTCATCGAACCGGCATACATAAAAACGCAGTTTGAAGCTCACAATATAGAACCAGACGCAAAGCTTGAAGCGTACGAACTCATTCGGGCTAAGTTAACGAAGGTGGTCAGTAAGGCAATGGCTACAGCAGAAAGCGCTGAGGTGGTGGCAGAGGTCGTGGTTAACGCGGCGCAGAGCGCACGGCCAAAAGTACGCTATACAGCAGGAACGCTGGCTGCAAAACTCAATTTTATCCGCCGTTTTGCGCCCGCTTCCTTGCTCGACAAAGTTGTGCGAAACAGCCTTCAGCTTGATGCGAGAAATGAATGATGAAAACCCGAACGATGAAAGCTTTTACGTTTAAACGCTACGGAAAATCACCTGAAATGGGGTTTGAAGAGAGCGATTATCCTTCTCACGGCGCTGAAGACATTCTGGTGAAGGTGTATGCCGTAGGTCTGAATCCCATCGATAACATGATCCCTGCGGGAACGTTCAAGCCGGTTTTGCATTTTAAGCTGCCCGCTACGCTCGGCAGCGATCTGGCGGGTGTGGTTGTCGCAACCGGGAGTCGCGTGACGCGCTTTAAGCCGGGTGATGAGGTTTACGCCAGCATTTTCGATACCGGTACGGGTTCTCTGGCCGAGTATGCGCGGGTTCATGAAAGTCACGCCGCAATAAAGCCAAAGAATCTGGATTTCGTTCAGGCGGCTTCGCTTCCGATGGTGAGTCTGACGTCATGGCAGGCATTCACAGAGAGAACCTCTCTGCAGGCGGGACAGAAGGTCTTCATTCCGGCAGGTTCAGGCGGCATCGGCAGCTTTGCGATCCAACTGGCGAAACATCTTGGCGCAAAGACAGGAACGACGACCAGTACGGCTAATGTGGAATGGGTCAGTCGGCTGGGTGCAGATGAAGTGGTTGACTATAAAAAACAGGAATTCGAACAGGTGCTGAGGGATTATGATGTTGTTCTCGGTACGCTCCGTGGGGATGCCATTGAGAAATCCACGCAGATCCTAAAACCCGGTGGGAAAATAGTCTCTCTGATTGGACCTTTAAACGCTGATTTCGCGCGAGCCAGACACCTGAACATCGTTCTGCGGTTAATATTGAGCCTGATGAGCCGTAAGATTGTGCGGCTTACAAAAAAACGTGGCCTGCATTATTCCTTTCATTTTGTGCGTCCCGATGGCAATCAGCTCAGCCATATAGCCAGCCTGATTGAAGCGGAACACATTAAGCCGGTGATCGACAGAGTTTTCCCTTTCACCAAAACTCAGGAGGCGCTTGACTGGCTTCAACAAGGGCGTGCAAAAGGTAAAGTTGTGGTTAAGGTTCAGCAGGAATAGCCCCCGACTCTCATCGGGAGCGAAAGATCATTCTGTACGCTGGCGGCAGAGATTGGCATCAGGATTACGGGTCTGTGAGCGCACTCTCTGCCGGGCACCATCTCCCTCCGCTGTTCGTGCTGTGCTACTGTTGACGCATACCGGGTTTTGCTCAGAGGAGGGTGACATGTCTCCCTTTTATCAATTTAAGGCCGCCAGCCTCAATGGTGAGCTTATCTCAATGAACGACTTCGCAGGCAACGTGGTTCTGGTGGTGAATACCGCCAGCCATTGTGGATTCACGCCCCAATACGCAGGTCTTGAAGACCTCTACAAAAAGTATGCTGCTCAGGGACTGGTGGTGCTGGGATTCCCCTGCAATCAGTTCGGTAAACAGGAGCCCGGCGGAGCCGACGAGATCGCGCAGACATGCCACATCAACTATGGTGCGAGTTTCCCGATGTTCGGCAAGGTAGAGGTTAATGGCGCCGCAGCCCATCCGATTTTTCGGTACCTGAAAGAGGAATTGCCCGGCGTGCTGGGTGGGCGTATTAAATGGAACTTTACTAAGTTCCTTATCGGGCGCGACGGCAAACCGATCAAACGATTTGCCCCAACCACCACGCCCGGGAAAATGGAAGCCGCCATTATTGCTGCCCTTTAAGGGGCTGCATTAAAGGCATGCAGCCCTGAGTGAGCAAAGCGTTTATTGCAGCGGCTCTGCCAGCGTAATAATCCACAACTCGCTGTCCGATTCAGGTTTCTCTAAGGGTTTCAGGCCAATGGTCGTTGCCACGGGCTTATCATCAATCGTGAGCGTCCCCTGCCCGGTCACCTGATAATCTTTACGCTTCTTACCTTTAACCGGATTTTGCATGACCGCTTTCACGCCGAAGTCATTGTCATTGGCGATCGCGAGCGTTTTCCTGTCGATAAGCGCCAGTCCTTCAGCCTTCTCCTGCTGCCAGCCGAGTTGACGTAAATCGGCCACCAGGGTTTTATCGGCCAGCTTAATACCGCGCTGCGCCAGCGCTTTCTCGTCATTAAATTCCGGATAGTCGCCCGGCTTATCAAAGGCTGTAAGATCGGTAGCCGGGCTGAGATCGACCTTGTAGATAAGGTTGCGCATTGTGTCGTTTTTGTCGCTGCCTTGCTCAATCAACAGGATATGCTGATTGTCTATCGCCACAATATCGCCAATTTTTGCGTCACTGTTTTTACTGTAAACCCCACTGTCGATGGGGTAGCCATACATCGCGGTTTTCCCGGTCGCCGGATCAAAGCTCACCAGACGCGTAAATCGCGCCTGCTTTTTACTTTTACCGTCAATATCCAGCGTGCTTTGTACTGCGGCGATGATGCGCCCATCCGGCATGCGGGTGATCCCTTCAAAGCCGCGATTTGGCTGACGCCATTTGAGAATATTCGGCAGACCACCCGCCAGAGCTTTCTCTCCCTCTGCGGCCTGCGGTCCGTGAATGGCCAGAATAGTGCCACGCTCATCAACGTTAATCAGGAACGGGCCATATTCATCACAGAGCCAATACCCGCCCTTTCCATCGGGCGTAATGCTTTCTGTATCCAGACCGCGATTATCGCCATGCAGCACTTTCAACGTATCGCTTAGCGCGATTTCATTAGTTGACCCGATGACGTCATTCTGTAACGGCAATCCATTAATACTGCCTTTATTGTCATGCAACGGTCGGGCATCCGTGGCCTGAGCTTTGCCGTTCTGAACCCGAATTCTCATCAGCAGTGGCGCGAAGTCTGGCGTGACAAAGATTTTTGACTCTTTCTTACCCACATCAGGCGAATCAGCATTCGGTCCGCGATCGGTGACCGTTTCAAATGTCAGCGCATCCCCTTCCTTGCCTGTAAATAACAAACCGGAGCCAATGCCCACTGGCAACCCCTGAGGAAATGCACTGGCGAACGCGCCGTTGTAACTGACACGCGTTCCTTCCGGAAAACTGACGATGTAGCGTTCCACCTGCGGCTGCGCCGCGAATGTGGATAAAGAGAGCACACAACTGGTAACCAGAGATATCGCTTTTATTTTCATATTTCTAAAATCCATGAAGGAAAACGCACAGCGTGAAGAATGAAAATGACAGGAAAATGAAATAACCTGGAAACATTCACGGCTAAAAGCTTGATTATTACACCATTGAGAAGAGTGGCTGGAAAAGGAGGAGTGTATAGCTTCAATGAAAGCCGTTCACGGCAGCATACCCGTGAGGCGAATCCGGCAGGCAGATTCGATGGCACACGACGGGCATGATATCGATCTGGCCTTCTCCCGGATAACAGGAGAGAACGGGCATAGTGTCTGACAGGAATGAGGTTAATCAGCCAGGCTTGACGCCGTTATGACCGCTGTGATGACACTGTAAGATGATTGTTCGCCGGAGCAGGAGAAATAGAGTATTCAGAGAGCGTTCCCCGCCAGCTTGCTGATTGGCTAAGGCGCTGCTGACTCAAAAAACTGGTAAGAACCATCACGCCGTGCTTTGGCCTGATACATCGCCTTATCCGCATTTTCGAATAACATTTTGGCCGATACCGTGCCGAAGCGGGCAAGACTGATACCGATCGCTGCGCCGATGCGCACATCCATATTATTAATAGCAAATGGCGCCTGCAGACTGTCAATAATACGCTGAGCAATAGCAGATGCGGTTTCGCGATTATGACACTTTGCTGCCACGACAAACTCATCGCCGCCCAGTCGCGCTACGGAATCTCCGGGACGCATGCAGCGTTGCAGCCGTTGACTCACCTGTTGCAATAGCGCATCGCCCGTCGCGTGCCCCATCAGATCATTTACCGCCTTAAAGCCGTTAAGATCAATAAACATCACTGTGGTGTAGGCCTGATCCTCCACCTGAGACAGCATGCCGCCCACTTTCTCAATGATCCAGGCGCGGTTATGCAGGCCGGTCAGCGTGTCCAGGGTCGCCAGCTTCTCAAGATCACGCATCCGCTCTTTGTCTCGCGTGATGTCGCGCGACACCAGTACGGCACCAATGTTTTTTCCCGTATTAGGATTAGTGACGCCACAGGCTTTGGTGCCCAGATTGATGTAGTGACCGTCACGATGCAGTTTGCGCACTTCCACCACATCCGGCCATACTCCCCCGCTAAAGATGCATGAGAGTGTTTCAGTGGCAGCGTCATGATCGTCGGGATGCAGGAAATCCAGCACTAACTTGCCCACCACCTCTTCGGCGGTCCAGCCAATCATTTCGCTATAAGAAGGTGAGATCGACACGTAGCGGCCTTCCGCATCGCAATGGGCAATAAGATCGGTGCTGTTTTCAATTAACAGACGATATTCTGCCGCCGTGCGCAGCGCATCCTCCAGCGCTTTACGCTGTCCGGTGACATCAAGAATGAAGCCGTTATATTGCAGATGAGATCGCCCAGGGAGGGAATCCGGCAGGCCAGACAAAAGGACACGGCGCGTCTTACCGTCCAGACAATGAATAGGCACTTCGATATGAAAAGGCGTGAGTTCTTCCAGCGCTGCAGTCAGTTTCTGCGCAACTTTCGCATCATCGTCAGCCTGCGCCAGCCTCAGCCATGAACTCAGCGTCACGCCTTTCAGTTCAGGCATCATACCCGCCGGGCTTGCCTGACTGGTGATGCAGATACCCTGGGCGTCAGTAGACCAAACAGCGGTAAAAGAGGGTTTGATCATTATGTTCATGGTGGCCGACTCCGATGTTGCTGACGATATTAACTGTGCGCAATACTCGTCGCTACACACCTGATTATAACCGTAAGTCCCCGCCTGCATCTAAAACAGGCCTGTGAACAGGTTTATCATTGCAAAAATACCCGCCATAAACACTGGCTTAAACCGGCGCCACTGCGGCTACCGTTTTTGAGTCACCCTTTCCCTATGAGTCTGCGAAAACGTCCATGACAGTATGCAGTGTCAGAAGTATCAGCCTGAGTATATCGGCGCATCGGGACAGAATCTTTAGTCACATCCCTGATATATCAGGGACTGAAACGCTGGAGGTCAGCTTATCTGAAAACCTTTACGCCGCCAGCACCGTTCCTTTCCTCCTGTAACAGGGATTAGTCACTCTGGCTGGCCCTTACGGCATTCACAACAGGAGATTGACGGTAATCTGAGACACTGTGCTGGCGCGCTGTGATTCTTTAATTTTATTGCTTATAGATGGATGTTTGTCAGAGATTTTTATTTGCGCCTGTCTGACTACCCGCATCCAGTCACGAAAACCAGCTTTCCGTCCGGATAAAAAATAACATGTGATTACATTGTGATGTGGGCACTTCATCTGAAATTCAGGTCTCATTTCAAAACGCCCTTCCCGATTCACGCCACGTTAAAAATCCTGTTAGGGAAATCTTTTTCATTCCTTCAGCTTAACATTTTCTTAAGATTAATCTCATAGAATCGCTGCGATATTAGCCCATGTTGGGCTTTTCCGGAGCACGACCTCATGCAAAATAACAACACAGCCTCTCACTCCCTAAGCAAAGTTCCGGCCGTCACCGCGGCTTTCTGGTTAATCAAAATTGCAGCGACAACCCTGGGTGAAACCGGTGGTGATGCAGTGACCATGTCGATGAATCTGGGTTATCTGACCGGGACACTGATATTTGCCATCATCTTCCTGGTCGCGGTGGTGGTGCAGATTAACCGTCACAACTTCAATAAATGGATTTACTGGTTCACCGTGGTCGCCACAACCACAGTTGGCACGACGATGGCAGACTTTGCCGATCGCTCGCTTAACATTGGCTATCCAGGGGGCACGCTGCTACTGAGCACACTACTGGTTCTCTCTCTGTTCCTGTGGAAAATCACCTGCGGCACAGTCGCAGTAAGCTCAGTCAACAATGGGGTCACGGAGTGTTTTTACTGGGTCACCATTATGTTCTCACAAACACTGGGCACAGCATTGGGTGACTGGACGGCAGACACCGAAGGGTTGGGTTACGATGGCGGGATCCTGCTGTTTGTTGGGGCACTTGCTATTATCTGGGCTGCCAGTCGCTTTACGTCACTTTCCCGCACAGCGCTTTTCTGGGCAGCCTTTATTCTGACCCGACCTTTAGGTGCCGTTGTCGGCGACTTTCTGGATAAACCCCTTGCCGCAGGTGGACTGGCGCTGAGTCGATACGGTGCCTCGCTGACGCTGGCACTGATCATTATCACCTGTATGGTCGTACTGCCACAGCGACCGGCGATAAAGACGGCAACCGAAAATTAAAAAGCGCGACCCTTAGACTTACAGGTCACGCTTTTACAGATGTCATCAGGGCCGCCAGCAATGGCGGCTTTTATATTTCTGGTGCGTCATGGTTCGCAGACAGCGAAATCAGACTGAGCGCTCAAAAGAGATATTATGACCCTCGGGCGCGGCGGAGGGCACCGGCAGACTCTCTGCTGGCTCCTGCATCTTTACCCGAAATGCGGTGTTACTGGCATCAAGAAAAACGGTTCTCAGATGACGATTACAGATAAACCATATTTCATCGCGGTCATTTGAAAGAATGTAGTAAGCATCTGAAGTTTCGGAGGGGTTAAAACAGCCCAGCGCCCGATAAGCCGTCTGGGGCGTAAAACCACTCGAAAGCGGCAGCGGCCTGGGGCCATGCGCTAACTCCTCAATCCGAAGGTAAAGTCCCTGTTCGAGCCACAGCATAATGTCACTCCCTGAAGCCAATGAAATCGGGCTGAATGTATCGGAGTGCCTTAGCGCGAATCAGAATGCACGTCACGACAGCATCAGATAATCGGGCAATCTGTCCGACATTCAGAATAATTATCCTGATCTGAGCATAGCAGCGGTGCGTTCTTGTGCTTTTTTATCTTCAGGAATTGTCGGGTTACTCAAGCCGGCTGGCGATCAGCCGCAACTGTTCGGCAATCTGCTTTAAATCCCGCTGCTGCTGCCCGGCGCTACCGGTTGAACTGCGCACCACCAGTTTTGCTGGCAGAATGGAAGAGGAACGCTGATCATCCTCTTCACTGGCTAACAACAGACGCGACACCGCTTCTTTACCCTGTAAATCCAGATCCAGCGATACCGTGGTTAACGCCGGATGGAAGAAGGCGCTTTCATAGGTGTCGTCGTAGCCAATCACCGAAATTTGCCCCGGCACCGCCACGCCGCGCTGATGCAGTGCGCTCAGCACACCCAGCGCCATCTGGTCATTGCCCACGAGCAGCGCGCTGAATTCCGGCGCTTCCCGCAACAGTTGCAATACACCGTTATAACCACTCTGCGCATCCCAATTGCCGTGGCTGACACTGACCGGCTTCAGACGATAACTTTCCAGCGTATCCAGCCAGCTCTTCAACCGCAGATTGGCAGAGACCGACTGCTCAGGCCCGGCCAGCAGCGCGAATTCGCGATGCCCCTGCTCATACAAATATTTGACGCTGGCGCGAGTGCCGTCAGCCGGGTTAAACGAAACGTTAAACACCGAACTGTAGGGATCAACATCCAGGAACAGACAGAGTATGTCCTGATTCTCCTCCACGACCTGTTCTGCGTCAGCACTCTCCAGCGGGACGTTGATAATGACTTTATCCACCCGCTGAGACTTCAGTTCATTGATACAGTCCTGCAGGCTTTGGTTGACGTTCTCATCAATCATCGCAATCAGTACCTGATAGTCCGCAGCATTTGCATAACGTTTAACGGCGGCGGCCACCTGAGAAGGCGCATGCAGGGCGAGCGATGTTGTCACCAGACCAAGCGTGGTGCTCTGCTTACCCACCAGCTGCTGCGCCAGTCTGTTAGGCACGTAACGCAGGGTCTCAATGGAGTGCTCCACCTTGCGCCGCGTTGATTCCGAGACATTTGCCGACTTATTCAAAACCCGTGAAACCGTCTGATACGACACGCCAGCATGACGGGCGACATCCTCTAAGGTGGCATTTTTTGATTTCATAATTCGCATCCCTGATGACCGAAGTCGGCATGGTATCACAGCCGCAGTGACAGCCAGGCTGCCGCAGTCACATTGCGGGAATAAAAAGTAAAAGTAATACCTTCACATAGTAAAATTTGGTGATCCAATTCACTAATCGTTACAAATAGCGCCGCTTTATTTGCAGTACATCACACATTATCGCGATTTTATTTGTCACTCATCTGACAAAAGACGTTTACTGCCACTGTCATGTGAACGTATTACAAATAATAATTGAGGATAACATGGAAACAAGGTTACGTACTGCTGCTGTGGCGCTTGCTGCGGCCCTGACCTCCCCGACACTCTATGCCGCTATCGACAACATTGATTTCCATGGCTATCTGCGTGGTGGCGTGGGCGTATCGCAGGATGGCGGTATTGAAGAGTATCAAAAAAACAAGGTTGGCCGTCTTGGCAACGAAGCCGACACCTATGGCGAGGTTGAGCTGGGCAGCGAGGTCTACAAAAAGGACGACGTGAGTTTCTATGTCGACACCATGGTCAGCATGTTCTCCGACGGCTCAAACGATAACGAAACCACCTTCGGCGATGATGCGCAGTTTGGTTTGCGTCAGCTGAACCTGCAGATAAAAGGACTGGTGCCGGGAGACAAAGATGCCGTGATCTGGGGCGGCAAACGCTACTACCAGCGTCACGATCTGCACATCATTGATACCAAATACTGGAATATTTCTGGTTCAGGTGCCGGTATCGAAAACTACACCCTGGGTCCGGGCGCTATCTCGTTTGCGTGGATTCGTGGCGACGCCAATGATGTGGATTACCGCGTGGATGGCGATAACGACGTCAACATTAACTACCTCGACCTTCGCTATGCCGGCTGGAAACCCTGGAGCGGTGCCTGGACCGAGTTTGGTGTTGACTACGCCATGCCGAACACCACGAACAAACAGAAAGAATATGGTGGCCTGTATGACGCGGATAACGGCGTTATGCTCACCAGTGAGATCAGTCAGGATATGTGGGGTGGCTATCAGAAACTGGTGTTCCAGTATGCCAACAAAGGCCTGGCACAAAACATGATCTCGCAGGGTGGCGGCTGGTATGACATGTGGAACGATACCAGCAATGCCACCGGCTATCGCGTGATCAATACCGGCCTGCTGCCGATAACCGATAAATTCTCCCTGAATCAGGTCTTCACCTGGGGCTCAGCCGATGATATCACCGCGCAGACCAGCAAAAGTACGCTGCTGTCGCTGGTGGGGCGTGGACAGTATCAGTTCACACAGTATGTCCGTGGTATCGGCGAAGTCGGCAGTTTCTGGCAGAAAGATGAGAATAAAGTGGGCAGCGGCTATAAAGCGGCGGGACAGAAATATACGCTGGCGCTGGGTCTGGCAGCCGGTCCCGAATTTATGTCTCGTCCGGAGCTACGTCTGTTTGCTTCTTACCTGAATGATTCAGAAGACGGACACAGCTTCAAAGACAACACCAGTAACAACACCTGGAACTTCGGCGTACAGGTCGAAGCCTGGTGGTAACAGAGCAGTCTCCTCATTGTGATCATTGTTAAGCTCTTATGCAGGGGCTTATTTGGATAACCGGCGACGGTTATCCATTTTTTTGCATCATATTTTTACAGCGGTTTATTGCTCTGGCTTAAAGAAACGTTCTTCCAGCAACTGACGCAACTGGTCAGACTGCTTACCAAAGATTGCATGTACCTCATGCCCCAGGATCACCACGCCAATCGCCCCCGCTTTCTGTAATCCCGCCGTATCAACTGCCTTCAGCGACGTTACTTTTACCCGTAGCCGGGTTAAACAGGCGTCAACCTGCTGAATATTCTCACGCCCGCCAAAACAGTTCACCAGACGCTCCAGTAGTGCGCTGTCTACCTCAAGCTCTTCCACCGTCAGCGGCTGCCGACTGAAATATTGCTTAAACGATTTCAGACTCAACATGTTGTTCTCCTTCAGATAATAAAAAAGGCGGGCAATGGCCCGCCACTCACGACTGATTAATGAAAACGCGGGGGACATGCCTGGGAACGCTCACTGAATATACACGCTTCCTGCATCTATCCTGTTAGCAGCCTCTAAAAAACCGGCTCCCTATTAACAGTTAAATTCAGACCTTAGTACAGGCAAGGCCAAAACCATAAGCGATGGGAGCCAGTGCCTGTAGCAAAGCATCACGGGCCATGGAGAATAACGCCGGGAGCGTTTCTGAACAACGCAACGCGTTGGAGCGGTAACGGACGCACCTCAGGGATGAGGTGCGTAATAGCCTGTGTTGAGCGGACAGGGGCGGCATCTTTTGTGTCTTTGCCCAGGGCGCTGGTCCTCTGCGCCTGTGCTCAAACGGCCTGCCACCGCCACTAAATTTGCCCCTGACCGCTTACTGCCTCCGGTTATACCGCTCCCTGCGCCATAGGTCCGCTCAACACTCTGCACCCCCACGGCCCCAGCGTCAGCGATCCCCCAACACTCATGCCATCCACCAAATCACTCAGCCCGGCGGGCAACGACAGCTGCTGCGTCTGAGCGGTAAAGTTCTGCACAAACAGAAACGCCTGCTCACCGTCAGTTCGCCGCTGAACCACCACGCCCGGCGGCAACTCGCCCGCCAGTGCACGCGGTAAACCCAGTTGCTTAATCAATGCGCCATAAAAATCCCGATGGAATGACAGATCGTTACGCGATGCAATATACCAGGCTTTACCCTGACCGACCCTATTCATCGTCACCGCCGGGGTGCCGGCATAAAAATCACTCTCGTAACTGGCCAGCGCAGTCGCACCCTCCAGATGAATATGTTCACAAAGCTCTCTGGCCTGATAAGGGCCGCTCAACCCCAGTTCATTGCCGCGCACACCGCGCACGCCGTTAAACTCCTCGTCGGTCAGGCTGTCGATCTCTTCTGACCAGATACCGAGCAGCGGCCGCAATGGACCCGGGAAACCGCCGGGATAACAAAGGTCACTCTCATTGACGATGCCACTCCAGTAACTGGCCACGAAATGCCCGCCCCGTTCAACATGCTGCTCTGCACGCGCCGCGAAACCGTCGCGCACCATATAGAGCATTGGTGCAATCACCAGATCGTAACCACTGAAATCGCTGTCGCCATTAATCACATCTACCGCAACACCCTGCTCCCAGAACGCCCGATAATGCTCGTTTACCGTGCGCTCGTAATGCAGACCCAGATTGCGCGGCCCCTGAGCGTTGTCCATCGCCCAGCGACTTTCCCAGTCGAAAATAATGGCAACACGCGCCTCGACCCGGCTGCCCATTACGGGCGTCATAGCGGCCAGCATCCGGCCCAGTTCACTCACTTCACGACCGGTGCGCGTATCCAGATGACCGACATGATCGATGACTGCGCCATGAAACTTCTCGACCGAACCCCGGCTCTTGCGCCACTGGAAATATTGCACCGCGTCCGCACCGTGGGCGACCGCCTGCAGTGAAGAGAGAATATGCATACCCGGCTTCTTTAACTTGCTGGTCGGCTGCCAGTTGGTCGCACCCGGCGTCGACTCCATCAGCACAAACGGCTTGCCCTGCTTGAGGGTGCGCATCAAATCGTGATACATCGCGGTATAACAGGCGAGCGTGGTCTCATCCTTCTCGTTGTGCCACATCGGGTAGCTATCCCACGAGATAAAATCGAGCGCCGGTGCCAGCTTCCAGTAATCGTAGTCGTAGAAATATTCCATAAAATTGGTGGTAGCAGGCAGATCGGGATTGGCCTGCTTCAGCGGTTTAATCTCCTCACGACAGAAGTCAGTCACCTGATCGGTCATAAACCGCCGCCAGTCCAGATTCAGGCCATGAATCGACATCTCACCCTGTGGCGCAGGCGACACAATCTGTGACCAGTCGCTGTACGTGTGACTCCAGAAGTCGCTCCACCAGGCAAGATTCAGCGCCTCCAGCGTCCCATAACGGCGCTGCAGCCAGCCACGAAAGGCCTCCTGACAACGATCGCAGTGACATTCACCACCATATTCATTGGAAATGTGCCAGCCGATCACCGCCGGATGGTGCGCATAACGCGCCGCCAGCCTGCTGTTCATCGCCTGCACTTTCTGACGATAAACCGGCGAGGTCATGCAATGGTTATGGCGGCCGCCATGCAACGCCGGAACGCGATCGCGCCCTGTGCGCAGCACCTCAGGATAGGCCTGCGACATCCAGGCCGGACGTGCCCCGCTGGGTGTTGCAAGAAATACCGAAATGCCTTGCAGCCACAGCGTGTCGATGACCTCATCCAGCCAGCCAAATTCATAGCGGCCTTCTTCCGGCTCCAGCTTCGCCCAACTGAAAATACCCACCGACATGACGTTACAGTTCGCCTGCTTCATCATTTCAACGTCGTCATTAATGATACCCGGCTGATGCGCCCACTGTTCCGGATTGTAGTCAGCACCATGCAGCAGCCGGTTAACCCGGGCGCTGAGCGGGGGAAATTTATTCATACCTGTTCCTCAGAGGAAGACATTAGCGTTAGCGCTAAGCGTTAATGAAAAACCTGCAGCGAAGGCAGTGCCTTGCCGTGACAGTCAAACAGCGCCTGGTTTTCGCGGGCGTTTCCCTGTTTCCATTCGTCGTGGATATATTTCATGCCAGCAGGTGTCGCCCAGGTATTGCCTGGTGCGGGGATCCACGCGGGCTCCCAATAGACCACGCCCTTGCCGCGATGGTCCGGCACCGCCAGCACCGCCTTAATCAGGTCATGCAGGTATGCCGCCTGACCCGCGACGCTGCCGGGGTAGCCACCTGCTTTCTCCTCTTTGGCCTGGAAGCTGTTTTCAGCATTGTCACAGTTTTCCAGCGTGTAGCCGTAGGCGGCCTCCACCACCATGACATCCTTGTTGTAGCGCCGGGAGATATCATCCATGTTGGCTTTCAGAGCGCTGACAGGACCGTTCCAGTAGGTGTACATCGACAGACCAATCACATCGAACGGGACATCACGCTTAACGATTTCATCGAACCACCAGCGGAAAGTGTCATTTTTCGTGCCCTCGGCCAGATGCAGCATGATCTTCACCTGATGCGGATCGCTGAGGTTCTCGCGCAAACCGCTGATACCGGCCTTCAGCAGACCCGCCAGCCGATCAAACTCGCCGCCGTTCTGGCCCCAGCTCTTACCTTCTGGCCAGAGCATGCCGCCGTTAAGTTCGTTACCAATCTGCACGATATCCGGCATTACACCTTCCGCTTTAAAGCGGGCGATGGTGTCGCGTGTGTAGTCATGCACCTGGGCTTCCAGCTGCGGAAAGGTCAGCGACTGCCAGGCTTTGGGCTTGAACTGCTTGCCGGGATCGGTCCAGAAATCACTGTAGTGAATATCGAGCAGCAGCTTCAGTCCCGCCGCTTTGACCCGCTTCGCCAGCGCCAGCGTGGTCGCCAGATCGTTGCCGCCACCGCCGTAGGTGTGACCGCTGCCGTCGGTGGGATCGACCCACAGCCGTAGCCGGATGGTGTTGATACCACTGGCTTTCAGAATGGCGATAGCGTCCTGTTGCTGGTTGTTCGCGTTGTAAAATTTCGCGCCCTGCTTCTCCAGCTCAGCCAGCGATGAGATATCTGCTCCCTTGATAAAATCGGCTGGCCACGGCCCGGCAGAGGCGATGACCGGCTGATCGGCGGCGAGCAGCGGTGTCGCCCAGGCCAGTGCCAGGGCGAGAATCAATGTTTTTGGCGTCATGATTTATCCTTTAGTACTGCCTGAGGCGAGGCCGGAAACGAAGTATTTCTGCAGGGCCAGATAGAACACCGCGACCGGCACGGCGATCAGCACCGCGCCCGCTGCATAAGTGGTGTAACTGGCACCCATTTTTTGTGACACCAGGTTATAGAGGCCAATGGGCAGCGTGAACTGCTCCGGCGTTCGCAGAATGGTGCTGGAGAGAATAAAATCACCCAGCGGCCCGGTGAAAGAGAACAGCGCCACCACCGCCAGAATCGGCTTCGACAGTGGCATGATGATCTCCACGAAGATGCGGAAATTACCTGCCCCGTCCATGCGCGCCGACTCATCCAGATCTTTGGGAATCGAGTCGAGATAGCCCTTCATCAGATAGGTGTTCATCGGGATCATCCCGCCCACATAGATCAACACCAGCGCCAGATGGCTGTTGATTAATCCCAGCAGCTGCGACAAGACGAAAATGGCGATGAGCGCCGAAAACTGCGGGATCATCTGCAGCAGCAGAAACAGCATCAGGCCGTTCTGCCGCCCCTTAAACCGAAAACGGGAAAAGGCGTAGGCGGTACAGCTGACGCTGATCAACGTCAGCACCATGGTCAGAAAACTGATTTTCATCGAGTTCCAGTACCACGTCATATACGGCACCGTGCCATTGAACAGGTCGCGGTAGTGCTGCAGCGACGCATTCTCCGGAATGATTGAACTGCTGAGCAGGCTGTTACCTGCATTCAGTGATGCGCCTACCGTCCAGACCAGCGGATAAATAATGATGGTCGAGACGGCCAGCACCACCAGCCAGGTCAGCGACAGGCGTATCCACCTTTCGCGTTTAATACTGCCGGACTTCGCCATACTTGCTTCCTTACGCCATCTCATCTTGTTTGAATGACCGGGTCGCGCGGAACTGCCACAGCGCCAGACCTACCACGAAAATCGACAGCAAAATGGTGATAGTGGCGGCAATCGCATATTGCGACGACGACATGGTGAGCTTGTAAATCCATGACACCAGGATATCGGTTCCGCCGGCATTCGACCCCGCCACGGCCGGACCGCCGTTGTTAAACAGATAGATGATGTTGAAATTATTAAAGTTGAAGGTGTATTGCGTGATGATGATCGGCGCAATGGCGTAGAGCACCAGCGGCAGCGTGATAGTTTTCAGCCGCGTCCAGGCACTGGCGCCGTCCATGATGGCGGCCTCATAAAGGTCATCCGGGATCGCCTGCAGGACGCCGGTTGTCATCGCAAACACAAACGGGAAGCCCAGCCAGGTTTGCATCATGATCAGCGCCGTTTTGGTCCAGAACGGATCGGTCATCCAGGCTTTAGGCGCGATACCAAAGAAGTCGAGAATCGCGTTGTTGATCACCCCAAAGCTGTCGTTGAACATCCCGGCAAACACCAGAATGGTGACAAAGCCCGGCACCGCCCACGGCAGGATAAAGATGGTGCGGATCAGCGGTTTAAAGCGCAGGTCTTTCTGATTGACCAGAATCGCCAGCATCACGCCCACGGTGCACTGCAGCGTCGTCGCCAGCAATGTCCAGACCACCGTCCATTGCAGCACGTCAAAGAACGTGGAGCGCCAGATCGACAGCGTAATAATGTTGATGAAGTTTTTGAACCCCACCCAGTCCACCAGCTTCGCCGGGGGCGTGTGATAGAGGTTGTAGTTAGTGAAGGCGATGGCAAAACCAAACAGAATCGGAAACACCACCACGAACACCAGCAGAATAAAGCCCGGCGAAATCATCAGGTAGGGGAAGCCGTCGCGCAGCAGTAACTGATACTGCTGACGCACGCTGTTAAGCTGCTGGCCCTTGTCGCGCTTAGTGCCATTGACCCACGCATCGCGCACCGACACACCCCAGACCGCGACGCCGAAGGCGGCAATCAGCACGCTGATAATCCCCTCCGCCAGCAGGAAAATGGAGTTATCGCGCGGCACCGATTCCCCCAGCGTATACAGCCCCCAGAATCCTTCACGCAGAAAATCGTGGAAGACGCCGGTAAAGCTGCTGAGCAGAATCAGAAAGCACAACCCTTTCGCCCACTGGCGGTGGTAAAACTGGCCAAAGCCAGGCAGCAGTGCCAGCAGCGCACCGGTGGTCGCATGACGACGCGGCGGCTTAGCCGTCACCAGATGTTCATCGGAAGATATAGCCACACTCTGATCCTTATCCTGTACGGTTATCCCGCGAACCCGCATTACTGGTTGCTGGCCTGCATCGCTTCAATCTGCATGGTGATCTGCTTCACCGCGTTATCCAGCGCCGCTTTTGGCTCCTGCTTGCCTGAAACGCTCAGCTCCAGCGCCGCATTGGCCGGCCCCCACACTTCCTGCATCTCTGGTACGCCTGGCAAGGCTGACGCACGTGCCGCCTGCACTGCGACCGCATTGGCCTTCTCATCATTTTTAATAATCGGATCGTTCATCAATGCTGTAACGGGCGGGATCTCCTGCGTTTTCTGA
Organism: Pantoea sp. MT58; assembly: GCF_014495885.1. Lineage (NCBI taxonomy): Bacteria > Pseudomonadati > Pseudomonadota > Gammaproteobacteria > Enterobacterales > Erwiniaceae > Pantoea > Pantoea sp. MT58. Next base: position 433,637 of record NZ_CP061084.1, read on the forward strand.
TAGCGCTCTTTCACATACTGCGGCTGGTTAATAAAGGTGAGGAATTTCTGCGCCAGCGCCTGATCTTTACTCCAGGTGGACACCACATAGCCTTTTACACCCAGGAAGGAGCTCATTGGCTTGCCGTTGGGCAGTAGTGGCAGCGGTGCCACGCCATAGTTGATACCGGCAGCCTGATAGGGCTGGAACGCCCATGGCCCGTTAATCACCGCCGCCGCTTTCTTCTCGGTAAACAGGGAGTCGATAGCGTTCAGGCCGTTGTCGCCCATGATGCCGCCTGGCAGCAATCCTTCGCTGAAGAAGCGCTTGAGGTAAGTCACCGCCTCCACGCTGCCTGGCGTGTTCAGCCCGATATCTTTGGTGTTAACCGCGCCTTTAGCGTCTTTGCCAAAGATGTAAGACCCCATTGGCGCCATCACGCCCCAGCTGTAGTAAATCTGGTCAAACTTCGCGAGCAAGCCATACTGTTTTGCCTCGCGCTGCTTCTGCGAGAACACGCGATACTCATCCAGGGTTTTCAGCGGCGCAGGCAAAAGATCTTTGTTGTAGATCAGCACCAGCGTTTCAACCGCCTTGGGGACACCATAGACCACGTTGTTCTGAGTAAAAGCCGCCATCGCTGACGGGGTGTAGGCGCTCTGTTCTGCCGTGTCGATTTTCAGTGGTGCCAGCAGGCCCTGCACGACTGCGCTGCCAAGCTGGTCGTTGGGGATCACCAGCACATCGGGTCCGATGCCTGCCGGACCATCCAGGCGCAGCTTTTCGATCTGCTGTGCAAACGGCATCTCCTGTACTTTCACTTCAACGCCAAACTGTTTCTGAAAATCGGCGATCGCCGTTTTAATGCCGTCTGACTTTTTAATGTCTTCCCAGACGGTAAGTTGCTGAGCGGCCCAGACGGATTGATTAAGCATCAATGCTGACAGGAGTAGCGTAACGTTGATTTTAATTTTCATTGCTGGCCTCGTGTGAAGGTATGACATTTTTAGCTGTCATTTGCTGTTGTTCTTTTTTCAGACACACGCTGAATAAGGATTTATCAGGCATGTGAAGAGTGAATAACGTATCGCATTTGAGCCATAAACTACGCGGAACAGGTGCTGCGCTCCAGCCCGTTTGCACCAATGTGTGATCGGTATTACAGAAATCAAAAACAGCGATAGGGTGCACTCTGGCTGAACGTTATAGTCAACACAGGCACCATCAGGGCTGACGTGAAAAATGTTCAACTGTTATACGTCATACATTTTAGCCGCCAGACATCTTGTTGTGAGGATTAGCATGTCCAGTATCAGATTGAGAAACGTCACCAAACGCTTTGGTAAAACAGAAACGCTGAAAAATATTGCGCTCGATATTGAGGCCGGTGAATTTGCCGTCTTTGTCGGTCCATCAGGCTGCGGTAAATCCACGCTGCTGAGGCTGATTGCCGGTCTGGAAGAGATCAGTGAAGGCGAGATTTTGATTGGGGATGAGGTGATGAATGATGTCGCACCCTCGCACCGCGGCGTGGCGATGGTGTTTCAGAGTTACGCGCTCTATCCCCATATGACGGTGGCGGAGAATATCGGCTACGGTCTGAAAGTAAACGGTCTGCCAAAGGCGCAGATTCAGCATCAGGTCGAGATGGTGGCGAAGACGCTGCAGCTGGCGCATCTGCTGGATCGTAAACCTAAACAACTTTCTGGCGGGCAGCGTCAGCGTGTTGCGATTGGCCGCGCTATTGTCCGTAATCCTCGGGTGTTTATGTTTGATGAGCCCTTGTCGAACCTGGATGCGGAACTGCGTGTCGATATGCGGCTGCACATTGCTAAGCTGCATCAGGAGCTGAAAACCACCATGGTCTATGTGACACATGATCAGACGGAGGCGATGACGCTGGCCGATAAGATTGTGGTGATGAATTACGGCAAGGTGGAACAGGTCGGTTCGCCCATGGAACTCTACTACAACCCGATTAACCGCTTTGTCGCGGGCTTTATCGGATCACCTAAGATGAATTTCCTGCCCGCGCGCGTGGAGCAGTGTGGCCCCTCCGGGCTGGTCGCCCTGATAAATGACGGCGAAAACCGGCTGCAACTCCCCTCACCAATCCGTCAGCTGCAGCCCGGTGATGAGATCACGCTGGGTATCCGGCCGGAACAGTTACAGATCAACGGCGATGCGCCACTGAACATCGACTTCCACTGTGAGGTGGTTGAGCGACTCGGCAACAACACCTATCTGTTTGGTCAGAGCCACGGCCACGACGGCTTCAAAATGCTGCTGCCGGGTGATGTGCATTTCCGCCCTTACCAGACGCTGCGTCCGTCTTTCCATCCGCATCACTGCATGGTATTTGATGCCGAGGGCGCACGCATCAGTACGGATATTGAAATGCCTCAGGTGCGTGCGGCCTGAAGTGAGTATCTGGGGGAGATAACGAGAGGCCGGAAACGGCCTTTTATGTTTTAAGACCTGGAAAAAACCGGGGACAGAGAAGGCATTACCGGCTGAGTAAACGCATGACTCACCCACAATCCCTTCTCTTACTGACCCGCTGTCCCGGCTTATTTACCAAGAATGTTATTAACCGCTTTCAGGTGGCCAGCTTTATCTTTGTGATTTGAAACCACCTGAATAACGGAGAATTTCTTGTTGGCAACCGCCAGCAGCGTCGCCTGTTGAACATCATTACCCCCCATTTTGTCAGTGGCTTCAACGTGATAAACGGGCAGACCATTGTCATTCTCAGTTTTCTCACTGATCACCGTATAAGAAGGTGACGCCTGCTTCTGCTTGTCTTTGATAGACTTCCCGCCTTCAAGAAAATCAGCGTCACTGCCACCGCGCGCAATCAACGGGATCTCTTCTTCGCCAATGATCAAGACGCGTTTTTCCTGCTTGTTTACATACATTGTTCCAGGTCCACCGCCCGGAACAGGCTGCTTTTCATAACCCTGCAGGTTGAAAGTCTGTTTGCCATCCAGCAACGAGATCGTCTGATTCTGCGTGTTTGCAGCCTGTGCTGTTTTCGCTTCGGCTGCTGATGCGATCATCGGGTTGCTGCCAAGTACAGCCGTCAGGCAGAGCGCACCCATAATGTTTAATGATTGACGTAATTTCACCGTGAACTCCTTCGTGTAGTGGCTATTTCCATTTCACTGACACCGAATCGGGTGTCGGCGAGGCAGAGGCGTTATCTGGTCAGGTCGTAAATACAGATCCCTGAACCGAGCAATAACAAAATTATCGGCCAGTAAAGAACGGGGATAAAAAAGAAATTGTGGGTTTTTTCGGGGGCCATCATCGGCTCACTTTTGGTCGCCGTTGCGATGGAGTCCAGCCATTTTTCCTGCCGGAGCGCCCAGACGAAGAGCGCACAAAAGAGGGCAGCAACGATGAGCGTTGCGCCTGTCGCCCATAAATGCGCGACAAAAATACCATCATAGTAATAAAAATCCAGCACCCATTTACACAGCAGATAAGCAGCACAAATTAATAGTGCGACAAAAAACCCGACTCCGCTCCAGGCGATCATATTTATATCCTATAGATGGGTGAGGAACGAGAAATTATTTTCTGGAAATTAACATATTTTTATCATTGTAGCGATATTTTCTTTGGTGCTAATATTCTCCCTGCCCCGTTCAGGGCATATCAGCCCGATTCGTTATAAAACGCCTGATGCCACCAGGATTATTTCCTGAGGTTGTTGCTTATCCCGTATCCAGTGTGCCATTAATATTGCTCGCCGGATGCGGCACTGCTGTTTGTTGCACTGCGCTATTATTTTAGTTTGAATGAATCGCGGCTGTGATATCGCTGTTTTTAACATTTGCATCGGCTGTTTAGGTGGGAGACATTTATGCCGCTGTCATCCGGATGAAACAGTATGGTGATCGTCAGATTTCGTGTAAAGCATGGAGGTTGATATGGAGCAACTCACTGAAAATAATGGTAAAGAGAACAGATCTAAAGAATACAGTGCGAGGTGGCAGGCCCGCTTTGATTTTTTCGACCGTTATGGTGCTCCCAGTTCACCCGGCTTCAGACAGGCACTGAAGCAACTGCCTTTCAGGCAAAAATTCAGAGTGAACATGAATTTAATTGCCTTCATTTTTGGCCCGATTTATCTGTTTGTACTCGGCCTGTGGAAAAAGAACATCATGCTGATTTTAATTATGATAGCTGTTTATGTTATTTTGATCATCGCTTTAGCGATAGCGGGCATGGAGTTCCCACGGTATCTTCAGGGCGGCCTGGCCTATGGCTTTAATGCACTGTACGGCATGAGTACGAATTACAATTATTACCTGAAAGAGCGAAAAGGCGATAACGGCTGGAACCCCTTTAAAGGGATGCGCTGGTAATTTTTTTCAGCGCAACTGGCAAAATATAAAATCTGGTATAGCGTCAGCAGGAAGGCAGCTTTTTAAACTTCATGGCGGAGGCTGACCAAAATAAATAATAAACTTTAACTCAAATTATCGGTGTTATGCCTGAGCAACGTGAGCCGCCCGAAGAATAGCGAACTGGCAATGAAAAACATCCAGAAATATTTTCCGGGCTTTTCAAAATGAGTTCAGACTGGATTATAATCTCATTGCACTAATTACACTCTCTCTGAAGCGCTTACGTGCCCCGCACGGCATAGTCGCGGCCAGGATATTCTTGTTGAGAACTTCCTGATGTCAGCAGCTTCTCCCTTTCACTGACATATAGGATGTTATTATTTTGAAATCATTAACGGAATTGAAAAAGGGTTATCTGAAGGTATTTCTCTGGCTGCTGTTCACACTGTTTCTGGTACCTGTTATTACTCTGGTTTTTGCTGAATACGGCAATGCGCAACTCGATCAGCAGTACACCCAGTTCTTTATGAACGATGCGCAGGAGCAACATCAGGATACCGGCAAACTGCAGACATTTTTGCAGCAGAACCCGCCGTCCAGCGTCTGCGGCCCGGTCGATGAAAATCTGCAGGATTACAAAAACGCCGTCTGCGCACCGCAATCCGAGTTGTGGCAGTTCTACATGATGGATAAAGTGGCTTTCTGGACGCTGATCGGCAGCGGCGTTGTCCTGCTAATGGTGCTATTGTTCAGTGCGCTGGCTTTTAAAAGCCGCCAGGGACAGGTGATCAGTCTGGCGCTGGCCCGCAAATTCCTGATGCTGGCCTGTTCACTGGAAGTTATGGTTCAGGGCGGCATGCTGGTCTGGCTCTCATTCTGGGGTACCGCTTTCTTCACGCAAACCTACTATCCAAAGCTGGTGATGGCCGTAGGCCTGCTGGTGCTGGCCGGCATGTATTACATGATTAAAGGCATCTTCAAAAAACTCCCGCCGGAAGAGAGTATTGAAGGTGAAGTCGTGACACGCGAAGCCGCTCCGGCACTCTGGTCACAGATTGATATGCTGGCCGCCAGAGTCGGCACCACGCCCCCCGATCATATCGTTGCGGGCATCGATACCAACTTTTACGTGACGGAAGCCCCACTCAGCGTAAACGGACACCCGCTTACCGGTCGTAAACTCTATGTCAGCATTCCGCTGCTGCGTCAGCTCACCGTTGCGCAGGCTGATGGCGTGATGGTCCATGAGCTGACACACCTGCATGAAGGTGACACCGCTTCCGGCGCACTGCTGGGACCGAAGCTGCATCGCTTTGACCTCTACATGCAATTGATGGGTCAGAATCTGGCAACACTGATCGTGTACTATCCGCTCTACCTCTATCGCATGCTGTTTGAACTGGCATGGCAGCGCAACAGCCGTGAACGTGAGTTTGTGGCGGATCGCAATGCCTCAACGCTGGTCTCCCCCGCCGCGATTATCGAATCGCTGATCAAAGTATCCGCCTATGCCAGTTACCGCAGTGAAGTTGAGCGAAACTTCTTTAATAACCGGACGCTGCATGAAAATGAACTGGGGATCAGTAAAGCTATCGCTGCCGGTCTGCCTGAGCATGTCGCGTCTCCGGACTTTATCAGCGTTGTCCGCGAACAGAATGTGCCGCACCCCTTTGACTCACACCCGCCGCTGGCAGAAAGGATGCGCAACGTCGGATACAACATCGACGAAGCCGACTATGCAGCGGTCGCCGCCGATTTCCCGGCCGAGAGCTGGGTTGATCTGATGCCGGTTGCCAACGAGATCGAACAGCAGTTGTGGCAGAAATATGAACGCGACTTCTCTTCAGTGCATGAGGAAAGCCTGGCCTGGCGTTATCAGCCTGAGGGTGAGATGGAAACCGCGCTGGTGCTGAAGCATTTCCCCAATGTGCCTTACACGCTTAAAGATGGCTCGCAGATTGTCATCACCTGGCAGGGCATCGTGTCACCGAAAACCGCCGAACTGCTGGAGTGGGATAACGTAAAAAACATCAATGTCATTCGTAATTTCGGCCGGGATAAGCTCTACCTACAGCATGAGCAGCCGAACGCTAAAGGTAAAAAGCGCAGTGAGATCCCCTTACCCGGTCTGAAGAAAGAGATTGAAGCCTTTAAAAATACTCTCGGCCTTTACTGGCATCGCCATCAGACGGTCAGGGCATTAATGAAAGAAGAATCGGCCGAAGCGTCGCAAAGCGCATAAGCCGTTTGTCATCGGCTCCCTCATCGCAGCTGATAAGGGAGCCAATGCGAATATCCATTTCCAGTCTGTATTTCTGACCACATAAAGAAGGGAACGATCGTGTTTAAAAGCGCAAGCAGTGCCAGCATGCCCGCGATGACGGTGACTGCCCTTGTGCTGCCTGGCTATCCTGTTTACCTCACCCAATCCCGACGTGGCCGGAATGACAAAAGCGATTGATGCTTAATGAAGCAGACGCTGGGCGAGCAAGGCGCTTTACGTGTGAATCAGCCCCGGCTTTACCCGATTTTCGACCATTTACGCGAATTCTGAGTGATGTCGATTGTTCCGCCTGATCAGCATGCCGCCTGGTGTCCCTGCCCTTTTCGCACGCCTTTCAGGAGTATCTGCGTGGCATCAGAAGCTTTTCCTGCGCGTGAACAGACCAGCCCGAACTCACGGTGTACCGCAGGGATTACCGGCAGCACGGTCAGGCCGCGCAGCTCCGCTGGCAGGGCAGATTCCGGCACCAGTGCAACCCCCATCCCTTCTCGCACCAGCAGGCAGGCACTGATCCAGTCGCGGACTTTTACCCGCACGTCGGTAAGCTGATGGCCCGCCTGTTCGATCAGGCTTCTCCCATTCACCACGCAGCCGCCTGTCGCAAGCACAAAGGGCTGGTCTGCCAGTTCCTGCAGGGTGATGCCGTTCGCGCTAGCCTGCGAAGAGCTGGCAGGCATCACCGCAACCCAGGCGTCCTGTCCTAATATCACGTCAGCACGTCCGGGCGCGGGGTTCATCACCACCCCAAGCTCAACGGTGTCTGCTGCCAGCCACGCCTCCACTTCCTCATCAGTCCCTTCAAGCACCACCACATCCATGTCCGGATGCAGACGCTTAAAGCTCCGCAGCAAGCCAGGCAAAAGTGTAGAGGTGACCGAGGGGAAGCTGGCAAGCCGGATACGTTCCCCTTTTAAACCCCTGTGCGCATCAGCCAGTTCGCGAATAGCATTGAGCTGCGCCACCATCGTTCGGGCATGTTCAATCACCTGCTCACCCAGGGCGGTTATACCGATCTGACGACGCTCCCGCACGAACAACGGGAACCCCAGCGAGGACTCTAACTGGGCAATCGCCTGACTGGCAGCAGATTGGGTCATGCCCGTCACTTCAGCGCCGCGCGAGATGTTACTGGCATCAGCCACCGCCACCAGCAGGCGCCAGTGTTGAAGATTCATCATAGTCATCAGTAGCCAGGCTTATAGTTAATTTATTAAACATTAATTTTACAGCAACAGTGAGACTGAGCACAGTGTATTCAGGCACAACACACGCTACCCGCTTTTAATGTTATCGGAGAAAAGATGAAACTTTACTACGCCGCGGATACCTGTTCGCTTTCGCCCCACATCGTGTTGCGTGAACTGGCAATAGCGTTTGAGCTGGTTAAAGTGGATAACAGGAGCAAGCTCACCGCTGACGGGCATGACTTTCGCTCAATCAATCCCAAAGGCTATGTCGCTGCGCTGGAACTGGATGACGGGCAGATACTGACGGAAGGGCCAGCGATTGTGCAGTATCTCGCTGACCTGAAACCAGAAAGCAAGCTGGCACCGCCAGCAGGAAGCTGGGAGAGGGTTCGTCTGCAGGAGTGGCTTAACTTTATTACCAGTGAAATTCATGCGGGGTCTGCGCTGCTGTTTAACACGTCCCTGCCCGAAAATGTTCTGACGATTTTTCGCGAGAAGCTGTTCCGGCGGTTCGACTATCTGCAGACTTCGCTGGCCGATAAAGCCTTTCTGATGGGAGCGTCGTTCTGCGTTGCTGATGCCTATCTGTACACCGTGCTGGGCTGGTGCAAATTCTTCAACATTGAACTGGCGCGCTGGCCAGCGCTGGTGGCTTATCGGACGAGGATCAGCGCGCGCCCTGCTGTGCAGGCGGCATTACTGGCAGAGGCGTCGCAGTAAGCGCAGCAAAGCTGCAAGGCCGGGTTCTGGAGTGGGCAAAAACTATCGTTTCACAAGCGATGGGTTAGTATCACGGGACTCATGTTTCAGCAGGGAGTCGGCTTTATGATTTACAGCGAGAAGGTGGAAACCGCTGTCATCCGGCATGCCGGTAAGGATTTCGAGGTCACGCTATTAAGGGCGAAAGAGGCCAGGCAATGCATCCTTTTCGCAGCCGGTGCTGGAGGAAGTCCATTGCGTCATCTGGCGCTCTTGCAGACCTTTAACCGGAATGGTATTGCGGTGGTCGCACCGCATTTTTATCGGGTGACCTCACCCACACCCACAAAGATTGACCTGCTGGATCGTAGCCAGAGGCTTGCCCTCGCTCTGGATAATTTTGGTCATGATTATGAATCGATTGCCGGTGTCGGGCACTCCCTCGGCGCCGTGATTCTGTTGATGCAAGTCGGCGCGGAGGCGTGGACCCGAGCCGGAGAGAAGGTGACGTTTGCAGGCAGTCAGGTTTTAAATCAACTGTTCCTGTTAGCGCCTGCGGCGGACTTTTTTAAAGCCCCCTCGGCACTCGCATCCCTCAATGTGCCGGTGAAGATCTGGACAGGCGAAAAGGACACTCTGACACCGCCGTCGCAAGCGCTGTTTATGCAATCAGAATCAGAAACGGTAATTGATGTTTGCGTGGTTAAGGATGCGGGCCATTTTACTTTTATGAACACGCTGCCGCCGCACATAATAGATACCCATCCTTCACGCGAATCATTTCTGCTCAGTCTGGGAGAGGAGATATCCCGTTTCGTCACGGATTATCAGGCCTGACCCGATAAAGAAACACTCTGATTAAACCGAGCCCTCTTTTTCAATAACCAGCACGCGTGCGATGCCCTGTGGGCGCGCGATATGCTCGGTTCCTTCACTGGCGTAAAAGATATCACCGGCGTTGAGAACACGGCTTTTAACTTCGCCCTGTTCCTTATATTGCATTTCAACGCATCCATCCATGACAGCAAAAACTTCCTGTCCATCGTTGATGTGCCACTTGTAAGGCTGATCGGTCCAGTGAAGTTTCACGCTGACATTATCAAAGCTGGCAATATGCAGTGAGTCCCATGCTCTTGAGCCAGTAAATTCTTTACTGCTAAAAAAATTCATCTTTTCTCCCTCAACAGACGTGCTTTAGCGTCATCAATATCAGAGAGACTGGATGGATTCTATGCGTCCGCTTTATGTTGTCCTGATCTGTCCCCTGATTGTCTGTTTAAGGGCAGGTGAACACTAAATAATTAATTAAATAGCGTAAAATACCGGGCAGAAATAGCAGGGTAAAAGCCTGTATTCATTCTTATTCCAAAAGGTCTGTCATCGATGAGTCTGCAAAACCTCTATCGTTCAACAAACGAAAACACCACCGCCATCTGGGCGAAAAATACAGGAGTTGGGGATATTAAACAGGGAAACTATTACGATCCTGTCAGGCTGGCTCTTGCCTCGGGTATACAGCCCCCTGTCTCTCTGGATGCCTCGCGTCTTATTGGTGAATTGCAGCAGCTCACAAAAGATGACCCACTTGCTGATGTTCTTCCCCCGGAGGGTTTTCATTTTACCTTCCTGCCCCTGACTCTGCCGTTTATGAACGAAAGCGAGCCACTGCCAGGAAAAGTGGCAGAATTGACGAAGATCTGGACTGGATTCGATGCAAAGCGAATCGTTATACGAGACCTTCGGTTGGTTGCGTTGCCCAGCCAGTTGTTGCTTGCGGGAATCCCTGACAGTACTGCAATCGCCATGCGCCAGTCCTTCTGCGAAAGCGTTTTGAATTCTCAATGGAAGAATGAATTGCAAATGCGTCACAGTGGCAGCCCATTACCTGCCCCTTTCTGGCACAGCACCCTTCTGCGCTACGGCGCCGATTTTCTACCCACCTCTCTGCGTCAGTATATTTTTGAACGCCAGTCCGTTAATTTTGGCGATGTTACCGGGGATTTAAAATTGGCGAAGGTCAACTATAACTGGACGATATGTTATCCATTGACGATTTAATCAGGGCTATTTCTCGCTTCCACCAGCCTGATGACGTTCAGCCAATGCCGCCTCATTGACATCATGTCACTTTTTACCTGAGGAAAAATTCCAGGGAAATTTAAAAATCTGCCGAGAGCTGCCGATAACCTCAGGTATCGACACTCTGTACGCAGGAAACAACATCCATGTCACCATCCGACATTCATAGTAAGCATCAGGAAATTGGCGAAATTACGGCGCGTGCTGGCCACATCCTGCGGCAGCTTCGCGACAGTCTGCAACAGCTGGGGCTTGATAAAACCATTGCCGATGTGGCGGGAAGCATTCCGAACGCCCGTGAAAGGCTGGGTTATGTCGTCACAATGACCCGCGAAGCAGCAGAGGGCGTAATCAACAGCGTGGAAATCACGCAGCCGCTGCAAACTGAGCTGGGAGAAAAAGCGGAGAAACTCACACAACGCTGGGATGCCACTTCCAGGACGCTGTCAGACAAAGAACAGACCCAGGCATTAGCTACAGATACCGTTGCCTTGCTGAATGACGTCCCTCGTGTCACGGGTCTGACACAACAGCAACTGCACGCGATAATGATGTCGCAGGGGTTCCAGGATCTTACAGGACAAATTGTGCAGGCGATGATGGCCGTGCTGAACCAGGCGGAGCAGCAACTGATACAGGTCATCCGTGATAACGCAGGCTCACATAGCAGCGCCGAACGTAATGCGCCTTCTAAACCCGCTTCCGCATCAGAAACGCCTGCCAGTCAGGATGATGTGGATGACCTGCTGGCCAGTCTGGGCATGTAGGCCGACAGAAAGAGGCCAGGCGAACTCTCACGCCTGATAAGAAAAGGGTTTTCGCCAGGACAAATCGCCGGTCCTGATGTGAGCCCGTATTGTGCCAGAAGCGGACATTGCAAAGATCAATGTTTCAAATAAGCCGATAACGGGCTATGCCAGGTGGACTTCATTGACCGTGCTCCATCAACTCCAGCGTCTGTCCATCGGGGCTTTGTAAATAAATTACTCTGGTTCCCTGCATGGGACCTGATAAGACTGTCTGAGGTTTACCTGGTGTTTTCCAGCCATACTCCGATACTTTGCGCAAGAGCGTATCCAGATCCTCAACTATAAACGCAAGGTGAGCATAGCCGGGGATGTAGGGTGCTGAGGGTTCTGCTGGCTGTTTAATGTTATCGTATTGGAGTAATTCAATTTTGATGCCAGCCAGCTCAAGCAACGCCATTCGTACATCAGCCCCCCTTGCGCCTGTAACTTCATCAATGATGGGCCCAGACATTTTCCCTTCGCGTAATAACTCCCCTCCGAGAATATGAGTCCAGAAGAATAATGACTCATCAATGTTTTTAACTGAAAAACCGACGTGATCCACTCTTCTTATCATGAAGTTACCTGCTGAGTTTAAAAATTAAGCACCAAACTATCTGAAATCTCTGCTGTAGTACTTCACGATAAGTGCGAAGTTAGTTTACTCATTAAAACATATAGTTAAGGCTGACCTGACTGAAATATTTCTGATTATCCAGCGTGAGAGCTATGCATATTTATTAATCCCTGAGGAAAATTACGGGACTGCGTTGCAAGTTTTTATCAATCAGAGAGGTCCTGCGATCTTTCGTTTTTTGCTCATAGCGGACCTTGCAGTACGTAGGTCTGCTTTGTGCCATAAGCAGATGTTGTCGCCTTACTCGAATTAGATAGTTATGCTTAAAAATTTTTATGGCACATGCAAAAGGCTCGTAGAATAAAACTCACCAGGAAAAGGGATGACAATCATGCTGGCCTGCTCCAAAAAAACTGACTGGCGGCGTTATGTCCTTATTGTCAGGATGCCCGTCGCAGGTCGTCATGAGGATGCTGTGCCTGAAGCCTGTTTTGCAGTCAAGCCTCGTGCCGAAAATTTTAGCGGGTACGGTGCATCAATAAAGCTGCTCAGACAAAGAGAGAGTTATGGCGAACATTATTGACGATAACTGGATTAGGATATCTGTGATATCAGCAACATTTAGTAGTCTCGTGGGTTCATTACTGGTTTTAATCTATCTTTCCCTGGGGAAAGACAGTGCACCGGTAATGGGCCTCATATTTATTTATTTTTTCATCGTTACGATGAGTATTATTGGGACCACGATGGGAACAATGATAATCGGCATGCCATTAGCGATGATTTCGAAGCGATTTTATCCTGATGCCGCCCTGAAGGGGAGCTTTTGTATTGTGTACTCTGTGCTCTTCATGTGGCTGTTTATACTGGCATGGCCTGTTATCAGGATATGTGAGGCGTCTTATTCGGATATTTTGCTTTTAAGCCCCTATGCTTTCTGTTCAGCTGCTGCACTTGCTTACCTGGTTTACTGGGAATGATGCGTATACATCAGATAGTGCAGACTGAAGGTAAACGGCGAACGCGCCGCCTGGCATGAACGCTGTTCAGCATATTTAATGTTGTTCCGGGCTCATGCATTCTATAGCAAAGCCCGCATTTAATTTTATATCTGCCTGCATAGCACTGTTTGTCTGGGGTAAGGAGCGTAAATGGCCAATGTCATCATTTTACCTGTTCACCTGAAGTAGAGGTAAGGCCTGGGTTGTTTACCATCCTATCGACTTGCACCGGCTGAATTCAGTCTGTGGAACAATGAGCGCCATATGATTTTCTGCCATGCACTGTTTAAAAACCTCCTTTTTGTAATCCCCTGCCTGTAAACCCAGCAGGGTGCTGGTCCGTTCGGCTGCGTTTTTTTCAATGTAATAGCCACAATTTTCTTTGAAATACTTAGCGTTATCGCTCCCAGAAATCGACCGTCTCAGCTGGGCTTCAACTGTATTAACGGACTTATCCTGTGGTACGGCTTTTGCTGATTTCAAGCCAGAATAGAGTGGATTGACCAGTAATTTCTGTGCAAATCGTTGATTTTCGGCGGTTAACTGGCCGGTTTTACACAACTGCAGATAGACCTGCGAAAGGCGTTGCTCCTCAGCGTCGGCAGCATGAGTGCATTCTTCCTGGACTTGTTCATCAGACTTAGCCGGATGTTTTTCAGTGGATCTCCAGTAACTATTTTTAAAGTCCGGAACCGTGCCTTCAAAGCTGCCAAAAGGGCATAATGCACTGGCACAACCCAGTAAAAACATGGGTACGCACGTCAGCATCAGAATACGTAACAGGTGAAAGGTTTTAAGACTGCTTTTATTCATATTATTCTCATTTTATTTAGCTTCGGAGAGAAGGTACGGACAATGTAATTATTTTGACAGACTGCGTTCAGATGAGGCCCGGTCTTCTGCACAGAGTAACATAATCGGGGCAGACCTCGCTTTGTAGGGCAAGTTCGCATATCGATCTAAGTAAAGAAGGGGGCGTGATATTTTATCAATTCTCACTCTCACACCGGCTGCGTGCTATTCTGTTTCCTGCCTGCACCTTTGCTGCGTGTCGTCAGAGTGTGGCCTCATTCATTAATTTCAGATAACGGTAACCCGATATATTTCTGCCGCTAACCACGCAGACGACCTTACGTCCACTCAGTTCTTTTGCATAACGAAGGACTGCCGCAATTGCAGGTGCTCCCGAAGGTTCAATAACATGGCTGTGCTGATTCAGCATTAACAGCATCGCTGCTTTGATCCCGGCTTCTGAAACAATAAGAACACGATCAACGCGGTCGCGTACAAGGGGCCAGGTTATTGCTTCAGGCTCAATATAGCCACTGATGCCTTCGGCGATTGACGGGGATAATTCAACCGGGATCGTTCGGCCAGCCTCTTTCCAGTGTGCAAAAGTCGGGCTGGCTTCACTTTGAATTGCCCACACTTCGGCTGCAGGGTTGATAGCTTTGACGGCCGTCGCAATACCTGACGCCAGCCCACCGCCGCCAATATTTACGAGAATGACGTCAGCGTCTGCCCAGTCTTCCATTATTTCCAGACCGACGGTGCCGGCTCCGGCTATCATCTGCTCATTATCGTAGGCGGAGACAAACGTCGCGCCGGACTCCTGCGCAGCCACAATCGCGGCCTGTCTCGCCTCTTCAATATTTTCAAAGAACGTAACCTGAGCACCATAGCTTTTCATTGCTGAGACCTTAATCGGGTCTGCTGAATAGGGCAGAAATATGGACACCGGTACACCTGCTGCGTGACCCGCGCAGGCAAGCCCCAGTCCATGATTTCCCGCCGTCGGGGCAATGACGCCGGCAATGCGCTGGTCTGCATTAAGACTGGCAATGACGTTTGCAGCCCCCCTCAGTTTAAAGCTACCCGTATGCTGAAGACTCTCCATCTTGAGCCTGACCTCTGCTCCTGCAAGAGAAGACAGCGCCTGCGAAAGCTGCAGCGGGGTTCTGCAAACCGTTGTTTTGATGCGCGCGGAAGCAGCATAAATCGCCTTCAGCGTGACACTGTCCATTGGTCTTTGGGTGTGGTTTGTCATAATATGACCTCAGAGTTTATATAGGAAAATAACTATATAGGAGGTTGGCTATATGAACAATCCTGAAACATCAATGGCAGACCTTTTCCGCGCTCTCGGCAATGAGCACCGGCTCGTGGTGGTGGAGTGGCTTTCCGATCCCAGGTCATATTTTCCGGAACAGCAGGATGGCGATCTGGTCGAGGATGGGGTGTGTGTCGGGTTTATCACCGAAAAGATTGGTCTCAGTCAGCCTACCGTGACAGGCCATCTTCAGATCCTGGCCAAGGCCGGAATAGTGACCTCGAAACGTATCAAGAACTGGGTGTTCTATAAACTCGACCGTCAGCGGATGGATGAAGCAACCGTAATGCTGTCAGGATATGGGAAACTTAAGACGGGTCCAAATTAACAGCCACAATCGGGCAGAATGTCCATAACGAAGCGAGCAAAACCGGTAAGTAGGTATACTTCGTTTATAGTACTCCTGCCTTTCAGAGGGACATATCGAATCATCGTTATCTGCCGTCATCTTATGTGCAGTTTAAACTTCAGAAACTACACTGGCTGATAACCATCCTGCAGGTCAGGGTGCGCTTTTCGCTCTTAGCTGACGTTCATCTGATTCCGTCCACCTCGTGTCAGAAGCGGACTTCTGGGCAGGTTTTACAACGTCAGTAATCTTCATTTTACTTTTCCCTCAAGAGTCCGGATTGCAGGCTTATCTATAAACGCTCGGCAAGACAGGCGTAACATCCTTGTTTTGCGTTATGAATATGGATATAGCTCACTGACGGGTCGTCGAAAAAAAGCTTCAGCAGCATTTCCGTATCCGCACCTTCACAGATATCTGCCTGTAACATCAGATGGTTTTCACCGAAGGCCCTTAATGAAAGGAGCCTGGCAACTATCGATTCTGGTATTTTATTGATGTATATACCTTGATCATTACATCCCTCCCACAGGTAAATTGCATGGGAGCCGTGGTAAGGAGTGTAGGCTGGCTGATAAGTATGATTGAGCAAAATCGCTGTTTCACCGACAGGAATATCTCGCAGTGAAATTCTGTCAGGATAACCGGGATGGCTGTCTACCTTTATTCTTAAAGCGCCGTGACGTTTTAAGTAGTCTTCGTCCTGCTTAAAAAGATGAATAAAGGGTTCAGCATTAAGCCCTGAAATTTTAAAACCCATATCTGCCTCCCGTTGTTGTCAGAAAGACATTACCTCTTTATTTTCATTTGCTGCTCGCTGTTTTCGGACAGGGAAATAGCTGATGTAAGGCGGGCCACGGGTTGGTCTCAGGTTACTGAGACCTGTGCTTTTCATGAAGCCTCTACACGACATTAAGTTAACCGCGAATCATTTCAAGGCACAGGAAGTCCGCTCTGTGCCAGAAGCGGACGTTTAGTACTGAGGCCATCAAAAAGGAGCACCATGCTGATTAAGGGACAACAGAAGCAACTTAAAGAGTTACTCCCGTTTATAATCACTGATTATTTTTTTTCTGTGCCCTCAGGAAAGCAGGCCTGCTCATCGCCCTGGTGATATAATCGTCAATCTCCTTATGCATTTCTATTCCGCATAACTTTGCCCACTGCAAGGTATGAGAAATGAATATATCAGCAAGTGTAAATCCACTGCCTGCAATCCACGATTGGGTCGGACTCAGGTTAATCCGCGAAACAACACTAATAGCTTCATGTGTGAAGTAACTCATCAAATCTGGCGAGCGCTGGCCTTCTGGAATGAAGACCATCTGTTTCAGCAGATTCCAGATCGGCGCTTCAAGATCGGTAAGCGCAAAGCTTAACCATGAATTAACCGAGGCTTTTTCTTGCGGCTCTGTGGGATAAAGACAGGTATCTGGATGTTGTTCACACAGGTAAATACAGATTGCCAGCGTTTCACTGACAGACACCTTTCCGTCGGTCAAAAAGGGAACTTTCCCACAAGGATGTGGTGATATCACTGATGGATTTGGACTTAACAGATCAACTCGTATTGGCTCATATTCTGCTCCCATTTCTTCCAGGGCCCAGAGTACTCTCAGCGATCTACTTTTAGGGTAGGTATATATCTTCAAGTTTTCATTCCATTGTTATCTATTGAATTGTTTTATAAAACAATATGATAAGGCATGTCAAAAAAAATCGGTTGCTCTGCATAAAGTATGATTAATCGTTTTGAATTTCTGGCTAACTCCACGCAACCTAAATATCTCACCGTTCGTAATGTTATCAATAGAAAATGATAGCTGTCATTTAAGGGGGAAAACGTCCGCTTTTCGCTCTTAGCGGACCCTGAACTGCCGACAGCAATCGCGAAATTGCATTGCACCCTTACACCTGTATGTATCAGACCTTACCAGTCTTGGTATTCGCCCTACCCTCTGGACTCATCCTATTCCCTGCCTTCAGCGATGCACGCGGTGAGATATCGTATCAACCGGAAAGACACACAAAACGATTTACCTAACAAATGTTAGATAGGTATTGACGTACGTCAGGTTGCCCGCTAAGGTTTGTTTACCTAACGTTAGTTAGTTATCCCAGCCACTCACTTAAAGGATTGACCATGACTGCTAAACTTCACCTTTTCACCTCGCCTTCAGCTTTTCCGAACCCTCAGCGTCTACGCCTGTTCCTGCACGAAAAGGGCATCGCTGACCAATTTAATGAGACCATCTATGACATGTCTTCTGTAGGAGAACAGCGTGGCTGGCGTCACCTGAATATGAACCCGTGGGGCGAAACGCCCACCCTTCAACTGACAGATGGTAGTTACATTTCCGAAACGGCTGCCATCGTCCGTTATCTGGACCAGGTTTATCCTGGTCGCAGGATCATGGGGGAGACAGCACTGGAACAGGGTCTGGATAACATGTGGGATAACCGGGTGTGGGTGCATATTCTGTATCGCATCGTTACTGCGTTTCACGTGTTGCACACCGGTCTCGGCTTTAAGCTGGAACTGACCAAAAATGAGGCGTGGGGGGAACACTGCCGTAAGGAAGCTTTGGCTCACGCCGCACTGGTCAATCGCCACCTTTCAGACGGCCGCGAATGGCTGCTTGGCGGCAATGAACCGACCTTTTCGGACATAACGCTGGCAACCGCGATCGCCTTCTCGAAATTCCCGGTCAATGCCACTCCACTGGACGAGCGTTTTGAGTTCTTAGATGCGTACTGGCAGCGCTGGACAAAACGTCCCGCTTTCCAGGCGGCCTACTCTGATCGCAACAGCGGCATTCCTGAGCTGGATTCGCCAGCCCAGTAAGCGCTTCTCAATCAACACTCCGGTACGCCGGGATCGCCATTCCCTGACTTTCCCGGTCACCGCCTTGTGCCTGATAGCGTCATTTGTCGATGCCGCTTGCCCGATTATGATGGAACGACATCTGCATGAACCCTCTGGAAGGAGTGAACTCATTGCGCTAACTGATAATCTACCTGTCAACCGTTAGGGGTTTGCTATAAAATAAGCTTACCAGTTTAAAAGATCCTACCAGGTCGGGAGGCACCAGGATGAGCACGAACTCAAAGGAAGCCATTTTGTTGGCGGCCAGGAAAATTGCCCAATCTCAGGGCTACAATGGTTTGAATTTCCGCGACCTCGCGCAAGAGGTTGGTATCAAAGCGGCGAGTATTTACTACCATTTCCCAAGCAAAGCCGAGCTGGGTGTTGCCGTTGCCAGACGATATTGGGAGGATGGCGCGCTTGCACTTGAGATGATCGAATCAGAAAGTCCCTCTCCGCTTGACGCTCTGCATCGCTTTCCTGAAATCTTCCGAAGATCGCTTGAGGCCGACAATCGTCTCTGTCTGGGCAGTTTCATGGGCGCTGAAAAAGATAATTTACCTGTTGAATTGACCAAAGAAATCCAGACCTTTGCTGATGTCAATATTGCGTGGCTAAACAAGCTTCTGCTGGCTGCGGAGGTGTGCGAATCAAGTGAGAGTGAATCC
Organism: Pantoea sp. MT58; assembly: GCF_014495885.1. Taxonomy (NCBI): domain Bacteria; kingdom Pseudomonadati; phylum Pseudomonadota; class Gammaproteobacteria; order Enterobacterales; family Erwiniaceae; genus Pantoea; species Pantoea sp. MT58. The sequence goes on from NZ_CP061084.1 coordinate 452,579, forward strand.
AGAGCACGCGCAATTTTCGCAGCTATTGTTGGTGCCCAGCTTTTTGCCAGAAGTCGCTCAGATATCTCGCTTTTCGATGCACTGGTCGACTCATACCGCGCGTTCGGACCTCTGCCGGCTTAGCAACTGCCAGCAATGCGGTTCCATGAACGGGCAGCTTTGCCGCATGCGCCCTCAATGCGAAGCGGCGCCCGATCGTGCATGTGCTTTTACACTCAGGAATGCATCACTTTTGCCAACGGTTCGTAACGATGAGCCCACTATCTATGCCATCTATGCTGATACGCAATGTGGGCTCTTTAGAAGAACGCTTACGTATTATCTGACCCCGCGCCTGTTAAGCTAAACCGGAAAACGATCCACCTGGCACAGGGAGTCAATTTGCGTTCTTCGTTTCATAGCGACATCCAAACTTCTTTAAGAATAGCGTTTGTGACCCATTAAGTTCCAGTCTCACAGCAGACAGAGTGCTAGCGCGCATGTCCGCTTTGTGCCAAAAGCGGACATAATAAAATGCGTATCAGTCTTTCCCTGCAGCCCATTATTAGCATTGCCCAGCGTCAGGCCGAGAGAAAATGTCAGACCGCTCACTTATTTTCTGCCGCAATACTCTTTCTTATACTGGCAATAAAATTATCCCGCGTGACATCCTCCCTAACTCCGTTCCAGGCGACACCCATTTCCCAGCTTACTGACTTACCTGTTAGCGGAATAATAGTCCGTTCCGGTGGGGCGATATGAACAACGCTATAAGGGAGAATGGCAACACCCGCACCCGCGATCACCAACGCGACAATAGTTTGTATATCATCAGCCAGCTGGGTGGATGATATAAAAAGGCCGTTATCATGCAGGAAACGATCAATCTGCATATTTAAACCCTGGCCTCGTTCAGTATGAAGACGTAACAAAGGGAATTTTTTTAGCCAGTCAGCAGCAGACAATGATAACAACGGTGTTGCGGGTGCAATCAGAACCAGCCGATCGGTAAATAATGGCAGGTAATCAAGCGCTATCGGTGGCGGTACCCTGACAAAGCCTACCTGAAGCTCATCTTTTTGCAGAAGTTCGTATTGCAGGAAGGAGGGAAGATCCGTCAATGACATCTCAATTCCCGGATACTCTTTGCGAAATTCAGCAATACAGCGTGGTGCCAGATAGAAGCTTGAAAGGCCAAACCCTACGTCTATATGCCCCTCAATACCAGCTGATACCCGCCCTGCCTGCTGCATAAATAACTGGGTTTGCCTGAGCACTTTTTTAGCCTCTGGCAACAGACGTTTGCCCCCGGCGGTCAGTGTTGCGCCATGACGGCCCCGTGAAAAAAGTGACACCTTCACCATTGACTCAAGAAGATTGATCTGTTTGGTCAAAGCGGGTTGTGAAATACAAAGTTCCCGTGCAGCGTCGGCATAATTTCCTTTTTCAGCCAGTATCGAAAAGGCCTGAAGCAATCGGATATTCACTTTTTCATTCCAGAAGGTTATCGAAAATGGAAATATTTTGATTATACAGTTATTGGAAACCGTTATGTAATCCAGTTTCAACAACAACTGGAGAAACATCATGCACGAGCTTAAGTCCTTAAAAGTTGCAACCGTACAGTTTCAGCATCAGGCAAATGACAAAAAATATAATCTTCTGATAATGGAGAAATTTATTGAGCAGGCGGCTGTTCAGCAGGTGAAGATCCTCGCGTTTCCGGAAATGTGCATCACCGGCTACTGGCATGTACCAAAAATCACCACCGCGGAGGTTCATGCGCTTGCAGAACCGATTGCAACCAGTACCTCCCTGAAATTAATTCGCACTCTGGCGCTAAAACATCAAATGATTATTGGTGCCGGGCTAATTGAGCAAGCTGAAGATGGCCGCCTTTATAATGCATACGTTGCCTGTATGCCGGACGGTTCAATGCAGACGCACCGTAAACTTCATGCCTTTGAGCATCCGGCTATCAGCAGCGGTGACAGGTTTACCGTTTTTGATACTCCCTGGGGAGTAAAGGCAGGGATCCTGATTTGCTGGGACAATAATCTCGTGGAAAACGTGCGTGCTACGGCATTGCTGGGTGCAGATATTCTTCTCGCGCCACATCAGACAGGCGGTACCGATTCCCGCAGCCCTCATGCGATGAAACCCATTCCGCTAACACTCTGGGCGGAGCGGGAAACCCGAAAGGAAGAGATTACTGCTGCATTCAAAGGGGCAAGCGGTCGGGAATGGCTGATGCGCTGGCTTCCTGCCCGTGCGCACGACAACGGGTTATTTCTTATCTTTAGTAACGGTGTCGGCGCAGATGACGACGAGGTCCGCACAGGCAATGCCATGATCCTTGATCCTTATGGCAGAGTCATTAATGAAACCTGGGCTGCTGAAGATTTAATGGTTAGCGCTGAACTGGATTTAAGCCTGCTTGCCATGAGTACCGGGCGTCGCTGGATCCACGGGCGACGTCCTGATCTATACCAGATACTGACCCAACCACAGGGCTATGAACGTGATGCGATCAACGCACGATTTTCGGATGAGATACCTTAAAAGGAACCCACACAGAATCGCATCTGACTGCGGCGTTTTGTTCCTGGAGCAGGTCAAGTGGACATTTTTTGACCTGCTCCCGATTAATGAACAGGCGGCGACATTAACAAAATTTTTATCTGTTGCAGAACAACTGCGTACTTCCGCTTCTTGCTCATAGTGGACCTTTGCAAGAGTCACACTGTCCGTTTTGTGCCAGAAGCGGACGTTATGATGGTGTTCAGAAATAGTTAATTAATATCCAAAGTCACTTTGAGAATCATAGTCATTCAGGTCTATATTGAGTAGCAATTCTGATGCATGATAAGCGGCTTTCCCAGCGTTAAAATCATCTCTATTTGAAAGCACAACTACTGTTAACTTTGAATTAACATGTCTAACGAAAAATGAAGCGTAGCCTATCCAACTTCCTGAGTGCAACAGGCTTTTTTCTTTAAAATCATGCTGAACAAATAAACCAGACCCATAAGCCTGATAACTCGCAACCCTACAATTAACATCAGCTATCAGTTCATTGAAAGGATCAGAAATCATGTCTATTATCTTGCTATTTCCTGATTTAACAGTTGAGAAATTCCCACCCCATTTCATCAAATCTTCTGGTGTAGAGTAAACAGCCCCATCGCCAGTTTGTGTCCATAAACTTTCATTATGTTCATAACATCCTGTCAACTCAGAAGGGCTATATCCTTTAGCTGTTTCTATTTCGATAGGGTACGATTCGTTATAAAACGTATCATTCATATTGAGGGGTGTGAAAATCATATCACGCGCAAATTGTGATATTTTTCTGCCTGTAACTCTTTCAATTATAATCGAAAGGAGAAAATAGTTCGTATTGGAGTAAGCGAATTTATGCCCTGCGATAAAATCTGGCTTACTGCAATCGCAGACGTCTTTCAAACTTTCTGTTGGAGACAAGCTTCCAGATAGTGAAATACCTCTTTCTTCCGCTATGTCGATATAATCTTTTAATCCACTTGTATGGTGAATTAGATTGTCGATTTTTATAAGGCTGGCATAGTCAGGAAGTTCCGGTATGAATTTTTTTATAGTATCATTTAAAGAAATTCGACCTTCGCTTTCTAATAAGTGAATACAAAAAGCAGTGAATTGCTTTGAAAGTGAGGCGATGTTAAACACCGTTTTTTTACTAACATCAATACCTTTTTCTACATCAGCCTTACCGCGCCCCAGATAATACTCATTGCCGTCATCAAATCTGGCCATGAGAACGACACCCGGTTCATCATCACAAACTTCATTTAATAAAACACCCAGCTTCTCATTTAGCTGTAAATTCATATTATAAAATCCTTTTATTAACCGATAAGTAAAAATGCCAACTGTGAATCAATATTCAAAATAACTAATTATACATATTTACACCCGATTATTATCGTAACATATTACAATCACTTGATGTTATCAGTATAAAACAAATGTCCGCTTCTCGCTCTTAGCGGACCTGGCAGCATTTAGTCCGCTTTGTGCCAGAAGCGGACACTCGGATTTTACTGCTTTAAACTCAATTTAATACCTGAACAGCCTGCCTGGTTATAAATCACCCGACAAATCAGTCCAGTTATGTGATCTCTTTAATGCTTTTTTTATTTAATCATTGATTAACCGTGATCAAGGTCAAGTATCAACTGCAAGTCACTTGTATGGTAGTAGCCGCGATAGCTATGTTACCAAGGTGTTTAAATTTTGATCTATTGTTTCCTTAAACATAACAATAATAACTACAAATAGGGGCTGGGCTCGCCAGCGGCATCAGTAGGGCTGCTGACAATAAATATTTTTCTAAGGCACCAGATATGACAACTTCCACATCTGAACAGACGAAAAAGTCGCCAAAAGAGACCTGGACTGACGGTGAACACGCTCCGCGCACCGGGCTATATCGTTTTCTCCCTAAAGCGCATCCTCTCTCCTGGTGGATGCTGGTCATTACGACTCTTGCGATCCTGATGAACTCAATTGACAGGATTATTCTTCCTACTCTGCTTCCGGCAATAATGCAGTCATTTAACCTGACCGAAGTTCAGGCAGGTTGGCTCAACTCACTTAGCTTTGTTGGAACCTTAGCTGGCGCTGTGGTTTTCGGTTTGTTCTCAGACTGGTTAGGTGCCGGGCATAAGCGCTGTTACAGCTGGTGCGTAACGGTGCTTGTGGAAATTATCTCAGGTGTTGCGACTGCCTTTTGTAAGACGCTGGGAGCGTTCCAGGTTCTGCGTGTCACAATGGGCATGGGAACCGGGGGGTCGGAACCGATAAACGTTGCTCTGCTCGGAGAGTGGTGGCAGAAAGAGAACCGTGGATTTGCTATTGGAGTACATCATACCGGATTTCCGCTAGGACAATTTATTGGTCCTATCCTGATCGCAGCCATTCTGGCTTTTGCGACCTGGCGTGAAGCATTTCTGTTTATTCCACTGATTGGCTTAGTTATTTTGGTGGCACAGTTAATCGTTGGTACACGTAAAAATCATCAGAGAGTTAATGACTGGATTGTTGATAACAAGCTGACCCCGCCCGTTACGGAATCATTGCAGAACACCATTGAAAAGAGTTCGGTATGGGCTAATGCCGCTTCTTGCCTGAAAAACCGCAACTGCCAATTAAGTATTCTGCTGATTTTTGGTTTTACATGGGCAGAGATGGGGATAGCTAACTTTCTGACGCTGCAACTGACGCGTGAAGTTGGACTCGACCTCTCGACCGCAGCAATCATCTCTGGTGCATCCGGATTGACTGGCTGGATTGGGCAGATTTTGTGGGGCAGCTTCTCGGATTTGAAAGGGCGTAAACGCTCTCTGGGCATCATTATTACGGGCTGGATTCTGGCAGCGGCGCTTTGCATGTTCATCCATTCCGCAACACTTGGCTGGGCCATTCTTATCTTTTGGGGCCTGTTCCGCAACTCACCTTACCCTGTGGCTTATGCTTTACTTATCGACTCATCTCCTCGTGCTGCAGCGTCCAGCATGGGATTGATGATCGGCCTCGCAGTTGGCATCGCTGGTATTCTGGTCGCACCCATTAGTGGTTGGATTATTCACAACTACGGTTTCACCGTGCACTATTTGGTTATTGTCGCGGTATTACTTATCTCAGGTGTTCCACTTTGGTTCATTAAAGAAACAGTAACGTTGAAAAAGGCCTGATATGACCAGTGATCTGATCACTTTATTACGTCACCATAAACTCATTGAGTTAAACCATCTCTATGAAAAGTTCATGCCAGTCTGGCCAACCCATGGAAAATTCTTCTGCAGCCGTGCCGAAGACTACATTGCTGGTGATGGCAATTATAACTGTCAACTTAGCCTCGGCGATCATTGCGGTACTCATGTGGATGCGCCTGTTCATTTCATTGAAGGTGGAAAAACTATAGAGCAGATTGACGTGCGCCAGCTCACCGGACGGGGTCGCTGCCTGGATATGTCGCATCTGGCAGAGAACAGTGACATCACTGTAGAAATGATCCAGTCCTGGGAAGCTGATAAAGGAAAAATCATTGCAGAAGATATTGTGATATTTCGAACGGGTTATGATGAGAAGTGGAGCTGTCGTCCAAACCAGGCGCCATTTTTGCAAAACTGGCCAGGCTTATCAGGCGAAGGAGCAGATTATCTGATTGAAAAAGGCGTTACTGTTTTCGGTACAGATGCCATGTCGCTGGACAGATATAATAATGAAGCATACCCGGCTCACCTTGCCGTTCTCGGCTCTGATTGCCTGATCATTGAGAATCTGGCTAATCTTCAAGCCTTGCCTTCCGAATTTATTTTCATGGCATTTCCGCTCAGGATTAAGGGGGCATCGGCTTCGCCAATCCGGGCAGTGGCGCTAGTAGAGTAAATGGCGCGGGTGTTTGCCTGAACAGGACGCAATTTTAACGAAGCTCAGGATTAATTAACGGGGAGCAGGCGATGTTTAACCTGCTCCCCGCTGATTCATACAGAACGCTTTTAGCAATGTCCGCTCCTCGCTTATAGCTGACCTGCCCTCGAATAATCTTCGACTCATACCCACGTATAAGACAGTTGCTTGCAGCTGGCGTAGCGGGTTTTCCAGGCGGCCCCTATAAGGCCGTCCCGGCACGTATCAAATACATGTCCGGGAGGGCCCACTTCTGGTTTCACTATGAATGTTGACACCTGCAACATCCTGCTCACAAGAATGTGAAAATCATGCCTGAAACCGATTAAGGTTCACAAGTTGTCGCAGCATCTCGATATGAATCGGTTTATCATTAAGCGCCGGTATGTAAGTAAACGATTTACCACCCGCATGCATAAAAATCTCCCTGTTCTGCTCATCAAGCTCCTCAAGCGTTTCTAAACAGTCTGATGCGAACCCCGGGCTGATTACATGCAGGCTTTTTATTCCTTCATTCGGCAGATTTTTAATTGTCTCATCAGTATAAGGCGTTAACCATGGCTCTCTGCCGAATCTTGACTGGAACGTCATCAATATTTTCAATGACGGCATATTGATTGCTTCAATGAGTAACTTTGTCGTTAACTCACATCTTTCCTGGTATTGATCCCCCTCTTTGACAAACCTTACCGGTATACCATGATATGAAATCAACAATGCATCTGGAATGCCGTTAGCTTCGAAAGATGCCAGAACGGATGCTTTTAACGCTTCAATGTAGGCAGGAAGATCGGCATAGTCATTGATGAAATTTATGGAGGGTGTATAGCGGTTCTTCATTGTCTGCAGGTGACGGCTCACGCTATCCCAAACAGAAGAAACGGTCGAAGATGAAAACTGGGGATACAAAGGAATGACGATAATTTTATCGACGCCTTTTTCCAGTAGCCTGTCAATTGCACTACCTATACCCGGCTCGCCATAACTCATCCCCAGCTCGACGGGCAAACCTGTCACTTCTTCAAGCGCACGGGCTTGCCTGACGCTGTAAACCATGAGAGGGGAACCTTCCTCCATCCAAATCGAAGAGTATAATTTCGCCACTCGCTTCGCACGTAATGGGATAATCACGCCATGTAGAATGGGGCACCAAATGATTCTCGGTAAGTCGACCACTCTGTAGTCATGCAGAAATTTAGATAAAAATTTCTTAACCGCAGCAGGCGTTGGTTCATTTGGTGTTCCAAGGTTAACAATCAAAACACCCTGTTTATTCGTCATTAAGTGGGGCCCTCAAAGCCATTGTCACTAATTCACTCATGCCAGTCACTCCGTAGCTGCTTGTCTTCAGGCCTCAATTTGACCTCATTTTGTAGAAATATTTGCAATGCAGCTTTACGGTTTCACGGCTTATGATTCTATGCAACTGATTGCAGCCATCGCTTTGACTGAACGATCATGATTTTAGGGCATATCATCAGTAAAAACATTACTTTCTCTATCGTCAGATTTAACCGGTGCGGGGCTACGCGACGTCATTATCGAAGTCGGCGTGTGGGGGTTAGTTGGCTGGAGGAGGTGAGAAAAACCGCATCTGGATGCTCGCGCAGATGCATGCCTCAGACTTTATCTTTTTATGCGTAAAAGTGATGTAGGCGACTGACCTGCTCCCTGTTAATTCATACAGAACGCTTTTAGCAACGTCCGCGACTTGCTGAAAAGCGGACCTTGCCTAAGACGCACTTCTGCTTTGTGCCAGGAGCGGACATACGTATTTGTGCTGAAGGATCGCGCCGAATGCCTATGACGGGATGCGGCAAATAGTCTTATGATAAATAATGCTGTCTGGCTCGCAGAAGAACACTGGCTGTCAAGCGCCCGCCTGCCCGTTAACTTCTCTATGAATGAATGGTAGCATTGCCCGGTTCACTGGCATGCCTTATAACCTGCAGGGAGCGTTTAATGCAGTTAAAGAGAATGACCTACGACGATCTGACAAAGGGCGGCGGCGAAGCAAAGCTACACGTTTACGGCGTGGGTACCTTCCCGGTATTTTCCGGCCAAAAGCCTTATACCAATGATCCAAACTGTACTTACAAGCCTAACAGTGCCATTCCGGTCGGGCGCTACTGGATTGTTCCGCGTCCTGAAGGCAGTATCGCTAACCGGATCAGAGGATAGGCCGTCGACACCTGGAACAACTCAAATCATTCTGAATGGTTTGCGCTCTTTAATTCGGAAACGATGAGTGTTTCCATCTTCATCAATGGCGTTGCCCGCGGCGGTTTCCGCCTGCATCCTCTTCGGCCAGACGGCTCCGGAGAAAGTGAAGGGTGTATCACCTTCGTGCGGCGCACTGATTTCTATACGGTAAGACAGCCACTGCTCCGGAGAAAAACAATTCGCGTGCCGGGTTCGCGAAACAGCTTAATGGCATACGGCTACGTTGACGTTCAGGGAGAAAGTAATTTTGCAAACAGCAAAATTCGCTAGAAAAGCAGCGGGTTTTTCGTCTGCTTTATTGCGGCCTTTATGGTATCGCGTTACGGGATGCCACTCTATCCGCTGACGGCGTGGCTCGTTGAACATTCTCATCAAATTTTCGGCAGTTATCAGGATGACGTATACGAAGCCGGTACGGATCCGGTTACGTTCTTTTCCCTTGTGACCGTTATCGCTTTTTACGCTTTAGCCATGTATTGGTTAGTAAAAATGGCAATTAAAAAAGTAAAACGTGGATAGGCTGGTTGCATTAAAAACCTGGGGTTTATATTGCCCTGCACTTCTGTCTGAAAAATCAACACCAACAAGGGTTCGCGAGCGTATCGTTATATTTGATATAGCAGAACGTCCCTATCGATACTATTTCACGTCCGCTTATCGCTCAAAGCGAACCCTGACCTTCGGAGCAGCACACTTTCTCTAAACAAGTATTAAACCTGTTAAACTCCCCCTGCCCGCCTCTGAACCCCACAGATTTTGCATAATCTATGCCTGAAATCAGCGCTCAGTCCCGCCGTGAAACCTGTTGCTTAGGTGCTCTTTGTCGCTGATTTCTCCGGGAGCGGGTAGTTATAAGCAGCGGCGGAAGTATCGCATCGGTAGCTGCCGGTATGTGCGCATTTTCGCAGGGAAGTTATTCAGCCGGGGTATTGTTCCTATATCCCTCACCAAAGATACCCCTGGATTTGTTGCCCCGACAGTCAGCAACTTGTCGCTACCCGACGCAGCAGTGATGGGTGAACCCGCTGTTATCCCTCGTCTGCCTGCATGATCAGGGCTACCGGCTGAGTCTATCCGACTCTGTGGTGTGAAGTGCCACGAATCGGTAATGCCGGTCTACCTGATATTTCCAATAAACTTATTCGTAACACCGACATTGCCAGCAGCACAGGTGTGCCCAGCATAAAATGCCGGTTACTGGCCGGGGACATTTGTCAGTAGGATTATCGTCAGATGGGTTGCCGAAAGAAGATCGTCAGTTAATTAGCCATGCCCTGGCTATAGAGGCTATCCTTCAGCGCTAAATTTTCACTTCAGGAACCCCTATGTCAGATATTGCAATTTCAAGGCGTTCTCCTTCGGTATTTTGGGGAGCGACCATCATTTGCGGCACCGTGGTGGGTGCAGGCATGTTCGTCCTGCCGGTCGTGATGGCCGGGGCATGGTTTGGATGGGCGTTACTGATACTGACGTTTAGCTGGGTCTGTATGTTAATCAGTGGTCTGATGTTTCACCGTGTGAGCCAGCATTACCCTCTGGAAACCGGCTATGACAAAATCGTCCGTGATGTATTAGGCCGTAACTGGGCTGAAGTAAATGGCCTGAGCCTGGTTTTCGTGCTGGGCATTCTGACATACGCCTATATTTCAGCGGTCGGGCCTGTTTATGATCACTCACTGAGCAGACTGACCGGCAAAACGGTTTCATCATCCGAAGCCAAAGTTATGTTAAGCCTGACCGTGGCTGCCATCGTCTGGTTAGGCACCAGCAGCATTGGCAGGATAATGTCTGTTTTGCTCATCACTAAAATTGTTCTGTTACTTATCCTGTTTGGTGGATTACTTACCACCGTGAATGTCGACTACCTGCTGGACAGTCAGAATTCGGCAGCATCCTACTGGCCCTATATGTTAGGCATCGTGCCATTCTGCCTTGCTTCATTCGGTTATCATGGAAACATTTCTGGTCTGATTAGCTATTACAATGGCGATCATCGACGTGTGAAAATATGCCTGTACACAGGCACCGCCGTGGCGCTGGTTATCTATCTTTTCTGGATAATCTGCACGATGGGTAACCTTCCGCGCTCAGCCTTTCCGGAAATTGCCAGCCAGGGCGGCGACATTGCCGCGCTAATGCACGCGTTTAGTCTGCGCGGTTATACGGCCGGAATGTCGCTGTTGTTCTCGATATTTTCGCATTTTGCCGTTATCTGTTCGTTCGTTGGGGTGACAGCGGGCCTTGTGGATTACATCAGTGACCGCCTGACTCTTCCCAGGACCAGAACGGGCCGCCTCAAAGCCACAGCGATCACGTTCCTGCCGCCATTGAGTTTATCTCTGCTTTTTCCGGATGGGTTTGTTAGCGCGATTGGTTATGCCGGGCTAATCGCGACAATTTGGGCAGTGATTGTTCCGGGATTACTTCATCTGAAAATGCGATCCCTTCATTACTCAGGCTATCAGCGCAGCCAGTGGGACGGGCTTCAGTTGTGCATGATTATGGTATTCGCCGCCCTGAACATCCTTTCATGGGCGCTGAGGGAGTTTGATCTGTTGCCGGTATTTTAACGTCATCAGAAAGGTTTGATGACATAATAATTTCCTGCAAAACAGCCTGTAATTTAATGATTAAGCCGGTCAGGAAGTGCGTCAATTGCATACTTTCTGGCCGATTGGTTAACAACACACCGTACGGCCATGAACATCGCAGGCAAAATCCCGTGCTTAACTATCTACCCCGCCACCAGCTTTGTATTAGCTGATAAAGGTCAAATTAGCAGTTCTGATTTACATCCCTTATCCTTAAACCAGAAAAGCTTTTGTAATATAACCTCCTGCATAAACAGGCTGACCTGCCCTCCGCTGATTAACACAGGCGATGTAAGTGATGTCCTCATAAGCCACCTGCGTACACCCCTACCAGGAAGCTTTTTCCGACGAACAGATCATCAGTATCCTCCGCTCAGATGAGGCTGTTTTTTCTTCCGGTGAATTCTGCCGTAAAAAGCTATTTCCGACGTCATTTTTTCACCTGGCGCAAGAAGTTTGGCGGCTTGGAGGTTCCTGAAGTGAAGCAGCTCAAGTCGCTTGAAGAGGAGAATACACGCCTCAGGAAGCTGCTCGCTGAAGCCATACTTGCCAGGGAGGCACTTCAGATGACTCTGATCCGTAAGTTCTGACAATTAATCAAAAATATGAAGTCTTGTAAGTCAAGTGTGAGGTTTCAGGTCTTTAGCACTGTCGTACCTGCGGGCTGACAAGTTTGTCCCCAATATTCGGTTCAACGCCCAGCACTTCGCTGGCCTGGTGATAGTTCTGGTTGATCCGAAACTCCACAGGACACAATGCTGCAAGCCGGCGATTAATCATGCTGATCGTCTCTATCAGTCAGACTGAATAGGTGGCAGGAATTTTTCCGCAAAGATGTCTGGTTCATACCCTGATGCCGCAAAAAGGTGCTCACGTGATTCGTCAATCGCTGCGCGAAGGCGCTCGCTGTCCACACCCAGCACTTTGCCGTTCTGCTTGACGATGCGACCGCCGATCATCACGGTATCGATGTTGCTGCGTTCAGCAGCATGCACCACCGTGCCAAACGCATTCCCGTTTGGATAGAGGTTGAGGTCAGTCGCGTTAATCAGGATCAGGTCAGCCTGTTTGCCTGGCGTCAGGCTCCCGATTTTGTCCTGCAGTCCGGCACAAAACGCGCCATCAACGGTTGCCGATTTCAGCAACTTAGCAGCCGGAAGCGTTGTCAGCGAATGCTCTGAATTACAGCAGTGCTGCTTATGCATACCCATCACACGCTGCAGATAGAACGCCACGCGCATTTCTGTAAACATATCGGTGCTGTAAGACGTTTCATTGTCCACGCTAAGTCCAGGATTGATGCCATGACGCTGCGCGGCTTCAATGGCGAACATCCCGCTTTCGATCCCATAGTGCGAATCTGAGCGCGGGCAGACGTTGACCCGGACACCGGCGTCGCGCAGGATTTCCCATCCCTCATCAGGCAGGGCTGTGCAGTGGTTAAAGATATTGTCCGGGCCAAGAAGACCCTGCTGATGCAGTGATTCGAGCTCGGAGGCCATTTCAGCACCAAAGAACTCGGTGACAATCGGCAGCCCCAGTCTGCGGGCCTCAGCCCACAATTCCGGATCCAGCTGAGCCATGACGCCCAGCGTCACAAGACTCTCTGGATTATCCCTGAAATATTTTTCCTGCAGACGCTGCCAGTTGCAAGGCCAGTGCGCATTATCCCATTCACCCGCAACCGGTGCGCCGGAAGCATGGATAGCGCGAATACCGCTATCAAACAGGGCCTCGACTGCGGCATCGGCGTGTTCTGCGGTGCGGCTGTTATGCGAATTATCAATCATCGTGGTAATGCCCGCGTCAATCGCACCCAGCGCCGTCAGCAGGTTACCGACATAGATATCTGCAGGGCGGTAATATTTAGCGAACGAGAAGTGCGTGGCGTTGCTGTAGTCGTCCAGACAGGTGGCGTTAGGGTTAATGCGGCGCAGCTGACCTTCCCAGGCGTGACGATGGGAATCAACCATACCCGGCATGACAATCATATTTTTGGCATTAATGACGTGAGCGCCCGGAGCGTCAAGGTTCTGACCCACAGCGTTAATCGTTGAACCGTTGATGAGAATATCACCGCGCTCAATGTTACCGACGCTCTCGTCCATGCTCAGTATCGTGGCACCACGAATCAACATAGCCTGTGAAGTGACATTCTGATTGCTAACAATATTTCTGATATACCCGGTCATTAACTTCCCTCTTTCCTGATCAATGTGGAAACGATACGCCACGCCATTATCCTGAAAAAGGTGCTTAAACCGTTTTCATAATTCATAATTTGCGAATAATCAGACTCAATTTTTACCCATGGGAAGGATGATGGATCGGATTCAGGCTATGCAGATTTTCATACGGGTTGCTGAGGCCGGGAGCTTTGTACGCGCGGCAGAAACGCTGTCACTGCCTTCTTCCACTGTTACCAGTACTATTAAAAACCTGGAGAAATACCTGCAGGTGCGTCTGCTGAACCGCACGACAAGACGGGTCAGCCTTACGCCTGAAGGCCTGCAGTATCTGGCGCAATGCCGGGAGATTCTGGCCTTAATTGAACATACTGAAGCCAGTCTGGCTGATTCGAACAGGCGGCCCCGTGGGCGCCTGAGAGTTGATATGCCCGGTGGGATCGCGCATTTCATCGTCCTGCCCAACCTGAAAGACTTTTACCGACTTTATCCGGATATTTACCTGATGATTGGTGTGAGCGACCGGCAAGTCGATCTTGTGCAGGAAGGTGTGGATTGCGTCATACGAACCGGTGAATTAACTGACTCCACACTGGTTGCACGTCCGCTTGGCCGTTTTCGCTGGTTGACCTGCGCCTCGCCGGACTATCTCAGGGAATACGGTATTCCTGAGACGCCGGAGGCGTTATCGCAGCATAGGGCGATTCATTACTTTTCCGGTTCGGGAAGACGCACTAATGAGCTACGTTTTATACGAGGCGCTGAGGCCTTCTCTGTTCCGGTTGAGGGGGATACAGCCGTCAACGAAACGGGACTTTACATCAGACTGTGTCTTGAGGGTTTTGGTCTGGCGCAGCTTGCTGAGAATGTGATTTCAAAGAATCTGCAGCAAGGCAAACTGGTCGAGGTTCTTGCGGACTGGCAGCCACCCTCCGTGCCGGTGACGATGCTCTATCCGCATCAGCGTTTTCTCTCTCCCGCCGTGCGTGCTTTTGCTGACTGGGTCGCCGGGCTTTTCAACGAAGGCGCAGGTGAAAAGCAGTTTTCCCCATAGAAAACGGCTCAGGCAGCGCGTTTATTACAATGTTCAGAAAACATAGGGTAAATAACCGACGCAATATTTTTCGACTACAGACTAATGCAAAAAGATACAAACCAAATTTTTAAAAAATAACGTTAGCGTCAGCTCCTCGCCTAAAGCGGACGTTGGCCATGCATCAGTCCGCTTTGTGCCAGAAGCGGACATTAAAACCTTGATCCAATACAAAGGCCCTCCCTAACTAAGTTAGGGCCATCACTTTACGTTCTGGCCTTTTTAGCATACGTGGGCCAATCGTCTTGTCAGCAAAACTGCCAGGAAATTTTTTTCGGTGAAATATAGAGCAATATATTAACGACATCGGTATCAGACTTTGGCATGCACCGCGTAATGTTGTGCTTTTGTCAGTACCGGACTGCTACATTCCATGCTGTTTTGCAAGCCACTGACGGGCCGTTGTAGTTGCAATCCCCTGACGTTGATTGTAAGTATCGCTCTTATTCCAGGCTACTCCGTCAGGCCGTGCGAAAGCAAGTCGGTAATTTGCCCCGACATCCTGCGGATTATGTTGCACATCATCCTGGAGCTTTTGCCTGTCCAGTAATTTTCTGTTTACTTCAGCACCCCAGTGGTCACGCATTAAATCAGCAAGTTCACTATAAGTAAGCGTATCACCTGCAATATAGATAATCTCGTTTTGGAAAGTGGGCTGATGGAAGAAAATGTCCGCTGTCAGTTGGCCGATATCTTCAGGTGTGGTCAGCGTTACGGCGTGCTGCCAGTCTCCCAGAGCACAGACAGTTTTACTTTTTGCGTCAATCACACCAAAATCATGCTCAAACAGATAGCTGGTAAAAATACCTGTAGATACAATGACCCATCCTGTCACATTCTGCTGGCGGAGAAGGTGGCGAACTTCAAGCTGTTCATCCCAGACTTGTTGCCCGCTGCCTTTACCCACAACGTCATAATCAACGCCAAACTGCCATGGAAAGTAGCGAGCTACAGCCGCTTTCAATACCGCCTGCGTAATTTTTATCTGCGTTCCCGGGCCGCCAACAAAACCACTGCAGTTGATGACGGCGTCGAAAGAAGCAAATAGCTCACTCAGTTCATCAATACTGTTTTCCTGCAGATCGCCCTCCACCACAGCGATCCCAAGCTTCATCAGTTCATCCAGCCGTGCCCTGCGTGAACCAGAAACTGCATGAGCGGCTTCGCGTCTGAGTAACACACTAATTTTTACATGAGTATGCGCCTGCGCTTTATTGCTCATCGCTCTCAGTACCTGAATACCAAGCTCTCCAGCACCCAGTATAAGAACAGTGTTTATAGGTTTTATGTCGAAATTCATTCTTGCTTCCTGTTGTATTAAAACGTCATCCTGACAGCTGACATAGCCTGGTTCAATTAGGCACACACATGATACCGGAGGTGATATGGAGTCTGAACGGGAAGCACTGTTGCAATTTTCAAAGGAGTTTTGTGAAGAATTAAGCAACGATGATGAGGGACTGAAACGTGAGATCCTGGCGCATGCAGGTAATCGCTGGTCGCTGGGCGTGCTGCATATTCTTGGTACCAGCGGACCTCTTCGCTATGGTGAGTTACGCCGCTACCTTACGGATGTCACTCAAAGAATGCTGACGCGAACATTACGCCATCTGGAGCGGGACGGGCTTATATCCCGCTGTGATTACGAGGAAAAATTGCCCCGGGTGGTTTATGCGATTACCCATATGGGAAAAGAAATGCTTATGCGGATGTTACCTTTATGGTCCTGGATTATCACCTCCTCCAGCTATTTTCGGGTAGCAAGAGAACAGTACGACGGTGATTGAATGTTCAGGTGACAAACTGGTTGGCAGAGAACAGAGGACCTTATGAATGTTGAAACTCTAATCAAAGCAGACGGTTTAACATACTCTCTTTCAGAAAAAATGCCGATTGGCTAATCGCTATGAATATTGTCTTCATTAACATGATGCAGGATGCAGGATACCTCACTGCACAATAAATCAGCATAATGGTATTGCAGCCTACATTCTTAGCCTACAGGTCCGCTCTTCGCTCAAAGCTGCCAGTCAGTTCATTTGATATCCTGAAGATTTTCCAGTCGCCGTTCTGCAAACCTGCTCAGAAACGCAGTGTGTCCAGGCGGCATGGATTTAATGTAATGTCTCTGATTTACGGTTTGATTACGCCAGGACTATACCCTGGCCGGCATTCCTGTAAAAAAGGTTCACTGGACAGAATATGTGGTCAATCCACAAGATGACTGTATTAACGCGCTGGGTCTCTGAGGCAGAGATGGTGGGTGACTTTTTCTATGCCAGTTAAAGCAACAAAGCCAGCTCGTTCATAAAAAATGAATGCCAATGGAGGAGCGTTTGTGTTGATAAAATCAAACCAGCGGTCAGAATCCTTAATTATCTCACTGAGCAGGGCACTGCCGATCTGCCTTTTTCTCCATCCTGAGTCTACATAGAGATGTCGCAGACGTCCGATGCCAGTTTCTGAGGTAAATGGATCGATGTTAAGTCCACAAACGCCAACCATTAATCCATCTATAGATGCCCCAATTAGTTTTTCTCCTGGTCTATCAAAGCGATTCTGTCCGCTAAGCCAGTTATCTTGCAGTCGGCGTAACATGTTAAATCCTTCAGCCATGCTCTGCGATCTTAACTCAGCAAATCCTGGGCTGTCCGGGGTAACGCTTGTGAATTGGATGTCCATAATTCTTCCTGTGATTTCAATTTGCATGGTCTGGACAGAATTATAATTGTGTCCAGTATGACAATTGCACCCTCTCATGGCTAATGCCATCAATGTTCGCTTTGTGCCAGAAGCAGACGTTACTCCCAACCTGTATTTCTGATCCTGACGACGACTATGCCAGTCAAGACACTGCAATTCAGTTACCTGAAACATCAGTTTTTTTCTAATTAAGTTCATCTTTATGCCGATAGATGTGCTGAATATTTTCAAATAGACAGCCCAGATCATTAACCACTTAAAATAGCAGGAATAAAGATGACAATTACACAGCGATTATTGCTCACCTTTTCACTTCTCTCTACCGCGCTGGTCGCGATGGTTATCGTGGCCGTCGATGTCGCTGGCGGATTTCAGTCCCGCTTTACGTATGTGCAGGAAAACACGGTTCCATCGATTCTGGATCTGAGCAAACTGATTGACGACAGTAATACGCTAATTATCTGGCTGTACCGCCACCAGAGTGCAACAGAACCCCGGCGCCAGGCTGAAGTTGAAAAAAAAATTGATGAAACTATCAGCAATATCAAATCCATGAATCAGTTTTACCTCAGCAACGACATTTCCAATGAGGAAGACCGGCAGTTAACTGAGGATGCATTCTCTACCATAAAAAAAATGACGCCTCACTTCCGGAGTTTCTTGCTGGCTCACGCGCACAGAATGACGCTGTTGCGCTAGGCGCGCTTCAAAGTAATGACGGCCTTGGCGAATGGGCACGCCAGTTGATTGCAGGTTACAAGAAACAGCTTCAGCTTAATGTGGACATCAGTAAAGCCCTGAGAAAAGAGAACGACCGGAGTTATCAGGTGACACTCTGGAGCCTGATGGGTGGCTCCGCGCTGGCTATCACTATTCTTGCATTCTTTGCGTTGAAAACTATTTTCGCCATCCGTAGTCAGCTGAATGGTATGCGGAAGACCATGGAAACAGCCAGCGAGAAGCTTGACCTTACCCTCAGGGTGGACGAGTCACGCCGGGATGAAATCGGCATGACCGCGAAGGCCTTCAATCAGCTCATCGGCAATGTCTCAGCCTCGCTTTCAAAAGTAGAAGCTTCTGCTCAGTCGGTCAGCTCAGCCTCGGCGCAGATATCTGCCGGTAACGAAGATCTCTCATCCCGTACTGAGGAGCAGGCTGCCTCACTGGAGCAAACGGCTGCCAGCATGTCTGAGTTGAGTGAGACCGTTCGTCAGACCGCAGAAAACACGCGTCTTGCCAGCCAGCTGGCAAAAAATGCGCATGAAATCTCAGAAGACAGTGCAGGTCGTGTGCACACTCTGCTGTCAACAATGAGCGATATCCGGGGAAGCTCATCGAAAATCACCGATATCATTTCACTGATCGAGGGGATTGCTTTTCAGACCAATATTCTGGCCCTCAACGCCGCTGTAGAAGCTGCCCGTGCTGGTGAGCAGGGTCGTGGCTTTGCCGTCGTGGCCGGTGAAGTCCGCAATCTTGCGCAGCGTTCATCGTCTTCAGCGCGTGAAATCAAGGCGCTTATCGAATCGTCTATGGGCTTTGTTCAGGCTGGCTCAGCACAGGCAGAAGGTGTGGGCGAAAATATTGCCAGAATGAACGATGCCGTTCGTCAGGTTACTCATCTGGTCGATGAAATATCCGTGGCGGCCAGTGAGCAGTCTCAGGGAATCGGACAGGTTCATCAAGCCGTGGATCAGATGGACGATGTAACACAGCAAAACGCCGCGCTGGTTGAAGAGGCTTCTGCAGCCTCACGTTCGCTGATGGAGCAGGCAGCGTCACTTAACCAGCTGGTCAATACTTTCACGCTCGCTTCATTGTCTGTCCCTGCGTCGCCATCACACAGCAATGTAAACCGCCCGGTACCGGCCGCACCCGTTTTGCGCACGGGTCCTGCCGTCGCGGCAGCAGGTGATCAGAACTGGCAAAGCTTTTGATGAGTCAGCGCTTTAATCTGTTTTATTATTAATTCGTCTTGCAGAATTTGCGTTTTCTTCCAGGCTGAAATGTGCCACTTCACTGCTGGAGCTGGCGTCTGCAATAGAATTTGAACGACTTAACTGTTCAACCCGCTGAAGATGGCGGGTTTTTTATCATTAGCTGAGAACCTTTCACAATCAAATTGAGAGTAACCAGCCGTTTTACGGTCAGGTTACCTTCGCGCTTTTATCCGCTGCGGATAACATCGCTCTCTGCGGCCCTGCCGTATCCGCCCTCTTGCATGCCCACAAGGTGTTCTCAGGTCTGCCGGAAGCGTAACCGAAGATGCCCACATTGACGTTATCAGACGCGTTGATGTTTCACTGATTACTCCCACCCTCTTCTTTGGTAAACGGTCCCTGCTGCGGGTCCGGCAGAATCTCCAGAACCACCTCCGACGGACGACAAAGTTTTGTGCCGAGCGGCGTCACCACCACCGGACGATTAATCAGGACAGGATGAGCCAGCATGGCATCGAGCAGTTCATCATCGCTGAACTTGTCCTCTGCCAGCCCCAGTTGCTCATACGGTTCCGTGTTTTTGCGCAGTAATTCGCGCACGCTTATTCCCATATCTGCAATCAGTTTTTGCAGCTCGTCGCGGGTCGGCGGCGTCTCCAGATACAGAATCACTAAAGGCTCTACACCACTGTTGCGGATAAACGCCAGGGTGTTACGAGACGTCCCACAGGCCGGGTTGTGATAAATAGTTATGTCAGTCATTAGCGATGTTCCTTTAAGACGGTGCGTGCACGCAGCGCCAGATTAAGGTTAAACAGAGAGACGCAGGGCCAGCGCGGCCAGCGTCACAAAAAGCACCGGCAGGGTCATGATAATGCCCACGCGAAAGTAATAGCCCCAGCTGACGCTGATGTTTTTCTGTGCCAGAACGTGCAGCCACAGCAGGGTTGCCAGGCTGCCAATCGGAGTGATTTTCGGGCCGAGGTCGCAGCCAATGATGTTGGCATATATCATCGCCTCCTTCACCACACCCTGAGCGGTGCTGCCGTCAATGGAGAGCGCTCCGACTAAGACCGTTGGCATGTTGTTCATCACTGATGACAAAAAGGCTGTGAGAAAACCGGTACCCATCGTCGCACCCCAGACGCCGTGCTCCGCAAACCGGTTCAGTGCAGCCGATAGGTAATCCGTGAGTCCGGCATTGCGCAGGCCATACACGACGAGGTACATGCCCAGCGAAAAGATGACTATCTGCCAGGGCGCACCTTTCAGCACTTTACCGGTATCAATAACCGCCCCTTTTCGGGCAACCAGCCAGAGGATAAATGCCGCCACCGCCGCAACCAGACTAACCGGCACGCCGAGTGGCTCCAGACCAAAAAAGCCGGCCAGCAGCAGGAGCAGAACCAGCCAGCCGGCTTTAAAGGTTCGCCTGTCACGAATAGCTTCCCGTGGAAGCTTCAGTCTGGTCAGGTCATAGGTGACCGGAATCTCTTTGCGGAAAAACAGATGCAGCATTCCCAGCGTGGCGGCAACAGAGGCGATATTCACCGGTACCATGACGGACGCATACTCACTAAAGCCCAGCTTAAAGAAATCCGCCGTCACGATGTTGACCAGGTTCGACACGATAAGCGGCAGGCTGGACGTGTCCGCGATAAAGCCGGCCGCTATGACAAACGCCAGCGTGGCAGCCGGGCTGAAACCCAGCGCAAGCAGCATAGCGATGACGATGGGCGTCAGGATAAGTGCAGCACCGTCATTGGCAAACAGCGCCGCCACCGCCGCGCCCAGCAAAATAATGCAGGTGAACAGCAGTCTGCCTCTGCCGCCTCCCCAGCGGGAAACATGCAGAGCCGCCCACTCAAAAAAGCCAGACTCATCTAACAGCAGGCTGATGATGATGACCGCAATAAACGTGGCCGTGGCATTCCAGACAATCTGCCAGACAACCGGAATATCATCGATATGCACCACGCCGGTGAGCAGTGCCAGCGCAGCACCAATAACGGCGCTCCAGCCAATACTGAGCCCTTTCGGCTGCCAGATAACCAGTACCAGTGTCAGGATAAAAACTGCACCCGCCAGAAACATACACTCTCCTTTAATACTGCGCCTGTCATAACGGGCACAGCAATTCAAAATACATATGAAAAAACATATGTGTATGTATAAAATTTTTAAATGCAGACAGATTTGCCGTTAGTGGTCACGTTGTCCCGTTCAGCCTGCTTGCTGAGATCCAAAATGTCATCCCGCTGACAAAGATAAGCCTGTTCAATCACCGCTGCCGCCCAGGCGGGCATGTGAGGTGACAACCGGTAATGAATCCATTTGCCCTCTCGCCTGTCAATCAGCAGGCCTGTATCTCTGAGTAAAGCGAGATGCCGCGATATCTTGGGCTGGCTTTCTTTCAGTATAAGCGTCAGCTCGCACACACAGAGTTCGCCTTTTTCGCGCAAAAGCAGGACAAGGTTTAAACGCGTTTCGTCCGACAGCCCTTTGAAGAGCTGAAGAGGAGAAAGCTGGGGCATGATAGAGCTCCCGATAACAGGGGTAAAAAAACAGTGTGACTTTCTATCTCTGTGCCGTCAACACACATGCATCATTCCACATATATATTGTTCAGCTGGTTTCACATATTACTGTGCTATGCCCCGGATGGCGCGTACCTGCATGCCCGTTTCTGCGGCTGTCACCGACACCCTTCTGCGCGCTCAAATGTTGACCTCACATCCCTTTCGTTTATAGTTGATTGCCTGTCCGGATAAGAACGGACATCACCGTCAGCGCAGCCTCCACCGTCTCTGCTGGCTAAATTCAGTCCTGTAGGCACCTTTTTGCCTTAAAGGAGAACTCAAAAATCATGCGTCTTACGCCACCCTGAGTCTTCACCCTCCCCTGTCGCACTGAGTAATCTCAGTCGCACACTCGAAAACATCCTGTCTGCGGATGTGCTTTTTTGTACCTGAAACTTTTTGCCCTCCCGGGCTGACTGTATTCAAAATCTGAGAAATTAAAATGCTGCTGTCCTCGACGCGTAAGGACTGGCTGGGCAACGTCCGTGGTGACGTCCTTGCTGGTATTGTTGTCGCGCTCGCACTCATTCCAGAAGCGATCGCCTTTTCTATTATCGCTGGCGTAGATCCGCAGGTTGGACTCTACTCCGCATTCTGTATCCCCATCGTCATGGCTTTCTTTGGCGGCCGTCCGGCGATGATCTCTTCTTCAACCGGCGCAATGGCGCTGCTGATGGTCACGCTGGTTAAGGACCACGGGCTGCAGTATCTGCTTGCTGCCTCGGTAATGACCGGCATATTGCAGCTGCTCGCCGGCTACCTGAAACTCGGCAGCCTGATGCGCTTCGTATCCCGTTCGGTCGTGACCGGCTTCGTCAATGCGCTGGCAATACTGATCTTTATGGCACAACTGCCAGAGCTCACAAACGTCACCTGGCACGTCTATGCGCTCACCGCCGCAGGCCTGGCAATCATCTACCTCTTTCCCTACCTCAATAAAACCCTTCCCTCCCCGCTGGTCTGCATCGTGGTGCTGACCGCCATCTCCATGTGGCTGCATTTAGATGTGCGCACCGTAGGCGACATGGGCAAGCTACCGGATAGCCTGCCGGTGTTCCTTATCCCGGACATTCCTCTGAACATGGATACGTTGCTGATAATCCTGCCTTACTCCGCCGGCCTTGCCGTTGTAGGGCTGCTGGAATCCATGATGACCGCCACTATTGTGGACGATATGACCGACACCCCGAGCGATAAAAACCGCGAGTGCAAGGCGCAGGGTATTGCCAACGTCTGTACGGCATTTATTGGCGGCATGGCGGGCTGCGCCATGATTGGTCAGTCAGTGATTAACGTGAAGTCGGGTGGACGGGGGCGGCTTTCCACTCTCACGGCCGGCGTGGTGCTACTGTTGATGGTGATCTTCCTGCGCGATTGGGTGTCTCAGATACCCATGGCGGCGCTGGTTGCGGTGATGATTATGGTTTCCATCGGCACCTTCTCATGGCGATCAATTACGAACCTGCGGACCCATCCGGTTTCAACCAGCATCGTAATGCTGGCGACCGTTGTCGTGGTGGTGGCAACCCACAATCTTGCGTTTGGTGTGCTGACCGGCGTGCTGATTGCGTCACTGAACTTTGCCACAAAAGTGGCCCATTTTATGACAGTCAGGTCGTCAATGGAGGGTGATACCCGAACCTACACAGTGACAGGCCAGGTCTTTTTTGCCTCAGCAGATCGTTTTACCCGCCACTTTGATTTTCAGGAAACTCAGGAAAGAGTGGTGATTGACGTAACGTTCGCGCATTTCTGGGACATTACGTCGATCAACGCGCTGGACCGCATCGTGATTAAATTCCGCCGCGAGGGTGCCAAAGTGGAAATCCGGGGCATGAACGACGCAACCCGCACGCTCATTGACCGTTTTGGTGTGCATGACAAACCTGAAGAGGTTGAACGGATAATGGGTGGCCATTAATCCACATGAGATCACTGGCGTGCCAATCCGCACGCCCTATTCCGCGAAACTGAGAAAGCTTAATGCGATGAAATGAATACCGACGCTGGCTGCGGAGGCGGGACAACAAAATGACGCTGCATACGTTTTATCTCCTCTGCTGGCGGCAAGCCAAACAGGCGTTTGAACTCGCGATTAAATTGCGACGGGCTTTCATAACCAACGGCATAACTCGCGGCGGCCGCGGTGATCTGCTGGCGTACCATCAGCATGCGCGCCTGATGCAGGCGTATCGATTTCACATACTGCATCGGCGGCATCCGGGTTATCGCTTTAAAATGATGATGGAACGTCGGTACGCTCATTCCCGTCTCCATCGCCAGTTGTGTCAGCGTTAACGGCTCAGCGTAAGTGGCATGGATGCGCTGTAACGCTTTGCCGATTTTGCCAAACTGGCCCTGTAAGGCCAGCGCGGCACGCATTGCATTGCCCTGTGCGCCTGTCAGCACGCGAAAATAGAGTTCACGAAGGCGTGCAGGACCCAGGATCTCCGCCTCAAGCTGATCATTCAGGACTTCGAGCAAGCGCAGCACAGCCGTTTTTACCCTGTCATCCATCATGCTCGACATCATGCTTTGCGGCACTGCCGAGGGATGCGGGGTGCCATGCTTCTCAATCTGCAGCATCAGTTCAGCGGCAAGCTGAAAGTCCAGATGCAGATACATCGCCAGTAACGGATGTTCTGCCGACGCGTCGGTTTCCATCACAAAGGGTACGGGCACTGAAACCGCCAGATAGTGCTGCTCATCATATAGATAAGTCTGCTGACCGAAATAACCGCATTTACTGCCCTGGCAGACGATCACAATGCCCGGATCGTAAAGGACAGGCGTTCTCCTAAGCGGTCGGTCGGAGCGCAAAATGCGCACATCGGGTAAGGCAGTGAGGTTGTATCCCTCCTGCACCGCAAGTGTTTTCACCAGAGAAATGATTCCTGACATCCCGCCACCTCATAAAATCAGGCAAGAAAAAGAGAAGATACGGCCTAAGAATGCGGCGATACTGAGAATACCATGCAACCTTCACACTGTATGGGAGTTCTTTTTATGACATCTGCAAAAACCATTTTAATCACCGGCGTCAGCAGTGGCTTTGGTCTCGCGCTGGCACGGGAAGCACTTGCCGCAGGCCATCGCGTCATCGGTACTGTGCGCAACCGCGAAGCCCGACAGGCTTTTGAGGCGCTCGATGCACAGCGCGCCTTTGGACGACTGCTTGATGTCACGGACGTTGAGCGTATTGATAAAGTAGTCAATGAGATTGAGTCCGACGTCGGGCCCATTGAGGTCCTGGTAAATAATGCCGGTTATGGCCATGAGGGCATTCTGGAAGAATCACCGCTCGCTGAGATGCGACGGCAGTTTGACGTGAATGTGTTTGGCGCAGTCGCGATGATCAAAGCTGTCCTGCCGGGAATGCGCCATCGGCGCCGTGGACACATCATTAATATCACCTCAATGGGCAGTTTCATTACCCTGCCCGGCATAAGCTATTACTGTGGCAGCAAATTTGCACTGGCAGGAATATCGGAGACATTAAGCAAAGAGCTGGCACCCTTTAATATACATGTGACTGCCGTGGCGCCCGGCTCGTTTCGCACGGATTGGGCCGGGCGTTCAATGGTGCGCAGCGACCGCAGTATCCCGGACTATGACGCTTTATTCGACCCCATTCGTCAGGCACGTCAGGAAAAAAGTGGTAAGCAACCCGGTGATCCCGTCAAGGCTGCTCACGCCATCCTGACATTGATTAACAGTCAGAATCCACCCAGGCATTTGTTATTAGGCAGTGATGCATTAACGTTAGTACGGCAGGATCTCGCTGCATTAGGTCGGGAAATAGATCAATGGGAAAACCTCACCCGCTCAACGGATGGGTAAACCGTTACTGATACAAAGCGTTCCCTGAATAATGATGGCCGCTCGCACCAGCGGCCATTTCACTGCGGCGCTTTACTGATCTTTATGCTGCCCTTTATTTAAGATGTCATGCGCCTGCACGTCCTGTATTTGGGCACAGCGATGTCTTAATTATCCGTTGCATAACATCATTTCTCCTGTCGAAATAAAACACTGCTGGCTGCATTAACTGATTACGACTGTGGTGATGAGCATAGTTTTCATATACGCCTTCTCAAGACGCGCAATTCCGCGTCGATACCCGTACTCTCTGACCGCTTTGGGCTGAAAGACAGAAGAACGGGGAAAACAGTTGGGCGCTCACCTTCCGACAGGAGGTTTAGTGACCAATAATCGTTGTGTGGATTGCGTGAATAGTTCCCTTTACCGGGTTCAGGAAAAATAATCCGCAAAATTACGTCAGTGCGCCATATTTAATGACTGATCGAATTCAAAAAGGATTTACCGGTATGATGCACTCTCAACCTTCCCGCCTGGGCGGCTTACTCATGCTACTCGCCGCCGTGATTGGCTTCGCGGTCGCTTTGTATGCGTGGCTCACACCACTGACCGGCGTGACTGGCACCATCGGAGCGCTGGGTGTGGCTATTGCCAGCGTAGTACTGGCGTTGCTGACGTTTCTTTTGCGTGGCGCATCCAGGCGTGGTGCGCGCATTACGTTAATGGTGCTGACTTTACTCCTGTTGATCGGTATCGGTTTTGCTGCTGCGCTGCTGCATCAGTACATCATTACCGCAGCGATGGTGATCGGCCTGATTGGCCTGATTACACTTAACAATCACTCCGCCCGCCATCGCGTCAACGCCTGAGGAACCCCCTGTGCAAAACAATCACTATTCTCCACTCATGAAAGTCAGTATGACGGCACTGGCGCTGCTGCTTGCGCCGCTCACTCTCCATGCGCAGGATAAAGCCGCAGAAGCCTCAATGGGCGCGCGCGAAAAAGTCGATGCTGAGGCGGCCAATCAACAGTCGCCAGGCACGACAAAAACGACTGATGAAGCATCAAGCGGTACGCATAGTGCAGAAAATGTCGTCTCTGCGGATAATCCCGCCACCCCATTGGTTCCCGCCTCTGCCACCTGGGATAGCTTTCATGGTCAGCTGAATGCGCAGAAATACAGTCCTCTTAAACAGATTACCGCTGACAACGTCAGCAAACTGAAGAAAGTCTGGGAGTTTCATACCGGCGATGTCTCCGATGGTAAAGGCGATACACCCGCTACCGTCTGGTCAGCAACACCCATTTTTGCCAATCAGACACTCTATATCGGTACACCGTTTGATCGCCTGATCGCGCTTGACC
This sequence comes from Pantoea sp. MT58, assembly GCF_014495885.1. NCBI lineage: Bacteria > Pseudomonadati > Pseudomonadota > Gammaproteobacteria > Enterobacterales > Erwiniaceae > Pantoea > Pantoea sp. MT58. Next base: position 479,508 of record NZ_CP061084.1, read on the forward strand.
CAGGCACAGGTAAAGAGAAGTGGCACTATGACACTAAATCATCCCGTAAAGCGCTGACTCAGCCGGTTCTGAAAAACCGTGGCGTCTCCTACTGGCAGGCTAAAAATCCGGTTGCCGGCCAGGCCTGTCAGAAGATCGTCTACATGGGAACCGTGGATGGCAAACTTTTTGCGCTGGATGCGGATTCCGGTAAGCCGTGCAGCGATTTTGCGGAAAATGGCATATTAGATCTTAATCAGTGGAACACTGTGAATGCCAAATACCCGCTGTCGGTGCTACAGCCACCCACGGTTGTCGGTAACCATCTTCTGATTGGCTGGGCAGGTAAAGACTGGGCCTATGCTGAAGCCCCTCCAGGCACCGTTTTTGCCGTCAACGCGCAGACCGGCAAACGTGAATGGACATTTGAAGCCATTCCGGCGGAGGTTCGCAAACGCACCGGTACGGCTAACGTCTGGACCCATATGTCTGCCGATGAAGCGCACGGTCTGGTCTATCTGCCTGTCTCGTCGCCGTCTCCTAACTACTGGGGCGGTAACCGCACCGCGCCTATTCCACTAGGTACTTCGACCACGGCACTGGATATTAATACCGGTAAAGTTGTCTGGTCCCGCCAGTGGGTACATCACGATGTGTGGGATTACGACATCAACTCTGCGCCAACGCTGATGGATATCACCGTCAACGGTAAACAGATCCCGGCACTGATTCAGGCCACCAAGCAGGGCTTTTTGTTTGTGGTTAACCGTCTGACCGGCGAGGATGTCTGGCCGATTGAAGAGCGACCGGTGCCTCAGGGTGATGGATCCGTAGAGGGTGAAGTGCTCTCGCCAACCCAGCCATTCCCAACCAAACCTGCGCCGCTGCTCGATCAGTCGAAAAAACCAGCGATCTGGAAACTGGCGGATGTGGTGGGTGCCGGTCAGTGTTCACGACTGTGGGATAAGCTGACCTATGAGGGTATGTATACGCCGCCAACGACCAAAGGCGAAGGTGCACTGACCTACCCGGACAGTGCCGGTGGCGTACAGTGGGGCGGCGTGGCGTTCGATCCACAAAAACAGATTGCTATCGTTAACACCTCTCACATTGTGCAGTATGTGAAACTTTACAGCCGCAAAGATTATGAAAAAGCGGATAACGGTTCCGGCAATGAAAGCGGTTTTGCCCCTCAGGAAGGCGCGCCCTACGGCCTGCGCCTGATGGTTGCAAACAACTGGCTGGGTATGCCGTGCTGGCAGCCGCCATTTGGTGAAATCGTCGCAATTGATATGCACACCGGTGACGTGAAATGGCGTCGTCCTGTTGGCGCATCACAGCAGTATGGCTTCTTTATGCCAGAAAGCTGGGGCTCCCCGACGATTGGCGGCCCGGCTGTAACGGCAGGTGGCGTCATTTTCATCGGTGCTTCAATGGATGCAAAAGTTCGCGCCTACTCTGTTGAGAGCGGCGAAGAATTATGGTCCGATCAGGCAGAAGCCCCTGCGGTAGCTAACCCATCGGTCTACGAGTACAAAGGCCGTCAGTATGTGGCGTTTGTCGCGGGTGGTAATACCATCCTGAAAGATCAGGTGGGTGATCAGGTGGTGGTTTACGCCCTGCCTGAATAACAGACGCCGAAGAAACGCTAAGTAGCATGGGGCCTCAGGGCCCCATTTTTTTTCGTCCAGGCATCACGTGCCTGTTAAAACCAGACCATTTAACTGCGTTTTGGCCGTAATCCTGTGAAATTTTTACAAGCCTTGTTGACTGATGAGGTGCAGTTCATTTGACCGATTAAAGCACCCCGTTAGCTTTGTTACTGCGCCAGCTTAACCAACCCCGCTTTAGCATGCTTTTTAACCAGCTCTGTAATGGACGATGACGCAATGTTGTCGATCAGGGCTCTGAAATGCACCATTACTCCGGGCCTCGCGGCGCAATTCCTTCCATAAGTGTGTGATGCCTGTCAGTAAGGTTGATATCAGTGATGGCGCATCTGCTGCTCACTTAATGCGAACTGCGTCTGTTGCCCTGTCTGCTTGATCGATGACTGCTGAAATAGTGGCCACTCTTCTGTCGTTCCGGACTGAAGAAGCGATCAGATTCCCATGCATAGGCTGTGCACCACTTAAGTGAAAACAGAGAGTCTATCTGCTGGCCGCTGCAACGCAGCCAGCTGAGCCTGCTAGTTACCGTTGGGATACGCGGGCCGGGCTCGCGGAGCGATCCGAGCCGGATAAGCCGGGTACACAGTGCTGCCCCGATAGTCAGGCAGGCGACCATTATGAGAAGCGAAATGAGAAAGGCATGGGTAATGGCTGCGCCGCTGTGACGGCTCTGTCGCATTAGCGTAGACAAGTCAGCAAAAGTGGCATTGCCGATTTATTAAACAGCCAACAGATAAAATTGCTCTGCCGGTGACAATTCACTGTTGGCTGAATGATGAAATTGACCCTTGCGTATCATGTGCATTAACTCAATGCCAGCCAGTATCGTCTGCGCTCGCCAAATGATTTGAATCCCAGCATGGGCCGTATCCGGCGCTTGATATTTCGGTGATCCTGTTCCACCAGGTTGTTCAGGTGCTTACTCTGTCTGACCCTGATGCTTCCATCTGCTGATTTACCGGCGTTGAGTATGGTCAACGCTGCCGTATTGGCGCCACTTTTATCAATGGTCACAACCTCCGGTTCACCGTGGTGGCGCATGGCCTTGCGGAAAAAACGTAGTGCTGCCGCTGCATCCCGTTTAGCCGTCAGCAGAAAGTCGATGGTCTGACCATCAGTGTCAACTGCCCGGTACAGGTATTTCCACTCACCTTTAACTTTTATGGAGGTTTCATCCATCCACCATCGACAACCCACTGTGCGTTTACATCTGCGAAACGCCCTGTCCAGCCGGGGTACCATGCGGATGACCCAGCGGTGAAGTGTGGAGTGATCAACAATAATACCCCGCTCAGCCATCATCTCTTCGAGGTTGCGCAGGCTGAGTGAGTACGCCAGATACCAGCTGACACACTGCGCGATAATATCAACGGGATAATGGAGGCGTCGGAAAGATTTTTGGATCAAGGACATATTCGGCAACATCACAAAAAAAACAGCATGTTACCTGACGGCTCCTTAATGCGACAGAGCCCCATCTTTACCTTTTCCCTGCCTGAAGGAACAGCACCGCGGTTGCCGCAGCTCAGACTGGTGGCGTCGGTGGGGGCCGGGGCTGACGGAATACTTCAGGCACGCGATCTCCCTCCGGAGGTAAAAGTGACCCGCGCCTGTGACATCGGGCTGGGATACAGTATGTCTCAGTATGTCGTAATGCAGATTTTGCGTCACTTTCGCGATCTGCGAACGCTTGAGCGGCAGCACGCTTCTGCGAAGTGGTCGCGCTTACCTGTTGCCAGCGCCAGTCAGTCAACCGTGGGGATCATGGGGCTTGGTCAGACAGGCGTGGTGGTCGCTCAAGCCGTCGCTGCGCTCGGATTCCGGGTAATCGGCTGGACCCGCACTGCATCACGTAATGTCAGTGTTGAGCGGTTTGTCGGACAGCAGAACCTGGTCGCCTTTCTGGAAGAGTGTGACTTTCTGGTATGTCTGCTTCCGCTGACTGACGAGACGCGTCATCTTTTGAACAGACATATGCTTTCCAGGCTGCATAAGGGTTGTTATGTCATCAACGTGGCCCGCGGGGGAATTCTGGTAGAGCAGGATCTGCTTGAGCTCGTTGAGAACGGACACATCAGCGGCGCTGCACTGGATGTTTTCGCCGCGGAACCGTTAGGCCCCGATATTCCATTCTGGGGCCACATGAAAATTCTGGTGACACCTCATATTGCCGCGCAACCATCAACAGAGCCGGTTGTGGACCAGTTCATTGATAACTTGCAATGGATGAGGAACGGCACTCCTCTTGTCAATGAAGTGGACCGGACGCTGGGATATTAATCATTGTTCAGACCGTCTGCTTGTTATGACATTCCTGCTCTTTTGCGGCTGTGATGTGTTTTTATCGGATGAAGGTCCGCTTTTGGCACTAAGCTGATGTCTTCCAGAAGCGAGAAGCAGGAGTTCGTTATTGCTTCCAATACTTACTGGCACCCCTTAATTAAAACAGGGCAAAATTGTGGCCACGCTTGAAGAGCATAAAGGCTCTGCATTGCTAAAATAGGGAAGCTCTTTCAAAATTTTTTCGGTAATCGCGTGGACTCAGCTGATTATGCTGACTGAACACGCGTGAAAAATAAAGTGGGTCTTCATAGCCTACCGCGCGAGCAATCTGAGTGATATTCAGCTGGGTATATCGAAGGAGATCACAGCTGCGAGAAATACGCTGTTGTTCACGCCAGCCGTAAATGGTATTGCCCATCTCTTTTCTGAATATATGAGTGAGCCGTGAAGCTGAGAGGAAGGTCAGGCGCGCAAGCGCTTCGATACGGGTATCTTCGGACAGGTGCTTATTGATGTAATCACAGACAATCAGAACACGCGGATCCCGATTATGCTGGTTGCTGGCCGGCTGAAGCTGGAAAGCCTTTAAGATGATACGCTCAAGCGCATTCATGGCCAGTGCTTCCGGCAGGGATGCTCCTACTGCATTACCCGATATAACCTCCTTAAAGAGCTGAACCATTTCCTTGCTGTGCAAATTATCAGGAAGCTTCATGCGGCCGATGTCTCCCTGTTTATTGTCCCAGCGCAGCCAGTCAGTCCAGTAAGGGCGGGGGATAAAATAGATCCAAAGATGATCCCAGGCAATACTCTCTTTTGCCCGGCCGTAGTGATGAATAACACCAGGAGGAAATAGCAGCATCTCATCTTGCTGACAATAAAATTCTCCATCTGCATGATAAATAATCCCTTCGCCTTTCAACGTCAGATTAATCATGTAACCTTTCATTCCGTTAGGGCGATGGATAAAAAAATCGAGTTTACTGCCAGGGTTTATAGGGGTGAATCCGGAAACCATGAATGCATTAAAAGAGAATCTTTTCATTAGCGGCGAAAAGCTTAACAAATCTGCTTCATTCATTTCTTCCATTTTCACCCGTTCCTGTTTCAAAATTTTAGATACTATATTGTCCCCCTTGCTGAAGGGGAGATGTAATCTTATGCAGCAGAAATCACTTCGGATTTAGCAAACCGTCACTCATGGCCGCAGGGTTCGCTCCCTCAGATTGCTGATAACGGCCGGCAGATAAATCCTGTGCTACCTGGGGATAGAAATCATCGAGCTTGTAGAACCAGAGTAGTACCAGGTTTAGCGCCGCAAGGATTAGCGGGAAAAAGATAAACAAAAATTCGATAGTGTTGATGACGGTTTCAGACTGATGGGCTCCACCACCACTAACAAACCCGGCCGCACCCAGTATCCAGCCTACACTTGCCGTACCCAGCCCCATACCAAGTGTCTGACCCAGCGTACCTGCACTGAAGAGAATGCCTTCAATACGTAACCCGGTTCGCCATTCACCGTAGTCGATAGTGTCTGCCAGAAGGGCGAACATAGTGGCACCAATGCCGCAAAATCCCACGCTACGTACCGCCGTTGCCACTATCACAAACAACGCATTTTGCTTGTCGAACAATGGGAGCAGGTAAGCAACACAGCAAATGGTTAATCCGAGCATGGCAAGGCGCCGTTTCCCCAGTTTTTTAAGCAGCGCGGGGATGATCATCAGCGTAAGCAACCCTGGTATATACTGGGCCATACTGATGTATGCAATCAGTGATATATCGGCAAGAACATATTTTGAATAATACACCCCCACTGCTGACAATGCCGTAAGGCTGGTGAACGTGATCATCAGATAGAAAAAAATGATGAGCCAGTAGCGATTTGCCATTACTGAACGCGTGACCTGCCTGGCATTAATTCTTTGGCTGTTATTGCTGTTCACCGGCTCTACGCGCTCCCGGGTACCCAGCGCGGTTAGAAGCAAAAATACGGAGGTAAATATGCCAAAAATAGCGAATACGATCATCCAAGACGTGCTGCTGTTCCCAAAAAATGCTACCAGCGGCAATGTTAATACCCCTACAGTAAGTGAACCACAGGTTGAAAATCCCTTCCGAAAGACGCTCAGCATGCCACGCTGATAATTATCACGCGTGATTAAAGCGAGGAGCGAACCGTAGGCAATGTTATTCGCGGTAAACATAATATTGGTTAGCAGATAGGTAATGCAGACGTATATCACTTTCAGTGTGTAACTGGCGTTCGGGACGGTCGACATTAAAATGGCTGACAGACCAAACGGAACGGCGGTCCACAGCACCCAGGGCCGGGCTTTGCCTAGGCTGGAGCGCGTTTTATCAATGCGTATACCTACATAAATACAGATAATGGCATCCAGAACACGGGCAAAGAACATCAGTGATCCAACCAGCAGAGCAGAAATGCCTACAACATCGGTGTAATAAAACGCCAGAAAGGTCACCATTAATGTATACGTTAAATTGGTGCCGTAATCACCCACGCCAAAGGCCAGACGTTCCCGTATGCTAATACGCTGCAGATCATGACTTGATGAGTTAGAGGTCATCATTGTTTCTCCACTTCAAAAATCGCCACGCCCCAATCCGCCAGGTTGAGCGACTGCCCCTGCAAGTAATGCTGTCCGCTCAATAACTCGTCAGCATTAAACGTGAGGGTCATGGTCTGAGGCTGGCTGGAGTAGTTAAGGAAGAAAAGAACGGTATTGCCTGAACGGTTAACCGTATGTCTCACCGTTACCGGATAGTCCAGCGATATAGTGGCGACATCCAGAGTTGTTTTTTCAATCAGTCGGAGAAGCACCGCTTCCACGGCTTCAGAACTGATGCTGCAGCCAACGTAGGTTGTCGTTCCGGCACCATACTGGTTGTGAACGATAGCCGCATATTTATTCCAGTAGGGGTGCCTATAACTGGCCCAGACTTCAGCGCTGGCATCGGCTTCCAGCAGCTCCATCCAGTCAGACACAATGGCTTGTCCGGAAGGGATGTTTAGCTGATCGGACTGAAGCGTCACTTCGTGCGGCTCAACAAATAGCTGATAATTTGCGCCAACAGCTTCCCTGATGACGGCTGGCTGTCTGACATGTCTGACTTTGAGGTGTTCATTGGCAAAGCCAGATCTGAAGGCGTACAGGATGTGTCCGCCCTCTTGGGTAAACTGATTCAGACGTTGCAGAGATGATTCAGAAACGGCGTAAAGCAGGGGGGCAATCAGCAATTGATAACGGGACAGCCGGGGATCGTCAACCGCAAGAATATCCACCTCAATGTTGAGGCGGTAAAGGGCATCATAATAAGCGCGTACTGTGTCGTTATACTGATGCTCCTTATGACGGCCAAACTGGTGCCCCTTGTGAGGATGCCAGTCAATAGCCGTCAATGAGTCTTGACTGACGAGCAGTGCGACACGATTATGTTTTTTCAGGCCCGTGAGCTGCGGAGAAAGACGAGCCAGGGTTTGACCGATGTTTTTAGCCTCGTTATAGACAGGGTTTGGCTCGAGATCGTGGCTGAGCAGTCCTTTCCAGTACGTTTCATATGAGTTGTGCAGAGAGTGCCAGTGCCAGTAGCTTATCATCGCGGCACCAGATGCAATATGGCTGAAAGCCTGGAGAAAGAGCTGGCCGGGGTAAGGGGTCCAGTTCTTAAACGCTTGCGCCTGCGTTTCCAGAACAAAATAGTTCGAGTCTTTTGTCGTACGCGCAATGTCACCGCAGAAGGCTATTTCCACACCGGTAAGCTGATGCTGGCCTGGGTGATAAATATCTACCCCTGTAATATCCAGCACTGAAGAGGCCGTAAAATGGTCAACTTCACCACGAACGCCAAAGGACCAGGTCCGCCACTCAAAATCAAAGTTATGCGTAATAAACTGACCAGGGAGACGATACTCATTGATAAGTTTTGCCTGCCAGGCCAGGAAGTCCGTGACCAATCCGCGCTGATAGCGCTGAAAAGCGGCACCCAGGCTTGCGTTAATAGTACTTTCAAGCGGTGGGAAATCTTCCCAGGCGTCGACCCTGTTACTCCAGTAATCAAGTCCATACTCGGCATTCATTTTTTCAACATTGTTATCAAACAGTTTTTTCAGATGCTCCACAAAGCCAAGCTGAACGGGTTCTCCGCAGGTATCATAATATTTAGTCTCATTATCGATTTGATAACCAATCACGGCTGGATGGCTGGCAGTGGCGTCTAACAATTTGCGAATAACCCGCTCGGCGTATCGTAGGTAAATCGGGCTGGTGATATCCATCTTCTGACGGTGACCATACTTGTTCACTCCCTGTGGGGTGGTGGCCATAACCGAAGGATGTTTTTTCGCAAGCCATGCAGGGATGGCATAGGTTGGCGTGCCGATGATGACGGCGATATGGTTAGCATGCATGCGGTTCAGAACGGTCAGTACGCTGGAAAAGTTAAATTCCCCATCCTGTCGTTCATAACTACTCCATGTGCTTTCAGCAATACGAACCACATTAATGCCTGCCGCCTTCATCAGGCGTATGTCATCATCCAGCCTTTCTTCGGGCATATATTCACGATAGTAAGCAACACCGTATAGTAACTTCTCCACTTGAACCGCCTTTTATTGTAAATGCTTAGCGGATAAATTAGAGCAAGGCGGTCAGAGATAGATAAAGCATGTCGCTGGCAACATAGAAAAACTCGCTGCCCAGTGAGTCTTATGAAGTCCATCACAAAAGTACAGAGAGGATCATTAATCTGTTTTGATCTTTCTACCGTATTAACGGCTCTGTCGCATTAGCGTAGACAAGTCAGCAAAAGTGGCATTGCCGATTTATTAAACAGCCAACAGATAAAATTGCTCTGCCGGTGACAATTCACTGTTGGCTGAATGATGAAATTGCCCCTTGCGTATCATGTGCATTAACTCAATGCCAGCCGATATCGTCTGCGTTCGCCGAAATGATTTGAATCCCAGCATGGGCCGTATCCGGCGCTTGATATTTCGGTGATCCTGTTCCACCAGTTGTTCAGGTGCTTACTCTGTCTGACCCTGCTGCTTCCATCTGCTGATTTACCGGCGTTGAGTATGGTCAACGCTGCCGTATTGGCGCCACTTTTATCAATGGTCACAACCTCCGGTTCACCGTGGTGGCGCATGGCCTTGCGGAAAAAACGTAGTGCTGCCGCTGCATCCCGTTTAGCCGTCAGCAGAAAGTCGATGGTCTGACCATCAGTGTCAACTGCCCGGTACAGGTATTTCCACTCACCTTTAACTTTTATGGAGGTTTCATCCATCCGCCATCGACGACCCACTGTGCGTTTACATCTGCGAAACGCCCTGTCCAGCCGGGGTACCATGCGGATGACCCAGCGGTGAAGTGTGGAGTGATCAACAATAATACCCCGCTCAGCCATCATCTCTTCGAGGTTGCGCAGGCTGAGTGAGTACGCCAGATACCAGCGGACACACTGCGCGATAATATCAACGGGATAATGGAGGCGTCGGAAACATTTTTGGATCAAGGACATATTCGGCAACATTACAAAAAAACAGCATGTTACCTGACGGCTCCTTAATGCGACAGAGCCTCCAGCCGGACCTGCAGGCGGCTAATGTTTTCGGTTATCTCAGCGGTTCTGTCCGCCAGTTCGCGAATTTCACTGGCAATAACGGAAAAGCCCCGCCCCTGTACCCCTGCTCTTGCGGCCTCAATGCTGGCGTTCAATGAGATGAGTTTGATCTGAGCAGCGATATTTGCATTTTCGGAGACCAAATCAGCAATTTCACTGACAGACGCTGCAGCCTCATGTCTTCGCTGACGTTCATGCTCAGCCTGGGCTTCCCGGTCTTTTAGTGTCTGGATATCAATCAGGGCCCCGACCGCCCGCAAAGGTACGCCGTCTTTGTCGCGTCGGGTCTGACCGCGGGCCCGGAACCATCGGTAATTGCCGTTTTTGAGTTTGACGCGGTAGTCAACGTCATAACCTGTTGCGCCTGAATGATCGTTAAGGTGTTTTATAAAGGCATCCAGCGTGTGATGGCTGTCGTCCGGGTGTAGACGCGAAGCCCAGCTGTCTATCACGTCAGGAAACTCTTCAACAGTTTCGAATCCGAGCAGTTTCCTGAACTGTGGAGACCACCAGAACACATTTTTCGGATGTAAAGGGTCATCATTAATAATCTGAAGATCCCAGAGGCCGTCATTCAGCATTTCACGTGACAGGTTGAAACGGGTCATGGCAATGTCGTATTCACTTTCGTGCGCAACATCATCGTTAATGTTCAGCAACATTCCAGTCAGTCTTTGACTCTGGCTGTCCGGACTGCGCTCACGTTTTATAGCCACCTGAAACCACTCATAACTTCCGCCCGCTGTCTTGAAACGGCATCTTTGCTTTACGTCGGGAGAAACAGGGGCCTGCGGGTTTCGTAAAAGATGCCTGAAATGGCTTTTATCTTCTTCATGAACAAGGGAACAGAGCGCTGAGAGCGTCGTGGTATTACTGCTTCCGCGTGACAAACCTAACGACGCTGCCGATGAAATCCATAGCGGCGTGCTCTCGTTGATGTCTTTACCCTCACATATCCATAACACTTCTGGCAGCAGGGCCAAAAAGCTGTCCAGACGTTCGGGTAGCTGACTACGTGGCTGGAACTCTTCAATTAACACTTCAGGCACTGTGGATGAAATGACCTCTGCGGCGGAGGGTGATTTTTTGAATAATTTACCTAACATGACGGCTCCCGGTGAGAAAAAATAAATAACAGTCATGTTATCGGCCATATCACAGCTTATATAAGCGAGATAAATCGTTAAATTTTCTATTGTTTGTTTTAGCGGCATGGGCTGCAGGTGATTTAATGCAAGGCCCGACGCTGCTCCCGGTTATAGGGCGCCGGTCTCTTTCAAAACAGAGAACAGAAGCATTCCAGGGCTACACGACATGATGTGATGTGATGATAAAAAAACAGAACGGAATGCCTGTTTAATAAGTGGCTGACGAGAGTCAGAGCGGCTGGTTGCTGCAGAAAAATATGATGACGGGATACGCAATGGTATCCCGTCGGCACTTCAGCATTTCTACGATTTTTGCTTACCGGCCAACTTATGTTATGGCTTCAGTATAACCTTCGTCCATCCTTCATCGCGGTCGTCAAAATGCTTATATCCCGCAGGCGCTTCTGCAAGCGAAAGACGGTGTGAGATTATGTCTCCCGGGCTGGCTTTACCTTGATGAATCAGGCGTGACAACTGACGATTATAGGCTTTGACATTAGCCTGACCGGTGCGGATTGCCTGTCCTTTAAACCAGAAACTCCCGAAATCAAAGGGCATCTTACCTTCTTTGGCAAGGTCCGAAGAAGCTCCCGGATCCTGAGGGACAAATACGCCAACGACACCGATTCCCCCGGTTGCTTTCGTTGACGCAACGAGACTGTTCATGGTGACTGAATTGTCTTCATGGCCATGTTTGTTACAGCACTGATAACCCACACATTCACAGCCACAGTCGGTGCCACGCCCGTCCGTCAGGTCGAGAATTTTCTGCACGGCCTCATCACCAACAGCATTGATGGCCGTTGCCCCCAGTTTTTCTGCCAGCGCTAAACGGTCTTTATGTGTATCCACAACGAATACCTGTGAAGCACCTTTTATGATGGCTGAGTGTGCAGCCATCAAACCCACCGGCCCCGCGCCATAAATGGCAACGCTTTCGCCGGGCTTTAATCCGGCAAGTTCTGTTGCATGCCAGCCGGTAGGGAAAATGTCCGAGAGCATCACATAGTCATCTTCTTTCTCTGCTGCGTCAGGCGGAAGCACGAGGCAGTTAAAATCTGCAAAAGGAACCCGAAGCAGTTCCGCCTGACCGCCTTCCCAGGAGCCCATTTCAGCAAACCCATAGGCCGCTCCCGCTGTACCTGGATTGGCGGTAAGGCAATATCCCGTCAGACCTTTTTCACAATTCTCGCAAAAACCGCATCCGATATTGAATGGCAGACAGACATAGTCACCGACCTTGATACGCTCAACGCCCGAGCCAATTTCAACCACCTCACCCATGTTTTCGTGCCCCAGAATACGTCCCTGCTCAAAGCTGGTCCGGCCCTCATACATGTGCAGGTCAGACCCACAGATGTTAGTGGTGGTAATGCGGACAAGGACATCTGTAGGACGAACAATTTTCGCATCAGGTACGTCTTTAACTTTTACATCATAGGGACCGTTGTAAATTACTGCTTTCATGATCTTCTCCTGCTTGCGTCCGGATGTGGACTCTCTTCCGGCCGGGTGATTGTCAACTAAGCTTAGCTGCCATGGCTGATAACGCGATCGGCAGCACAGTAATCGGGATATTTCCTGGCTGGCTGTGTTGAAGCATGCTGATGCAGGGATGACGGACAAAGGCAGTCTGAGAAAGATGACGCTTCTGAATCCTGGTGGAGTCGGTGATCACCGGGAGCAAGAACAGTGTGAGTGCAGGTAAAAAAAGGTGAAATGAAAGTATTCAGTTCACCTTTTCGTAATGATTTCATTTTTAGTCAGATCTTATAAGCGCTGACCACCCTTTTACTGCGAATGGGAACACCAGTTTCTTAAGGGATTAATACCGCCATCAGGTGATGTAAATCCAGAGCAACCTAAAATGCTGTCAAATAGCTTTTCATGAAATACCGGTGTTTTTTTGTCCTGCAGTTGTCTTAATTTTTCAAAAGAGGCGTTGTTATCTTTATCCTCAAGGAATTTGTCAGAGGCCCAGACCATCACAGGAATAGTGCGCTGAGCTAAGGGTGCATGATCGCGCGGTGTACCATGGAAATGCATATTCTCAGAAATCGACTCGCCGTGGTCTGATGCGTAAAAAACGATGGCATTTTTATCCCTCAGGGTGTCCAGTGTCTGTTTAATAAAGTAGTCCATATATAGCAGACTATTATCATAGGAATTCACCATCTCCTGTGTACTGCAGGCATCATCGATCCCCTGACATTCAGGTTTAAAACGTGCAAATTCACGCGGATAACGCTCTGTATACATGTAGTGTGAGCCTTTCGTATGCAGAATGACGATATGTTTTCCTTTGGGATGCTGTTGTATTGAATCCTTTAATTCACTCACCAGAGCCATATCATCCACCGGCTGACCGGTGTGACGTTTCTCGGCCTGAATAGATTCCCTGAGCGAGTAACTGTCCGCCATGACCTTGTTATAAAACCATGCCTCACTTTGCATGGAGTATAGGTCTTCAGTAAAACCTTGCTTTTTCATTACCGTAAATACGTTCATCTCTTTTAAGGTGCGCTGTGGTGCTTCGGATGCGCCTCCCATTCTGACAAACATGCAGCGGAGCGAGAGCTTGGTCGAGGTATCGCATGAGTAACCCTGCAGGTGAACCAGATTTTTTTCACGATCGAGATAAGGCGTATTATCGCGGGCATAACCGTATAACCCCATATGGTCACGCCGTGCGCTCTCACCAATAATGAACACAATATATAAATCATCTGATTTTTTGGGTGCAACATATCGGAAATGTTCGGAAGGATCGAAAAGATTATGATTATCTTCAGCCTGACTGAGCGAACTGTATGCCAGCAATCCGATGCCTGACAACCAGTTAGAGGGAGAATAAGTACCTGCAACAATGCCGCCATAACTCGCCATCATTCGATTGGTTTTTTTATCCTGTTCGTTCTGAAGTTTCCCCATGACATTTAAGGGCAGCCAGCAACATAAAGCGGCGATGAAAAATACTGCACTTCTGCAATACCAGTCGCGCTTTTTTGTATTTTTTGAAGCAGGAAGCGTACGCGATCCGCGCCAGAGTGCCCAAAGGGGCAGGATGCTAACAAAGACTAACCAGATAATAAAATGCCATCCAACAGACTCTTTTGAAAGATCTAAGGAGTCAGTTGCTAAAACGGCAGCAATAATGCCATAACCAATATCAACGTTATAAAATATCATGTAGTAACTGGCAGCACTAGAAAAAATAACAAGTAACGTCAGGAGTACGCGTGTCAGAATTTTTCCTGTCAGGGAAATCAGCAGCGTTAATGACATGACAAAAAAGAAGGCGGCTATAACTTCGAAAGTTAACGCAAGTTTATTATCAAAATGCAGTTGATTATAACGGCGGATAAAAACAGGCGTGTTTAATAAAACACCAATATAAAATGAAATGAATGCTGGCATGTAAAATTGCTTTAGCCACTGCCTTTGAAACATTATGATGCACCTCGTCCTTAAATTCTAAAAATCAGTCAGTTACCCACTGGTCCTGAGACGACAGATTAAAGAAAGGGTTCAAATATGCGACATTTTTAGTTACGTTATAATGTAACAATAAATAATAACCATCGAGATTACTGTTCAACTCAATGAAAAACAACGTTATTTCCCGAAAGGCAATTGCAGGCATTACCCTTTTGAAAACTTCTGAACGAATGTCGTTTTCAAAATTTTTCATCTTCATACGCTGATAAGCGGGGGATACATAACGAAGGAAGCATCATTAACAGGAGAAATTGAGATGACTAAATGCACTATCAGCAGACGACCACTTTTCTGATGCCATCAGGTTCACAGATGGCCGTAGTGCGCTCGCAATTGCAAGTTACTCTGTTTCGGGCAGGCGCACAGAACTCACCCATGAAGATTAACGCCACAAAGCATCAGAGAAACATTTGAATGGTAAGAAATGACTAGCGGACTGCCACACCTTGTGACAAAACGGCCGGGAAATATCTGTCGGTGTTAAAATCGGGCTGTTACATCCGGCTCTTTTACAGCAGGTGATGCAATTAAGGAACACAGCCCGGGTTAGGGATATCGTTTATTTAAGCGGTTCCGCTAGTGTTACGATCCACAACTCGCTATCCACCTCAGGTTTCTTCAGCGGCTTCAGGCCGATTGTCGTGGCCACCGGCTTATCATCTACCGTCAGTGTCCCCTGATCCGTCACCCGATAATCTTTGCGCTTCTTGCCTTCAACCGGATTTTGCATGACTGCTTTCACACCGAAGTCGTTATCATTCGTGACCGCCAGCATTCTATTATCGATCAATGCCAGTCCTTCGGCCTTTTCCTGCTGCCAGCCGAGTTGACGTAAATCGACCACCAGCGATTTCGCTGCGAGCTTAATACCGCGCTGCGCCAGCGTTTTCTTGTCGTCGAACTCCGGATAGTCGCCAGGCTTATCAAATGCTGAAAGCTCGGTAGCCGGACGCAAATCTACCTTGTAGACAAGGTTACGCATCGCGTCATTTTTGTTGGTGCCTTGCTCTATCAGCAGAAGATGCTGATTGTCGATTGCCACGATATCGCCAATTTTTGCATCACTGTTTTTACTGTAAGCCTCGCCGTCGATAGGGTAACCATACATCGCGGTTTTTCCGGTCGCCGGATCGAAGCTAACCAGCCGTGTAAAGCGCGCCTGCTTTTTACTTTTACCGTCGATATCCAGCGTGCTCTGCACTGCACCGCAGCGATGATTCGCCCATCTGGCATGCGGGTGATTCCCTCAAAACCACGATTAGGCTGACGCCATTTGAGTATGTTCGGCAGTCCGCCCGTGATGGATTTTTCACCGTCTGCTGCCTGAGGGCCATGCATCGCCAGAATTTTACCGTGCTCATCAACGTTAATCAGGAACGGGCCATACTCATCGCACAGCCAGTATCCGCCCTTCCCATCCGGCGCAATGCCTTCTGTATCCAGACCGCGGTTATCTCCCTGCAGCACTTTCAGCGTATCGCTTAATGCGATTTCATTGGTTGCTCCGATGACGCCATCCTGCAACGGCAATCCGTTTACGTTGCCCTTATCGTCATGCAACGGTCGGGCATCCGTGGCTTCGGCTTTGCCGTTCTGTACACGAATATTCATCAGCAATGGGGCGAAATCTGGCGTGACAAAAATTTTTGACTCTTTCTTACCCCTATCAGGCGAGTCGGCATTCGGTCCGCGATCGGTGATGGTCGCAAAGGTCAGCGCATCCCCTGCCTGCCTGTAAAAAGCAAACCCGAGCCGATACCCACCGGCAAACCCTGGGGAAACGCGCTGGCGAAGGCACCGTAGTAGCTCACACGCGTCCCTTCGGGAAAACTGACGATATAGTGTTCGACCTTTGGCTGTGCCGCGAATGTTGATAAAGAGATCGCACAACCGATAACCAGAGAAATAGCTTTTATTTTCATATTTTTATATTCATGAAGAGAAGCTACGATCGTAAAGAATAAAAATGACAGAAAAATGAAATCTTTGGGAAACATGGGCTGCTATCAGATGGATTAATTCGCCATGACTGAAGCAGGGTAAAACAGTCTGTTCAGACACAATGGTCCGGATTTTTACATCAGTAAATGTAGATGTTTCTGGTCTGCGATACTCATGATCATAAGCATGCGGCGGATCGCGCAGAGTTCACGCCTCGCCTTTGATTTACACTGTTATATCCCGGAAAAGATGTTTACATTTGTTCTGCAAAATTATCTGCTGCTCAGCAGAGCAACTCATGGATTGATCACAGGGAAAAGCAGTGGTTAACGTCATCATCAAAGTCACACCGCAAACAGAGGCAGGGAAAGTATGAGGGAGATTGCACCCGATGGCATAACCGGAATGCCGTCACGGACGGCAGCGTATCTTTGCCGTCAGATCGCTGACCTGGTGAAAGCCGGAAGCCTTACGCCGGAGACCTGCCAGCGTATCTATACTTTCTGTGGTATCAGGCCGTCAGATAATCAGTGGCGTCAGTTTCTTATCCCGGTGCTTTGCTTTCTGGGCTTACTGTCATTGGTTGCTGGCGCGGTGTTCTTTATTGCCTGGAACTGGGTCTGGCTGCCGAAGATGGCGAAATTTGCCCTGGCCGAACTGCTGATCGTCGCGCTCTCGGTGTTGGTCTGGTGGCGATGGTATAGCACGCTGGCTCGCAGCGCACTGCTGGCGGCAGGTTTAGGGTTCGGCGCCCTGTTTGCACTCTATGGGCAGATTTACCAGACCGGAGCTGACAGCTGGGAGCTATTCAGGGCCTGGTTATGCGTTCTTTTGCCGCTGGCGCTGATTGCCCGGCAGAACAGCCTGTGGTTTTGCAGCTGGCTGGTCGCTAACCTGGGGTTTCAGCTCTATTACACCACGTTACCCACGTCACTGCTGGATCTCGCTGTCTTTGACAACGTTACCCGGCTCCCGACGGCTGTGCTTTACAGCTATCTGGCGCTGCTGGCAGCCTGCCTGATTGTCCGGGAAGCGCTGGCCTGGCGGGCGATTACCCATCGCCCTAAAAGCTGGCTGGCAAGCCGCTGGTTATCACGCGTTATGGCAGGATTTTTACTGTTGCTGCTGACCACCATCGTGGCCGGAAATCTTTCTGACTGGGAAGGGGCTAACCACGTTACGTCTGTCACGGTCAGCTGGATGATCACCCTGCTGGCAGGCTATTACCTGTACCGTTATCGCTACGTGGACCTTTGCATGCTGACGCTGGGTGTTGCCAGTCTGACCGTTGTGGGCTGCGCGCTGATCATGCAGCTATTCCTGCTGGCCTATGATACGGGTGACCTGTTTCTGACCGGTGCACTAATGATTTGCTGGGTATTGGTCAATGGTTCTATCCTGCTGAACTGGCAACGCAAACTGGCTGAAAAGGGGCCAATCGATCTGGTTTCTGCCAGGCTGACCTTACTGACAAGCACCTTGCGTCAGCAGGGTTTGCTGAGCGCCTCGCAGATTGAGGAAATTAATCAACGCGGTCACGCATCGGATCTGCCCTGGTATCTGAGGCTCGCGCTGAGTGTCGGAGGCTGGATCGCAGCCATCATCATTCTGTTACTGATGGCGCTGGTGCTCTATGCCGCTGACTTACTCGACGACCCGAATTCTGCCACCCTTATTCTGCCTTCACTGCTGCTCGCCGTCATTGCGCGAGGCCTGTTACGCAATGAGCGTGATGGTAAACATCACCTCGGGCTGGCGTGGGCTATTGCGGCAACGTGCGGGCTGATCTTCGGCGTTCTGCTGCAAATCCAGAGCAGTGACTTCAGCTTTATGATGTCTGGTTCATTGTTTGCCTTGCCGATTCTTGCCGTGATGGCCGTGTCGATGCCTGACCGCACCTACCGTTTTATGGCCATCACGGCCATGACCTTTTTTCTGGTGCTGGCGGGCTATTCACTGGCCCGGCTGACCCTGTCGCCGATGGCGGGTCACTTTGCTGTTTCCATACTGGTGGCGGCGGTCATATTTTTGTGGCTAGGGATTGTCAGCCATCAACTGAGGTTACAGGCTGGGCCATATGCTGACGCGCTACATCCCCTGCTGTATGGCATACCGGCTGGTCTGATGATGCTGAGTTTCCTGGGAATAAACGCGGCGTTTATCACGGATTTGTTCTGGTCCGCTGCGCAGTTTGCTACGCTTCAGTCTGCTATGGGCACAGGGATCGCGGCAGGTTTAATGCTGAGTGTGCTCAGTCAGAGAAGGAACGGCCAGCCGCTGTTTTCGATAATCACACTGCCCGTGGCCCTGATCTGCGGTGCTGCTGCTCTTTTCGCACCGGGTATCGGGCTGGGCTTGTGGCTGATTCTGATGGCGCGTTATCAGGGAAGTCCGGGATTGCTGGTGGTCAGTAGCGGTTTCTTAGTTCTGTACGTCATTGGCTGGTATTACTTCATGGAAGTGACGCTGTTGCAAAAATCCCTGCTGCTGCTGGCGGGCGGTCTGGTTTTACTGGGGCTGGCATGGGGAGTCAAAAAAGTGTTGCCTGCACAGATTGGAGGTGCCCGTGAGAATGCGTAAACAGAGCCGATGGCTGGCAGGCGCAGTAATAGCGCTGGCGCTGGTGGCCGTCAATGTCAGCATCTGGCAAAAAGAGCAGTTGCTGAAACAGGGTGCGGTCATGATTCTACCCCTTGCGCCGGTTGACCCTCGATCCCTGATGCAGGGCGACTACATGGCACTGAATTATGCCCTTACCCGACCGCTGGAGGTGATGTTGTATCAACAGGCTGAGGCCTGCGGTGCGACACTGTCAGCGCCATGCCTGCCCACCAGCGGAACCCTGATTGTGGATCTCGATGCACAGCGTCATGCGACTCAGGCCCGGTTTGATCAGGGTGAACCTCTGCAACCAAATCAGCTGCGGGTGAAATACCATCAACATTATGGTTCGCTGACCGTCGGCACTAACGCTTATTTCTTTCAGGAAGGCCATGGCGAGCGTTTTGCGCAAGCCCGTTTCGGAGCCTTCCGGGTGGGGAGCGATGGCACGGCACTCCTGACAGATCTGCTTGATGAGCAGGGTAAGGTGATTCAGCCTTAAGGGTAAGGGATGCTTACGGGTCTGACTGAATTTTAGCTCTGTTCCGCGCGCGGCATTTAAAACCCTGTACGTCGCTGGCAATTCATTAACCAGAAGTACAAACACCCGGCTCTCTTCTCTGCGACCTGAATACCAGAATGACTGGCGTGCCATCCGGTTTTTCCCCAATGCTGAATTGATATATGCTCACCCGCCTTGAGTTCGACTTTACCCTCACCCGCTTCCCGTACGGAAATACCAGGGACGTAAAGCGTTGACGCCAAAAGTATCCGTTAAAATCCAGGTCGTTCTGCTGGATGATCGGCTGCCAGTTTTAAAGCGGTCTCCAGTTTGGTTTCCTCTTCATAAGACATCAAAGCCACCTTTCGCAGGATTAGAATAGAAGCAATTTAACGAGGCGCTATGAGCATAATCGTGACGCGTATTGCTCACCAGACTCCAGCCTGTGCTGGAGGTTTCCTTTAACACCTTGTTATTTCCAATGAAGGCGTGAATTTGAATAGATAAACCAGAGACAGGCACTCGCGGGATTTTTTCCGTTTCATTGACGCTTCCCTTAAACTACACCGTACTGATCTCAACCCATGCGCTTATACGGCCCCCAGCGAACGACGTAAGCTCAGCTTTATCAGGTAAAAAACATGCTTTTGGCAAGTACCCGCTATATAAACTCCCCGACTCCCATGTCATTGGGATCATGAATCGTCAGCTGTTTGTGACTCTGGATGGGCCCAAGGGAACCGGTAAAACCACCCTGCTGGAGTCCATTACGCAAGTGCTAAGAGCAGATAACAGGAAGGTGATCCGGCTTAGCGAGCAAAAAAGCGATCCCTTCAGGGCGGAATCCATGGCGCTGGTTAACCGGCTAGCCAGAGATCCCTCCGTCGATCTGGAACGGGAGATCTGTGAACGCTTTGCTTTAAGCCGTGCCTGGATTTCACAGAACGTACTCACTAAGCAGCCTGAGAACTGCATTATTCTGATGGATCGCTGGTATCCGTCGGATGCCGCATTTCGACGAATGGTGCCTTTCGCGGAGATAGTGCAGCTAAATATAGAGCACAACGTGCGAGCACCAGACCTGCATGTCGGGGTGGTCACGGCACCAGAGGTATCATGGGAAAGAGCCGCAGCGCGTTCGCGGGGTCTGGGAAGTACGGTGATTCACCGCCTGGAAGAACATGTCGCCTGTACCCGTGCTTTTGAGCTTGAGGTTGCCAGGCACGGCTGGTTTTTATGCCGCAATGAAGGAAGCATTGAAGAGGCCACAATGCAGGTAGTCGCTGAAATTAACAGAGTGCTTTGACGCCCTACAGGCATCTTTGCGATGCTCTCCCCCTCTTTACCTGTTGAGTAATAATCATCCACCGGAATTTTACTTGTCTGAAATCAACAATAGTCAGATTACCGCTGGCACAGTTATCCCACTTTCCCTTATAAAAATTGCTTTATTTTTCAAATAAGGCACAGGGAATTGCGCTATTCATCAATACCGTTCAATCATAATCATTCAGGCTGACCTGCGGGTGAGTCATGTTTCCCCTCGCAACCTATGCTGCGAGGGGATATCACCGCCGACTGGGTCATTGTCGGCGCGGGATTTGCCGGTGTCGCCTTTGCGCGCCGCCTGGCTGAAATTAATCCCACCCTGAAAATCATCATCGTCGACGCGTACACCACACGGGAAAGCGCATCCGCACGCAACTCCGGGTTTGTTATCGGGCTGCCTCATAATATTGGCAGCTCAACGGCCGAATTAAAAAAGGCCAACGCTTACCGTAACCTGCTTCAGGAAGGCATTCGTCAGCTGGAGCAGGTCATTTCAGAGCATGATCTTCAGTGCGACTGGGAACAGGTCGGTAAATATCACTGCCAGGCGGAGCGTGGCAATGATCGTATATTGAAGGAGTACGCCAGCCATCTCGATTTAATGGATGAGCCGTGGCAGATGTTAAGCAGTGAAGAGCTGTACCCTAAACTCGGCACGCGCTTTTACAGCAAAGGAATATTCACGCCAGTTTGCGTGTTGGTTAATCCGGCGCAGCTGATTGCTGGCCTGAACCATTATTTACCTGAAAATGTTCAACGTTACGATAATACACCAGTACTGGATATTCGTTATGGCAGCGTGGCTGAAGTGCTGACGCCATTTGGCGTGATCAAAACACCAAAAGTGATGCTGGCTACCAATGCACTCTCGCCAGAGCTGCGTCCGGGACTCTCGCGTCAGGCCGCTATGGCCACGTTTGCCAGCATTACCGATCCACTGAAAGATGAACAACTCGCGACCCTTCCTCCTATGCAGAGTTGGGGGCTGACGCCCGTCAATGCCATTGCCGGAGCAACCTTCCGTTTCACAACAGATCGCCGCTTCCTGATTCGCCAGCATGTAATACCCGCGCTTAAAGGTCAGGTGAGTACCGCCAGGACTTACCTGGCAACTCAACTGCATCAGCGTTACGCGGAACGGGGCGCCTGAATGGGGCATGCTGAACAAATTTGTTTGCACAGCGGGTGGCTGTAACGGTGCTGGCGTTTCTAAACAGACCGTAGCGGGCAGTCTGCTGGCAGATTTCATTATGAAGCAGGATAACCCGCATATTGCGGATATGCTGTCGCTGGGAAAAGCCAGTTTTATGCCACCCTCACCGGCGCTGGATATCGGCATTGCGTTTTCTCTGATGAAAGAGCGTTTTTCTGGACGAAAAGATGTGTAACTGTTCCTGGTAAAAACGGACGGGGAAACCCGTTCGCTTTCTATCCGGATTGAGCCTTTTCTGATGAAGCCGATTGCGTATGACGCAGGGCTAATATTACAGAGGATAGACTGAACGGGCGCTGACTCTTTTTATTTTATAGATTCCTGTCAGATACCAGACGTTCAGCGTCTCTCAAATTGTTATGTAATCCCCCAGCCACACTAATCAATTTCAGGACCTCAGTTTAATTAATGAGATACAGATCACAAAAACCCAAGATATACCGCACAAACTGTAGCAATAAGTTCATTTTAGCTTCACATTAGCTAATGTGAATACGCAAACTTTCAGGCACCCGCCATGCTCAAATTTTCATTAAGCGAATGTTTTTCTTTGGTTATTTCAGTATTTACTGTGCTGAGCTTCATCTATCTGTGGTATACAGCACATAGTTTTTATTAATTTTTATTAATCAATTTTAAAAACAATCTTTTTGGATCCACTTATTCAAGGTTACGGAATACCTTTATGGCACGCTTCAGAATGAGTCAGCCTGTATTGCCCCGCATTACATTCATCCTGTTATTCTCACTCTATATTTCTGTTTTTCTCAATTTCGCCTTTTACCGCCAGGCTTACTCGCTTATAGAGATGAACGGGTTTAGCAAATATCTTTTTTTCCTCTCCATGCCAATCGTCGCTTTCTGCGTCATTAATATTGTGCTGACGCTTGCCTCATTTTTGTGGCTGGACAGGATAACCATTGCACTGTTTGTCATTGTCTCCGCTGCGGCTCAGTACTTTATTCAGCACTATGGCATCGTCCTTGATCGCTCGATGATCACCAATATGGTGGATACCACGCCAGCAGAAAGTATGGCGCTCCTGACACCAAAGATGATTGCGGTGATATTTTTTACCGGTATTTTTATGGCTGCTCTGGCCTTCTGGCCTGCGTTTAAAAAGTCGGTTCCGGTATGGAAAGGCGTGATTCAGCGCGCGGTGAGTCTGGTGATTTCTGTTGCACTGATAGCCATCATAGCCATGTTGTTTTATAAGGATTACGCCTCACTGTTTCGTAACAATCATGAGCTGGTGAAATCCCTGAGTCCATCGAATTTCATTGCCGCCTCGCTCTCTTACTACAATCACCGCGAGCGGGCCAATCTTCCGCTGGTGAAAATAGGCGAAGATGCCCGTCAACTTCCGATCATGCTTAATGGCCCCAAAAAGAATCTGACCATTCTGGTGGTGGGTGAAACATCTCGTGCCGCCAATTTTTCCCTGGGCGGTTATCCACGACCGACCAACCCCTTACTGGCAGAAGAAGACGTTGTCTATTTTCATGACGTCTCCTCCTGTGGCACCTCCACGGCGGTCTCCGTTCCCTGCATGTTCTCGAACATGCCACGCAGGCATTACGATGATGCCCTGGCCAGTCATCAGGAAGGATTGCTGGATGTGATTCAGCGTGCAGGTCTGAGTGTTCTATGGCATGAGAACGATGCGGGATGCAAAGGGGCGTGCGATCGCGTGCCTAATCAGGATATGACCGCGCTGAATCTTCCGGGAATGTGCATCAAAGGCGAGTGCTATGATGAGATTCTTTTCCATGGCCTGGAGGAGTATATCAACCAGCTTCAGGGCAGTAGCGTGATCGTGCTGCACACTATCGGCAGTCATGGCCCGACCTACAATCACCGTTATCCTCCGGAATTCGGCAAATTTAAACCCACCTGTGAAACTAATCAGATTCAGGAGTGTTCGCAGGAACAGTTGGTTAATACCTATGACAACACCATCCTGTATGCGGACTATATCGTCGATAAAGCGATTGAATTACTGAAAGCCCATCAGGAGAAGTTTACGACCAGTCTGGTTTACCTGTCTGATCACGGTGAGTCACTGGGTGAAAAAGGTGTTTATCTGCATGGCCTGCCCTATGCTATCGCGCCTGAAGTCCAGACCCGCGTGCCGCTGCTTATCTGGCTGTCGCCCGATTACCAGCAGCGTTATGCCGTGGACTACACATGTTTGAGCCATCAGGGTTCGACGCAAAAATACTCTCAGGACAATCTGTTTTCTACCATGCTGGGTATTACCGGCGTTCAGACTCGGGAGTATGTTGCGACGGACGATATACTGGCGACATGCAGGAATAAGCCTGGTGGAAAATAAAAATCATTAAGCCTCGTTTCGGGGCTTTATTCAGGCTGGATGTTAGCAGCGGAACCGGGCTAACCGGCCAGTTTATGGCGCGGTTGTTTTCGATAATATCCTGAGGAGAAGGTGCACTACCCAGCTTTGCGAAGCTGGCGTAAAGCAGTGGCAACCGGGCCTGACCTTCTCCCTCGTTGGTTACCACCTGAGTACGCAGCATAACGGATGCTTTCCCGGTCACAGCAGTAACAAGGCTGCTGACGCCATGATTCCGCGATCGGCACTGAGTACACGGGTTCAAAGCCGGTATCGTTGACCAGAGACATAGCAGTTTGCACCGCGTCATAATGATCTCCGGCTACTGAGTGCTGGCAGCGGAATGGCGTGAATGACGGCTTCCACGTCAGTGTCTGAGCGCATGCCACTTCATCATCCAGAGGTCACCTGAACGAGTCATATCCACTGCACGCCACAAAAATCGCTCTTCATGCGTGCTGTCGAAATCGGGATCCACGTAGATGTGAATCCGCTTAATTGATCCCGTAACAGCGCTGGCGGATAATTCGGAAACCGGGCAGCCCCGTTACATCGACATGTGCTGGGCGGACGTCAGATGCTGTTCTACAACAGGGGTGTGTGCATCGGCCAGCGCCTTCACATCGGGATCCTTTATCTTCGTCGCGTCACTTTTCAACGTCGCCAGCACCTTCTTATGGTCCATTACACCGGCATTTTCCATATACATTTTGTCAAAATTACCACCGCTCTGCTTTTCCAGTTTGTCGGCCATGGCCTTATGTTTAGCATCTGGTGCAGTAGGTAATGCCACCTCTTTTTGCTTAGCAACCGCCTGAACTTTTTTCAAGGCACTGCCATGATCTTCAACCATCTTCTGCGCAAAGGTTTTAACTTCTGCGCTTTGTGTCGTGTTCAGCGCAATTTTGGCGGCGGCAATTTCATTGATATTGGCCTGAGCCATATCCTTCAGTGCTTTTTCGTCACCAGGACTGAGCTTGTCATTCTTAATGGTCTGCGGTGTATTCCCACCCTGCGGGGCGCTTGTCTGCGTCTCAGCCTGCACGCTGGCAGTGCTGAAGAGAGCGACAACGGCTGATACAGCCAGCCATCCTTTATAGCTTTTATTAATTTTCATTTTGAACTCCTGAATATTATGGGGAGACCGGTATCAGAAAACTCAGCTCAGCCTGATAGTGAAATAAGTCAGGTATCAGTTCGCGCGTGAACTCGCGTATTGCTAAAGCCGTTCAGATTTTTAATACAGGAAATGGTAGCTGGCAATCACGGTAGAAAGAGATGAAACTTGCAGGTGCGAAGTGTCGGCCAGAGCCGCCTTTGCTTTCCGCTTCTTCAGTCCGCTGCGGGTTTTCCAGGAAATTACCTGATCCGCCTCGATGAATCGTCATCTTTTCTACCTCGCTTAAGGTGCCATATATTGCAGAGTTATTAAGCGTCGTAGTAATTTCAGGTAATCGCAAATATATACAATGAATTGCAGCATTATAAAAATAATGAAAAGGCATTCCGCCTCGCTTAAAGCCGGATTTTTATCTATTACAAGCAAAGGCTTCAGCATGAAATTCATACAAAATATCAAAACACGGTACAGCTTTTTAGGATTTTTTTTGAGATAATTCTTAAGATTGCTATGCGCTTGTCGACCGTTTAATGCTGGGTAATAATGAACAGGTGGAATAATAATGTGATGAGGTTGAACTCATTTCATCTCCTTACATCGCTTTTTAATGTCCTGGTTCAGAATATTGAATAATATTAAGGAAAGATAACATGATCAAATCTCGCGCTTTAAAAGCCGCATTTGCGGTGGTTATATCCTGTACCGTGCCTGCTGCACCAGTTTCTGCAAATCCGGGCAACGGCAACGGTGGTGGCGGTCAGGGTAATGGTAATAGCGGAACCCAGGGTAATAACGGCAAAAGCGGAGAGCACGGAAACAAGGGGCATGGGAATGCGGGTGCGAAAGACAAACATGGAAATCGTAAGAACCCTGGACGACCCGATCACGTCGGGTCAGATATCAACTACTCTCTTGCACGTAACCTTGCCGTCAATTATGGCCTTGTCGGCTATCAGTCTTTGCCGCCGGGAATAGCTAAAAAAGTTACGCGGGGTAAACCTTTGCCTCCGGGTATTGCCAAAAAAACGTTGCCTCCATCAATGATAAATGAACTGCCCTATTATCCTGGCTACGAGTGGCGAGCCGTAGGAGATGACCTGGTGCTTATTGCTCTAAGCACCGCTATCGTAACCGCCGTCATCAATGGTGTCTTCGACTAACCACATTTTAGTGATTCAGTGTAATTAAGCCTGAACCTGACTGAATGTCCTGTTACTGTTATTTAGCTGCCATGGGTAGTCACGATTATAACTCTGTTATTTACCGGGATTGCCTGTCGCATTCAGTTGCCCAGAAATTATAAATCACTCGACATTTAATGGGTTAGTCCATGAGGCGTCGTTATTGAGCGTAAATGAATAGCGCAGCTAAAAGTAAGCAACAGGCTTTCTCTGAAACCGTTACGGGCGAATCACCGTCAGCTTAAAGGGACCGCTATTTTCAGCGGCATGCGTGATGGCGCGATTAATATCACCCAGTGCAAATTCCGTAACCGCGTAATGGCTGAGATCCAGTAATCCTGCCCGGATCAGCCCCACGAGCGTGTACACAGCCTGAGGTTCATACATCCACTGTCCTTTAATGGTGATGAGATTGCGCATGATCCACGGATAAGGCAGCGCCAGATCATCCCCACCCAGCATGCCGACGCCCCCCATCAGCACCGCGCGACCATAGGGTCTCACCGACATAATGGCATTGCGCGCCGCGGATGCCGGAGCTGAAGGCGGGAGCAAGTCCAGCACCGCATCAATGGGACCCTCCGCAGCACTTTTCATTGCAGAAATATCTTCATCAGCGACACCGCTGAGCGTGACGGTTTCAATCCGCGAGCCAAACCGTTTCCTGAGCTCCTGCAAAACCCGCGGGTTGCGTCCGGGCGCGATGACTTTACTGACTCCAATGGCGAGGGCAGCCAGCACGGCTGAACTGCCAAAATTACCGGTGGCCCCACTAACCAGTAAGTTCTCACCGGCTTTAAGTTCCATCGCCAGTAAACCACCATAGGCCACCAGTAACGTATTGATGGCGCACCATGCAGCGGCTTCAGCAGGATCGATATCACCCATTGCCACAGCATTTTCAGTGGGCACACGAATCTGTTCAGCGAAGCTGCCATTCAGATGGTATTGCTGGATTTTTTGTCCGCCTTCCCCCCGTGCACTCCAGCCCTGTAACACGATTTCAGGCGACTGCGCGTTATCTCTTGATCGGACGGTGGGATCGCAAAAAACCCAGTCACCCGGTTTAAGCCATGCAGCATCGGGCCCTGTTTCGCGCACCCGGCCAATGGCCCCACACCCAGGAATAACCGGTGGAGGTAAAAGATATCTTCTGGCGCCACTGAATACTTCGCTGGCGTAGGAAAGAACGGGAGCGGCTACAACATCCACGATCACCTCCCCTGTTCCGAGGATCGGCGGCGGGACATCCTGAATGCTGAGTGGATTACCGAATGATTCGAGTACAGCTGCTTTCATAGTGTTACCTCTCATCTGCTGTAGAGAACACGACTATAAAAGGGCTTAACGGTGGCGAAAATAGACTAGTTTTATAGGGGTATAAATCACGACCAGGTTAACTCATGCAGCCAAAAAGTGAATTAAGTCATTTCCTGCGTTCGCGCCGCGCCAGGACCAGGCCTGACAGCAGGGATTTAAGAACCCGTGAAAGGCGTCGCACGCCGGGATTACGGCGTGAAGAGGTCGCAGCAAGAATTGGCATCAGTACAGAATGGTATACAAAAATCGAACAGGGCCGGGTAGACACGCTCTCAGACCGGATCGTCAGCGCGCTGGGCCGGGCGCTGGAGCTTGATAAGGTCGAGGTGCTGCATCTGCAGTCGCTTACTCGCCGGAAAACAGAGACTGAGAACGACGGCGTTATTCCGGAGGGCGTAATCAAACTGATTCGGAGCTTAGCCGAGCCCGCCTACGTCACTAACGCACACTGGGATGTGCTGATATGGAACAGCGCTGCTGCAGAGCTGATCACCGACTTCGGCCAGTTATCGGTCAAAGACAGGAACATCCTGATTTTCATGCTGACCACAGCTGAGGCCCGTGCCCTGTTCGGAGACACCTGGCATAAAGAAGCCCAAAGAATGCTGGGCCTGTTTCATGCTGACTACGATCGAAATGCGCATAACCCCGCATTTCCATCACTCATTAGCCGGCTTGAGCGCGAGTGTCAGGAATTCAGCGAATGGTGGAACGAGCATGTGATAGCTGCTCCTGTCTCCGGGACAAAATGCCTGACAGGCAAGGATGGCGTGAAGCGAAATTTCAGTTATTCCAGCTTCATGTCGAATGATGCGCCCTCGCTGAAGATGTCGATTTATGTGCCTGAAGGATAATGTTCATCGCGACAGCGGAATCAGGCTGGTCTCCTGATAGGTCATAATCAGGCTATCGAAAAGGTTAATATCCTGACGCGTGCGGGCAATTAATTGCGCACCGGCCACTGCGGTGTAGATCGCCAGTCCGCGCTGAGCATTTTTCCCGGTATTATCAGGTTCCTTTTCATTAAGGACCTGCGTCAGCCACTCAACGTTCGCCTCAACGAAACACTGCACCTCGCGCTTCACTTCCTCCGGCAGATCGTCATATTCCGCTGCCATAAAGCTGGAGAGACAGAGCCGGTTGGCATCTTCCAGCGACATACGGAAAATCTGCGGATAACGCTGCAGCGCCTCATCCGGTGACGCACTTTGTTCGCGGATGGTTTTTAAATTCTGCGCCGTGTCCTGACAGTATCGGTTAGCGACGGCGGCCCCCAGGTTGGCTTTGCTGGCGAAATGATAATAGATACTGGCATTCTTAATCCCCACCTCATCAGCGATGCTGCGAAAGTTAATCCCGTTATACCCATGATTCTGAGCAGCACTCTTTGCGGCTGCCAGGATAGCTTCACGTGCGTTCAGGCTCATCAGTCGTTTTTCCTTATTGAAGTTTAAACCCATTATAAAGAAAAAATTTTACCTGCCAACTGATAGACAGGTCTTGACAGGATAAAAATCTGGCGCCACTATCTATCTACCAATTGACAGGTAGGTAGCTTAATCATGACTGATATCAACAATGCATCTGCAGCTTCTTCACTCCCCTCGATGAAAATCTATGACTGGTATGATGGCCCTTATCCTGCTCGGGTAAGAATTGCCCTGGCGGAAAAAGGATTACTTTCTCAGGTGAAATTTATTCCGATCAATCTGTGGAAAGGCGAGCACAAAAAGCCTGAATTTTTAGCGATCAATTACTCAGGAACCCTGCCAGTATTAGCGCTGAAAGATGGAACGCTGATCGCAGAGTGCACCGCGATTACGCAATATCTGGACGTGCTGGATGAAAACCCTGTTCTGACGGGCGTCACGCCGGTAGAAAAAGGCGTTATCCATATGATGACCAAACGGGCTGAAATCGAATTTCTTGATGCGGTCAGCGTCTATTTCCACCATGCCACCGCAGGATTAGGGCCAGAGGTTGAGCTCTATCAGAATGCGGAATGGGGTGAGAAGATGCGTGAAAAGGCCATCCGTGGCATGCACTATTTCGATGGCGTTTTACGCTCACAGCCTTATGTCGCGGGCAATACGTTTACGATGGCCGATATCGCCGTAACAGGCGGCATGATCTTCGCGGCTCTGGTGAACCTTGCTGTGCCTGACGAATGTACTGCTCTGAAAGCGTGGTATTCAAACATCCAGCGCCGTCCCAGCTATCAGCAGTGGCAGGCACTGGTTGAAGCGGGCCGCCCTGTTTTCAATCCTTAATTTCAGGATACTGCTTTACAGGCTCATCTGAATCACCCAGCCTGGCTGAAAAAAACCCCGGAAATGCTTCCGGGGTTTTCTGGTTTTAAGACGCGCAGTCTCAGGGCCGCCGTCAGATTTCGTTGCCCTTGTCACTCTGGCCTGCATTACGCTCAAAGTGGCTGTTCACGAAGGTTCGGCAGCGTGGCGAGATGGGGTCAAGGAACACCTGCTCCGGCGAACCGGACTCTTCAATCATGCCCTGATGCAGAAACACCGCTTTGTTCGACACGTCACGCGCAAAGCCCATTTCATGCGTCACGATAATCATGGTACGTCCCTCTTCTGCCAGGCTACGTATCACTCGTAATACTTCCCCCACCAGCTCCGGATCCAGCGCAGAGGTCGGCTCATCAAACAGGATCGCTTTCGGCTGCTGCGCCAGCGCCCGGGCAATTGCCACGCGCTGCTGCTGTCCGCCGGATAGTTGCGACGGCCAGGCGTCGCGTTTTGCATAGAGTCCCACTTTATGCAGCAGCGCTTCGGCCTCTTCAATCGCCTCTTTATGACTGCGCTTTTGCACATGAACCGGCGCTTCGATGATATTTTGCATCACGGTTTTATGCGGCCACAGGTTGAAGCTCTGAAACACAAAGCCGAGCTGCATTCGCATCAGCTTGATGCGACGTCGCTGCTCGCGGCTCAGTTTCTCATCGGTGTTATCCAGCGTGACGTTAATGTCGCCCACCGCAACTTCACCCGCCTGTGGCACTTCAAGAAACGGAATACAGCGCAACAGTGTACTTTTGCCCGACCCGCTCGCACCAATCAGCGAAATCACATCGCCATCCTGCGCGGTCAGGCTGATATCGTGCAGCACTTCGTGTCCCGCATAACTCTTTCTGAGATGACTCAGCATGATGGTAGGTGCGGTCATGATCGTGCTCCAAAATAGTAAGGTGATAAGCGTCGTTCCAGCATCGAGACGCCTTTACTCACCAGCATAGTGAGTATCAGGTAGATCACCGCTGCGCTCAGGAATACTTCGAGGGCCCGGAAAGTGGAAGAGACGATGGAGTCGGCAATGCCGGTCATCTCCATCAGGCTGATGGTGCTGACCAGTGACGTTGCTTTGATCATCGAGATGATTTCATTGCTGTAGGCAGGTAGCGCCTGACGAATCGCTATCGGCAGGGTGATGCGCGTAAAGATTTTGTACGACGACATGCCCGACACTTTAGCGGCCTCCAGCGACTGCTGGCTGACGGCACGCAAACCGCCGCGCAGGATTTCTGAGGTGTAAGCAGCATCGTTAAGAATCAGCGCCAGCAAACCACACCAGTACGGGTCACGTAGCAGTGGCCAGAACAGGCTATCACGCACCGCCGGTAAACTGCCGAGGCCGTAATAAACCATAAAAATCTGGATCAGCAACGGCGTACCACGAAACAGCCAGACGTAAAAACGACAGAAAAAGCTCCCTGTGCGCGTCATGCGCAGCAGATTAAGCAGCAGTGCCAGCACGCCGCCGCCCAGCAGCGAGAGCAATGCCAGATTAATCGTCAGTGGCAATCCTTTCAGCAGTGCCAGCAGCGTCTGATGTAAAAACATGATATCCACGTGGACTCCTTACCCCTTCACGCGCTGTTGACCGCGCATCGCAAACTTTTCCACGTAGCGGAAAACCATATCGGAACAGGTGGTGATAATCAGGTAGATCACCGCACCCACGCTGTAGAAGAAAAAGGACATTTGGGTGGAGTTGGCTGCCGTGGAAACCTGATTCATGGTTTCGACCAGCCCGGTGACAGAGACCAGCGCCGACTCTTTGATAACAGATTGCCACTGGTTGCCCATGCCCGGCAGCGCAGTGCGTAACGCCTGCGGCACGATAATGCGGCGAAACATCATCAGCCGCCCCATGCCGGTTACCGTCGCGGCTTCCAGCGTACCGCCCGGAATGGCGTAGAACGCGCCGCGAAACACACCACTTTGATAGGCGCCGGAGATCAGCCCGATAGCGATCGCACCCGCGACAAAACCGTTCACATCGAACGGTCCCTGGAATCCCAGCGCGGTGCCCACGGTGGAGACCACCTGGCGTCCACCAAAGTAGAACAGATAGATCACCAGCAGTTCCGGCACGCCGCGAAACAGTGTGATGTAGCCTGCCGCAAGCCGCTGCTGCCAGCGCGATCCAGCAATCTGCATCCAGCAAAGTACGCTGCCCAGCATCGCTCCCAGCAACCAGGCGCAGAGCGATACGCTGACAGTAACGGCGGCGGCGCTAAGCAGCACGCCACCCCAGCCCTCATCCCCGAAACCCAGTATCTGCCAGTCAATATTCATCAGCATCAGTGGTTACGCTTTTGGCGCGACATCTTCGCCAAACCATTTCATCGACAGTTTGCTCAGCGTTCCGTCTTTGATCATGGAATCCAGCGCCTGATTCAGCACCTGCTGCAGCTCGCTGTTGCCTTTACGCAGACCAATGGCCGATCCCGCACCCAGCACGCCACCGGAGAAGCCGTAGCCGCTGCTACTGATCGCATCGCTGTTTTTTTTCACAAAGGCGTTAAGGTTGGTGCGCGAAGCCATGACGGCATCGACGCGGCCATTCATCAGGTCGGCGAAGGTTTCAGGACCGGCCTGATACGTGCGAATGGTGGCGACATCGCCCAGATATTTTTGCAGGAAGTCCGCCTGAATGGTGGCAACCTGTACCGCGATCGTTTTTCCTTTAAAGGTGGTTTTCAGATCGTCGATCGCTTTTTTCATGCCAGCGGCATCATCCGCCGTCACAACCGTGCCACTGCCTGGCAGCGTGGCCAGTGGGCTTTTTTTGGCGGTCACAAAACTTGAGACGCTGACGGTGTACTGATGGGTGAAATCGATAGCTTCAGCACGCTTTGGCGTCACAGTCACGGCGTCGACCACTGCATCATATTTACCGTCGATCAGGCCAGGAATCATGCCCGACCATTTCTGCGCGATGATTTCATATTTAAAGCCTGCACGCTTTGCCAGTTCCGCCACCATATCCGGTTCATAGCCCACGATTTTACCGCTCGGCGTAGTCTGGTTAAACGGAGGATAGGCCGCTTCGGTAGCAAACTTCAGTGTGCCGAAATCTTTCGCCTGGCTGAATGCGGAAGTGGCGAGCAGTGTCACGGTCAGAGAAGCCGTGAACAGACGGTTGCGCATCATCATAGAAACCTCATTTATTTATTATTAAGAGAGCAAATCAATTGCAAGGCGGGTCAGCGCCTGCGTCCCGGCGGTAATGCTTCGTTCATCAGGCTGATAATCGGAATTATGCAGATGATCGTCCCGGCCTGGCGTGGCCGAACCAATATGGATCTGGCAACCCGGAACCCGTTCGGTGAACAGTGAAAAATCTTCGGCGCCAAAGCTGGCGCTGGGCTGCGCGATGATCGCTTTATCAAACTGATGCGACAGAATCTCTTCCAGTGAATCAATCAGGCGATCGTCATTCATTAATGGCGGCACACCACGCTGGAAGTTAACCTCCACGCGCACGTTCTGTGCCAGCGCCACCCCTTCGCACATCCGCTTAAATGAGGCTTCCATGGCAGCACGCACTTCTGGCGATTTGGTGCGGATGGTGCCCTGGAACAGACAGCTGTCAGGAATGATATTGTGGGTAGTCCCACCCTGAATGTGCCCGATAGTCAGGACGGCAGAGTGTGCAGGATCGCGTTCACGAGAAATGATGGTCTGCAACTGGCTGATAAGATGCACGGTGGCGAGTATTGGATCGGTGCCCATGTGCGGACGTGCCGCGTGTGTGGATACGCCGTGTACCGTGACATCGAATTCGTCGCTGGAGGCGGTGCTGGCACCGCGTGTCAGGGCAACTTCCCCCGCCGCCAGTTCAGGCTTGTTATGCAAAGTGACAGCCCAGTCGATGCCCTCCGCTACGCCGTCCGCGATCATCGCTTCAGCACCACTTTCGGGTGTCTCTTCTGCAGGCTGGAAAATCAGCCGGACGCGCCCTTTAAGCTGCTGACGATAGCGTGGTAATAACGTTGCCACACCCAGCATCGTCGCAGTGTGAATATCGTGACCGCAGGCGTGCATTTTACCAGGATAGCGGCTGGCAAAGGGCAAACCGGTTTGTTCCTGGATCGGCAGCGCGTCCATGTCGGCGCGCAACAGCAATGTTTTGCCCGGCTCTGCACCGTCGATATCCACCACCACACCGCTGCGACCTACACCGGTGCGGGGATGAAGTCCCAGCGCCTGCAGATAGTCGGTGACCAGACTGGCTGTGCGCAGCGTATCAAAGCCTAATTCCGGATGCGCATGGATATCACGTCGAATCGCCACTAATTGCGATTCCAGTTCATTAACTCCGGCTTTAAT
Source organism: Pantoea sp. MT58 (assembly GCF_014495885.1). Lineage (NCBI taxonomy): Bacteria > Pseudomonadati > Pseudomonadota > Gammaproteobacteria > Enterobacterales > Erwiniaceae > Pantoea > Pantoea sp. MT58. The sequence goes on from NZ_CP061084.1 coordinate 513,930, forward strand.
TTCTCCGGCCAGTCGTGCCTTTTCCTGATTCATCGCAGCCCCGGCAATATGCTATCGGCAGTCTGCTGCCGACGGTTTTATTTAACTCATCCTGAAGGTGGATGATAATGACGGTTTATTTATTCACAGCACGACTCAGAAAGCAACGCGGAATAACCCACAGTTAGTGATTTAAAATCAATAAGATAGACATATTTACTGGAAAGGCGTATGAGATAGCAGCGGATCAGCAAGAATATTAATAATCCGCTGCACACTATTACTTTCCCTTATTTACAGAGGCGTTAATTCGCTTTTATTCGTGGTGTGAGTAAAAAAGTTTGCCAGTATTTCCGCTAATTTCACCGGCTGTTCGTCAGGAATAAAATGACCACAGTTAAGGATAATTTGACTGCTAACCTGGTGCGCAACGGCGCGTAACGGCGCGTAACGGTGTAGCCATATCAGGAATCGATCCCTGATCGGCGGTAATTGCCAGCAGTGGCACAGCCAGTTTACCTTTTCGCGCACGCTGGCGATTCGGCTCTGCCGACTGCGCAAAGGCCCGGTAAAAAGCCAGCCCAGCCCGCAATGCGCCGGGTTGCTGAAAAACACGCAGATATTCATGACGGGCCGCCGCATCGATGCGATGTGGATTGGCTGACTTACGGTTAAAAAACCAGTCGGGATAGATCGCTTCTCTGCCGGTAATCAGTGCTTCCTGTAAATCATCCACGCAGTGAAAACCGAAATGCCAGGTTTTCCAGGCGCTTATGGTGCAGCTTATCTTTACTGAAGAAACCGGGTGATGGGACAGTGCTGATTAACTTGCAGACCGCCGCGATCCACATCCCGACGCCGGGCGATAAATTACGGGTTATCGCCCTGACATTGCTCCTTTCGATGTCACTCTTACTGCTGCTATTGCGTATTCCCGGCATCCGGAAGCTGTTCAGCCTGTAGTCGCTGTGCGGCACGCATGGTTGCGGCCCGGCGCGTAGCAATAAACGCCGCCATCTTCGCCTTTGCCTGCTCGACTTCCTGTGGCGGTGCGGTCTTAGGGGAACCGCTGGTGAATGGCGGTTGTGGATCATATTCCATCTGTAGCTGAACCGCTTTCGCCACTGCGTCACCTGCGATTTCTGCCACCAGCGTCAGGGCAAAATCGATGCCCGAGGTCACACCTGCCCCGCTGATGCGATTACGGTCACGCACCACCCGCTGACTGACCGGATCCGCACCCAGCAAGGCCAGCTGATCGATGGAACTCCAGTGCGAGGTCGCGCGATATCCTTTAAGCAATCCGGCAGCCCCCAGCACCAGCGACCCGGTACAGACCGATGTAATCCACTGTGCCTGAGTGGCCTGCTTTTGAAGGAAGTTCAGCGTAACGTTATCTGACATCAGGGCGATTTGACCCGGCCCGCCGGGCACACAGATCACATCCAGTTGCGGGCATGTATCAAACGTCATGGTGGGCAATATTGAAAGGCCTCGATCGGAGCGGACTGGCTGAAGATCTTTCCAGACCAGATGACATCTGGTGTCGGGCGTGCGCGCAAACACCTCCCAGGGACCGGTTAGATCGAGTTGTGTGACATCAGGAAAGAGTAAAAGGCCAATCTGTAACGGACGATTCATAGGTGAACTCCGATCAGGTGATAAACCCTCATCATGCCGTTATGCCCATGCAGATAGCAATCCTGGACGGGACGCAGTTAAGCAGCCACAGGACAAATCAGCATCAGGATACGCCAAGGAAACGTAACAGCGCCGTCATCACCGCCGCCCCCAGAATAATCACAATCAGCGGAGCCCGACGCCACGCCAGTAATAGCGCAAAGCCTACGCCAGCCACACGAGCCACACCGGCAAAATGGTGCCCCTCAAACAACGTGGTGGTCGCAGCTACCGCCAGCAGCAAGACAGTGGCAGCGTCAGAGAGTATCTGCTGGGTGCGCTCGCTGACAGGCAGACGGTTTCCCAGCCTGACGCCTGCGAAACGCATCAGATACGTCCCTGCGGCCAGCATAGCAATGCCGGCAATGATCATTCCCTGATGCGTCATTTGCGCGATCTCCATGTCAGCAGGCCCAGCAGTGAGAACAACACCGGCATGCCCGCCGGAACCAGTGGCGTCGCCAGCAGCGAGAGTAACGCCCCGACAGTGGCAGGGATCCGGGTTCGTCGCTGTCGCAGCGCGGGAAAAATGAGGGCAATCAGAATGGCCGGGAATACCGCATCCAGCCCAATCACCGAGACATCAGGAATAAACTGCCCTATCGCCGCGCCGGTCATCACGCTGACAGGCCAGATAAAGCCGATGCCGATGCCGCACAGCCAGTAAGCGCTACGACGCTGAGCCAGTTGAGGCTGAGAGATTCCGAATACCACGCTTTCATCGTTCATGATGTGACAGCCAAACCAACCCCGCGGGCCCGTTCCCACCAGATCTTTTACCGCAATACCAAACGGCAGATGACGCGCGTTCACCAGCAAGCCCGCAGCGGCGGCGGTAAAGGGGCTGCCGCCACCGGCCACAATGCCAATAAACAGAAACTCTGACGCCCCCGCCAGCACCAGCGTTGAGAGCGCCAGTGGCACCCAGAGCGGAAATCCGTCGGCGGAGGCCAGCGAGCCATAAGATAAACCGACGATCCCATCAGCCAGGCAGACCAGGAAAATCGCTTTAATTACCCCTTTGTCCAGCAACTGCATTTGCGGAAAACGCATCACTCTGTCTCATAATGAACGTATAATCCGATATAATGAACATCGCCACGGCGATTTACAAGATGAACGTTATGTTCGATATAAAAAACACTTTGAGTTTCGGGAGTGCATTTGAATACCCCTATCAGCATTATTGCTAACGCTTTAGTGCGTGAACGTCAGCGAGCAGGTCTGTCACTGGCTGAAGTAGCACGCCGCGCAGGGATCGCCAAATCTACGCTGTCACAACTGGAAGCGGGAAATGGTAATCCGGGCATTGAGACGCTGTGGTCGTTGTGCGTGACGCTGAATATTCCCTTTTCTCGTCTGCTGGAACCTGATGCACGTCGCCTGCAGGTGATACGACGTGGAGAAGGTCTGTCGGTTACCGCCGATCTGGCCGATTATCAGGCCGTTTTGCTGGCATCCTGCCCACCCGGCGTGCGGCGTGATATTTATCTGCTGGAGGTCCAGCCGGGGAGCGAACGCATTTCACAGCCTCACATCCCCAATACCATTGAGCATATTATTATTGCCAAAGGGCGTGCGCTGGTTGGTCCGGTAGAGAGTGCTGTGGAGCTGGATGTGGGTGATTACATTACCTATCCGGGCGATGAGCTCCATATCTTCCGGGCACTGGAAGCCGATACGCTGGCACTGCTGGTCATTGAGCACAGTTAATTAGCGTTCGGCGAGCTTTACCTGAGTTTCGGCGGGCGTGAGGTGTGTGATCAGCTGCACCTCACTGCTCAGACTGATCTCTGGATAGTGTTCGCGCATCCCCGCCAGCAGCACCGCATCCGGCCATTCAGCCTCCTTCCCCAGCCGTGCGGCGATGTGATTCAGGCGCATCGTTTCGATCCTCGTCACCCATACAATTACCGTGTCGGTTGCATCCTCCTGATTGACCAGTTTCAGTGGACCGGTGACGACATCACCTTCCTGCCAGCGTATCGTTGAGGTTTTCACGCCGCTTCTGACGTCCGGTACAAGACGCGGCACCAGAGTGAGTGTTTGCATCACTTCTCCTTCTTTTTAACTATTTTCATTATCAAACAGGGGAACAGAAATCGCGATTGAAAAGAGGCTGATTAATGTTATGTTATAACATATATATTAATCACTACTGACAGGTAACACTATGCCACTCTCCCTCCTGACATCCGAGGATCCCCGACTGCCGGTTACCGTTCTCTCTGGCTTTCTCGGTGCCGGTAAAACCACCCTGCTCAACCATATTCTTAATAACCGCGAAGGACGGCGGATTGCGGTCATCGTCAATGATATGTCTGAAATTAATATCGACGCTGCGCTGGTGCGCGACGGCGGCGCACAGCTGTCACGTACCGATGAAAAGCTGGTTGAAATGAGTAACGGCTGCATCTGCTGCACGCTGCGAGAAGACCTGCTGCTGGAGGTGAAACGTCTGGCGCAGGCCGGTCGCTTCGATCATCTGGTAATTGAGTCTACCGGGATCTCTGAACCGCTGCCGGTTGCTGAAACCTTTACGTTTGAAGATGAAGAAGGTGAAAGTCTGTCGGCTTATGTGCGTCTGGATAGCATGGTTACCGTGGTAGATGGCTTCAATTTTCTGCGAGATTATCGTTCAGTCGATGATCTTCAGTCCCGCGGCGAGTCACTGGGCGAGGAGGATACGCGTTCTGTGGTTGATTTACTGGTAGATCAGATTGAGTTCTGTGATTTGCTGGTACTGAACAAAACGGATCTGCTCAGCCAGACGCAATTGCATGAACTGCAGGGCATGCTGCGTGCGCTCAATCCAGATGCCCTTATTGTGAACAGTGAGTTTGGCCAGGTTCCGCTCGATTGCCTGCTCAATACCCGTCGCTTTAATTTTGATCGTGCAGCACAGGCACCAGGCTGGTTGCAGACCCTGCGCGGTGAGCATCAACCGGAATCGGAGGAGTATGGCATTCGCAGTTTTGTCTATCGCGCCCGCCGTCCGTTCCATCCGCTGCGTTTCTGGGAAGTTGTTAATCACCAGCTTGACGGTGTTATCCGTTCTAAGGGCTACTTCTGGCTCGCCAGCCGGCCTGACTATGCTGCGATGTGGTCGCAGGCGGGCGCTGTGGCTCGTCAGGGTTATGCCGGGCGCTGGTGGGTAAGTGTGCCGCGGATGGACTGGCCACAGGATGCGGATAATCTCAATTTCATCGCTGAACACTGGCAGGAAGGTACTGGCGATGCGCGCCAGGAGCTGGTTTTTATCGGCATTGAAATGGATGAAAAGCGCATTCTTTCCGCGCTCGACCACGCACTGCTGACACCCTATGAGATGGCTGCGGGCCCTGAGCAGTGGATCAATCTGCCCGATCCTGTGCCTGACTGGTTTGATGAAGCCACTATCTGAAGCTGCGGTTGACGTCCTTTGTCGACTTCGCAATAGTGAAAAGACCCGGCGGGAAGCAGTTTTCCACTCATCCCTGTTCAGGAGAGACCAGATATGCCACAACGTATTGCCGTAATCGGTGCAGGCGTGCTGGGTTTAGCCGTCGCGCAATCATTGTCGCGACGGGGCGCGCAGGTCACCGTCTTCGATAAAAACTATCCTGGCAGCGGAACCAGTCAAATCAGCTATGCCTGGGTTAATGCCAACGGCAAGGAACCCACCAGCTACCATGATCTGAATGCCCATGCGATAGAAGAGCACAAGCGCTGGCAGGCCAGTCATCCTGCATCACCCCAATGGCTGCTGGAAACCGGCACGCTGGAGTGGGCAGCCGATCAATCGTCCCTGTGCCAGCTGGCGCGACGCGCAGCAAAGCTCACAACGCTTGATTATCCCGTTGAAAAACGTAGCCGCGCCGCACTTCTGGATGCTCTGCCCGCGTTGCGGCTCGATCCCCGCATTCAGCACGCATGGTTTTTCCCGTCGGAGTGCCTGCTCTATCCGAGCTTGTTTATCGCCTCTCTGCTGGCGGACCTGCGCGCCAGTGGCGGACAGCTGGTCTGCAACAATGAAGTGACAACGCTGACTGAAACAAATCGGGATGTGCATCTGACACTGGCCAGTGGTGATGAATGGCGTGGCGATCAGCTGGTACTGGCGACTGGCCGCTGGGCACCGGAACTCATGAGTCAATGTGGGCTTGAACTGGCGATGACCGATGCAAATCGCGCCGATCCTGTTGCCTGTAGTTTTCTGGCGCAGACGCAGCCTCTGCCGATCCCACTTAAATGCAATTTGATAACCCCGGAACTGAATGTACGGCCGGATGGCGGCGGCCGCCTGATGCTGCAGGCGCTGGATCTGGATCAGCATGCCGATCCGGCACGACCGGTCTCGCCGGATGGACTGATCGGTAAAGAGATGCTGCGCCGATTACGTCGGCTGTTTAGAAACGCGGAAGGTGCGAGAATTGAGCGGATTGAAACAGGACAGCGGTCGCGTCCGGCTGATGGCTTACCGGCAACAGGCTACATCAGCGCGTCAGCACGCGTTTATCTGATGGTCAGCCATAGCGGAATGACCCTTGCCCCGTTGCTGGGCAGGCTGGTGGCTGAGGAGATGCTGAGCGGCACAGCGTCACCGATGCTGAGTGCGTTTGCACCGGATCGGTTGCTGCGTCCGCTCAGTGCGGTCGCTAAAGCAGCGCCCGCTTATCTTCCATCGGCGCAGTAAGAACTAGCGGCGGTCTTTCCACACGGTCTGCACGTTACAGAATTCGTGCACACCAAAGTGCGACAGCTCACGGCCGTAGCCGCTTTTCTTCACGCCACCGATGGTAACGCGCGGATCGGACGCGCCGTTGCCATTGATAAACACCGCACCAACCTCCAGCTGCAGCGCCAGTTGATCGGCAATCTCTTCGTTACCGCTCCAGACGGTAGCACTGAGGCCAAACTCACTGTCATTGGCGATCTCCAGTGCATGTTGAGGATCCCGTGCCACAGCAATAGCGGCGACCGGGCCAAACAGCTCCTGTCTGAATGCGGTCATGTTACTGGTGACATCTGCGAGAATGGTCGGCGCATAGTAGTTACCCTGCCCTGCTACTTTTTCACCACCCAGCACCAGACGTGCGCCTTCGCTCAGTGTCGCTTTAACCTGTCCATCCAGTTCGTCACGCAGATCGGCGCGAGCCATTGGGCCCAGGAAGGTGTTTTCATCCAGAGGATCGCCCATGGTGAGCGCCTGAACCGCGGCCGTGAAACGCTTTTCAAACTCTTCTGCAATTGGCGCTTCAATAATAAAGCGTTTAGCGGCCATGCAGACCTGCCCGGTATTCTGGAAACGCCCAATGACAGCAGATTTAACCGCTTCATCAAGATCGGCATCTGCCAGCACGATAAAGGGATCGGATCCGCCCAATTCCAGCACGGTTTTCTTCAATGCTGCACCTGCCTGTGCGGCGATGGCTGCGCCAGCCCGTACGCTGCCGGTTACGGCGACGGCAGCAATACGATCATCTTTGATGGCGACTGAGACACCGTCGTTGTCGACGTTGACCAGGTTGAAGCCACCCGCTGGCAGATCGGTTGCGCTGAACAGCTCAGCCATCAGTGTGGCGCTGCCCATGACGTTAGGCGCGTGTTTCAGCAGATAGGTGTTACCTGCCAGCAACATGCTCACTGCGCCTCGCAGAACCTGCCACAGTGGGAAATTCCATGGCATCACTGCCAGGATCACACCGATGGGACGGAATCGTTGCCATGCATCAGCAATCTGGGTGGGCTGGTCGGCCAGCATTGCAGGGCCATGCTCAGCATACCAGTCGCATAAGTTGGCGCATTTAAGGACTTCAGCGCGTGCCTGCGAAATGGGTTTTCCCATCTCCGTTGTGATCATACGGGAAAGATCAGGCTCTCGCAGACGCAGTTGCTCACCAAGCTGGCGTAATACGCGAACCCGATCGGTCATGCTGCTGTGTTTCCATGTGGCAAAAGCTGATGCGCTGGTTTCAAGCGTCTGCTCCAGCTCTGCCGGGTTCTGCAGTGGATAGCGTGCCAGAATTTCACCAGTTGCGGGGTTACGTGATAGGGCATGTTCAGTCATGGTGCCGTTTTCCTCATTCTGTCAGTGATGGAGAGACGATACGCGCTGTAGTTGATGATGAAAAATGAATAATAGTGAGGAAGTTGTTTATTATATGAGAATCTGGAATTTGTGGTGCGAAGATTCAGTCAAGTAATCTGCTAATTGCTAACAATCATTTGCTGATAAATAACATGTACGAAGATTACGTTTTGAAGCAGTTTTCCACTTATACAGTGACCAGATCCTAAAAGACGATCCTTAATAGATCATAGAGAGATCCTAAGAGATCCCCGATCGTCGCAGGCCGCGCCCACCAAGGGCTAAAAGGGTGATCGTGTTCACTATAATCAGTAAAGTGTTCACTGTAATCAGTACTTTATTCACTGTACCAGGTAGAATGTTCACTGTAAACAGTGCTAATGTTCACTGTAGTCAGAAAACGATCCCTTTCATCCACAGAATGAAGATCTTACGCC
>NZ_CP061085.1:0-131020 GCF_014495885.1 Pantoea sp. MT58
ATGCCAAGAAAAGAACCAGATATCCTGAACATAGCCGATGCGTTTAGCGAAACAGACAAACGCACAGGTGAAGTTGTTACTCTTACCCCCAACAGTAACAACACCGTGCAGCCGGTAGCGCTGATGCGGCTCGGCTTATTTGTTCCGACGCTCAAATCTACGGCGCGCAGTCAGAAAAACCAGATGAATGCCATGGATGTGACACAGGATCTTAAGCAGTTATCCCTGGTCAGGTCAGAAGGCTATGACAACATTAAGATTCTGGGTGCCCGGTTGGATATGGATAATGATTTTAAAACCTGGGTCGGGATCATTCGAGCATTCGCCACGCATGAGTGTCTGGGAGATACTGTAACGCTCTCTTTCGTTGAATTCGCAAAACTCTGTGGCATACCTTCGGTACGACTCTCCTCGAAGCTCAGGAGCCGCCTGGACGCATCCTTGACGCGTATCGCATCGAATACTCTGACCTTTACCAGTAAAGGCGGAGAAAACTACACGACGCATCTGGTGCAGTCGGCTAAATACAGCATCAAGAAAGATACGGTAACGCTGCAGGCTGACCCCAAAATCTTTGAGTTGTATCAGTTCGACAGAAAGGTTTTGCTGCAGCTGAAAGCTATCAATGAGCTGGCCCGCAAAGAATCCGCTCAGGCACTCTACACCTTCATTGAAAGCCTTCCTCCTAAGCCTGCCCCGATATCAATGGCGCGTCTGCGTGCCAGACTAAACCTGACGTCACGCGTGATTACCCAGAATGCGACTGTCAGAAAGGCCATGGAGCAGTTAAAAGAGATTGGTTATCTTGATTACACCGAAACACGGCGGGGCTCGTCAGTCTACTTTTGGGTGCATTATCGTCATCCTAAGCTGCGTCCGGCCGAACTGCCACTCAGCAACTCTGACCTGATCGATGATGAGATCGACGATTATGACGATCTTGATCTTGACCCCGGCGTTATTGATGTCAGCCTGCCTGAACCGATGATCGAAGAGGAGAACAGTGAACTGGTCATGGTGTCTCGTGAGGAAAAAGAATTACTCAACAAAATCAGAAAGCAGAAGAAGCTGTGACAGATTCGCTGTGTCGCTCTCGCCATTTTGCAGGGATAGGCTTCTTTAAAACGGTAACCACTGTAGCGAGTACTGCTACTCGCTACAGTGGTTAGTGAACAGTGATTAACAACAGATATCTTGTCTTAATAGCGTCGCTGCCAGCATGCTCACTTGTCATTTACTCTTTTTCTGAACTGAGTCCGGTGATTTTCATGCTCGCTACAGTGGTTACTCACTGTGTATAGGGACCTGTCTGTTAATCTGTTAAAGCCAGATAACCAAACAATGGCCTGTTATTCACTCGTTACAGTGGTTACTACGTCTGCTTCAGGCTGGCGATCGCTGGGTTAGAGAGACCAGATGCGCTACCGGGATAAAATTTGAGTTTTTATGTTACTCGCTACAGTGGTTAGTCCCTCCTGATTTCTGCTTAATCCTCTGATTTTCCTCTCCGACGCGCTCAGGCTTTACTCGCTATAATGGTTATCAGGCTAATTTTTCGTAAAAACGGCCAGTTAATGCTCAGATAACAACGATCAATAATGAAATGTTCTCGCTACAGTGGTTATTAATTGGGAGCAGAATTGTTTAGCTTACTCTCCATAGTGGTTGTTATTGTCAGGGACTTTTATGCCTGGCAATGAATCCCTGATTAAAGTGATTACTCACTATCATTTAATGCCTCTCCAGGTAAGGTTTTTGTTAACAGCTTCAATTAAACCTCTCCCTGAATTGTTACTCGTTACAGCCGTTAATAAAGATACCCACCTTTAGAATTTCGCTGACAAAATGCTTTATCGCATCCTTAAAAGCTCTTCTGTAAGGCCGCAGACTGCGACAATTGATGCAATCAAGAGTCAACTTTCATTATTGTGAAGGGGATTCGTCTTTTACTCTCTACAGTGGTTAGGGCATGACTAACGTGCACGGGTGCTGTTGAGGTGTGTTTAAAGCCAGAGTGGTTGAGTTGCCCTGAATGCTTTTTTCATTTACTCGCTATAGTGGTTTCCGAAAATCTGCATGAGGCCTGTCTACTCGCTACAGTGGTTAGCTGATGGATTTTGATACGAAATAAGGATCTGCTATCGCTGATTTCTCAATGCAGATGTTAAAAGGTGAGCTTTTCTCACTACAGTGGTTGCTCTGAGATCTTAGCGAGAATGAATAGTGAGACCAGAGATTTATCAACAATTGCAGTAAGAAGTGGCCGGGTTTCCCGATATCACAACACGGAGGGCAGTGGGGGAGGGCATGTTCAGAGGGATGAGGTTAAAGCGCTGAATGACTCTTTAAAGGACAGTTATCAAAGCGGCCGCACCCGGGCGCACCGCTTGATACTGTTCAGGCAGCTTGCCCTATATCGCTTCCCGATATTCGGGCCAGGCGACAGACTGGGCTTCGTAGCGGCCTGCAGCAGCGAACAGCGTGCCCTGGAAATTAATCACACCTGCGGCCTCCAGCCACATCCACTCTTCAGCCTGTACGATCCCTGCGGCAATCACATTGATCTCCAGTGCTGAACAGCATTTGATGATCGCCTGCACAACGGCCTGCTTTGGCCCACTGCGATGGACGTCACGAGTGATACCAGCATCTATGCGAATGCGGTCGGGCTGAATATGAGTCAGTAATGACAATCCTGCGGAACCGTCACCAAAATTGTCGATGGACAGACTAATTCCAGCCGCTTTTAGCGTGCGTACTGCCTCAGAGAAATCTTCCAGCTGCGAGATAACTGCGGTTTCACTTACGCCGATAACGACCTGCTCAGGAACCAGCCCCGCCTGATGAATGGCGGTTACAATCTGCTCAACAGCCTGAGGTATCACCACCAGTGTCATCGGTAACAGACTGACGTAAAGCGTCATACCGTCCGGGCAGACCAGCCCTGCATGGGCAAATGTCGCTTTAACGGTTTCCAGATCGTTAGCATAAAGCTGGTCCCCTGTTGCGTCATCAGCATGCGCAGGCCTCAGTGTGGTTGCTTCAATGGCCGTGACCTGACGAGCCAGGGGATCGACCACTGGACGGAAACTGACGCCTTCTGTCTCGGGACGGGAGTCAGGTACATCATTGTGTTCGGAAATAAACTCCCAGTAACCTGGCGGGAGAACTTCGTAGTAATTCTCTTTTTCACGTGACTCTACGAACGTGCGCAGGAATTGCAGTGCCCGATCATCATAGGTCAGGCGATATTTTGACGTCCCTTTATCCAGCACAGCCTGCAGCAGTGATGAGCGATCGTGTTCACGCAGGTCAAAGAGCGCCATACCCGCGTTACCAAAGCGGCGGTAAGGTGCATAATCGCGCATCAGCTCGACTACATTATGGTGTCGCCGATCGGCGCAAATTCGCTGATAGACAGCCTGAATGCCCGCTTCCGGACCTTCAAGCAGTTGAAAAAAATGGGTACCATTAAATAATAAAATGCCGGTCACGTCGTGAGCCGTATTTATTCTGTTGGCGTTGTCGACCATCGCGGGAATGGTTCTGATCGGAAAATCATCAGAAATATGGCTGCGATAAATTATGGTAGTCAGCATGTGCAGCTCAGCTTTATATGAATGTTGGGTACACGCTAACATTGTTCAATAAATGTTTCATCACTACTTATTCAGTGTCGCACAGACTGCACCAGAGCAGATGGCAGTAAGCGTAACGGCAAATTGATGGAGCGATTTCAATAATCGCTGACAGTATTAAAGACACGGATACTGAACAGACAACTGCATGCCTGCTACATAGTAAAAAAGGCCGCCATAATGGCAGCCTCGTCGTATTAACCTGATAAACGTTATTTAATCAGCTCAGCAGAGACGTAGGCACGGTTATCAACGCGTGCGCCGGTGATTTTATAAGATGCACCAGCATCTTTGGCCAGCGACGCGACTTTCGCTTCAGCAGCATCCAATGTCGAAGCAGTAGCGGTAATACTCTCTGCAAAACTACTAAAAGAAATCAGTAGTGCGGTAACAGCAACGAAATTTTTGATTGTTTTCATGGGCAGAATCCTCAGCATTTTCATTCAGGGAGAGGCGTTTTGCCTCGATGTAATGAATCATAGGCAAGATCATGCCGGACTAAAATAGCTAATATTTGCTGAAGTAATTCAATTATTTTGAATAAATGAATGTGAGGGTGTTTGAGAGGACCAGATGTGCGAAACGCGATCTGATATCAGATCGCGTTCAGGCCAGTTTAATGGCACTCGCCACGTAGCTTCCAGTGAAGCCAGTGATCGAGAGCTTCTTCGCGTAGCGGCTTTGAATAGAAATACCCCTGAGCCTGATCGCAACCATATTCAGTCAGGGATGACACCGCGTCCGGACACTCTACCCCTTCAGCCACCACGGTATAATCCAGCTCTTTGAGCATCGCGATAATGCTACGGGCAATGATGCGTGAAGCGGTATCTGAGGACAGTTCACTGATCAGGGAGCGATCCAGCTTAATCACATCCAGCGGCATACGGCGCAGATAACTGATGTTACTGTAGCCGGCGCCAAAATCGTCGAGTGAAATTTTGAATCCTCGTTCCCTTAGCATCTCCAGCCCGCGCAGAGCGGTGGGGCTTTCGAGAATACGTTCGGTCTCCAGACATTCGATGCCCAGCAGAGAAGTCGGAAGTTTAGATTTCAGCATCTTGCTTTCCAGCGCTGAAGCGAATCCCTCACGCGCAAAGTCGCGCACACTAACGTTTATGGTCAAGGGCAACTGGATACAGTTATTACGCAGCCTGCTGAGACGTTCGACCGCTTGATCGATAATCCAGATGGTCAATACAGAGAGTAGATCGGTCTGTTCAGCCAGCGGGATAAATGCAGCGGGTGAGAGCTCTCCCCGGCTGGGATGTTGCCAGCGGATAAGTGCTTCCAGACCCACCGGTTTACCACTTTGCAGACAAATTTTCGGCTGATAGACCATGTAAAGCCCGGTATTTTCACGTAACGCCGTTTTAAGATCGGTCATCAGCATGAAATCTTCTGAACGCTGGGTTTCCGATGCAATATTAAAGCACTGAGAAGGCAGCCCACGGCCAACAGCTTCATTCAATGCACTAACCGCGCGACGTAATATTTCTGATGCTGGCAGATGGCCGGCAACAAATCCCGTTTCACCAGTATGGGGAGTCAGTGCGACCGACAGACCTTCATCCATGTCTGCGCTGATACCCTCCAGACGACCGGCTACCCAGGCAGCACTGAGCCGGCTGTCCGCTCGCGTCAGGATAGCAAACCGGCCCGTTGCCACGGTATAGATCATCTCGCCAACTGCCGGGCGCAGGCGCAGCGGTAATAGGGTAGCCATATCTTTTAGCAGACTTTCGACCGGTGTCATTCCCATGGTCCGGGCCAGTTCGTAAGCGCGTGACATATCAATGCAGTCAATCAGAACCAGACGGCGTGGCGTCGTATCGCCGGCCAGGGCCAGATACTGCAAATCCCGTATCAGGCGTTGACGATTGGGCAGTCCGGTCACCGGATCGGTAAAACCCGCCGAGTGCCAGGCTTCCAGGAATGACATCACCAGTGTGGAGAGCAACGTCAATATCGTCACTTGCTCACTCGCAAATGCCTGTGGCTGGGTGTCGGTAACACAGAGTGTGCCCAGAATCATACCGTCGCGGGTTTTCAGTGGCACACCGGCATAAAAGCGAATAAAGGGCGAGCCCGTAATCAGAGGATGGGTGACAAAACGCGCGTCATGATATGTATCAGGCACAATAACGGCACTGTCACTGTCAACCACGTGGCGGCAGAGTGAATCTGCGCGGGTTGAGCGTTGCAGATCAAAATTGTGTGATGCCTGTACTGTTTGAAATTCATCATCCAGCACCGAGATAAAGCTGCCCGGGATACCCAGGGCCTGACTGGCTAGCCGGACAAACTTCCGCAGAACCTCGTCGCGGCTTTCATCTGGGGCGCGCAGAGCCTGTAAAGCGCGTCCTCGGCGCTCGTTGTCGCCGTCTGGATTGTTAAGCATGTGTGTAGAACCCCCGCACCGGCTGATTACAGTGCGAAAAAAAGAAAACTGTCCGGAACGAAATGTGATTCGGGCGGCAGGAAATAGAGTGTGATTTTTATTTTCAACTTAATGATAAGGGACTATGCACTGGGTGTCTCTTAATATTTTCTTTAACGCATTAAAAGCGTGTTTACGATTTGAAAATTTAATCGAAGAGGCATGAGACTATTTGAGCTTCTTCATTTTATAAATAAAAAAGGTAATTTTGAGAAGGGCTAATGTTTATCTGTCATCATGAGATGAATAAGCATTCAGGATGGTTAATATTATTTAAAAGGCAATTTTACACCGAAGCACAACGTTTACATGCAGAGCAATGGCAACTTGCGGGTCGAAGGACAGGTAACCGCATAAAAACACTAAGCAAAAGCCAGGATGTGATTTTGAACGGCAGATGTGACCTGTCAGCATAACGCTGTCTGATGCAGGTCAACCCACCGCATGGCTGGCGGAAAACCAGCGCTTCAGTCAGGATTTATTAAACTTTTAGCCCTCTGGGATTATGTTGGACGGCGTGGCGGCGGATTTTGCTCAAGCCAGTCCCGGACCTGTTCTGTCTGCGGCCCCCCCTCCCGGATAGCGCGCGTCAGCCTTTCCTGTGTTGTACCTAATTCCTGGGTCCAGTAAGTGATTTGCCACTGTTCGCGAATTTCCACCTGTGACAAATCATCAGGCGAGCGACGCTGGATAGGATTTTTCATTTATTATCCTCCTCTGGTTTCAATGAAGCAGCCTGAACATAATTCTCAAGCTAAGCATCTATCCTGATGAAGAAAGGCGTAATGAGGTAGCGGATTAATCCCTGAATGGACCTTAAGGCAAATAACAGGATAATTCCTGGCGGGAAGAATAAAGCACTCTAACGAAATAGAAAAATCGCCGATGAGTTGAAATATGCCGCTTCGCTTAAAAAATTTATGTCTGAATCTTAAGTCTGAAAATTTGACATTTATTCAAAATAGTCAATTATTCTCTGGTCTTGTCGTCCTCACCGCTTTCAGATCGCTTCGCTCAGTCAATCGCGAAGCGCTGTGCGTTTTCGTTTCATCGTGTTGAAGGAGTCTTTGTTTGGTTAACCGTCCCCCCCAGTCGCCTGTGGTTGTCCAGAGTAACGTGCGTGAACTTCGTCTTGCCGCCGGCCTGTCGCAGCAGAGTGCTGCTGAGCGTTTTGACCTTAGCCTGAGAGTCTGGCAAACCAAAGAAGCTGCAGGCAATCCAACGTTATTAAGTCAGGGCGAATATGAGTTGCTATTATTATTGGCTGGCCGCCATCCCCATTTCGTTCTTTCACCCCAGAGTAAGAAATAGACGCTGTGTTATCGCCCTTAGTGTTATTCCCTGCAATAACCGGCTGTATGATAACAATAAAAAAAGCCAGTTTCTGGCTTGAAAACTGACTGAACAACCCTATTTAGGAAGTTGACTGGAAGTGTGTTACCGGTCAGATGAACTTTTGGATGAACCTGTTCAGGAGATTATCACTATGTCAGTACAACACGTTTCTGTTTTCCCCTCCCTGTCTGATTCAGTTTTTTCAGACCGCTTTAATCGCATCGATAAGTTGTTTAGTCAGCTTACTGGCGACAGTCCGGTAAGCTCTGTTCCTGCTTATGATCTTAAGCATGTTGAGGAAAACCGCTATGCGTTGACCGTTAGCGTACCGGGCTGGAAAGAGCATGAACTGGAGATTGAGTTACGTGGCGATCGGCTTTCAGTCGCGGGGCACAGAGAACAAGCATCTCAGCACGCATCCGATGAGGCCGGCAAAGAGAGTGGCCGCTGGATACATCGCGGCATTTCCCGGCACGATTTCCAGCTGAGCTTTTCTATTCCGGAGCATATAAAAGTGACTGAAGCCAGCCTGGCGGAAGGATTGCTCAATATCGATCTGCTCCAGGAAATACCAGAGAGTGAGAAACCGCGACGTATCCCGATTGCAATCGGCGGTCAGCGTACGCTGGAACATCAATAATATGAAAAGGGCGGAGACGGCAAAGGCTGTTTCCGCCTTTTAAGTGCCGGCTGGTGAAAAGGTGACGGTGCTCAGGCGCTGGCAAAGATAAGATTATTTTGCGACTGCAAATCGATGTTAGTGCCAGTCAGCATGATGGGTTTACCCGCTTCAAGACTGGCATTAAATGCCGCCTTCATTGAGGCACTAATCCCATCACCACACCACATCAGATGATGTTCAAAACGACATTGTGCCACGGCGGGTTGACCAGAAGCGACTGCGGCCACTTCAACCCGAAAACCCTGTCCATTAAGCCGTATCGCCTCCATCCAGATCTCTGTTTCATCTGTAACGCTGACCGCTTCCAGGAACAAGGGAACCGTGCTGCGTCGACGGGCTGCCAGAGACAGGCGCTCCCATTGCGCGACAACCGCGGCATGAAAGCGTTGCAGACGCATATCCGCTCCATCACTCAGGTCAGCGCGCAGCCAGAGGTTAAGGGGTCGCAGGTAGCAATTAACGTAATCGTCACCACAGTAGTCGGTGTTCATCATTTGAAGTTCGCGATCGATATCAGCATCTGGATTATTGGCCAGCAACTGCAAAATATCCTCTTCGCGACAAGCCCACCCGCCTGACAGTGCCACGTTGGGCCAGTTAATTGCCGTATGGATATCGAACAACGTATGACCTCCTGACGTCATTTCACGCACACATAGCGCACGCGTGAGCTGATTATCTGAGTAGCCAGCAGGACCCGGTGGCGTGATTAGCCCGGCACGGCGCCAGCGACGCAGAGTTTCAGGAAGAACACCGACAAGGCCACATACGGTGTCGGTAGTGTGGTGAGGCATAGGTAATATCCGGACGATTTTGAGGTCCCATGTTCAGGGACGAGAGTCGCAGTATGCGCTTCATCGGCAAATAAAGAAATAATCATTTCCATAATCACTGCCCGCATCAGGCGCAGTTGACACTAAGTCGGGTGAATAAGGATTGAGGGAAATCAAAGCAGGTGCCGGGCGCTGTAACGCCCGGCGATTCAGAACGCATTACCAGTGATACTTATTGGAGTCTTCCCAATCTTTCACTTCTTTTTCAGCACGATCTTTTTCGTAGCCATAGCGTTCCTGAATTTTACCGACCAGTTGATCACGCTTCCCTTCGACAACGGTCATATCATCATCCGTAAGATCACCCCATTTTTCCTTAACCTTACCTTTGAACTGCTTCCAGTTACCGCTGATGCGATCTTCGTTCATGGTGATTCTCCCAATTTCGGTTGTTATCCAGGGACGTGATGAATATCTGTTTTGCCTGTTGGCTGCCAGATGAATAAAGCATGGCACAGCTTTTGCACTTTGCAGCGAGGAGGTGTGAGGCGGGTCAAACTCTGAGTAAAAGAGGAGAGATAAAAGGAACGCTCTCCTCTTTAGTCAGTCCGGGCGGCGCGATGGCCAGCTTACTGCAGGCAGCGCATTCAGGGCCGGGCGGGCAAACAGAAACCCCTGGTAATAGCGAACGCCAGCACCTTCCAGCCAGAGCCACTCTTCAATTTTTTCTACTCCTTCCGCGATGACCGTGATCTCCAGCGCCTGGCAGCATTTAAGAATGGCCAATACTATCGCCTGGCGAGGGCCGCTACGGTGAATATCGGTGATGAGTTTGCGATCAATTTTAACTTTGTCGGGCTGAAAATCGGCTAACAGTGACAGGCCTGCGAAACCGGCGCCAAAATCGTCCAGCGCCAGACTGATTCCGGCAGCTTTAAGTTGCTGTACGGCAGACTGAAACTCGTCAAAGCGCGAAATGATCTCATCTTCCGTCACCTCAATCACGACCTGCTCAGGTCGCAATCCTTGCTGAATGATTTGCTGGATAAGATGGTCTACCGCATGATCGATCACGACCAGCGACATGGGCAGGAGATTGACGGAGAGCGTCAGCTCCCGCAATCCCAGGTGTCTGGCCAACTTGAAAGCGTAGGCTTTAGAGTGCAGATCGGCCTGGTATCGCTCGTTCTCCTGCAATTGTGAAAAATAGTCGGCGGGTGGGGCGCCATGTGGGCCGCGTATCAGGGCTTCACAGGAAACAATCTGACGATTTGTTGCATCGACAATTGGCTGGAGCGCAAATTCACAGCGCTGCCCGGAAGTCTGTTGCCCGGCGGGCTGAACGTCTTGTTTAAGAGGTAAAGTCAGCGTCCATAGACTGGCGGGATCGATCTGAATAAACGTCGCTTTATCACGTCCTTCGACGAAAGAACGCAGGAACTTTACTACCCGGTCTTGTTTGATGCGCTCATCACTCAGAGTCACTCGCTTAAGCAGGGCATCCACCACGGTATGTTGCGGATAGTCACGTAAATCAAACAGGGCCATACCAGCATTTCCAAAGCGACGTGCGGGCGCATAATCTCGCATCAGCTCAATCAGATTAAAGTGTCGATCATCCTGACAGATACGCTGGAAGACAGTCTGGACATTATCGACTTTTCCTTCCAGCACCTGAAAAAAGTACTGCCCATCATAGAGCAGGATTCCAGTGACCTCAGCCTCGGCATTTTTAATACTGGCGCGTTCCACCAGCGCCAGTAATCTCTCTGGCGAGACAGAAGCCACAAGCTGGCTGCGATATATAAGGGTGGAGAGCATAAGCAAACTCATATGGCCAAACATTACTGATTAACCATATCACAGAAAAATTGATGGCTAAGGGCACAACTGTAGCCATTATGACCTTTTGCTTACAGCATTAATCGGGCTATCAATTTATGGCGTGGTCAGGATTGTGAGGATTGACGTATTGCATCGCTCAGGAGCGGGAAGGTGATAAAGGAATGAGTAAAATAAAAAGCCCCCGCAAAAGCGGGGGCGAATATCGGATATAGCGCATTATTATAACGTTACGACATCCCTGGTGAGGCGCCGGTCAAAACAATAGTGACTGATTATTACGCGTTTTTTGTTCTCCTTACCATGGTGATTTGGCGAGCTTTTTTAGCAGATAAGAGTTGTTCTTTAGATATTTCATAAAAAATACCTTTAAATTCAAACAACTGTTTTTAAGTGTTGATAATTTAAGCCCGGCTGATGAATCATCAGGTTACAAATACACCATTTTTCCAGACAGCGCATTAACGTAGTCACCACATTTTCGCTAAATACACGCATATTACCCGTCAGCATAAACTCGCGAATGTCGTCACCTGTGTTATCTGAAAAAGTGCCCCCTGTAAAAGGGGGCAAGGGTAGGAGTCAAATCACTCTGTAAAAGAAGTGGATTTCATTACAGAGCCATTTAAAGATAGGGCAAAACCATCTTTTATGCCGCTGTGTTTAACAGTTTTTTTATTTAGATATCAAATAATTAAAATGCTACTTATGGTACTTGCTTTTTTTATCAATGACTTAATCTGATGTGAAAACGATTTCTAAGATTAGGATTAAAGTCCCCTCAAACCTGCCGCTTCTGCTAAAAGTGGCCGGAACAGTGATGTCTCACAGTGTCTGAATCAGGCTTTTCACGAAGACTTGACCGCATCAAAAACAAATTGTACTGTTTGTATATACAGTTATTTTAGGCCTGAGCCAGAGCGGGGTAAATGTGATGTCACAGGATGATGAGGTCTGGACAGCATTCAGGGAGGCGATGAGGCAGGATGATGTCGGTCAGTGCACAGTAAGCACCCGGGATTTTGTCGCTGAGCTTGAACAGCGAAATGCCTCTTACACATTTCGCGCCGCGAACACCTGGATTGAAATGCATATAACCACTTTCAGCGATATTTCGATTGAGGATGGTGATTGTCGGCTGTTTCAGGTGCCCGCGGCGCGCACTTAAAACGTGCCGCAGAATCGTTATACACAACAGACAAGAGAGCGTTTAAGCCTGCCCGCGTTAACGCTTGCAGGCTGAATAAACATCAGAGCCTTGACGTGTTGTGGCGCAAATCTGACCGATCCTGAAACTTAGGATTGGCGGAATAACTTTTGTCGCACGCCATGCGAGCCAGATTCAAAGCAACTTTGCGTTTTTTAAGCTTTAACTTCGGTAGCCACTCTTTGAACTGGGCTGTCAGTGACGCAGCCTGCTGCTCGTTGGCGACACGGCAGATAAACAGCTTGCTTTTAGTCTGACGGCTGACGTCAATGGCGTAGATTTCAACGCCAGCGCTGCAAAAGTCATATTCAACATCCGTAAACTGCATGTGTGGCCAAAGACCCGTTCTGGTTTCAAATGTGGCTAAATCCATGATTACTACCTTTTTTATTTTAAGCGATATTGCTATCCGACAGACTAAAGCCTGGTCGGGCCAGTGAGCATAGACCAGAATCAGCATTCCGCCAGTCATTTCACTGATTTAATCTGGGCCTGCCACGAATGGCTAAAATCCTATGCCTTCTCCTTTAAGCCTCTGGACAGTCAATAACACATACATCAGTGCCACTGATGATAAACAGAGGTTGTGATTTTGGCTCTCAGTCTTCGCTTAGTAATCCCTTTCCTATTTTTACTGGGTCTGTAGCAAGATTTCTCTGGGGTTGCCCTCCTTCTGACAGATGATTATTGTCAGTCAGGCTGTTGAATTAGCTCGCTAATCATTAGGATCAAATGAATGGCTGATATGTAACAAAGATGACCTTACTGCATGTAAAAAAACACCATTCTGAAAAAGAGGAAATTATGTAAATACGACTAAATGTAAAACTTTATGTCCTGATGGTAAGCATCATTTTGATAGATAGTGCATTCTCTGAGATTCGCCAGAACAATTAAAAAAATATATTTACCCCAATTAATTAAAGCACTGCTGACCAGAGCCGATAAGAACGATCCAGCTTTCGATATATTCAAATTACTCTTTTTTAAGGGCTCGTATGACTATTACACAGCGTCTCGTACTGATTTTTTCACTGCTGGCAATGTCACTGATTGCGCTGGTTATTATCTCATTGTCTGTGATCTCGGGTTTTCAGTCGCGATTTGAATATGTCCAGGTCAACGCGATACCCAGCATTCGTGATCTCAATAAATCAATCAGCGTGACCAATCAGCTAGGTATTGCGCTTTATCGCCATCATAGCACCAGTGATGCGACGAAATTCTCCGCGGCAGAAGAGCGCATTGAGAGTTTGCTTTCGCAGATTAAGTCACTCAATGATTATTATATGGCGAACGACATCTCGAGCGATGAAGATAAAGCGATGACTGAGCAGGCCGATAAAAATCTGGATGCAGTCCGTAACGCATTGCCGGCCTTTATTGCTGCATCACGCGCCCACAATGATGCGGTCACACTGCCGTTATTACAGAGTGAGAATGGGATTGGTGCTGCAGCGCGTAAGATGGAGGCAGATTTCACCCGTCAGATTCAGCTGAACATCGATATTGGCGAACAGCTTAGAACTGAGAATAAGCGTGTTTATAACAAGACGCTGTGGATGATGTCTGGCGGGTCCTTGCTGCTTATTCTGATACTGGCCGCTTTTTCCACGAAGGTGATTCTGGGCATCAAAAAGAGCCTCTCAGGCATGGTGAATACCATGACCCAGGTCAGTCATACGCTTGACCTGACCCACACCGCTGAAGTCCGCAGTAAGGATGAGATCGGTAAAACGGCAATGGCATTTAACCAGCTGCTGGCACGCGTTTCTGGCACGCTTCTGTCGGTCAGTCATGCCGCACAATCGGTCAGTACCGGGTCAACGCAGATTGCCGCAGGCAATGAGGATCTCTCTGCGCGCACGGAAGAACAGGCTGCTTCACTGGAGCAGACGTCTGCCAGTATGGCCACACTGAGTGAAACGGTGCGTCAGAACTCAGAAGGTGCGCATCAGGCCAGCAGCCTGGTGAATAATGCCAATAACATGTCAATCCAGAATGGGTCAGCGGTGAAGCAGATGCTCAGCACTATGGATGAAATCCGCGGCAGCTCTGCCAAAATCTCTGAAATCACCGGCCTGATTGAAGGCATTGCGTTCCAGACCAATATTCTGGCACTGAATGCGGCCGTTGAAGCCGCACGTGCCGGTGAGCATGGCCGCGGCTTCGCCGTTGTCGCCTCAGAAGTGCGTAATCTGGCGCAGCGCTCCTCTTCTGCTGCCCGGGAAATCAAAGATCTTATTTCAACGTCGGTTTCGCAGGTTGAGCACGGTTTAGCGCAGGCCAGCGGCGTTGGTGCAAACAGTGAAAATGTCCGCCAGGCGATTCAGCAGGTGGCCGATCTGGTCAATGAGATTGCCGCAGCAACCTCTGAGCAGAGCAAAGGCATTGAGCAGGTTCATCAGGCAATTGGCCAGATGGATGAAGTGACGCAGCAGAACGCCTCGCTGGTGGAGGAGGCATCATCTGCTTCTAAGTCGCTGCAGGAGCAGGCAGAGACACTGGCAGGGTTGGTGGCGACCTTTACGCTGGAGAGCAATCACCGTGTCGCTCAGCCGCAGCAGGCCGCAGCTCTGCGTCGTCCGGTATTGCAGGCAAAGCAGCCTGAGCGGCAGGCCATCGACATGACGAAGGCGAACTGGGAAAGTTTTTAACAGTTTACCAATAGCATAATGGCCTCCACACTGTGGGGGCTTTTTTTTAGCATTAATCAATAAAATAACTTCTTTTAAATAAAATGAAATCGATTTCATTACTAAAACAGAAGTAACTCTTTAGAGTTATATGATTAGGTTTGTTTTTTTCGTGGTTTTTATATTCGGCTAATAGCGTAATGATAATTAATCAGATAGGGTGCGGATATTTGTTATCGGCGATTTCCGAGTCGACTTTAATTTCTTTATTTTCAAAACAATAATGCTGAAGACACG
The DNA here is from genome assembly GCF_014495885.1 of Pantoea sp. MT58. Lineage (NCBI taxonomy): Bacteria > Pseudomonadati > Pseudomonadota > Gammaproteobacteria > Enterobacterales > Erwiniaceae > Pantoea > Pantoea sp. MT58. Next base: position 14,851 of record NZ_CP061085.1, read on the forward strand.
CTAACGGCTTAATGTGTCCGCCGAAGGGTTTGTTTTTTATCTTTATGATAAATATGGTTATTTTTAAGTTTGAGTTAGGTTAATCTTGCAGTAAATATCGTCATTTTATTCACTGAAAAATAACGGAACGCAATCTATACTCCTTTCTGTTGTTATATGTGTTTCTGAATTTCATACAAAACTCATCTCTTCATACCAATACTGTGCTGCATGAAGCACGTCTGGATATGTAAAAGAAGAAGTAAAAATAAAATTACAAACCTTATTTTGTCCAGGGCTCACCTGCACGCCTCATACATCAGAGCGGAAAAGAATGAAAAAAATACTCGACCGAATTAATCTGCCAGCGAAATTCCTGTTACTGGGATCTTTTGCGCTGGTCCTGTTTATATTACCTACATTTTTGTTTATTCAGACAGGCAATCAGCTTATCGATACAAAAAAAGTTGAGCTCACCGGTATTCCGGTTGAGAAAAAAGTCCTTCAGTTACTGAACCTGCTACAGCGTCATCGGGCTGAAAGCGCAATCGCAATCGGTCAGAACAAACCGGATAATCCGCCGCGTATGGCGTTGGTGACCCAGATTAACAGTTTGTCTGAGAGCATTGCTGACGATTTGCGTCAAAGCGATGAGCAGGCACAGCCATTAAAGCGACTTGAGAAGGTTAATCAGGAATGGCGTCAGCTGCAAGAGGAGCTCAATGGTGGCCGACTGACGCTGGCGAGCAGCCTGGTGCAGCACACTCATCTGATTCAGGTGCTGCTGGACACTAATCAGGATGTGCTGGATTTCTATCAGCTGTCGCTGGATGCTGACTTAAATACCTATCAACTGATTGTTAGCATTTTTGGCCGACTGCCGCTGCTGACTGAAACGCTGGGTCAGATTCGCGGAAATGGTGCTTCATTGATTGCCAGCGGTAAAGCCTCTGATGCTGATCGCAGCCGGCTGGCATTTCAGATTGATAATGGCAAAACGGTACTGTCGCAGTTCAGCAGTAATATGGATAAGGTGTTTATGATTGAACCTGATCTAAAGGCGACTTTTGGTGACCTTGCGCAGAATGCAAAACAACAGGCCCTGAGTGCATTACAGCTGGCTGAAGGTGCCATCATAACCGGACAGGTCAGTATTACGCCGGTTGAATATGTGAGGGTCTTAACCGAGGCGATTAACCGCTACGCCATGCTGGGCAATCAGAGTAGTGGTCGACTGCAGGAGCTACTGCAATCTCAAATTGATGAACGTCGTCAGGCGCAATACCTGCTGCTGGCAGGCCTGCTCACCGTCGCGCTGCTGGCTATTCTGCTGGCTGTCATGATCACCCGTTCAGTCACCCGTCCGGTCAAAGAAGCGGTCGAAGTTGCCAGCCGTGTTGCGGCCGGCGATCTGACGGCAGCGCTGACTGTTTCCGGCAGCAATGAAATGGCTGAACTATTGAATGCGCTGATGCGGATGCAGCAGCGTCTTGCCCAGCTGGTTTCGGATATCAAAGGTAACGCAGCCACTATCGCCAATTCCTCTGAAGAGATTGCTCGTGGCAATGGCGACCTTTCATCACGCACCGAACAGCAGGCTGCATCTCTGGCTGAAACAGCGGCCAGTATGGAACAACTGGCATCAATCATTCAGCAGAATGCGGATAACACCCGCTTTGCCTCTGATCGCGCAGAATCAGCCACTCAGGCGGCACTGTTAAGCGGTGCGGCGATGGATTCCGTGATGCAGACGATGCAGAAAATCCGGGGCAGTTCTGGACAGATTGAAGAGATCACCTCCGTCATTGACAGCATCGCTTTCCAGACCAATATCCTGGCACTGAATGCGGCCGTTGAAGCGGCACGTGCGGGTGAGCAGGGCAAAGGCTTTGCGGTTGTCGCGTCGGAAGTGCGTGCGCTGGCACAACGTTCAGCCAGTGCAGCGAAAGAAATCAAGAGCCTGATCGAGCAGTCGGTGACGCATGCGCATGAAGGGATCGCGATGGCGCAGAATGCGGGTGACAAGGTGAAGCAGAGCGTCAGCGCGATTGAACAGACCTCTCAGCTGATGCGCGATATTTCTGCTTCATCTGAAGAGCAGAGCAGCGGTATTTCGCAGGTTAATATTGCGGTGAACCAGATGGATCAGGTGACGCAGCAGAACGCCGTGCTGGTCGAAGAGTCTGCCTCCTCTGCAGAGGAGCTGGCTTCGCGCGCAGGTCAGTTGCGTACGATGGTCGCGGTATTCCAGACCGCATAAGTGAGTTAAAACAGCCGCCACCTGTGGGCGGCTGTTCTCTTCTCCGTGTTTATCGTCCGCTACGCCTGATGTTCCTGCAGACAGGCCAGATACTTCTCTCCTGACCGCATCACTTTCTCTTTTGCCTGATGATGAATATCCTGACCTTCGAACGCGCCATAAAGCTGTCCGAACGTCACGCCGGAAAGCCGATGCATGATGTCACTCACGGTGGCGGCTGACAGTGGCAGCATATTCGGGTAGCTCCACAAAAACGACACGCCATGCGCACCCGGCGTGACCTGAATAATATCACCCGCCAGCATCACGCCTTCGCCTTCATCCCAGTGCAGCACGCAGCCGCCGGGAAAATGACCGCCCAGCCGTAACAGCGTCACACCGGGCATCAGCGTCAGCGACTCACCCTGCCAGAGCTGGATATGCGGACTCAGCCGCACAATCCATTGCCTGTCGCGGGCATGCAGATGAATAGGCGCGTTAAAGACCTCAGCCCACTCCTGCATGGTGGTGTAGTAATGCGGATGTGAAATCGCGATAGCATCAATGCCACCCAGCGCGGCAATAAGCGTATAAGTTGCATCATCCAGGTTGGCAATACAGTCCCATAGCACGTTGCCATGCGGCGTACGCAGCAGAAAAGCGCGCTGGTTGATGGCAAACTCAGGCACAGTTTTAAGGCTTAATAGCGCATCGCTATGGGCCGTCCACTTATTGGCGTGGCTGCCGCGCAGTTCATCAAATGCGATCCAGCGCTGACCCGCAGCCGGAACATACTGGCGTTCATCCTCACAGATTTTACAGTGCTCATCAGGGGCAGCAGAGGGATAAGCGGTTCCACAGGCGGTACATAACATCGTCATAGTGATCTCCTTTGTTTCACTCAAGCTTATGCACACCTGCGAAAACCGCACTTTCGTGAGGCTATTTCGTCACGCGATTAGGGCTGGCGGCGCAGGGTAATCCGGGTCAGTTCGGAGGGACGACCCAGCCTGACCGCCATGCCTGGCCAGAGCGCCGTGCCGTTATTCACATAGAGCTGCATTCCGTCGACCTGATAAAGCCCGGACACAAAACCGCCATTGGGTTTAGCAAACAGCCGGTCCAGCCCGATAATCAGTCCGCCATGCGTATGGCCGGAGAGCTGCACATCTACCCCCTGCGCCGCGTTCTGGCGGGCATTTCGTGGCTGATGATCCAGCAGAATCACCGGCGCGCTTTCAGGTGCCTGTTCAAGTGCGCGGGCCAGATCCGGACCGGTCGCGTTCCTGCCTGGCGCGGAGGCGTCCGGCAGGCCAGCAATCACCAGCTTTGCGGCTCCGCGCTCAATAACGGTATGGTTGTTGAGCAGAGGCTGTAGCCCCAGTGAGGCCAGATGCGCCGTCCAGATTGCCTGATGGAAGAAATATTCGTGATTGCCGGTGATGGCCCATACGCCGTCGCGCGCGGCCAGCTTCTGCAGCGGCGCGACGTCATGCCGACGATGCTCCAGGCTGCCATCGATCACATCGCCTGTCACCACAATCAGATCGGCTTTAAGAGACATCGCTCTTTCAACCATCCTGGCGGTCCAGGCGGCATTAAATAACCGGGTGATGTGAAGATCGGTCAGCTGAAGCAGCTGATAGCCATCGAACTCTGGAGGCAGGTTGGGTAGCACCAGCGTCACCTCTTTGACCGGGGGCACCCGTATCGCCTGCTGAACACCAAAGGCAGCCAGCGCCATTGCCAGCACGACGGCCAGATAGCGAATACCGGGAACCAGCTCCAGCGGATGCCGTAACAGCAGGGCAATCAGCATGACCGCATCCATCAGCATCTGCAGCAGCGCCAGCAAAAGTACGGTGCTGTATGCCCAGTTAAACAGGATGATGATGATGCGGGGCATTTCGGCGGAAAAAATTCCGCCTGAGGTAAAGCGGCTTACCAGCAGATACTGTGAAGCCAGCAGCACCAGTGTGGAGAGCAGGATCTTGATGGCCAGAGGCATAGATAATGGAATAATGACGCGCGCAATAACATACCAGCTGGGTAAGCTGAAAATCAGGTGAAACATGGCATTTTTCCGGTAGGGCGCTGAATATCCGCGCAGGCAAAAAAGAGACAAGGGTTTATAGAGCCGTTTTCAGCACTGTAGTGTATACGATGCTGCCGTCAGGGTTACTTCACGCCAGGTGCTTTAACGGGGATAAAGCAGAGAGAAAGGATGAGCAAAAACATCTCTGCAGGGCGGAAAAACAAAAAAGCGTGACCGGTGCACCGGCCACGCTGACAACATTCATATTCTGACATGTCCGATTAGCGTAGAACGCCTGAGGTCGTCTGCGTCTCGTCGGTGACGCGCGTCATGGAGATAGGAATGCTTTTATAAGCGGGGATACCGCTTTTGGTATCGTGGCTGTCGAGCGGAACCATCACATTCGCTTCCGGATAGTAAGCGCCAACCGAACCTGAGGCCATATCGATAATCACGATAGTCAGGTTTTTCATCTGGCGAGAAGTGGGATTGCCATCCGGGTCCAGCGCCATCAGATCGACCCGGTCACCTACCCGCAGCCCTCGTTTCTCTGCCTCTTCGGCATTGATAAACAGCACATCGCGTCGGCCTGTCACGCCCCGATAGCGGTCATTCAGGCCGTACAGCGTGGTGTTGTACTGGTCGTGACTGCGCAGGGTGGTGAGCACCAGATCATGACACTTCAGCGAGCGGGGATCTTCATTGATGCCCTGCATCACCTTAAACTGAGCACGGCCAGATGGCGTCAGCCAGACGCGTTCTGACGCAGCGTTATGAAGCCGGAATCCACCCGGATGCTTAATCCGTTCATTGAAGTTTTCAAACGCCGGGAACACCGCTTCAATGGCATCACGGATGCGGCTGTAATCGGCAGCCATGGCTGACCAGTCAACCACGCTCTCTGGCAGAGTTGCCTTAGCAAGGGAGGCCACCAGCGCTGGTTCAGATTTGAGATGAGGCGAAGCCGGTTCCAGCGAGCCGCGTGAGGCATGCACCATCGACATTGAATCTTCAACAGTCACGCTTTGAACACCGGTAGCCTGAACATCGCTTTCAGTACGGCCCAGTACTGGTAGCAGATAGTTGTGCTTACCGAGTAACAGGTGTGAGCGGTTGAGTTTGGTGGCCATATGCACCACCAGATCCAGTTTGCGCATCGCCGGGAACGTGACCTGTGGGTCGGAAATCGCCTCTGCCAGATTGCCGCCCAGACAGAGCAGCGCTTTAGCTTTGCCGTCGCGCATCGCCTTAATCGCCTCAACTGCGCCGTGACCATGCTTCTGCGGCGGGTGGAACCCAAACACCTTCTCTATGCCATCCAGCAGCGACTGCGGCGGGATCTCCGTGATGCCCACCGTGCGATCGCCCTGCACATTGGAGTGACCGCGTAACGGACAAATACCTGCGCCAGGCTTACCGATGTTGCCGCGCATCAGCAACAGGTTGGCAATTTGCTGCACGTTCTGGGTGCCATACTGGTGCTGGGTAATCCCCATGCCGTAACAGATGATGGTGCGTTCAGCACTGGCGTAGAGCCGGGCGATATGCTGGATCTCTTCGCGCGCCATGCCAGAGACTTTCAGAATATGCTCCCAGTCGGTACTCTCCAGGTCGGCTTTCAGGGCGTCAAAACCTTCGGTGTGTTCAGTGATAAAGGCTTCATCAATGACGCCGGGTTCGCCTTTGCTCAGCGCCTCCTCGTGCATAGTGAGCAGGATCTTCATCACCCCTTTCAGCATTGCCGCGTCGCCACCCACCCGCACTTTGTAGTAGGTCGAAGCCAGCTCAGTGGAGCTCATTGACAGCATCTCAATCGGGCTCTGCGGTGAAGTAAAACGCTCCAGCCCGCGTTCACGCAGCGGGTTAATCGCCACGATAGTCGCGCCGCGCTTAGAGACCTCACGCAGCGTGCCCAGCATACGCGGATGGTTGGTACCTGGGTTGTGGCCGATACAAAGCACCAGGTCGCAGTGATCAAAATCTTCCAGTTCTACCGTGCCTTTGCCGACACCAATTGATTCCGGCAGCCCGACGCTGGTCGGTTCGTGACACATGTTTGAGCAATCGGGGAAGTTATTAGTGCCATATTCGCGGGCGAAGAGCTGCCACAGGAACGCCGCTTCATTCGAGGCGCGACCCGAGGTATAAAACTCCACGCTGTCCGGATCGTCATAGCTGCGCAGATGCTCACCAATTTCACGGAATGCCGTATCCCATTCAATAGGCTGATAGGTGTCGGTAGCGGCATCGTACTTCATCGGATGGGTCAGCCGTCCTTCGCCCTCCAGATGGAGTGCGCTGCGCTCCCACAGTTCAGTCACGGTATGAGCCGCAAAGAACTCTGGCGTGGTGCGCTTGCTGGTCGCTTCCCACGAGACGGCTTTTGCGCCGTTTTCGCAGAACTCAAAGGAGGAAGCATGTTGCGGGTCGGGCCAGGCGCAGCCCGGACAGTCGAAGCCCTGCGGCTGGTTGACTTTAAACAGGGCGATCACATCCTGCTTTACTGACATCTGGCCGCGGATCGCATCCGCAACTGCCTTAAGTGCGCCCCAGCCACCGGCAGCCCCCCCATAAGGGGCGATGCCATTTGTGCGATTTTGCTCTTTCATAATGCTCCACAGTGTCTCTATTGTTATCCGATAAGCCTGGTACAGAAACAGTGGCAACAACGTGGAAACTGGCTGTAATTCAGGGAAATTATTTCTCAAAATGTTTCGACAGCCCGAAACGTAAGCCGCACATCAGATGAAGCGCAGCGCATCCGGGCTGTTGCAGAATAAGCAGCGCACGAGTTCCGCCGACAGGATGATGAGGCAGGGAAAGGGGGGAAGTATAAATCTTTACCATCAGGCAACGGCGGGTAAGTGAGCCCGTTTATTATGGCTGGACGGCGATCGCAGTAACGCACGCCATGTCTGAACAGATGCACCATAATCCGGAGAGCAACCTTATGAAAAGAGCCTTACTTTTGCTGGTTTTACTTTCCATTTATAGTCTGATGCCCGTTAAAGCCAGTGGCGCGGATCGGGCTGGAGAGCTGCTTCCCATGAAGATTATTATGACGATCAACCATCAGTCGTATGAGATTGCTCTGGCGGATAACCCCACCGCGAAAGCATTTTTACAGCAACTTCCGCTAACCATGACGATGGAGGAGCTGAACGGCAACGAGAAGTTTGCAGACCTGCCTGCTGCCCTTAAAAACGATCCGCATAAACCCGGCACGATCCAGCAGGGCGATGTGATGCTGTATGGCAATAAGACGCTGGTGCTTTTTTACGAGACATTCCAGACCTCCTATAGTTACACGCCGATAGGAAAGATGCTGTCGACAGGTAGTCTCAAAAAGAGTGTCGGTGAGGGGGGGATTGACGTACGGTTCACCCGGCCATGACGGATATCAAAATCTGCAATAACCGGCTGGTAAAGGATTTATATCGCGCGGAGTCTGGTTAGGGTGGCATCTGGCATGAAGTTCTACGCTGCGTTGTGGCTAAGGCCAGACGTTGTGATCCTCTTCGGGAAGCGAGACTGTCGGGCCGAACGGCCAGCCTGACAGTTAAGCCATTACTTCTTCTTATTGAGCATCGACTTCAGGTCAGCAAAGGGATTGTAGGTAGCCTCACCGACATCTTTTTGTGCATCCTCGCCAGCCACTACGCGGGTGCCATACTGGTCAGCCTCGGTGTACTTTGAGTGCTCGTGGTCATGACAATACAGACACAGCAATTCCCAGTTACTGCCATCTTCCGGATTGTTGGTGTGGTCGTGATCGATATGGTGAACCGTCAGCTCGCGCAGGTTTGAATAGACAAACTCGCGTGAGCAGCGTCCACACACCCATGGATAGATTTTAAGTGCTTTCTCACGATAGCCGCCTTCCAGCCGCGTATAGTTTTTGGGGATCAGAGCCATTGCCGGGAATACCTGTTATTCAGAGTAAATGTCACGAGAGTGCAGCTAATATATCCCACAACGGAACCGAAGGAGAAATCATCGTGTTCCGCGGGAAGGGAAGCGATACAATCCGGTATGACTATGCCACCTGCCTAACGAGGCCTGTTTTTAATCTTTATGCGCTTAAGCTCCACCGCCAGCCTGATAATCATCCCTTTGCATGCGTCTTGCTTTCCTCTCATTCAGCGTCTTACCCGCCGCAGTTCATCATCTCCAGTCCGGGATAAAAGCGACGGTTTTATACGGCTGCTCAGATCAGCTCAGAGAATCACCATCCTGCCAGCGCTAACCTGGCTTGTCAGCAGCTAAGGGGCAAAATATCGCTGCATTCAGCCTGGTGTAAGAAAAGGTAATGTCAGGATGTTTATCCGAAAGGTACAACCTATAATCAACGCAGTTTGTTGGCCCGCAGGAATGCAGGTCTTGCCCCCGCCCAAAGGAAGAGATCCCGCTGATGTTTTCTCGTTTTTTTATTTATCGTCCCGTCTTTGCATGGGTTGTTGCCATTTTAATTATGCTGCTTGGCGCACTCTCTATCACCCTGTTACCGGTGGAACAGTATCCCGATGTTGCACCGCCCTCAGTGAATATCAGCGCAACTTACACCGGGGCGTCAGCGGAAACGCTGGAGAACAGCGTCACGCAGGTGATTGAACAGCAATTGACCGGGCTGGATAACCTGCTCTATTTCACCTCCAGCAGCAGCTCGCAGGGGAACGTGTCAGTCACTGTAACGTTCAGCCAGGGCACTGATCCCGACACCGCTCAGGTGCAGGTACAGAATAAGGTGCAGCAGGCGCTTTCCCGTCTGCCCAGCGAGGTGCAGCAGCTTGGTGTCACCGTGACGAAATCGCAGTCAAATTTTCTGCTGGTGATGGGGCTGTATGACACCACGGGTAAAAGCAACAGCACAGATATCGGTGACTGGCTGGTCAGTAATATGCAGGAGCCGCTGGCCAGGACCGAAGGGGTCGGCGACATCCAGGTGTTCGGCGGTCAGTACGCGATGCGCATCTGGCTCGATCCTTTCAAACTAAACGCTTATGCGTTGCAGCCGTCTGACGTGTCGGCGGCGATACGCTCGCAAAACATTCAGGTCTCAGCCGGTAAAATCGGCGGCCTGCCATCACCCGATAATCAGCAACTCACCGCCACGGTCAGAGCGCAGTCGCGACTGCAGACGCCAGAGCAGTTCCGCAATATCATCGTCAAAAGTGATAAAAGCGGCGCGATCGTGCGGGTGGGTGATGTGGCGCGGGTGGAACTGGGCGGCGAATCCTATGACATGACCACACGACTTAACGGGCATCCTGCAGCCGGGGTCGGGGTGATGCTGGCACCGGGCGCGAATGCGCTGGCCACCGCGACGCTGGTGAAAAACAAAGTTGAAGAGTATCGCCACTCAATGCCGCAAGGCTACGAAGTGGCCTATGCGCTCGACAGCACCGATTTCATCAAAATCTCCGTTGAGGATGTGGTGATCACCCTGATCGAAGCGATCGCGCTGGTCGTGGTAGTGATGTACCTGTTCCTGCAGAACATACGCGCGACGCTGATCCCGGCGCTGGCGGTGCCGGTCGTGCTGCTCGGCACCTTCGGTGTACTGGCGTTATGCGGCTACACCATCAACACCCTGACGCTTTTTGCCATGGTGCTGGCCATCGGGTTGCTGGTGGACGATGCAATCGTAGTGGTCGAGAACGTCGAACGCATCATGCATGACGAAGGTTTGCCGGCACGAGAGGCAACGGAAAAGTCGATGAAAGAGATCTCCGGCGCGCTGGTGGCTATCGCGCTGGTGCTCTCGGCAGTCTTTCTGCCGATGGCGTTTTTCGCCGGATCGACCGGTGTGATCTATCGACAGTTTTCTATCACCATCATTGCGGCTATGACCTTCTCCGTGGTGGTGGCGCTGACCCTGACGCCCGCGCTGTGTGGCATGCTGCTAAAGCCGATATCACCGCACAGCAAAGGATTTTTTGGCGGTTTTAACCGCTTTTATGCCGCCACCGAGCGCCAGTATCGCCACAAAGTGGTCAGCACCTTGCGTCGTCCACTAATCATGGTATCGCTTTATGCGGCAATGGGTGTGGTGCTGTTTGTGATGTTTACCCGCCTGCCGGGCAGCTTCCTGCCCACCGAAGATCAGGGCAGCATTATGCTTCAGGCGACATTGCCAGCGGGCGCAACCGCCAGTCGTACAGAGGCCGTCAACCAGCAGATTGTTAACTGGTTTCTGACTGAAGAAAAACAGAATGTTGATGTGATCTTCACCATCAACGGCTTTAACTTCAGCGGTGCTGCGCAGAATGCCGGTATGGCGTTTATCAAGCTTAAAAACTGGGACCAGCGACCCGGCAGTGAGAACTCCGCCGAGGCGATTGCCGGACGCGCGACCTATGCGCTGGCGTCGATTCGGGATGCGCAGATCTTTGCACTGACGCCGCCATCGGTGCCAGGTCTGGGACAGAACAACGGCTTCACCTATGAGCTGCTGGCCAGCGGTGGCACCACGCGTGAACAATTGGGTAACCTGCGCGATCAGCTATTACAACGCGCAGCGCAAAGCCCGGAGTTAACGGGCGTGCGGGCGAATATCCTGCCGCAGACCCCGCAGTTGCAGGTTGACATTGATACCAGCAAAGCGGTGGCGCTGGGACTGAATTTGGATGATGTGACCGATACGCTGACCAGCGCCTGGGGTGGTGCTTATATCAATGACTTCATCGATCGTGGACGGGTGAAGCGGGTCTATGTGCAGGGCGACAGTCAGTATCGTTCAGCACCGTCAGATCTGAATAAGTGGTACATCCGGAACAGTGAAGGCACCATGACGCCATTCTCGGCCTTTGCCTCGACCCGGTGGACCATGGGACCAGAAAGCCTTGATCGTTATAACGGCTCTGCCGCCTATGAAATTCAGGGTCAGAATGCCGAAGGGTTTAGCTCCGGCGATGCCATGAATACGATTGAGCGGCTGGCTAATCAATTACCTGCAGGCACGACGGGCGCGTGGAGCGGGCTTTCGCTGCAGGAAAAACAGGCGGGCGGGCAATCGACTACGCTTTATGCGATCTCGATTCTGGTGGTTTTCCTCTGTCTGGCTGCGCTGTATGAAAGCTGGTCGGTGCCGTTCTCAGTGCTGCTGGCGGTGCCGCTTGGTGTGTTGGGTACCGTGCTGGCAGTGGCGCTGCGGGGATTGAGCAACGATATCTATTTCCAGGTGGCGTTGCTGACCACGGTCGGACTGACCTCTAAAAACGCGATATTAATCATCGAATTTGCAGAAGATGCAGTGCGCCGGGGCAGTTCGCTGAGTGCAGCTGCATTGCAGGCAGCACGAACCCGTTTGCGGCCGATTATGATGACGTCACTCGCCTTTATTGCTGGCGTGATCCCGCTGGCGGTGGCAACCGGTGCGGGTGCTAATAGCCGCATTGCCATCGGGACCGGCATCATCGGTGGCACGCTGGCAGGCACGGTCCTGGCGTTGTTCTTTGTTCCGCTGTTCTTTGTGCTGGTGAAGCATTATCTAACCCGCCATCGCAAAGGCTAATCACGCAGACAGCCCGTCTGCAGTTTTCTGCAGACGGGCTGGAGTCGATGAGCAGAAGATTACAGATTCTGTTTAAAGAAAGCCGTCAGTTTCGCGAACGGGATCAGATCAGTGCGATCATAAAGGTCGACATGACCTGCATCAGGTACGATATACAGCTCTTTGGGCTGAGCTGCGCGCTGGAAAGCATCTTCACTGAACTCGCGTGAGTGCGCTTTATCACCGGTGATGAAGAGCATTGGGCGCGGAGAGATGGTCTCAATATCATTGAACGGATAGAAGTTCATGAACTTCACATTGCTGGTGAGCGTCGGGTGCGTGGTTAGTGCAGCTGACGAGCTTTTTGGGGTGAACTCGCCCCGAGGTGTCCGGTAAAAATCATAAAACTCTTTAGCAACTGGCGGTGAATCAGCATCAATTTTGTGTGGTGTACCGCCTGTGTAAGCGATTTTACCCCCGGTAAATTCCGCATAACGTTGCTGTGCCGCTGCTTCAATGATCTGCTTGCGCTGAGCCAGCGTCTGGCTTTTATTCAGCGCATTACGGTTGGCTGAACCCATGTCATACATGCTGACGGTAGCTATCGCCTTCATGCGGGGATCGATCTTTGCCGCGCTGATGACGAAACTGCCACTTCCACAGATGCCCAGCACACCAATTCGATTGCGGTCGACAAATTCGCGTGTCCCCAGGTAATCGACTGCGGCACTGAAGTCTTCGGCATAGATATCCGGAGAAACCGCATTACGTGGCTGGCCTTCACTTTCGCCCCAGAATGAGAGATCGATTGCCAGGGTAACAAAGCCCTGCTCAGCCATCTTTTGCGCATAGAGACTGGCGCTCTGCTCTTTGACTGCGCCCATCGGATGCCCCACCACTATCGCCGGAAGATGCGCTGTTTTACTCGCTTCTTTAGGTCTGAACAGGGTGCCGGTGACGCCCATCTGATACTGGTTTTTAAACGTCACTTTTTCGCGGGTCACTTTATCGCTTTGATAAAAGTTGTCGGCGCCGCGTGACATATCGGCAGCGCTGGCTGCAAATGAACTGATCAACAGTCCAAACATCAGGGTTAATGCTCTCATGAAAGGATCCTCAGGGTTGACGAGAAGTGGGCAACAGGCTGCCCGGTTAAACAATGAATCTGCTATCAGGCGGCGCTTTCTTTGCGCGCAGTGATCAACGCCAGTCCAGCGGCAGCGATGAGTAATGTGGCGCTGATGGCAAAGGTGATCTGCCAGCCTGCATGGTCAAAGGCCAGACCGCCCAGCGTCGATCCCAGAGCAATCGACAGCTGGACAATGGCAACCATTAATCCGCCACCCGTCTCCGCATTATCCGGGAAGGTTCTGGCGACCCAGGCCCACCATCCGGTGGATGCGGCAGTTGCCACCAGTCCCCAGATGCCCAGCAACGGTGCCACCAGCCACAGCTGATGACCGAATACCATGAGCAGCCCTGCGACTGACGCCATGATCAGTGGAATAATCATCAGGGTGAGATAAAATCCACGCTGCAGAACAACCCCGACGATCAGTGTTCCGATAAAACCGGCAACGCCAATGGTCAGCAGCACCAGCGATAGCGTAGAAACGTCAACCTGCGTGACGGTTTCCAGAAACGGACGGAGATAGGTAAAGAGGGTGAATTGCCCCATAAAGAGCAGTCCGCAGGCGGCAAGACCTATTGTTACCAGCGGTGAACGCAGCAGCTGAAGGAGGTTTGCGCTTCGCTGCCGTGCTTTATCGACGGGCATTGACGGCAGTGTAAATCCTTGCCAGAGCAGGGCGAGCAAGGCCACCGGCACCAGGCTGAAAAAAGCGCCACGCCAGCCGATGACAGAACCGAGATAGCTCCCCAGCGGTGCAGCGATAACTGTCGCCAGCGCATTACCGCCGTTAAAAATAGCCAGTGCACGCGGCACCTGCCCGGTGGGGACCAGCCGGATAGCCACCGCAGCTGACATCGACCAGAACCCGCCAATCACCACGCCAATCAACGCCCGGCCAGTCATGTAGGTGAGATAGTTGGGTGCCATCGCGACCATCAATCCGGACAGCGCCATTAGAAGTGTCAGCGTCAGCAACAGGATTTTGCGGTCGAGATTGCCTGCAATACGGGTGATCAACAGGCTTGTCATCACCGCCAATGCGCCGGAGATAGCAATGCCCTGTCCGGCCTGACCTTCACTGACCGCCAAATCACGTGATAACGGTGATAAGAGGCTGACTGGCATAAATTCAGATGCGATCAACGCGAATACGCAAAGCGTCATCGCCCAGACGCCACCCCAATGAGCGACGTTGTGCTGAGGGGAATATGCTGTTGTTTCCGGAGAAGTCATGCTGAATCCTGTTTCATTGGTGGTGGTCATGATGAACTCAGGAAATTTTACGGTTTAACTTTATATTGACTAGCTAATGAATCCTTAATGGGGTTATAACCAGCGATTATGAATCCACCAATGGGAGCGCAACATGAAGCGCAACATGAATGATCTGCAGGCTTTTATTACCGTAGCGCGTGAGGGCAGCTTTACCCGTGCAGCGGCACTGCTGGGCGTTACGCAGCCCGCGCTGAGTCAGACGATTACTGCCCTGGAAAACCGGATGGAAATTCGGCTGCTGACCCGCACGACGCGAAACGTCTCACCGACCGCAGCAGGTGAACGGTTAATCCTGGCGATTGGCAATCGATTCGATGAAATTGAGGCGGAGCTGGATATGCTGACCGCGATGCGTGACAAGCCCGCCGGCACGGTACGCATCACTTGTGGCCCGCATATTCTCAGTTCACTCCTGCTGCCAAAACTGACGCCACTGCTGGAGGCTTATCCGGATATCCGACTCGAATTCGATGCGAATCATGGCTTGCGAAACATCGTGGCCGATCGGTTTGATGCCGGAGTCAGAATGGGTGACACAATTGATAAAGATATGGTGGCGATGCCCATCACCCCACCGTTACGAATGGCTGCGGTGGCGGCGCCAGACTATTTTCGTCGTCATGCTGCGCCTCAGGTCCCACACGATCTGCTGCATCACAACTGCATTAATATGCGACAGGCAACAGCGGGTGGGTTGTATGTCTGGGATTTTGACGGAGAAGAAGGGCCGGTGAATGTGCGGGTAAATGGACAGTTAACGTTCAACACTTCGGCACACATTGCAGAAGCGGCAGTGGCCGGTTTGGGAATTGCTTTTCTGCCTGAACAGGAAGTCGCAGAAGGGCTGGAGCAGGGCACGCTGATCCGGGTACTGGAGCGCTGGTGCCAACCGTTTCCCGGTTATTATCTCTATTATCCCAGCCGCAAGCAGCATTCACCGGCTTTTAACCTGGTCAGAGAAGCGTTGAGGCTAAAAGAGGGGGAATGATGAACAGATTCAGAGTGTTGATGGAAGAGATGCCACTCCATGGCGTAATACGTCCTAAAGCGCTTTATTCAGAATTACTTAGAAGGACGTCGACTAATCTTGCCTCCTTTCCGACCGGCTTCCCTGGCCTTTTCAGGATCGTTTCTGAAGTTGCCCCCACTGACCTTGCCTCCTGCACTGCCAGCTTCACTCGCTCGTTCTGGATCGTTGGCAAAATTGCCGGCACCACCTCTGTACTTCTGTTGTGTCATAGGAAGACCTCATATCAATGTTCCATTAGATAAAAAGGACTAGCTAGTCACACCAGGAAGCATAGTCGTCCGCTTCGTTTATGCAAATGCACAGACTGAAGTTGTTGATAATGCTGACATTAATTTTTAATAAAGCGCTGGCGTCGGCATGGTAAGGAGAGATGAACTGCGCATAAAGGCCTGACGAAAAAGGAGAATGTTATGAGTAAAGCGACCTTGCTCGACACGCGGGGAGATTGGCGGGGATCTGCCCGCCGTAGCACGCAAACGCTGCGAAAAGCAGAGGCAACAGATGAGTGACAGATAAACAGGAATAGTGCCAGGCCCTCATTCTGGCTTATTTTATGCTACTAAAATGTAACAACTTCATTCATTAAACCAACTGCAGCAATTGCTAAAGGTTTTCCCGCTAGTGGCGATAACCCAATGGCGTTGAACGCGCCGATCAATGATGAACCCGGTACTCAGCGACGAGTTCTGAACGCGAACGGACCTGCATTTAGCCCTCCTTTTAAAAAACACCAGCAAGCGCGAGTTTAAGCGCAACCTACTCTGATAAAAGCGAAAATAATAATATGTCGATCATTAAGACGATCAAAAGTCGCCTGCCTGTTGCCCGTCTCAGGCGTAGCAGCCAGCCAGCGAATGGCACCTGGGATTGTCGTGCGCTGCCGGAATCACTCTCTTCCATCGGGTTAAGCTCGCGCGCGGGCGGGATCCTGATGACTTTTGTTCCGCCTGAAGCCGATTTTCAGCGGGTCAGTCAGGCCTGGCAACGCTTTAATTCCGCCGATTTGACCGTGCTGACACTCTCTTCCAACGGTGCGCTGAGCAGCAGCCGATCGCAAAGTACTTACTGTGATGGCAATGGCCCGGAGGGAAGTTATCTCTGGCTGCCTGACACGCTGATCGCCAGCCATGAGACGCACATTGTCGACCTGCATGTCGCGGACACTCAGACTGCCAGCCAGCGTATTACCGCCATCCAGCAGGAACTGATGCGGTTGCAGGTGCGGATGCCACTTTCGGCAGACCGTACTTTCGCGATGATTTATTGCGACGGATTGTCCGCGTCCGAAGGTTTTCTGATGCAGGCCTGGTACAACTGCGGACGTTTCCCATGCCTGGCGATTGGCGGTTCAGCGGGCGGTAAAATTACCTTTGATGGCACCTGGATCGGTACTGGTGGCAAGGTGCTGCAGGGCAAAGCTGTGATTATGTTCTGTCAGATGGCACCCGGAAAATCATTTGCTCCGTTTAAAAGTCAGAACTTTACGCCACGCGAACAGAGCTGGCTGATTGCCGAAGCCGATCCGGTTGCGCGCACCGTCACCTCTGTGTTTAATCGCCAGGGTCAGCAGCAGCCGTTTGTCGCATCGCTGTGTGAACACCTTAACTGCACTGAAGCGCAGCTGACCGAACGGCTGAAAGGGTTAACCTTTGGCGTTAAAGTCGGCGGGGAATACTTCATTCGCTCGATCGCCAGAATTGAATCGGGTGGCGTGCAGTTTTTTTGTGACCTCGAGTTTGGTGACCGGCTGTTCCTGATGGAGGAGAAAGACTTCAAACAAGCGACGCAGCAGGAGTGGCAGGCTTTTACCGCGCAGCATGGCAAACCGGCGGCGATTCTGATGAACGACTGTATCCTGCGTCGTGTCGGTAATGCTGATAAGCTTCACAGCGCCCACTTTTTTAAAGGCATCGCTGCCGCCGGCTTCTCCAGCTTTGGCGAAATTCTGGGCGTGCCAATCAATCAGACGCTCTCTGCACTGGTGTTCTTTAATCATGACGTTAAAGCGATGAGCCAGTTCCCGGTGGAGTATGCCGGTTACGCCGCACATTACGCGCAGCGTGCGTTGCGTCGCTGGGAAGCGCTAAACAGTATTCAGACGCGGGTCCTTGATCGGGTTATCAACTATCAGCAGGCATTGACGCCGCTGATGGAAGCGTTGCCAGTGCTGGAAACGGCTACCCAGAGCCAGGGTGAAACGTTGAGCCTGGCAGAAAGCAGCATCCGTAATATCAGCAATATCGCCACTGAGAGTCAGCAGGCTCAGGGACGACTGGACGATGGGTTGGACGATCTGGAAAAAATCTCCAACGGCATCAATGAGATTACGCATGGCATCAGCAATATTGCTTTCCAGACCAACATTCTGGCGCTGAATGCCGCAGTAGAAGCGGCACGTGCGGGCGAGGCTGGCCGCGGATTTGCCGTGGTCGCGGGCGAAGTCCGGCGTCTGGCGCATTCATCGAAAGAGCAGGCTGAAGCCACAGCCAGTAACATTGGTGAGGCGGTCAGCACCATCTCACGCATCCGGCTGGTGGCCAGTGATTCGGCGCAGACCGCCGCGCAGATGGCAGAGCGCAGTATTTCAGCAGCCGATACGCTGGCGGCGATGAACCAGCAGACGCGTCATGAGCGCGCCGACATCGCGAAGCACCTCGGTAGCCTGCGCGAACTGACGCAGGGAATGGATGCGATGCAGGAAGCCGTCGCGCAGCTCAAGGTGTTACAAACTCTTTCAGGTGCGCAGGTTAAAGGCTGAATTATCTGAATAAAAGACAAAAAAGTGCGGTGTAAGCGCAACGGCCAGGCAAGGCCGGCTTTCAGTTGTTACACTTGTCTGTGATTAATCACGCAGAGGTATGAATGAAAATTAAAAGTTATGCAGCCATGCAGGCTGGCCAGGCCCTTGAACTCTATGAGTACGATGCCGTCGAGCTGGCAGCCGAAGAAGTCGAAGTCCAGGTCGAATATTGTGGCGTCTGCCACTCAGACCTGTCGATGATCGATAACGAGTGGGGCATCTCTCAGTTCCCGGTGATTGCAGGACATGAAGTAATTGGTCGGGTTTCTGCCCTGGGCGAAGCGGCCAAAAATAAAGGTCTTTCAATCGGCCAGCGTGTAGGAATCGGCTGGACAGCAAAAAGCTGTCAGCACTGCGATGCCTGTATTAACGGCGAGCAGGTTAACTGTCAGCAGGGCAGCATCCCGACCATCATGAACAAAGGTGGTTTTGCCGAGAAGCTGCGCGCCGACTGGCAATGGGTTATCCCGCTGCCGGAAAAACTGGATGTAGCAAGCGCCGGTCCGCTGCTGTGTGGTGGTATCACCGTGTTTAAACCACTGCTGATGAGTAACATCACGGCGACCAGCCGCGTCGGTGTGATCGGTATCGGTGGGCTGGGTCATATTGCCATCAAAATCCTGCACGCGATGGGTGCAGAAGTCGTGGCATTCAGCTCAACGCCAGATAAGAAGCAGTCAATCCTGGATATGGGCGCAGATGAAGTGGTTAACAGCCGCGATCCTGAAGCCCTGAAGCAGCAGGCGGGTCGCTTTGACCTGATTCTGAGCACTGTGGCGGTCGATCTGGACTGGAAACCTTATTTCGCCGCGCTGGCACCTCAGGGTAAATTCCACACCGTGGGCGCAGTGATGAAGCCGATTGAAGTGAGTGCTTTTGATCTGATTCTGGGCGACAAAGCGGTAACCGGTTCATCAACCGGCTCACCAGGTCAGCTGCGCTCGCTGCTGCGTCTTGCTTCCCGTGCAGATATCGCCCCACAGGTTGAGTTCTTCCCGATGTCGGACATCAATAAAGCGCTGGATCACGTCCGCGCCGGTAAAGCCAATTACCGTGTCGTACTGAAAGCCGATTTCTGATGGGAATCTAAATGATATGCCGCAGCCTGCTGCGGCATTTTTTTTGCCTTTATTTTGTCAGCAGTCCATCAGACAGGCCAGCCGCAATCACGCTGATTGGGTTTAAGGGTCAACAGTTTAAAAAACCACGCTAAGATTATAATGTATTGTTTTTATTAATAAGTATTCGTTCAGAAAACCCGGCAAGCGTCAGGTTTGTTCTGAGGATTAATGTCCTGAATTTTTTGCGGTTTCTTGTCTGACTTCGTCAATCGTGTCACGCATATTGCTCAGACATTTTGCAGCAGCAGCTCCAGCTTTTTCCAGCACGGGTTCTGCCTTCGCGAAATACTCCTCAATTTTCATCTGATTTGCATGTGTGATTAAAGGTATACCGCATACCATTGATGTGCCAAATCGCTGCTTTAAGGCGTCGGTACTTTTGTCCAGCGAGTTGGTTGCGTTAATTACAGATATTGGATCTTTAATTAACTTCATGCTAAGAGCTGTGGTCAATTCCTCTGTATGAGCAGCGTCAAGGGTATCACCAATACTGTCAATTTTTCCCGGAAACGCATGGAGCGTTTTGTTGTCTGCCTGCTCAATCAGTTGGATATAAGCTTTCCATTCATTTGATGATGCTATGCAGGAGGACGGAATAGTGCAGGCGATCAGCAAGATGATTCGCAAAATCATCTCACTACCTCCAGCGTTTTATCTGTTGACTAAATGATTTTTGTGCGAATAACCGGCCCAGGGATTATGCAACCCTCAGAAGCGAATCCATGTACTTTCGGCGGCTTCCTTTCACCGTGTATACGAAATAAAGAGCGGCCATAACTTTCGCCAGAGGTTTGTGTCAAAATTATGGTAAATGGTCCCTTTGAACTGGTATGTCCGCCAATATGCCAGGTACCGCGAGGAATTGGCCCCATACCTTTAACGTGTTGACGATCCGGGTTGTTTTTGTTGGTCAGGCTCCCTGAATAACCTTTACCCATTAACTTACCGCGGTGCCACAGTTCGCCGGTACTCTGGTGGTATATCCATGCCATATGTTGTTCTCCTATGCCGCGCTACGCTCTTTCCAGGAATCAGAGTGAATAATATTGCCGTCCAGATATTTCCAGGTGATTTTTTCATACGTCATTTCGAGCACTTCAAGGTGATCGTGACGTTCGTAATCCCGGTCCTTAACATCTTCCATAAAGGGTACGACACAGGTAATGCGGACATTTTCAATAAATACGTTTAAATATTCTTCTTTCTGTCCGGCGTAATTAATGCGATAGAATTTAAGCTCGGCAGACTTTAAAAGCTTTCCGGCGCTGACGAACTGATAAAGGTATGGACTTGAAGAGTCCAGCGCTTTGGTCAGCATAAAGGGCGCATGCTCGCGAGTGGCCGTTATCTTACCGGACAGATTATCCGTAGGGAGTCATATGCCGTGAGCCAGTGCGGTTATTTCTATACTTCCTTCTCGTTGCTGCACATCAACAGAGCCTTTGACGGGATTTCCACCATCATCCTTCAGCCATAAATAAACAGGGATAGCCATTCTGTGAACTCCTGTTTCGTGATTAAAGAGCAGGGATTATCGCCTTCTGTTCCTTTATGGCGGAAATGCCAATTGAGTTTTTATTGATTTAAATCAATGGAATGAATTGCTTTTAATTTTCGTTTCGGACGGAAATATGTGGCGCGGGATATGCCCGTTTTCTCTGCCGCTGTTTTAAATGACTGCCCCGGGCGGATGAATCTCAGTGCTGATAATGTCGCACTGTGTGGTTTTCAGCCGAACTTCACAGCGGACTCCCTTGCAGCAGCCCGACCGTCATTGGTCCGCTCTTTGAGACCAGTTCTCCCACCTGCCAAAAGATAATTTCACATTTTGGCCCGATCCCATCGAATGCTGACCTTTGGGCCTGTCATGCACACGATGAACAGTGACGTAAAGTAATCGCATAAGCGCCAGTAAAGCTGGCTGATTTCACTGAAACTGTTTATGGAGCCTGGCATGAAGCTGACCCAAATTCGCAACGCTACGCTGTTACTGGAGTATGCAGGAAAAAAATTCCTTATCGATCCTATGCTGGCCGAAAAAGAGGCCTGGCCAGGCTTTGCCGGCAATGCCCGACCTCACCTCAGAAATCCGATGGTAGATCTGCCAGTCCCGCGGGACGAACTGCTGGCAGTAGATGCGGTCATCATCACCCACACCCATGCCGATCACTGGGATGAAGCTGCGCAACAGCAGGTGCCAAAGAATATGATGATTTACAGCCAGAATGAAAGTGATGCTGCGCTGCTTCGGTCAGAGGGTTTTGAAAACGTGCGGATGCTGCAGGATGAAAACCGTTTCATCGATGGTCTCACTCTATATAAAACCGATGGGCAGCATGGCAGTAATGCATTGTATGCTGACAAAGCAATGGGCGAGATTCTGGGTGATGCCTGTGGTCTGGTGTTTACTCATCCGGCAGAAAAAACGCTGTATGTTGCTGGCGATACGGTGTGGGTCAAACCTTATGTCAGAAGTCTGCAACGTTTCCAGCCGCAGGTTGTGGTGTTAAATATTGGCAATGCTACCAACGATCTCTATGGTCCGATTATTATGGGCAAAGAGGATACGCTGCGTACCCTGAACATCCTCCCTGGCGTGATAATTGTTGCTTCTCATATGGAAGCCATCAACCACTGCCTGTTGACCCGTGCTGAACTGCGCGCCTATACCTCAGAACAGGGTATTGCTGACAAAGTGCTGATCCCGGAAGATGGTGACTCCATGACGTTCTAATCGACCCTTCACTGAAGCGAAGGCGCTTTGTGAACGGCTTATGCTTTACAATCGGTTTCCACCGGCATGCTTGTTCAGTGAGGGAAGATAATGGCTGGGCTCAGAGTCGCAGTGCTGGCAACCGCAGGTTTTAGTCCATTTCACTTTTCAGTTCCCTGCATTTTATTTGGATCGGCTATGCCCCAGCAGGCGCTATTTCAGGTTGATGTTTTTGCAGAAAAACCTGGCGTGGTTCGTTCCGATATGGGACTGTCAATCACCGTAGAGTATGGCCCTGAACTCCTTGATCAGGCGGCGATTATTATAGTTCCCTACTGGCACAATCCGGCTGAGAAACCGGCGCAGGCGCTGCTTAATAAGCTGGTAGCGGCCTGGCAGCGTGGTGCGGAAGTCGTCGGACTGTGTCTGGGCACATATGTACTGGCTTATGCAGGTTTACTTGATCAGCGCCGGGCTGCCACACACTGGGAATTTGAGCAGGACTTCAGTTCCCGCTTTCCGGCCGTTCAGCTCGATAGCAACGCGCTCTATGCCCGTGACGATCGTCTGATAACCTCTGCTGGTACCGCTGCAGGGATCGACTGCTGTCTGGATATCATCCGTCATCACTATGGTAGTGCCATTGCCAATCGGGTAGCGAGACGAATGGTGGTGGTGCCCTACCGTGAAGGCGGTCAGGCGCAGTTTATTGAGCGTCCGGTTCCGGAAACAACGCGTGACAGTAAGATTAATGCACTGCTGGCGTCACTGCGGGAGAATCTGCATAAGCCGCAGAATCTTGATTCCCTCTCGCGCAGGCTCAGCATGAGCCGGCGAACGCTGACCCGTCACTTCCAAAGAGCAACGGGTATGTCTCTGGGTGAGTGGTTGACGGCTGAGCGCCTTCAACGCAGCCAGTGGCTATTGGAAACAACCACTATGAATATTGAAAGTGTGGCCGAAAAGGTGGGTTTTGAGTCGCCGGTTTCATTTCGTCAGCGTTTTAAATCGCGGTTTGGTGTTTCACCCAGCGAGTGGCGTCGAACGTTTCGTGGTTCTGAGCCAGTGATGGCTAATGATAACGTGGAAAAGAAGGACGCCAGGACACCAGGATAAATATCTGTGCCATGGGACTCTGCGGACCGGAATATTGCCGCCCATTGGCGGTCAACATTCCGGCAAGAAATTAGCGCGATTAAATCAGGAAATCATCCAGTGACTGGCCATTTTCGATCGCAGTTTTAATGGCTGAAGGGGTTCGGCCCTGACCCGTCCAGTAACGAACCTGACCGTTTTCATCATTGTAACGATATTTAGCCGGACGCTTCGCCCGTTTCTTTTTGCCGGTTACCAAAGGAGAAGCGCTATTTACCAGTTCCAACGGATTAATTCCTTCTTCCATCAGCAACTCCTGATAAAACGCCAGCTTTTCAGCTTTCTTACGAGCTTCTGCCTCTCGTGCACTTTCCTCTTCACGACGCTCATTTACCACTGTTTCTAATTTCTGGTGTAGCTCTGCCAGCAGATCCAGCGTCATATTGCGTGCCTCAGCACGCATTGTGCGGATATTATTCAGGCTGCTCAGATTCTTACTCATACCAATCCTCAAATACTCAAGTTAATCAATAAAGTGCAAATTATTCAGCCAGCAAGGGTAACATTTCCGTACGCGGTATTTGAAGGGCCAATGCGGGTTTATTCGCTGTTTATCAGGTGAGAATGGTGGTATCTAATCCAGTAAATCGTACAGTTTAAGCGTAATCTGCTGGCTAATGCCTGGTTTTCGTTATAGAAGCGGCGCTGGGTTTAGCATTTTCTTTTTTATTAACTGTGCGTGAATCAGAAATGAGGTTTTATTCAGGACAGGCATGATGCCTTGCCATGATAGTGGTTGGCCATCGCCAGAAATTCGTCGTGGTTTTGAAGCATTATCCTTTGAGATGTTCTGCTCATCATCTTGCAGTGTTGCGCTGGTGCGGGTGCAATCTGACAACAGTAAAGATACGCCGCCGGGTCCCTTTGGTTATATTGGTGTGGCCTTTACCCGTCGTGAAGGGATAGATGTCAACGTTGCCCGCGCACGGCTTGACGGTGTTTTGCCTAAGGGACGCTCAGCAATCTGATGCACCAATGGGTAACCGGGCGTTTTTTCCGACCCTGATGGCAATACGCGTGAACTCTCTTATAGTCAGCAGATCGGCCTGGAAATTATCAGCGCTCGTAACATGTAAGCGCTGAATAAATAAATCAGCTCAGGGGAAGAATGAAGCCGGGTGTCTGTTGCGGAAGATGTTCAGCAACTAAGTGTAGTGAAACGCCTGGGAAGAACTGTAGATTGACGAATGAAACAAATTGCAGAAGGGCGGGGTAAGGGCCGACGGATAATGTCAGAGCTACTACCGGATGTCGATGTGATATAAAACAGCCTGCTTAAAGCAGGCTGTTTTCATGTATGCAGACTGAGTTAAATCAGGAAATCATCCAGTGATTTACCTGCATCAACGGCTGATTTAATAGCTGAGGGTGTACGGCCCTGGCCAGTCCATTGCTTAACTTCACCATTTTCGTCGGTGTACTGATATTTAGCTGGTCGAGGTGCGCGTTTTTTCTTCTCAGCGGGTGCAGTTGGCATACCATTTAACAGTTCATTAGGATCGATACCCTCCTGCAACAGTAACTCGCGATATTTTGCCAGTTTCTCGGCTTTTTCACGATTAGCTGCTTCCGAAGCCTGAGCTTCTTCCCGACGCTCACTCACTACAACTGACAGTTTTTCCAGCATTTCTTCCAGGGCAGCCAGGTCAAGCTCGCGAGCGTTTGCGCGAAGGGTACGGATATTATTCAAGCTGTTGAGAGTGTCACTCATCAAAGTCACCATAGTCATGTTCAGATAATAAAATACAGAGCGGGTTCACGCTGATGCTTTTCGTCAGACCTGCTTTTTTAGAATGCTTGCCTTCGAAGAATCAAAATACAGAACCGATAGTTCAACGCTAACATATTAATCGCTTTCTACAAGAGTTTAAACTGTAATTACCGTATCACCCTTAAATTGAAGCAGAGTTACTCTTTGCGGTGCTCTTAGCTCAAAATGTCAAAAAAAACGACATCTGAAAAGTTAGTTAATTGGGAGCGGGTATAGGGAAATTGTGCTTTAACGCTGTTTTCAGCAAAGTCGCTTCGCAAATCCTGTACACGCATTGCTCTGAAAATTAAAGGTAATGATTCAGGGCAGACAGCTAAAACTGGATAAGATCATGATGTTAATCGTAATTTTGTTGAATGACTGGCACGGTGACGCTTTAAATAATTAGCCCACTGATTAACTGTGGTTATTTGTAACGCCATGATAATGGGTTGTTTTTTTCTTATGCAGCGCATAGGGTTATTTAAGAGCGGGCCGGCCTGCGTTATGGCTGATTTAAGCGTTTGCATCCACCTACAGCCATCAAATAAATGGATACAAACTCGTCAAAACGAGAGCCACCCGTTGTGGGCTAAAGTCAATTATTTACAAGAGTCATGATTTTTGAAGCTCTGTAAAGATTCAAAGAGGGAGGTAGTTTACAACGTAATCATAGACAGCATTATTTCCCCACGTTATTACCCTGTTGTCATTGATGCTGATAACGGAAGCGATAGCATTTTTCATCGATATTCATTCAGCTCAGTCCGTGAACCATGTGATTTTGCAATCACCTCGCCAGCCTGTCCCAAAACACATCGATGGACATGCTGCCAGACACTGAACTGAAAACGGTGTGCCAGGAAGCGGCTATTATTAACCTGGCTAATTAATTCGTCGTCAGCAGCGCATAATGCCAAAAACCTGTAATAGATATTTCACAGTACAATGTCAGAGCAAATGGGGTCGTCGAAGAATAATCATAGAACAAGAGAGTATGAAAAAAAGCAGTCTGCTAACTTTGTCGCCCATTGTCATCAGTTATCCAGTGCGACGGTTAGCTATACTGTATATGGCATAGGCTTTGTCAGTGTCCTGGGTTTTCTGGAGGATTGACGTGTTCAAAGGCAATAAAAAGTCACTACCGGTGCGCTACTGCAAAACGTGTAACAAACCGATGTCATGGCGAAAAAAATGGGAAAGGTGCTGGGAAGAGGTTCTGTATTGCTCGGAACGGTGCCGTCGGCAGCGTACTGCACAGCAGCAGCAGGATGATGCCCGAATAAATTCCGGCCACAATCGATAAAACCTGTCGGGTCAGTGCTGGCCAGGATTTTACCTGGCCTCTGACAGTTCAATGTCGTTAGTGCTGAATCTCAATCTGTTGCCAGCCTTGTTTGAACATACAGTCTTTCACCAATATGTCTCGCTGACTTTCATTAGCATCGCTGGTTGAGTAATTCGTATCAGTTGTCTTGTGTTTCTTGTCTTTTGAGGTGTATTTACCGCTAACGACATTGTCTGGCGGTAAATCCCTGAGTGCCTGAGCTTTACAGGCTGTTTCTGCCACGAACTCCTGCTGCTCAGATGCGTCAGGCTTGACCCATTTATACTGGACACATCCTGTCAGACAAAGGGTAAATAACATCAACATGAGTGGTTTCATCATCTGTTTCTCACTGCTTTCCGTCAGAGTCATAACGAAAAATGGGTAAAGAAACCGATCAGTCAAGCTGGCTGGTTTCCTCACCCTATAGAAGAGGAGCGTTATCTGATATTAAAATGTCAGGCCGCCACCAATGTAAGGCCCATCGATCAGGGTATGGCCCGGGCGTCCATCTTTGCCATCAACACCTGCATAACGGTAGCCGGCTTTCAAGACCAGCGGCCCCAGCGGTGACCAGCTTATGCCGGCGTTCGCTTCCACAAAATTCTTAACGCTGTTAGTCAGTTGTTCCGGAGCAGAATATCCCTCACCATAAATCGCAAAATCAGCGGGCAGATTGATTTTCACACCGCCACCGACAGGAAATGCGACGCCGTTATCCCCTTTCTTGCCACCAAGATAAGTGGCTTTGGCGCCAGCAGTCAGCATTACCGGACCAAGTTCAAGATTATAACCGGTACCCGCCTGACCAATCTGAACACCATCCGCCGTATTTTTGATCCACTGGCTATCCAGATAAATTCCGCTGGATGAGCGGCCAATTTCTGCGTCCAGCGCAGTGGTATTTTTACCTTGCTCCACATTCAAGCCAATGGCCATTGCAGACGAAGAGACGCACAGCAGCATACCCATGCTGATTACAGAAAGTTTCATTGTTCAGTTCCACTGCTTTTAAATTTTAAAATTAATGATTACGATTGCTGGCTGAATTGATTTATTTTTGTACAATTTCTTTAACGTCGTGCTGCTGCAACTGATGCATATTTCCGTCTGCATCTTTATACGAGATCATGCCAGTTTGTTTATCTTTGGCGGGTTTACCATGAGTCGTGATCATGTGCCCGTCATTGGTAGAGATGACATAATTGCTTGAGCAGGCGGTCATGGATATTACTGCAGCCGTCATCACAATAGCGCAGACGAATTTTTTGCCAGAATTGAAAGATGTCATTTCACTGTCCTGTCATTAGTTTTTAAGAAGATGTGGCATTATTAGCTAAAATTGTTAAACGACACGATAACAATTCCAGCCTTCGGAAAATTATCTGCCAAAAGACTGATGCAGATCAATTGTAATGTGTTGGGGTGTATGATGATTAAGCATGTTTTGTTAAAAAGCTGCAATAGAAAATCAAACATGTATTTGCGATAAATGAAACTTTCAATTCAGATAAAGAAAATCCTGAATGTGCATCTGATTATAAAATGAACGACGCACTATTTAAATAAGCTGAACTTAAATTTATAACCGCTTTTCTCAGATGATAAAAAATCGGGATGTGAAGGGAATAAGTGTTAGCCGTTCCACAGGAAAATGGAAAGTATAATTTATATTAAGTGATAAAAGAGCAATAACGCGACAGGTTAGTTACAACACCCTGTTAAATTAGTTTCAATAACACGAGAAGGCCTGCTGATTTTGTGTGTTTATTGACGTACTAAAAACAAAGTTATTCTGGAATTCCGAGTGCCTTTTGACTAGCCGCCCCCGCGCCCCGAAGGGGCGTACATAGACGTGATAGACTTATGTATGATGTAACTAATTTTCTGCAAGATCCTGTTTAAGTGCTATTGTTGGGTTCTGATTTTTCCCTTTAAATTGATGAATGTATTAACTTTTAGCAGCGATCCCGTAACTGTCCTCTAATCCTGAACAGCTACAACATTAAAACTTGCGTAAGGCTCATATCAGCAAACTATAAATACGTTCCAGCTAACTTCAACGGCGGTATAATCAGCCCTTAAACGCATAGGCCGTAGCCTCAAAGGGCATGTTTCGGTTTTGGCTCTGCCGTTTTATCAATGGGAGGATTAAGACTTGCTACATGCCATGATAATCAACCGTAAATGCCCTTGCAGCAAATAAAAGAGGGAAGATCAGTGTGTTTTTTCACTACTCAGAAACGATATCATCTGAATCGACAAAAACCACAGTTTTATAATCGGTAAGATTCTTTTACGAAGTCCAGTGAAGCTGGAGAAGCGTCATTTTTAACAGAGTGTCCGGGAATATTGTAGTGGTTACACATCCGTAATGCGCACTCCCCATAAATCAATACCGTGAACCGCTGGTGTATCCGCCATTTAAACTACGGTTATAGAGGATGAATTATAAAAATAACTTTTCAATAAAGCTCAAAGGTGGTTAAAAGACAAATTCCTCAGCCTTATTTCGAATGTAAGGCTGATGACGTTTATTGCCTCTCTGACCTCAATAGTGCAGTGGAGACGTCTGAAATGGCGCTGCCTGACCTGATAGATGGCTTAATGCTCAATTTACTGCATCATCCGAATGGTCTGTTTCAAATGCTAAGCTACTACCGGAACCTGATTAAGCCTACTTAGTTACTGTGTTCGGATACCCGTTTTTTACATCTCAAGGGTTCGTAAAAGCCAATCTCTGGATTTAGAGATGAGTGCAGGCAACCCTGAAAATTGCCAGATGTCACCTGAAGGACGGCATCGGCCACCATACCGCCCGCTGCAAATAAGCTAAAAATTATCGAGTGAAACTACCATCACCCACCTGCGCCTGTTCGTACCATGCCATCAGTTCCATGGTGCCAGGCTCATTCTCGGCGGGTGCCCATGGGGCAAGATCCTGTTCAGTAACTGGCTGGTAACCGCCATGCTTTACCTCAAAAATAACCCCGCCTTTATCCATGGAGAGTACCGCATGCCAGATGCCGGCATCCGTTTCGAGCACCTTGCACTCTTCACCCAGCATCACCCGCTGGGTCACATAACCATTGTCATCAAAATTTAATACCAGGAAGCGTCCTCGAAGAGGCATCAGCAATTCAAAAGTATGCGGATGGCGGTGTGGGCGCACATAAGTGCCCGGCTCCATAGCGATGGCCAGACGTTGAACCGGATCGCTTAATTCGGGATGTAGATTACGATTAGCTCGCAAGCGAGGAGAGTGTGCAGCCTGTTCGCTTTGTTTCTGGAGGTCACTCAACGTAATTTGTTTCATATAATCCTTATTGATCCAGGGCTGCTCTCTACCCCAAGGTTACCGTAAGATTTTGTGCCATTCATTATGGCCGAATAGCCTCTGTAGTTGCCTGACATTGTCACCGCTTATGATGCAGGTCTGACTCAGTGGCAACAAGCCATGATGTCTCTATTTACACGTATCAGGCCATCTCACCCGTCACCAGGCTCCTGTGAAAGGATACGTTTTCTTCCACATACGCATTGACGACATGTTTTCTCTCGATTGCTCATTCCAGATCAAAAAGCGAAACGCTTATCATTTATAAAATGAGTGCTTCTTACCTTGAGGCAGAGCGTGTTATGGCAATTAACATGGGCAGTACCTATCGAATTCTTGGCTATAAGCCGTCTGTAAATTTCGCCTGGCGTCAGAAATTACTGACGATGGGCATGCTTCCCGGCGCCGTTTTTGAGACGGTTCGCGTGGCGCCAATGGGGGACCCTGTGCAAATTCGCACGCGCCGTATCAGTCTGGCAGTTCGACAGCGGGACCTGTCCTCTATGATCCTGGAGGAAATCGTCTGATGAAAAAGATCACCATCGGGCTGATTGGAAATCCTAACACCGGCAAAACCACGCTATTTAATCAGCTTACCGGAGCCCGGCAGCAGGTCGGTAACTGGGCGGGTGTGACAGTTGAGCGTAAAGAAGGGCAATTTTTTACTGCACAGTCAGATGTCAGGCTCATCGACCTGCCCGGAACTCGTTCGCTGACGACGCTGTCTGCTGAAAGCGCCATTGATGAGAGCATCGCCTGCCAGTATCTCTATCAGGATCACGCCGATATGGTGATTAACGTGGTCGATGCATCCAGTCTGGAAAGTAATCTGTTCCTGACCCTGCAGCTACTGGAGCTTGGCGTGCCCTGCATTATCGCCCTTAACATGCAGGACGTTGCCGCCAGTCAGAACATCACTACTGATATTCAGGCGTTATCTGCACGTCTTGGCTGTCCGGTTGTTTCCGTGACCTCAACCCGGGGCGATGGTATTGCCCAGCTCAAAACCCTGATCGATCAGGCTCATGTTTACTGCGCTCCGGAACGGGTGCGTTACCCGGCCGCGATTAACTCAGCAATTGAGCAGCTGTGTCTGCAAATGCCCGAAACGATAGCGCCTCAAAAACGTTACTGGCTGGCATTGCAGCTGCTGGAGGGTGATATTAACAGCCAGAAGCTTTGCCCGGAGCTGCTCCCGCATTTGCCTGAGATGATGAAGCAGGCGGGCAACGACACCGGCGTACAGATTGCCGATTACCGTTATCGTGCCATCAACGCACTTTGCGCAGCCGTGAGTAATATTCATCAGGTATTACCTGCCGGTCGGACCCGTCAGATTGATAGTATCGTGCTGAATCGCTGGCTGGGCATTCCGATATTCCTGGCAGTGATGTATGTGATGTTTGTGCTCTCAATTAATATCGGTGCCGCACTGCAGCCACTTTTCGACAGTGGTTCTGTGGCCATATTTATTCATGGCATGCAATGGCTGGGCTATGTCGGCCACTTCCCGGACTGGCTGACCGTTTTTCTGGCCCAGGGCATCGGATCCGGCATAAATACCGTGCTGCCGATCATTCCTCAGATTGGCCTGATGTTCCTGTTCCTTTCTTTTCTGGAGGATTCAGGCTACATGGCGCGCGCTGCTTTTGTGATAGATCGGCTTATGCAGTCGCTGGGCCTGCCGGGTAAATCCTTTGTGCCGCTAATCGTCGGCTTTGGCTGTAATGTACCGTCAGTCATGGGCACCCGGACACTCGACACACCGCGTGAGCGCTTGCTTACGGTCCTGATTGCACCTTTTATGTCGTGCGGGGCGCGGCTGGCGATTTTTGCGGTTTTCGCTGCAGCATTTTTTGACGCGCATAGCTCCAGCCTGGTTTTCTCACTCTATTTGCTGGGCATTGTTGTTGCGATCATCACCGGGTTGGTACTCAGGCACACCCTGCTGAGCGGGGAAGCATCCCCGTTTATCATGGAAATGCCGGTCTATCACCGGCCTCATCTGAAAAGTCTGCTGTTGCAGACCTGGCAGCGGCTGAAAATGTTTGTCGTCCGGGCCGGACAGGTCATCATTTTGGTGAGCATGCTGGTTGGCGTACTGAGCAGCTTTGCATTTAATGGCCAGCTGGTCGAAGACATTAACCATTCTGCACTGGCGGCATCCAGTAAAGCGATTACACCTGCGTTGTTGCCGATTGGTATCACTCAGGATAACTGGCAGGCGACCGTTGGACTGGTGAGTGGCATTATGGCTAAAGAGGTCGTGGTCGGCACACTCAACAGCCTTTACACCACTGAAGCGCTCCAGAACAACGCGTTTGATCCGCAGACTTTTAACCTTAAAGCTGAGCTGACCGATGCGCTGACACAGACCTGGGCGGGGTTAACAGCTGCATTGAGAATTGATGCACTGGCTCATCCCATCGATGCCAGCAAAGGTGATGGTGAGATGGCATCCGGCTCTATGGGCATCATGTCAGCCAAATTTGGCAGTGGCTTCGCCGCATACAGTTACTTAATCTTTGTCCTGCTCTATGTGCCCTGTGTTTCAGTCATGGGCGCTATTGCGCGCGAAGCCGGCAGAAAGTGGATGATGTTCTCATTCTTCTGGGGACTGAATATTGCTTACACCACGGCCACGCTGTTTTATCAGACCGTCACGTTTACCGAGCATCCTGCATTTAGCGCAACCTGCCTGATTGGCATACTGTTGCTTAACATGGTCATTCTGTTTGCACTGCGAAAAGCAGGAAGCCGGGTGCAGGCAATACCAGGCATGATGCAGGAGGGAAAGGGACGTTGTCACGGCTGCCACGGCAGCTGCGATAAACAGAAAGGCTACGCACAATAAAAAGAAACAACAGATTCAATTACTTTATCCGCTGGGTGACGGGCTTTTCAGCGCCACAGCGGATAAGTGACGTTGATGATATTGTTCAGACAGATGTAAGCTGAATTAAAGTTCATCTGGAGTGATGTAAACCGCCTGAGAAGACCTATTAACAACCCCTGTCAGGAGACATGATTTTCCAGTGTGGGAAGCTGATGTTATAGAAGGGTGTGATGCTGGCAGCATCCCTGATCCTGGCTTCTGAAGCGAAATCTTTTTCCAGAACAGATGAGCCTAAAACAGCATACCTGGTGAATAAATGCTTTAAATCAGCGAGATAATGGGAACAAAGGCCAGATAACGACCTATTCAGTACAGGCTTACACACAGGCTGTCCACTTTTTCTGTGGATAACTTTAGCCTGAATATAGCTTCAGATGGCCTTTTTAGAAGCTATCAGTCAGATAAGTCAGTGTCAGCATACTGGTCCATAAACTCTACCATTGCGCCTTTATGTGCATCCACATGACGGATATACCGCATCAGGGTTTCCGGTTTTTTCCATGTGCCTTCCTGCATAATACGGGCAATCGGATAACCATTATCCGCCATATCCTGAGCGGCACCCACCCTGGCACTGTGGCCACTCCAGCCACTGTAGCGATTTTTGTTAGCTTTCACCGCGCCAACGTTCCCAGCGCTGCGCCATGCACGGTTAAAGATCTGTTCCAGAGCCCGGGTACTCATTGGCTTTTCGGCAACCAGTACGCGGCCAGATCGATGAACTGCGGTAAACAGATAAGCATCGGGCTGATTAGAGAGTCCGGAGGCTTCTATCCACTGTTCCAGACGTTGGGTTGAGCGGGTGCCGAGCGCCTTGATTAATCCACCGGTCTGCACAATCGTTTTTGTCCAGGCAACATCCAGAATGATACGGCCATCAACGGCGTGCATCACATCACGCACCCTTAATCGCGACAGTTCACTGATACGGAGTAGCGTGGCATAGGCTACGTGTAAAAAGGCCAAATCGCGCACTAACTGAAGGTTTTCAGCTCCTGACCATTTTCCATCCAGTACCAGCAGGTCAGTAAGCCTGAAGGGAACAGCCTGGCCAGCACGTTCACCGTTCATCACGGCCACGCGATTTATCTTCTTTATGGTACGAAAAACCAAAGGAGATACATTCGGCACCGGCAATCCGGCGTTACGGTGTAACATCGAGATCAGGGCCGCGTGTGAAGTAATCGTTGAAGAAGCCCGACCACTTTGAGCAAGAAACGAGAGATAGTCGCGCAGGTCATCAGCGCTCATCGGCAGGAAGCTGCGCTGGTTATCTTCCGACCAGCGATTACAGATCCGCATGACGCTAATCAGCTGCCGCCAGGTGTTAGGTGAGAAAGCCTCTTTATCCTGGACGAATTGCCTGAGGCGTTCTGTGATGTCGCTGTTCGGATCCACACTCAAATAGGTGACAGGCTCTAACTCATTCATTTTTGCTCACTTATCAACCAAAACATGTCCTGACAACGCTACGTGAATTCTGAGAAGTTAGCAGGGGATTACCTGCCAGAATTCACGTAGCGTTGTCATCTATCGGTGTGGCATTGTTATAGTTTCCATCATAACCCGGCAGCATCAGCCTGTCATAACTTCGTATAAGAATAATTATACGAAGTAAGAATGTCTGATACCGTTCAACGTATTGTTAGCCCTGCCGAAGGTGGGATCATGGGACGAGGAGATCTGCATCGCCTCATAGAGCAGTAAATCTCATACTCACTGAAGCATTTGTAGGTGCATCAGCTATGCGGCGAAAAATTGATGACTGTAAGTCATTAACGCTAATAAACATTCTGTAATACTGAATATTTAATTAATAACCCTATGAGCCATCATAAAAAAATAGTTGATAAAATTCAGGATGAAAACAGATTACAATTACGCTCTTGATTGAATTTATTTAATTATTCTATTGTCGCGCTAATGTGCAAATAATTATGCGTTTTTCACATGGACTTGGATATTTCTTTATTACCTCACTTAGCACAGGCGGTGACTCCAGCCAATGGCGTGGTACAGCGATTACGCTGGAAAAAAATGAGGTGTCAAAATAATGAAAAAAAGTTTACTCGCACTGTGCCTGCTGGACTTTATCACTGCACCAGCGATTACGTTAGCACAGCAACCGGTTACCTGTATAAAAGTGTCTGAACAGGATGTCGCCAACCTGTTTGATAAATGGAACGATTCTCTGGCAACCGGCGACGCGACAAAAGTCTCTGAGTTATATGTCAGCGATGCCGTTTTACTGCCAACCATTTCAAATAAAGTACGATTAACCGATCAGGAACGTATTGATTATTTCAAAGACTTCCTGAAAAAAGGTCCAAGCGGCAAAATCGATTCGCGCACCATCAGAATGGGTTGTAATAAGGCTATTGATACCGGCGTTTATACTTTCACCTTCAAGGACCATACGCACGTCACAGCACGTTATACGTTTACTTATGTCTGGGATGGTCAGGGCTGGAAGATTTTAACTCACCACTCCTCAGCAATGCCAGAGCCTGTGAGCCTGCCTTAACAGCACGTTCGGCAGGATGATAACCAGCTTCGCATTGCGAAGCTGGTTTTTTAACTCCGGCACTGCAGGATTATCATATAACTGCCCCCGTTCCCGGCAGGCAGTTAATTAATGACACAATCCAATTAAATTAATTGGACACCTGAAAATTATAAAAACCATTGGAGCTTAAAATCCTGGTGCGAATCTTTTTTTGCGGATTGCATCTGTAAAGCGAAAATAAACGCCAGATAGCGTTCGAATTAATTATCAGACTGAACGTTACTGCCGCACCCCATTTTCTATCGACAATATATTTAATCGCCGTTACCAATCTGCCAGATAAACGTCGGATCGTTACCGTTTACCTCCCAGTCACCCACGTTACGTATTTTGTAGATCACTGGATTATGTGATGAGACCGTCCGGGCATTGCGCCAGTGCCGGTCCAGCACCTTGCTGACACGGGTGTCGGAAGCGCCAAGGGCATTGAAGAATTCCGTGGCGGCACGCGTCACTAACTCAACCGCGACCACCTGCGCCCGGGCGGACTCCACCTCTGCCTGTACGTTAGCCGCGTGAAGCTCTGCTTCTTCAACACCGCTTTGTTGCAGTTCAAATGCCCGCTGTAATGAGTGGGTCGCCCGATCCACGGCGGCTTCAGCAGCCCAGGTCCAGCTGCTGATCTGACCGACCACCTGTAAAACCTGCACATCCTGTTTGACCTGAGACGCGTTGCCGTGGCTGTAAATCCTCTTACGGTGCGCAACACCCTGAGACACATCACGAACTATGGCCCGACCTATACCCGCCAGCGTGGCTAATAATACATGCTGATAAAATGCGGTCTGGTAACGAAAGCGCTCACTGAAATCATAAACGTGCGGCTGCTCCACATAGGCATGATTAAAGCGTGTTGTGCCGCTACCGGTCAGACGCTGCCCGAAGCCATCCCAGTCGTCATCACATTCCACCTCACTCTGATGGGTGTTTACCAGAGCAATCACGTCACGACCGTTGTCAGTACGCTTTGCATAGACATCAATCCAGTCCGCATAAAGTGTGCCGGTGCTGTAAAACTTTTCGCCACTGATCCGCCATCCTCCCTCTGTGGGTGAGACCTGAGTGTTGACCTCACCCAGCTTAACCGCCCCGATCTCGCTCCAGCCGCTACCCACCAACTCACCATCCACGAAACGTCGAAACCAGCGCCGCCGATCTTCACTTTCTGGCTGGTTCAGACGATCTTCGATAAAGGCAAAGTGCGCGCGCAGGGCCTGCGGCAGATTCGAATCAGCCTCGGCCAGGCCAGTCAGCAGGGAAAAGAGCTGCGACAATGAAACACCAAAACCACCTTCCTCTTTTGGGATACGCAGGGTGCCGAATCGCGCCGCTTTCAGCCAGCGAATCGGCTCATGCAGCAGAGTGCGATCGGCTTCACGTGCGGCGGCACCCTCAGCAATGCGGATAAACAGTGGCCTGAACTGTTCGGTCAATGCGGCAAATTCAGTGCGACTTAATTCAGACATGATTTTCTCCTGATTCGGGGTGTTCATCAATGTCCTGTCGGGTCGGTTCAAACCGGATAATCAACAGGAAAATAATGGGAATAAGGGCGGCGAGAGATACGATCCAGAACATATTAGTGCCATAACGAGCCTGCAAAACTGGCAGGATAAACAACGCCAGCGCACTTCCGATGCCAGAGAGCGAGCGACTAAAACCAACACCGGTTGCACGAATGTGGGTCGGATAGGAGAGCGCCGGATAGATCATTAACTGCGCGCCAGGTCCAAATCCTTCGGCAAACAGCCAGAGTCCCAGCAACAATACAGCAAACACCACACCGAGGGTGGCCTGCGGATGACCGATCAGTGCCAGCGAAATCAACGCGATAAACTGCAGCGCAAAGCCGGCAATCGCTACATGCCGTGAAGGGAATTTCCAGGCCAGCCGCATGCCAAGCAAACCGCCGGTAAAAGCAAACAACGCATTCAGACCCAGCGAAGCGGAAATCGTCTCAAAGACGCCCGCCCCAAGGAACTGCGCCAGAATGGAGGGCAGGAAGAAAGCAATGGCAGTGTACTCAAACGAGATACAGACGTTCATCACTGCGCTGACGACGGTACGTTCCAGGTAAGGCTTCTGAAACAGTACGCGGATACGCACTTTCGGTGTCGCTTTAATAGTTTCGGCTTTAGCGGGCTGCTCCTCATGCGCAACAATGCCGTAGGAGTCACGCAGAATACGCACGGCACCGCTCAGATCGCCCTGATTAGCTGCCCACAGTGGTGACTCATTCATAAACTTACTGCGCACCGCGATAATCAGCAGCGCCGGTACGGCGCCAAACAGCAGCGAGGCACGCCACAGCCAGTCGATGTGTTCAGCGGGCAGCAGGAAATAGAGTGCAAAAATAATAAAGAAGCAGACTGATGAGGCGGCATACCACATCGGACACCACGCCGCGAGCCGCGACGCTTTGTTTCCCTTGCCGGAGAATTTAGAGAACTCCGCCAGATAAGCCATGGCCACCGGCAGATCGATTCCTACTCCGACTCCCATCAGAAAGCGCGCTCCGATCAACACCCAGACATTGGGTGCCAGGCCCGCAGCTATAGCCGAAACCACAAAGAACAGCATGTCCGCCATAAACACTGAGTAGCGGCCATATTTATCAGTCAGCCAGCCGCCGACCAGATTACCGACGATGGTGCCAATCATAATCGAAGAGGTCACCAGTCCGGTCAGGACTGGGGTTAAGCCAAACTCTTTCACTACATCGTCAATACCATAGGAGAGCGTTGTGAGATCGTAAGCGTCGAGAAACACGCCCCCCAGTGCCAGGAAAACGATCCAGCGGGCATAGCTATTTTTCTCTGTATGACTGTTGATAAGCCGGGCCACATCACTCACCGAACCAACCGGTGAGGAGTGAGGCGGCGGGGCGGTCAGGGTGTCGTCAATATTTAATGTACTCATCGTATCCTCGTTATTATATTCAGCAGGTAACGAGGGTTTTATAGGCATTTGCGGCCCAGCTAACAAGCAACAAATAAAGATAACTATTTCAATATATTCAATAAGTTATTCACTCAAACTAATCACGAAAAAAGCCGGATGAATAGCTGGATTCATCCGGTAAGAAGCAAAGCATTTGTGTTTTTAAAACCTGAAAATCACGGTTTACTGCCAGCCCATAAAGCGTGGGTTCAGGCGTGACACCAGGCAGTGAACGTCCCGTCTCATCCCGACATTTCGGCGCTGTTTATCTGCTGTTCTGTGTCCGCGGTCCGACGATAACCGGCTCCGGGATGCGGCAAGGCCAGTCGTGGCCCCTGTCCAAACAACTTTTCACGCAGCGTGCCGGGCTGATAGTCCTGTTTGTAGACGCCACGCTTTTGCAGTTCCGGCACCAGCAATTCCACCACATCGGTGAAGGTTTCATGGGTCACGGCGTAGGCGAGGTTAAACCCGTCAACGTCGGTTTCTTCAATCCAGCTCTGCAATTCATCAGCCACGGTTTCGGCGCTGCCTGCCAGCAGCGGACCAAAGCCGCCAATGCCCACCCAGTCTGCCAGACCCTGCACCGTCCACTGCCGATGAGGATCGGCAGTAGAGAATGTCTCAACCGCCGACTGAATGGCATTGGTATGGAGATGCTTCAGTACCTGATCCGGCTGATACTGCCCGAAATCGATACCTGTCCAGCCCGAGATCAGCGCCAGCGCGCCTTCGTAACTGACATAGCTTTTGTACTCCTGCCATTTCGCCTGCGCCGCCAGGTCGGTTTCACCCACAATAACCGTCTGCAGATTGAAGATCAGTATTGAACGCGGATCGCGTCCTGCCTCTGCTGCCCTTTGTCGAATATCCGCTACGGTTTTCTTTAGCAGCACTTTTGACGGTGCCGCGACAAATACACATTCAGCATGCTCCGCTGCAAAGGCTTTACCGCGGCTGGAGGCGCCGGCCTGATAAAGCACCGGCGTGCGCTGCGGTGACGGCTCGCAAAGATGAATGCCCGGCACCTGGAAAAACGTGCCCTGATGATTAATCGGATGGATTTTTTTAGGGTCGCTGAAAATTTGACGTTCACGATCACGCAGGACAGCACCGTCTTCCCAGCTACCTTCCAGCAGCTTATAGATGACCTGCAGATACTCATCGGCATAGTCGTAGCGCGCATCGTGGTCGGTCTGAGCCTGATGCCCGATATTGCGCGCACCACTTTCCAGATAGGAGGTCACAATATTCCAGCCAATGCGACCTTTGGTCAGATGATCCAGGGTCGAGATCCGCCGCGCAAACGGGTAGGGATGTTCAAAGGAGAGCGAGGCAGTCAGGCCAAAGCCCAGGTGTTCTGTCACCATGGCCATCGGCGTGATCAACGCCAGCGGATCGTTTACCGGCACCTGCGTAGCCTGACGGATAGCGGCATGGTTATTGCCGTTGAGCACGTCATAGACACCCAGCACGTCAGCAATAAACAACCCATCAAACTTACCGCGCTCCAGCAGGCGCGCTAAATCGGTCCAGTACTCCAGGTCTTTGTACTGCCATGAGCGGTCACGGGGATGCGCCCACAAGCCGGGTGACTGATGACCGACACAGTTCATATCGAAAGCATTCAGGCGAATTTCACGTTGCGATGACATAGCGACTCCTGAGCGGATGCGGCAATCGCTTGCCGCCCACTATTAATAATGTGGTTTAAGGTCGGGGATTTAGTAAGTCAGTGAGCCAGGACATCGCTCGCTGAGCGACAGCGGCGAGGTGCTAAGCAGTTGCCGTGCGACAGATTCAGCATGTTCCGCCACCTGCGGTAATCCCATCAGCTCGCCAAAACGACCCCGAGCGGCAGGCCCGGCGACGTAAAGACTGGAATTCGCTTCACCGTTAACATTCAGCGTCTGTGACAGCGCATTAACATGGATTCCCAGCGCCAGCGGATCGGGCTGAATCACGCCGTCACCCTGCAGCTGTCTCAACAGCGCGTTGCTGTTAAGCAAAGCGTTGTGCGCGGGGCCGGTGGTGACAATCACTCTCTCCACCTCAAGCATGTGCGATTGCGCGCCACGCAGGCGCAGCGTCAGCCGGAGCGTTTCGCCACCCGATTCGGCTGCGATCAGGCGCGCCGCCAGCAACGACAGCTGACCGCTGGCCTGCTGCTGGCTGAGAACCTGGCTCACCTGCGGTGCAATCCGGTAGCGATGGACGTCCCACCAGGGGCGAAGATGATGCAGAAAGCGTTGCTGCTCGTGCAGCGACAGACTCTGCCAGATGCGCTGACCGTTACGGCGGATGTCATCCAGTACCAGCTGCCAGGGCAGATTCATCGCCGCCGCATTTCTGACTTCCTGACGCACCCGATGTAACCAACTGCGCGCGGTAGCAGTCTGCGGCTGACTGTAATCCAGCGTGTAGTTCTCTGAACTGCCACTGAGGTTTGCACGCGGAAGCTGTCCACGGCGGGAGAAAGCGGTGATCGCTCCACGATGCTTCTGACGATGTAGCGACGCCACCACATCTGACATCGTCAGACCTGACCCGATGATTGCGACCCGATCATCAGGGCCGACCTTTGTCAGCGCATCGCTCTGCCACGGGTTAGCAATCAATCCCGGATGGTTCTGAAGCGACTTCAGCAGAACAGGAAGGTCCGGCGGTGGATGGCTGATCGCCAGCACGACCTGATCGGCCCGGATCTGCTGCCCTGAAGCCGTGGTCACCACCCCATTCTTAAAAGCGACCGCACTGTCACGAAGATGATTAAGTTTCACTGGTGAGCGCTGCTGTTGAGACTCAAACTGCGCATTGACCCAGCGACCAAACTCACCACGTTGCGGATAGACGTTATCGTCATGCCACAGTGCCTGCGAATCGGCGCTAAAAGCCGGTGATGCGCGATAGTCGCGGTCGAATGCGCCCTCGTCATCACCTGCCAGCTGCATTCTGGCGGCTGGCACATTAATGCGGTGAGCTGGATCGGTAGTGCCATATGCCACGCCCTGCGCAAGCTGCGCGCGCGGTTCAATGACCGTTACCTGCAATCCCGACTCACCCAGCCGGGCCAGATGGATCGCCAGCGCGGTACCGGTGAACCCACCGCCGATAATGACAATCTGCTGTTGTAACATACACAAGCCTTCTCTTCTTTTAACTGGCTAACTGGCGCTGGCCTGTTTGTCAGGACGACGGTCACCGCCAATGGTTTCACCAAACGGACCTGTGTTCACGCTGCGCTGTTTCTTTTCGGTGTTGGCGGCCAGCGGCAATAGCGGCATCACCAGTTCAGCAAAGCGGTGTGCCTCTTCGAGATGCGGATAGCCCGAGAAAATAAAGTTCCCGATGCCCAGCGCCTGATACTCCCGGATGCGATCGGCAACCTGCTGCGGATTGCCCACCAGCGCGGTTCCGGCACCGCCGCGCACAAGACCGACGCCTGCCCAGAGATTAGGGGCGATGCGCAGGCTCTCTCGCGAGCCCTGATGTAATGCACTCATCCGTGCCTGTCCGGCTGAATCCATACGCGCAAAGATTTTCTGCGCGGCGGCGATAGTCTCTTCATCCAGATGAGAGATCAGCCGATCCGCAGCCGCCCAGGCCTCCTCTTCGGTTTCACGGACAATGACATGCAACCGGATGCCATAAGAGAGAGTACGGCCGCTCTCCTGCGCCCGTTGACGCACCACCGCCAGCTTTTCCGCCACCTGTTCAACCGGCTCGCCCCATGTCAGATAGGTGTCGATCTGATTCGCTGCAACATCGATTGCCGCATCCGACGATCCACCAAAATAGAGCGGCGGCCCCTTTTCCTGCACCGGCGGGAAGAGAATTTCTGCGCCTTCTACGCGGATATGCTCGCCCGCAAAGTCGACCTTCTCGCCTTTCATCAGGCGGGAGTAAACCTCAAGAAACTCCCGGGTCACTGTATAACGCTCTTCATGGCTCAGAAAGATACCGTCACCTTTGTTCTCCACCGGATCGCCACCTGTAACCACGTTAATCAGCAGACGTCCGCCGGATAGACGATCCAGCGTGGCCGCCATCCGCGCCGCCAGGCTCGGCGGTTGCAGACCAGGGCGAACCGCCACTAAATAGCGCAGCGTTTTGGTGACCGGCGCCAGGGCCGAGGCAACCAGCCATGAATCCTCGCAGCTTTTACCGGTCGGGATTAATACACCGTAGTAGCCCAGATTATCTGCCGCCAGCGCAATCTGCTGTAAATAGGGTAAATCAACCGCTCTGCCGCCTTCTGTGGTGCCCAGATAGCGCCCATCACCGTGGGTGGGCAGAAACCAGAAAAGGTTAAGATTTTCCTTTGTCGCATGGCTCATTAGCAGATTCCTTTATAACGATATTTTAATTTATTACATAGGGACTAACGCTTTGGTTATATCGCTATTTGCAGAATGTGTGCCAGTGTGTATTTTGTTTTTTTATCATTAAAATTCAATTGGTTATAACAAACAGGAATTGCGCTATCCTGCTGCATTTGCGGCAGATAAAGCTGCAGACTGCTGCAATGGCAACAACCCGGCTCGTTTCGCCCCCTCGTTTCCGCCACTGCCACGCGGTATGGTCATGGCTTTCCTGTTAATCCGGTAAACAAGATGCAGATATCCAGCCCTGAGTTAATTGATCCCGCATCGCGCGCCTTTAAAAGCGTACTGGATCAGCTCGCGCCTACCGATGCAACGGTATTGATCATCGGTGAAACCGGCACCGGCAAAGAGGTGATGGCGCGCTATCTGCATCATCATAGCGCCCGCAGCCGGCAGCCATTTCTGGCGGTCAATTGCGGGGCACTCACCGAGAGCCTGGCGGAGTCAGAGCTGTTCGGTCATGAGAAAGGGGCCTTTACCGGCGCGCAGGATCGCCATCGTGGCTGGTTTGAAGCAGCAGAAGGCGGCACGCTGCTGCTGGATGAAGTCGGTGAACTCAGTCCGTCGCTGCAGGTGAAGCTCCTGCGCGTACTACAGGAGCGCGAGATCATTCGCGTGGGCTCGTCTAAAGCGATAAAGGTCAATGTGCGGGTAATTGCGGCCACCAACCGGGATCTGGCTGTGGCGATTCGTGAACGGTGGTTCCGGGAAGACCTCTACTACCGTCTCAATGTCGCCAGCGTCACATTGCCGCCGCTGCGCCAGCGCTGCGAAGATATTCCGGTGCTGGCCAGTCATTTTCTGCAACTCTATGCGCGACGTCTGGGACGTCCTCAGTTACGGCTGAGTGAAGATGCTGTCGCCACGCTAATGGACTACAGCTGGCCGGGTAACATCCGTGAGCTGGAGAACACGCTGCACAATGCGGTGCTACTCAGCAGGACCTCGCTGGTCACGCCGCAACAGCTGCGGCTGAACGCCATTGCTGGCAGCGATTTACCCTCCGGAGAGGAGGCGCTCGACC
Source organism: Pantoea sp. MT58 (assembly GCF_014495885.1). Taxonomy (NCBI): domain Bacteria; kingdom Pseudomonadati; phylum Pseudomonadota; class Gammaproteobacteria; order Enterobacterales; family Erwiniaceae; genus Pantoea; species Pantoea sp. MT58. The sequence continues at coordinate 58,047 of NZ_CP061085.1, forward strand.
AGTTTTTACGTCAGCAGATGCAGCAGAGTGAGACGCCACTCTATCCACGAGTGATCGCCGCGCTGGTAAAAAATGCGCTGGAACTCACGCAGGGTAATCAGTTACAGGCGGCCGCGCTGCTGGGCATCAGCCGTCATACACTGCGTACCCAGCTGGGGCATCTGGGTGTGATTAAACCCCGCCGTACCTCATTGCGTCAGCGCGAGGCCTCTCCTCATCATCAGCCTCAGCAGGAGCGTGAACTGCGTATCGGTTATCAGAAGTTTGGCAACCTTGGCATTCTGAAAGCGCGTCAGTCGCTGGAGCAGCAGCTGAGCGATCAGGGCGTCAGCGTGCTGTGGAGCGAGTTTCCAGCGGGTCCACAGCTCCTCCATGCGCTGAACAATAAGGAGGTCGATTTCGGGACCACCGGCGAAGTTCCTCCCTTGTTTGCGCAAGCCAGCAACAGCCCGATGGTCTACGTCGCCTGGGAACCTGCCGCTCCGCAGAGCGTGGCGCTGCTGGTACCCACTAATAGCCCGGTTCAGCAGATTGGCGATCTCAGAGGCAAACGCATCGCCGTGAATCGTGGTTCTAATGTCCACTATCTGCTGCTGCAAATCCTGGATGAGGCGGGATTAGCGCTGGATGAGGTGCGCATTGTCTATGCACCCCCCAAATATCCACTGACGCCCAGCGACCTCAACGCGGTAGATGCCTGGATGATGTGGGATCCGCTCCTCAGTGATGCTGAGAACAGCGGACAGTTCAGGGTAATTGCGGATGGCACTGGCCGGGTCAATAATCATCAGTTTTACCTTGCCGAACGCGGATTTGCGGCGCAGTCGGGCGATCTGTTGCAGATCCTGCTCACCGCCCTGGAACAGACGGGCCGCTACATTGATGCACACCATACTGAAGCCGCCGCGTTGCTCTCCAGCGAACTCGGCATTTCTGCGACCTCACTAATGCACGCCTTAGCCCGGCGCAGCCATCAGACTCAGCGAATGAACCTGGCCATCATCCGGGAACAGCAAACCATCGCTGACCGCTTTTATGCGCTGGGGTTATTCAGTCGGGCCATTCGCGTACGCGAGTCAGTCTGGCATCCATAGCGTTTTTTTAGCTAAGCATCGAACATTTCCTCGCTAAGCGCTTCAATCCGCGTTTGTTATGTTGCGCTGACAACAAACAAACTCAGGAATGAGAAATGAAAAAAGTTTTATTCAGCGCAATGATTATTGCCGCCCAGGCGGGTTTTGCATTTAACGCCCGGGCAGCTGCAGAGAAACCCGATACAGTGAATATCGGTTTTCAAAAAGCCAATATCTTCGCGCTGCTGAAGTATCGCGGCACGCTGGATCAGGAATTTAAGAAGCAGGGGATTGCGGTGCACTGGATTGAATTCCCAGCCGGGCCGCAGATGCTGGAGGGCTTAAACATCGGCAGTATCGATCTGGCTGCCACCGGCGATGCGCCACCGACATTTGCCCAGGCCGCACAGGCCGATCTGGTTTATCTGGGACACTCGCCAGCTAACCCTAAAACCGAAGCGATTGTGGTGCCTGCAGACTCCCCGATTAAAAGCGTGGCGGATCTTAAAGGCAAGCGGGTGGCGCTGAATAAAGGCTCTGACGTTAACTATTTGTTGGTCACGGCGCTGGAGAAGGCAGGGCTGAGCTACAAGGACATTACACCCGTCTATCTGCCGCCTGCCGATGCGCGCGCGGCCTTCCAGCGTGGCGCGGTGGATGCCTGGGTCATCTGGGATCCTTACTACGCCGAAGTGGAAACCACCGCTAAAGCCCGGCTGATTAAAAATGCCGAGGGACTGGTGCCGCACTACACCTTCTATCTTGCCAGTCGCAAGTTCGCAGATACTTATCCTCAAATCGCCGCTCAGGTGGTGGATGAGCTGGACACGCTGAGCTCGTGGGCCAATCAGCATCATGAAGAGGCGGCTAAAATCATGTCCTCCTCAACCGGTCTGCCCCAGCCGATCTGGCAGCAGGCGCTGGCAAGGATGCCGTTTGGTGCAGAGCGGATGACGCCTGAAGTCTTTACGCAGCAGCAGGCACTGGCGGATACCTTTACCCGGATTGGTCTGTTGCCGGTGAAGGTGGATATCCGCAGCGCGACCTGGTCGCAGGATAAGAAGTAAGTAAGGGCCGGGCGTAGTTTGGGTTGAGCGAATTGAAGTCGGTGATTATGTCTGCTTGCCCTTTATATGCCGGCGGCGGATTCTGCGGAAATTACGAGAAAGGATTAACCGGTTAGGGTCTGACGGCAAATCCGGGTTCGGCTGGTGCCGCCTATGGCTTTGCGGCGATGAGCGAATGAGTGGGGGACTGGCGGAGTGACATCGCGTTCCCTTTGCTGATTTTACCTGTCTGGTATTGCCGCCGGATGCATCAGAAAAGGAGGAAGACGACGTTATGCTTACAGACAAACATAGCCACGAGGATAACGCCATCACGTTGAATAGCCTTGTCGCATCAACTAAAACCACGGGCGGTATTGGTACGGCAGGCGTTTGTTGTTCCTCAGAAACCCGGAAGAGCAATCGATCCGGCTAAAGAAGGTAAAGTGCATTTCGATTAAGAATCGCCCAGCCGGGCATCCTGTTTAACATAATTAGTATTATGCGCATAACTAATTTCCTGAATCGCATCAGGTTTTCTAGTTTGATTTCTAACTATCGCAGCACCCGATATTGAGCAATCCTCATCAGTATTCTACCTTCAGAGAGCGTCTTTAACGCCTCACCTGTCACATCCATTAAACCAACCGGAGGCACGATGACCGACAGTCACAACCCCGCACCCTACAGCGGCACCCTGTTTTTTGATGTCAATGAGACCCTGCTGGATACCACTGAGCTGAACCGGGTTGTCGCGCAGCGACTCGGTGACCGACCGGAGCGTGCTGAAGCCTGGTTTACCTCGCTATTACATCATTCACTCGTGGAGTCGGTGACCGGCAGCTGGCATAACTTTGGTGATATCGCCGAAGCAGTGCTGCAGATGACCGCCACACGCTATGGTATTACTCTGCCTGCAGACGCAACACCGCTGGCTGACATTATCGCAGCCATGCCAGCCCATCCTGATGTCGCCGCAGGACTGAGTGCTCTGCAGCAACAGGGATTTACACTGGTCGCGCTGACCAACTCTTCTGCGGCACTGGCCGAAAAGCAGCTCAGTTCTGCCGGACTGGCTCGGCTGTTCACGCGCATTCTCAGCGTGGAACAGGTTCAGGTTTATAAGCCCGATCTGAAAGTGTATCAGTGGGCAATGCAGGAAATGGATCAGCCTGCATCACAGTGCATGATGGTGGCCGCTCATGGCTGGGATGTGGGTGGAGCAAAACGCGCAGGAATGAAAACCGCATTTGTTACCCGCAAAGGACAGGCACTTTACCCGCTGGCACCTGCACCGGATTTGATTGTCAGCGATATAGGTGCGCTGGCCACAAAACTTAAACCGCTCTGCTAAATGCAGTGCTCAGCGACCTCACATGACACCTGAATACTTAGTCTGTGTGGGTCTCAAACGCTGACCTGACCGCTTCCACAATCCGTTGTGCAGTAGTTGTATCGTCCAGCAGCGGGAACGTTTTTTTGAGCTTGCCAGAAATCTGCCAGCCATTTTCTTTCAGCGAACGGATAATACGACTGGCGTCCTGATCAGGCATCTCAACGACCTCCTTCAGCTGCTGTTGAGCGCGCTGAAATATCACCAATACGCGCGCTTCATCAGCCATTTCAGTCCGGACCGTGTGCTCGATGACTCTGCAGGTATAGAGCACATGCTCGGTTAAGTCGGGATAACGCCAGGCGAAACGGGCATCCTCATACTCGGTGAAAGTGAAATTACTCCGCGTGCCATCTTCATAGGTTTTCAACTCGCCAAACCGATAGCAGCCTGCATAGCGCCGCATTAGCCGTTTAGAAAATACGTCCAGCGTGCGATCGTAACCGACCCGAAAATCCATCGAACTGGTAATGGTGGCTGAAACAGGCAGGATCACGCCATCCGGTATCGCTCCATCACGAATCAGTGTGTCATTGATTAAAAAACGGTGGATGCGGCCATTGCCGTCGCGCATCGGATGGATATAGACAAAGCCAAACGCGATAACCCCCGCACGAGCCAGTGGTGCGGCACCCCGCGTAGCCTGCTCAAAGGCTTTAAGCCCATTCATAAAGCGCGGAACGTCATCATAGTGTGGTGCAATATAGTGGACGATATCTTCACGCATGGTCGACTGTCCGACAAACACGGGCGAACGTCGCAGCCCCAATCCCAGCGCATCCTGCCCGAGAATGCCCTGCTGTATGGTATGCAGGCTGGCATCGCTGAGTGGATCCTCAAGCTGGCCGCAATACTGCGCGATAACGTGGGCAAATCGTTGAATACGATCGCCCTGGTCCGCCTCTTTCTCAATCAGGAAACTGGCACGTGACTCTTTAAATGTCAGCCAGCTGGCGGTGCGCATCAGAATATCCGCGCCAAAGGTGTTATCCAGATCATGCAAAGCATCGTTGAGATCGAACGTGAGCGCCTGCTCAATGGCTGCGGTTCTGCGTACCAGTGGGCAGAAATCAGCGGATCCTGGCAGATTATTATTGATGCGCCAGCGCCTGTTACGGTTCACGGTCGTTCGGGTCAGATACGCTTTGGATGAAATCGCCTCAACATAGCCTCCGTTGGTGACGTCCGGTACCTGTAAGGTATTACCAGTCAGCCATTCATAGAGAAAGCCGGCCCGTCGCGCATACTGTCCGAACGGTTCCTGCCGACACCACGCTTCCAAAGGTTGTGGTCCGATGGTCGTAAACAGGCGTGCGAAAAACTCCAGATGGATCTCTTCGTACTTGAGACCAAAGGCAAAGTGACCCGCAAAATCATCTTCCGGCTGATAGCCTGGTGGATAATGATTTTCTACCTGTCCCTGGCCCTCATGATGTGAGCGTACGGTTCCGATAGCTGACTTTACGCGTAAGGGCTGCGCCAGTTTGATAGCATAACGTTCGCACAGTGCGCTAAAGCCAACCAGCATGTCGAATCCTTTATCCGTCGCCCGAAAACGATAACAAAATGGATCTTTATCATGAAAACGCTAAACAATCCATCATGACGGCATTAACTACCGCCCGGAAACGTTAATAAAAACAGTGTTCATTGCGGAAATGGTAAAAGACGGAATGTTCAGGGCTTAACAACAATGCACAGTAGCCCGATTACAATAATCACCACACCGGCTAAGCTGCGCCAGCTAAATGCTTCGTGAAATACCGGTAAGCAAACCGCCACCAGCCAGACCAGCACGTAACTCAGGCTGAGCAGTGGATAGACCCGATTAAGCGGAAAATAGTGCAGCGCCCGAATCCAGCAGAGCATGGAAACAGCATAAGCTCCCAACCCGGCCAGCAGCAGCAAGGCAGGCAGTATGGCAACTGTTGGCAGCGACGTCAGGCTACTGACATCGGGCAGGCGCGGCATCGCCCAGCGCATCATCAGCTGTGCCGCTGAGACCAGCAGCACGCTGCACGTAACCCATCCATATCCTTTCATAGCTGGCTCGCCATTAGCGCGACGCCCGTCACCACCAGCAGCGTGCCTGCAATCTGACGAAGCGTTAGCCGTTCGCGCCACAAAATGCGTCCGGCCAGCGCAACGAAGATGAAATTAAGGCTCAGCATGGGATACGCCTGGCTGACGGGCACCCGCTGCAGCACCAGCAGCCAGAGGAGCATCGCGATACCCAACAGCAGCACGCTTACGCCAATCCAGCTTAAGCGGATGCGGCCTGATACCGCGTGGGTCGCCTGTTTCTGACACAGCTGCGCGCTGCAGCTGAGCAGACTCACCAGCACAATCAGCAGCAGCATTTACTTCATCTGACCGTAATAAAGGCAGACAAGCCTGCCCTGGCGATAGACCGCATCCGGAACCGGCACATCCTCGCCGATATCACTGTGTGGGGAATCAACCAGTAACAGCAGGGACACGCTTCCCATACGGCGATGATCGGCAAGCCAGCCGCCAAAATCCGCCTGAGAGACAAAGCGGGATTGCGCATCCGGGTAGCTCAGCCCATATTGCAGCTCACCTTTATTATCATAGAAGCCGATATCACTGCGTTGCAGGTGCCAGGCTGCGGCAGATGCCACGCCCGGATTGTCCGCCAGAATAAAATGACTGGATGCCAGACGCTCGCTGATCACAGAGACAAAGTGTTGCGGCTGTTTGGCATCACGGATTTTATCCGGGATAGCTGAGCCAATAAACAGAGCGACCCCCAGCGGGCAAAGCGCGGCCACCAGCCAGCGGCGTTGTGAAAATCGGCAGCTGTATGCGCCCGCCAGTCCCCAGATGAGAAACGCCAGCGCTCCCAGTCCCAGCTTCAGCATCTCATGAGTGGCAAACAGGGGGTGATGCGTTACGCTCCAGGGCGCGAGTACCAATAGCACGGTTGCCAGCGTGAGGATGCCGAAAATCAGGTTGATCCAGCCATTAACGGTTAATGCGCGCCCTGCCCGCTGCGCCGCGTTCAGCCCATAATGGGCCATCAACAGCGACAGCGGCACAAAACAGGGCAGGATATAGGTTGGCAGTTTGCCTTTTGCCAGACTGAAAAACAGCAGCGGCATCACCGTCCAGCTCAGCAGATACAGTGCGCCGGGATTCTGCTGACGCTCGCGCCAGCCGGTCATCAGTGCACCCGGTAACAGCGCCAGCCACGGTAGTGTTCCCAGCAGCAGAACCGGCAGGTAGTACCAGAAAGGGGCTTTGTGCTGTGCATTCTCTTCTGCAAAGCGCTGAATATGCTCAACCCAGAAGAAGTAGTGCCAGAAATCAGGGGCCTGATGATAGATCGCCAGCGCCCAGGGTGCGCTGATTGCTGCGGCAGAGAGAATCGCCAGCGGCCCGAAGCAAAGCAGCTCAGGTATTCTCTTTCGCCAGATCACCCATGGCAGAATCGCCAGCACCGGTAGCGCCAGCGCCAGAAATCCTTTGGTCATGAATCCCATGCCGCAGGCGAGACCCAGCAGCAGATAGCCGCCCGCGCGCCCGGCGCGTCCGCTGGCCTCCGTCGCCAGCCAGAAGCTGCACATTGCGGCCGCCAGCCAGAGCATCAGCATCGGATCGAGCACGGCATAAGTGCCAACACCATAAACCAGCAGTGAACTCAGGAAAATCAGAGAACCCACAGCAGCGGTGCGGACCGAACCAAACATCCGCCTGCCGAGCCAGAAGATCAACGCGGCGGTTATCGCTGTTGAGAATATTGATCCTGCCCGTACACCAAAATTGTTATGGCCGAACAGCCATTGGCCCAGTGAGTTTATCCAGTAACCCGCAATCGGTTTTTCAAAATAGCGAAGACCGAAGAAGTGTGGCGTCACCCAGTTACCGGTTGCCAGCATCTCCCGGCTGATCTCTGCGTAACGTGTCTCATCCGGTTGCCAGAGGTCGCGGAACATCGGCGGCAGAAGGTAATAGAGAATGAAAAAGCTAAAAAAAATGAGCCACTTCGTGTTCTTATGTATCCGCACTAGTTCGCCTCTTTAGTCAGTTTCTGGCAGCCCAGCCACCCTTCCCGTCCGGGAATTTCACCTCTGACGATCCTTCCCACGGGTAAGGTGGTCAGGTCGTCGGGCAATAGCTCGCTTAACGGACAGAACTGAATGCCATTACGGGTTGCTGCATTCAGCAATTTGTCGAAGTCTGGTAAGCCAATAATCCCCTCCACTTCGGCATGCACGGTATAGACAGCGCCATCATCAGAAGCGAGCATTTTCGCCAGAATGTAATCGTTATAGCCTTCTGCGCTGACCTCACGGCCAACCACTTCATCCCATGTGGGTAACGTCACCGGAATCTGTACAGTGCCGATCTGACCATCTGGCAGTATGGGCCTGAATGGCCCGCTGCCGCGGCAGTCACTGTTGTAGTGAAAGCCAAAATCCTGTTTGGCGGCAACGACCCGACCATCAGCACGCCAGCCTGCAACGGCCGAACAGCTGACAGGATGACCAAGGATCTCACTGAGCGTTTCGGTGCCGCGTGCTATCTGCTCAACCAGTTTATCCTGCGGCCAGACACCCGCCCAGGTCTGCCAGGCAAAGTGGTCCCAGGCATGCAGACCGACTTCATGCTGGCGTGTGGCATCCTGCATAATGTTCCGCAGGCCACGTCCCATCTGCTTTCCCGGCCAGGCCGTTCCGGCGAGCAGAATGTCCCAGCCATATAGTGATGCGGCGCGGGAGCGCAGCATCTTCATGAGAAACGCCGGTTTCACCAGCCGCCAGAGATGGCGGCCCATGTTGTCCGGTCCCACGCTGAAGAAAAAGCTGGCCCGCACTGCGTGACGCTGGAAGAGCTCAAGCAGCGCCGGCACACCCTGCTTCGTGCCGCGCCAGGTATCTACGTCAATCCGCAGACCGATCTTCTTCATCACTTATCAGCCTGTTGCTCAACGGTACGCAGGAAGAAATCGAGCGTGTTGTCGATAGTGACATCCATCGTGACGGTTGGCGTCCAGCCAAGTAGGCGACGCGCATTGCGGATAGCCGGTTTGCGGTGCTCCACATCCTGATAGCCTTTACCGTAGTAACTGCTGCTTTCCACTTCGCGGAAACCGGCAAACGGCGGGAACTGGCTGCGCAGCGGGTGACGCTCGAAGCTGGCCAGCAACTGCTCCGCGAGTTCTTTGATACTGGCTTCATTGTCCGGATTACCGATGTTGATGATCTGACCATCACAATTCTGCTGCTTGTTTTCGATAATGCGGAACAATGCTTCCACACCATCCTGAATATCGGTAAAACAGCGCTTTTGTTTGCCGCCGTCGATCAACTTAATCGGTGAACCTTCAACCAGATTGAGGATAAGTTGCGTGATCGCGCGAGAACTGCCGATGCGTGCTGCGTTGAGGTTATCCAGACGCGGTCCCATCCAGTTGAACGGACGGAACAGGGTAAAACGCAGCCCCTCTTTTTCGCCATAAGCCCAGATCACACGGTCCAGCAGCTGTTTCGATACCGAATAAATCCAGCGCTGTTTGTTGATCGGCCCGACCACCAGATTCGAGCTATCCTCATCGAAGCTGGCATCAGTACACATGCCGTAGACTTCAGAGGTGGATGGGAAAATAATGCGCTTCTGATACTTCACGCAGTCACGGATGATTTTCAGGTTCTCTTCGAAATCGAGCTCAAAGACGCGCAGCGGATTACGGGTGTATTCAATCGGCGTAGCGATCGCCACCAGCGGCAGGATGACATCACATTTTTTGATGTGATACTCAATCCATTCGGAGTGAATAGCGATATCCCCTTCAACAAAATGGAAGCGCGGATGTTCCAGGAAGCGGCTGATGGCGTCTGAACTTATATCCAGGCCATAGACTTCAAAATGCTCATCCTGCAATAAACGCTCGGTGAGATGATTACCAATAAAGCCGTTAACCCCGAGGATGAGCACGCGTGTACGACGTTGCAGCGCCGACTGCGGTTTTGAATAGAGCAGTGCGCCAGGCACCATGCCCAGGCTCTGCGCCAGCTGGCTGCCATTCATGTAAACGCCATGCTCGGACTGTCCGGTGAGAATTTCCAGTGCACCCTCACCACAGGCGATCAGGAATGGCTGCTTAGAAATCACCGTACCTGGCTTCGCCTGATGCGGGTGCGTATGAACCCGGCTCTTCCAGACGATAAATTTAACCGAACCGGCGAAGGCGAAGGCGCCTGGCCACGGATCGGTAACCGCTCTGACCAGATTGTGAATCTTCTCTGCGGGTTGATTCCAGTCGATGCGGCCATCTTCGGCCGTGCGACGGCCAACACAGGTCGCCTGACTCTCATCCTGTGGCGTCTCACTGACCTCACCCGTGCGCAGGCGAGGTAAGACGTCGTTAAGTAACTGCTCTGCAGCCTGGGTCAGTTTACGATGCAGCGTCAGCGCGTTGTCTGCATCCTCAATGGCCACCTTCTGCTGCGCCAGAATATTACCGGCATCCGCACGCTTCACCATGCGATGTAACGTAACGCCGGTTTCCGTCTCACCGTTGACCAGCGCCCAGTTGAGTGGCGCCCGACCGCGGTATTTTGGCAGCAGTGAACCGTGCAGGTTAAAAGCCCCCTTTTCAGCGCATTGCAGGATCTCATCGCTCAGCAGATGGCGATAGTAGAAGGAGAAGATCATTTCTGGCGCCATGGTGCGGATGCGGTCAAGCCAGATTGGGTGATTCGCCTCGTCCGGTGCATAGACCGGAATGCCGTGCTCTGCCGCCAGACGCGCGACTGAGCCGAAAAAGTGATTTTCGGTAGCCACATCGTTGTGCGTAAAAATGGCGGTGATCTCATAGCCTGCGCTAAGCAGTGCATTGATGCCGACACAGCCCAGATCGTGATAGGCGAAAACAACGGTCTTCATGATTGAGTATCCTGTACTGAAGGCTCTTCAGGAGCCTGAACAATGCGTTGAACGAAATAGCGCGGACGCGCCCGAACGTCGTTATAAATTCGCCCGATATACTCCCCGAGCAGTCCCATACCCACAAACTGGGCACCGATAAACATGAACAGCACGGCGAACAGGACGAAAACACCATCTCCCGCCCATGCCGCACCGAAAAAGAGTCGCAATACGATAAGCACCAGCGAGAAAGCGAAGCCGGAGAGTGCAATCAGGCTGCCTACTACGCTGAGCAATCGCAGCGGCGTGGTGGTCAGGCAGGTCACCAGGTCGTACATCAGGTTGATCAGGCGCATAAAGCTGTATTTCGAATCGCCAAAGGCCCGCTCAGCGTGGAGCACCGGCAGTTCAATGGTGTTTCGGGCAAAGGTGTTGGCCAGAATCGGAATGAACGTACTGCGTTCGTGACAATTGAGCATCGCCTCGACGATATGGCGCCGATAGGCACGCAACATACAGCCGTAATCGCCCATCGCTTTGCCGGTGACCCGCTGAATCAGGTGGTTGAGCGTGCGCGAGGCCTTGCGACGGAACCAGGTATCCTGACGCTGCTGGCGGACTGTACCCACCACGTCATAACCCTGACGCGCAGCTTCAACCAGTCGCGGGATCTCTTCCGGAGGGTTCTGCAGATCGGCATCCAGTGTCACAATCAGATCGCCACGGACCTGGCTGAATCCGGCCATAATGGCGGAGTGCTGACCGTAGTTGCGATTGAGCAGTACGCCCGTTATGCGGCTGCCGGGAATGATGGCAGCCTGTTCAATCAGTTCGGCTGAACGGTCACTGCTGCCGTCATCAACCAGCAGAATTTCATACTCAATTTCAATGGCGTCACATGCCGCGCTGGTCCGCTGCAGCAACTCCGGCAGGCTTTCCTGTTCGTTATAGACCGGGATGACCACGGAGAGCATATTGATCGGTTTGATATCGCGCATTTCAGGCTCCGGCAATGTCATGTAAAGCCTGAATCACACGCTCGATATCCTGATCCGTCATTGACGGAAACAGCGGAATCGAACACATCTGCTGGCTATTCAGTTCACTGGCAGGTAAACGTAAATCGGGATAGTGTTCGCGATAATATTTGTGGGTATGCGCCGCACGGAAATGCAATCCGCTGCCTATATCCCGCGACTTCAGTGCCTGCATAAAGGCATCACGCGTCAGACCGCAGCGCTGCTCATCAATGCGAATAATGAACAGGTGCCACGCGTGCTGATGTGGCCAGGCAGGCAGTGACAATGGCGTAAACGGCAGCGTGTGCAGCGCTTCCAGATAGCGCTCAGCTATCTCACGGCGGCGAGCAATAAAACCGGGTAGCTTCTGTAACTGCACCAGCGCAATGGCTGCGCTGATATCAGGCAGATTATATTTAAAGCCCGGCATCATCACTTCTGCCTGTGGCAGACGCCCCTTGGTCTGGCGATCAAAAGCATCAACCGCCAGGCCATGAAACTTGAGGCTGCGAATACGATCGGCGAGAGCAGCGTCATCGGTCACCACCAGGCCGCCTTCCGCACAGGTGATATTCTTGATGGCGTGGAAAGAGAAAATAGCCGTGCCGCGATGCCCGATTGGCTTCTCGTGATAAGTCGTGCCCACCGCGTGAGCCGCATCTTCAATAATGGCGATGCCATGCTGCTCAGCAAGCTGATAGATTGGCGTGAGATCGGCGGGAGCACCAGCGTAATGCACCGGAATAATCGCGCGGGTACGTGAGGTAATCGCCTGAGCTATGAGTTCCGGCGTCACCATCAGGTTGTCAGGATCGACATCAATCATCACCGGCGTGGCGCCCAGCAGCGTGATCAGGTTCAGAGTGGAGACCCAGGTCATGGACGGCGTAATGACCTCATCGCCAGGCCCGATTCCCATCGCCATCAGCGTTACATGCATCCCCGCTGTGGCAGAACTCACCGCAATGGCGTGCTGGTTGCCAGTCAGTTGTACAAAAGCCTGCTCCAGTTCCGCGCATTTAGCGCCTGTTGTTATCCACCCAGAGTCAAATACCGCTTTAACAGCAGCCAGCTCTTCATCACCAAATGAAGGGCGGGAAAATGGCAAAAAATCCATGCTAAAACTCCTGCAGATCAAACTCATTAGCTGTCGCGCGTTGTTAATCAGACACAACGCCGGCAAAAGAATTGAAATAGCGAATTATCAACATCCGGTTATGGCGTTATCGACACCTTATTTTCCCATTCTGGAATTGAGGTTACCGGACTGCTAATACAAACTAACGTATGAAACTTAACTGAACATTAAATGAATAGTGTTCATTGCAATAAAATGAATGAAGAGTGAGTAAAGGTTTTACGAAAAAGTTCACATTTAAGTTAATAATAATGACTCAGCTCTCAATTTTTGATTTATTGATGTTTTGTTTAAGATCGCAAGGGCTGCCACTTCTCAGATTATAAACCCACCCACCAGAGAAGCAATATCTGAGATTCAATACAACTAACTGATTTTACTGAAAATAAATCCAGACACACCAGACAACTCCTGATCAAATCAGTATCCTGTTAATTTCACCGAAAACATCCGCCGATAAAAGCGTCTTAATGTATTCTTAATATTGTACGTTATTAATGTTCAGCCCTAACAATAATTATTACACTTTGGTGAAACTAAGGTGACAGTCAGTTAATATTTGTCAGATTACCTGTGCATGAAGGGTGAAAACAGTGCTAAAAAAATCGAATAAGATCGTGGTTTGAGGCGTTAACGTCTGGTCTGCCTAAAAAAGAGAAAATTGTGATGATGCGTGTCGCCTGTTTATGCACCCTGTTCGCCCTGCTCAGTCCGGTACTTTACGCCGCGCCAGTAACCTATACCATAACACCTGATAAAACATCGATTGGCCTCTCATGGCGTGCCTTTGGTCACGATTTTTCGCAAGCCAGACTACAGGGTGTGTCTGGCACGGTGACACTTAATCCGGATGAAGACCATGACGATCGTATCGAAGTGAATATTCCAGTGGGCACACTGGTGGCATCGAACAGTCTGTTGACCTGGCAATTGAAAAGCGATCTCTTTTTTGATGCGGAGCGTTACCCGCAGATTCACTTTGTGAGCAGTCGTGTTGCCTCACTAGGTGAGGGTAACTACCGTATTTTTGGCGTGCTAACGGTTAAAAATGTCAGCCGGTCAGTGGTGATGCAGGCCTCACTGGACAGTGGTAAAACAATTGATCCGGCGTCACGCTCTCTGGCGCTGCATGCCTCCACCGCGATATCCCGCTCTGCCTTTGGAATGGATCGATTGGTTGGAGTGGTTGATGATCGGGTAAACATTGCGCTGATTATTGCCGCACAGGCCAGATAATCGCTGTTGAAGCAAGCGCTCAGGGACAGACTTTTTTAACTGAGCGTGGTCACCAATGTTTCAGCGATGGCAGCCAACTGAGCAGAGGGATTACGCCCTATCAACACATACTGATAGCCACCGCGCTTCCACCAGGCCAGCTGCATGCCGTGGCGCTGTTCCTGAGTAATCGGGTTCGAATCCTGTGGTGCAGGCGAGATACAGAGCGCCATCGGACCATAATCAGCATGCAGCCAGGCGATCTGTGCAATCGACGTTCGTTCGTAACGCAGGATCCGCACCATTTTCAGTTCAGCGCCTGGCAGGCGAAGTTGCTGCGGGTGCAGCTCCAGTCCTAAATCCAGCCGTGTACGGTCGAGACCTCTCTGCAGCATTGCGGCGTCATTGGGGGTATCGGCCAGCGTTTCAGCACTGTAAAGCGACATATAGCGCGCCTCCAGATCGCGGATATTCTGACTTTCATCCTTCCCATCATCTGAGGGTCTTGCCAGAAAACCAATGCCGCTGCCCACCAGTAAAAAGCTGACCGATGCGGCAATAAGCGCGCGACGACTATACCCGGTGGCCACCTCGGGTGCCGGAATGGTCGCCAGGCGCTGGGCCATTCTGGCCTGTGGTGCCTGTTCGAGTAGCGGCGAAAAAGCCTGTTCAAAATCGAGACTGGTGTGCTGAAAATGCGCAACCCGCTCGACCAGTTCAGCATCCTCATCCATCGCCTGTTCAAACTGCGCAGCTTCTCGCGGCGTCATCTCACCATCCAGCCAGGCGACAATCGCCTCATCGCGCCACGGCGGCGTAAAAGTTTCCCTGTTCATCTCCGTTTCTCCTTCGGTGAGGGCGTGGTCGCCGGTTGTCTGGCTAGCGTGGCGCGTGCGGCGGCCAGACGGCTCATAATGGTGCCAACCGGGACAGCCAGCGTCTCTGCTGCCTCCTGATAGGTGAGTCCTTCCACGTAAACCAGAAACAGCGCATTTCGCTGTGCCTCGGGTAAGGCGTTAACGTGTTGCATAATGCGCTGGAAATGGCGATTGTCGTCGCTGGTGGCGTGATTATCCGCGGCCAGCAGCGCATCGGGATCCACAAATCCCTGCCCCTGCCGCACTTTTCGTGCGCGTAAATCGCTAACCCAGATGGAATGGAGGATGGAAAACAGCCATCGATCAATACGCGTGCCCGGCATGAACTGCGCGCTGCGTTCCAGCGCGCGCACGCAGGTTGACTGTACCAGCTCTTCTGCCATGTCACGGTTGTGTGACAACACATAGCCATAACGCCAGAGCCGCGTCAGATGTTCCGCAAGGTGCTGACGGATGTCACTGTGAGTGATTTTTCGCTCCTCCCTGCCGCATCAAACCTCAGGATGGCCATTGATCGCGGCTTGCAGATCGCGGTACTCCTCGCAATCTGTACCACAAATCCCGGCAATGGTTTTTAACTGTTCGCGAGCCAAATCGGGACGCCCTTTAATCATCCAGGCTTCGCCCAGATATTCACGCACTTTAGCGTAACGAGGATCAAGCGCAATGGCGCGCTGATAATAGCCAATACCCTCGTCGGTACGCCCCAGCTTGCGGGTGGCATAACCACGGTAGTTCCAGGCTTCGCGCGTATCCTGATTTTTCAGTGTATCCAGCAGGTTCAGCGCCGCCTGATATTCGCCCTTTTTTGCCAGATGATAGGCATAGCGCGTTTTATCATCGTCACTCAACTTGCTGGTTTTTTCGGGCACACAGCTTTTCGTATGACTGTCATAGACCTGACCTTTTGGACAGTCGGGCGTTTTTTTATCACTGTCATTATCACCCATCGCCATACTCAGCGGAGAGTGCAGCATCAGCAATAGAGCCGGAACAGCAAGCAGAGAAATACCAGAACGCGTTGTCATAATTTATCCTTATCGGGTCTGTGAGGCAGGCAATAAAGTCCGCCGGATGCAGTCCGCTATCGCGGCGCTGTACGGTAAACACCTCAGCGCCGGTTTCTATTCGATAAAAATAAAATTATTTTTTATCAGCCTGCCATGCCTGATCAAATCAGCAGTTTTTCCACCTGGCAAAAGCGCCCTTCTGCCAGCGAAATTACGGCGGCTTCCGCAATTGCCTGTGCTTTCAGACCATCCTCAAGGTTCGGCAGATCGTCAATCTGCTCACCATTCAGCGAGCGGATAAACGCATCCAGATGGGCATAGTAAGTGGGCTGCACCCGGCTAAACCAGTCGGGTAGCAGCCCCGGCTGCAGAATCTGCGCACTCTGATAGCAGCTGACTCCCCGCTGTGGCTGAGAAGCCGATTCGAGCATCCCGAGCGGTCCCATCACACTGATACGTTCATCGTAGCCATAACCAGTGCGGCGAGCATTGTCCAGCTGTGCCAGCGCCCCGCCGTGCAGCCGCAATAGCAACGTGCTGGTATCCACATCGTCAAATTCGCTGATCGCGGGTAACGCCAGCGCTGCCCCCATAGCAGCAACCTCCGTGACCTCATCTTCAGTCAGCCAGCGCAGCAGGTCAAAAAAGTGGATAGCCTGATCGCGCATCTGGCCACCGGAAGCTTTCAGATAACTCAGCGGCGGCATGGCCGAAGAGCGGCAGACCATTTGTATCAGTTCTGCCGGCCCAATCCGCCCCAGGCGGAGTTGCTGTTTAAGCTGCTGATGACTGACATCGAAACGGCGATTAAACCCCACAGTGACTGGTACGTTGTAAGGGAGGACATTAGCCACAGCTGAGCGTGCACGCTCAAGAGAGAGATCGATCGGTTTTTCACAGTAGATTGCTTTACCGGCACGGGCGGCGGTTTCCAGCAAATCGGCATGAGTCGGCGTTGCGCTGGCGATTAACACCATATCGATCTCTGCATCATTGATCGCCTCACTCACGGATGCTGCACGGGTCGAAAAGCGCGTCGCGAACGCGTCAGCGCGTGCAGGTTCTGCATCAGCCACCCAAACCAGTTCAACCTCAGGATGCGCCTGAAGATTCGTGGCATGAACTTCGCCAATAAAGCCACATCCCAACAGGGCAACACGTTGCTTTTTATTCATTTTGAACTCCGTCATAGTCCAGCAGAAAGCTGAACCAGCAGGATAACGCGGCGTCTTAAACTCATCGCATGGTGTTTTGAGGTGTTTACCTCAAAGGAGCAGACATGTCGCTGAAAGACGTTGCCCTAAGGGCAGGGGTTGGGCTGGCAACCGTGGTTCGGGTGCTCAATGAATGTTTCAGAAAGATTGGCACCCCTGTTAAACAGACCTCAAAACTGACATTTTTATAAAAATTAAAATATAAATCTATTTAGGATTCATTTGGCATTTTAATAGTTTACCCCGCTCAAGAGTTGTTATCATCACAGCGAATATGGAACGCAGTCATGCCGAAACAAAAGCCGAAGCAACATAGTTGCTCTGAAACCGACAACGGGGCACCCTGCAGAACGTTTTAGCATTCAGATACTGATGGCAGGATAGTCCTGCATTTTTCCTGCACCCATTACGGTGCCTGACTAATCAATGAGAGTTTGCTTTGGAACACTATTTATCCCCGGTGCGCACCACCAAAGAGAGAGTGCTGCACGCGGTTGTTTTCGAAGTTGCTGCCAATGTGCTGGTATTCATTATCCTGATGATTTGGGCCTCAGCTGCCCCCGCACAATCGGCACTGTTGACGATCGTCTCATCAACGCTGGCAATGGGATGGAACTACCTGTTCAATCTGATGTTTGACAGCATCCAGCTCCGAACAGGATTTAAAAAAGACTGGCGAATGAGATGCCTCCATGCCGTTTTTTTTGAGGCTGGACTGTTAGTGGTGCTGATACCTTTTGCAGCATGGTGGCTGAATATTACGCTACTCGCAGCGCTGAAACTGGAATGCGGGCTGGTGCTGTTTTTTCTGGTCTATGCTTACCTGTTTAATTTGATTTGGGATTACGCTAGTGCTGCTCGTAAAAAGAACAGTTAAATTAATTTCAGATAGCACAATGAATAAATCCTTTTATCTGAACAAATTAAACAAACTTTCTTCTTTCGAAATTTTTAGCATCCCGAAATTTAGATATGCAGAAATAAATTATAAACATAACTTTAATTTTTTAAGATTTTTTAATTGCACACCCGGCAAAACAACTCATAAAAGAAATTATTTTCAGCGACTGCACTTAATAAAAAAATTCAGCCTCATTTCCTGTGACAGGAATGAGGCCAGAAACGTTAATCAGTCCAGTTGTAAAGGGAAATTAGTGAAGAACGGATCGAACATTGATGAATTTTCATGATAAAACCAGGCAAAACTATTTATAATACAATACAGTTAAGCATCATCATGCTGACTATTGAATAATCCAGGAACTATTTAGAATGATCACGATGAAATAACGCCCACTGCTTAATCTTTTCTCCTGATGGCAAAACGCAATAGAGCGCACTGCCGCTGGATGATGCCTCTTGCACCAGCTTTCCACCGCGCTGAAGACACCACTCGCTGGCGGGATTACGCATTATCAGGCGCTGTGGTTCAGCATTGTGAGACGTGCAGCCACTCATTTGCACGGTAGCCAGCATCAGAGAACAGATTGCTATTTTATTGGCGACTTCCATTTAACTCTCTCAACATTAATTTCAGGAAAAATCTTAATTAACAGGCTAATTCTCACATACTTTTGATTATTCTAAAAATGAAGTTGTTTAGGTATTTTCAGCATTCTGAAACGTGTATTAATTTTTATAACGATAGCATCTTCTCATTAAACTCTTTCATAACGATGTCATAAGTTTGTCACTCCTCTCAACCGACAAAAAAAGAACAACCGAACCACATCAAAAAGAGACATTGTCGATTAAGGCTCTGGGGTATCAATAATTCCTTTATAAAGCTCAAACACAGAAAGATCATTGATAAATGCGTTAAATTGCCTGTCACCGTTGAGTGAAAACTTTTTCATTACATTATACTTATGTGTGTAAACAGTTTTAACTGAAAGATTAAGATGCTTAGCTATTTGCCCGACATTATACCCTTTTTTTAAAAAACTCAGCACCTGCAACTGGACTATCGTCACACGTGCAAAAACACAGCCTGCGCAATATGACGGTAGAAAACCTTGTCTGTTTCCCTGATGACCGACCCAGAAGCGAATGATTTTCTCGTGAATATCCCGAATGGAATCATTGCGCGAAATAATAATAATAGAGTGATAGCATACAGGAAGTTGCTCAAGGGTGATGTCTTCTACATCGTCAGTGAACACTATTATAATGCTACCGGGCTTCCGAGCACGGTAGGCCGGCTGACACATATAAAGACGCCACTGAGCAGCATTAATGAGTATAAAATCGGCCAGGCCCAGACTTTGTGAACTGTCAGTTCGTAAAAACTCCACAGATGAATCAGATAGTAATGCCTCCTCAATTATTTTTGAGATGCCCAACCGAAAGAAGTAGTTTTCATTTGTACAAACAACTTTAAAATCCATTTTTTCCTTAAGCATCTCAAAAGTTAAAATAATCAGGTAAACTTGCCATTAACCAGGGTGAGTTCACCTTTCTCTTTCAATTCTTTCAGCACTCTGCAAATTGAGCTTTTTGAAAGATGTGAACTACTTTGAATCAGACAAAGTGCTGAAAATCGCTTTTTCAGGTGCGGTGGTAGCTTTTCCCAATGCCGGATTAAGGAAACCACTTCATCATAGGAATTATTTTTAGATAACTGTATATAGTTCATCAGGTCAGAATATTGGCCAGATAAAATAGACATAGCGTCATTGAAAAGGTCTTTCTCGAAGATCAGTTGCCAGAATAGATCGTAATCAATAAAACTGACTTTTCCATAATCAATCCTTTCCAGATAAACGGGAGGTTCATCGAGTGCTGGCGTAACGCCGACAACAAAGGGAGCCGATAAGACATTCAACACCTTATGATCGCCCTTTAACTTGAGTAAGAAATCACCATCAAGAATGAACATAATTCGGCGTAGATTATCTTTAGTAAGATGATAGCGACGCTTCCCACGCGAAATCTCATCTGGATTTGCAGCCTGGGTATATCCGGCTAATGCATCAATGACCCGCTCATGATTTTCGGTTACTCTAAACATAATAATTAACTCAATCTGACTAACACAAGGTTAGTGATTAGTAGAAAAATCAGTAAATATCATTACACCACTTAAATGCTTGTAAATTAGCAGACAAAAGCACACGTCAGAATTTTAACGAAGTAAATGATAGCGTTGTCGTTTTCTCAGGAAATCATAATCACCTGAGCATACAGGTTATCGATTCGTCATATCAGGCATACAAAAAAGCCTTACAGTGTTGAGATATAGCCAAAGTTGAGAATAAAAATATTCAGCCATCATTGTGAAGTCCTGTATTGATAAAATAACAAAACATCCGTCAGGCTTAATTAGGACACACCGCTCCCAAAATGGACATTTAAATCCACAACAATCTAATAATTAGGTTTTTATTCTATTTTAATGCATCAATATAGGTTAAAGCTCCAAAAGGAGATTTTGCACCCAGCACCCTATCTTACCTGCAGGTGTACATAGTGTAAGTTCTGCACTCTCTATTTTGGTAAGATCCGCTTTTGTCCTCGCATTCAAATCTTGATGGCAGAATGCATACCATCCGTATTATCAATACTCTGGCAAACGGGATTTTAAAAACCAAAAAAAACGCTCATCTGAACGCCTATATTTATTACCAACCGGGGATTTACGTTGCGCCTGAAAAATGGCATCAGAAAAATACCCGTAAGAGCATTCTATCTTACGGGTATAATTCCCACTAAAAACTGACGGGTTTAATACCGCTGGCAGGTAAATAAACTTGAAAGGGGACCACTTATAAGATAAGTATTCCGATTTAGCCGGGTGAAGTCCAGCTGCAAATAATTGGGGTCGAGTGTAATCTCAGCCAGCAAAATATTAAAGACATCGTCTGGTGTTGAATCATTCGTAGAAGTGATCATCTTTGTGATTTTATAACGGTATGTATCACTGTCTATTTTCCGGCCCTGACTTAACGCAATACGCCGATTAAGTCCTGTAATCTTATCATCAACTGTAACCTGACCATTTAATAACAGATATCCTGTATCAGAATCGATAAAACGCAGATCCTGTGTTACAGCAAACTCAATTCTACTCGCATCATGACGGCTTAGCTCGTAGCGACTGAATGCTGAGCAGCGGAAAGGCAGATCGTTAGCCCGGGATTTGAAAAAGTTAAATCCTGTAAAAATCACCAGTAAAAGTGCAGCCAGGGATATTGTCAGCGTGGCATTTCGTTTCAAGACGTTCTCCAGTCCAGATAATAGAAGTTGTCACAGGAAACGATATGACCACGACTGTTAAGATTGCATGCAGAGAGCATCGTTCTGCCATAATTAGTCGTCGTTAATGAGGTTTTTTTATCAAAATAGATACGGCGTCCTGGTATACAGGATTGATTATTTTCTTTCAGGATTTCTGTAATTTCTTTATTAAGTGATTTTTTTTCAAAAACATTGAGCCCTTGCAATATCACAGCTTCGCAGCCGCCTTCCAGTTTGATGGTACTCATAGAGTAACTCTTTTCATCAAAGCCAGACCCGGCGTAATACCAGAGAGAACTGCCCAGTAACACCAATATAATAATGAAAAAAATCATCTTACTGAAGTTGAGGAGCGGTTTTTTGACATTGACATCCTGATTAACAGACTCAGTTAATAGAGTGTGGCTTTTCTCCACTGAACCAGAATCTTCAGCGTTCACCTCATCCGTTTGGGCATCTGTCACATCCGTAGCCTGTGGGCTTTCACGTTCAATGCTGATGTCAGTGTTGAGTCTGATGCCAATTTTCGGAATGGTGATAATTAAATTTTCACAGCCATAAGCGGCGAGCGCTCTGCGCAGCATACTTAGATACTGATTCAGATTACTGTTTGAGCCGCGCAGGCCATATTTATCCCAGACTTCAGTCAGCAGGATTTCGCGTGCCAGGACTTCTCCCTGAGAATTCAGTAGCTGCTCAAAAAGACGACCAGAAGAAATACTCAGACTCAGCGTTTCCTGGGTAGGCATGTGCGTGAGGGTACAGTCGTCAGAATTGTAGGTGATCTGGCCATCAATAATGTAAATCATTAAAAAACCACTGAATTTTCCTTCATTCCCGACAGTATAATTCAGCTCAATTAAAGAAGCACTCAAGAAACCTGAATCTGACATTTCACTAAGATGATGTTTAGCTGGCACTACTATGGCGTATCCAGAGGAGATTCGATTGTTTGATCCTTCTCACCGATAAGGTACTGAGTCACATAAACAGTGCCCGACTCTCTCCATCTTATCCGGACTGTAGATTTTCACCGCAGCTCAGCCTAACATGTGACCATTAATAACAGTGGTCACTGAGTTTTCATCCACCTTTACTCTGTCAGGTTTTAACAATGATCCAGTCTGTAACAGAAAATGCGACACGTGGTCCGGCCGGGCACAACGTTCGTGACCAGATTGTTGATGCTGCCATGCAACACTTTGCACATTATGGCTATGAAAAAACGACGGTTTCTGATCTCGCAAGAGCTATTGGTTTTTCGAAAGCGTATATCTATAAATTTTTTGAATCTAAACAGGCGATTGGAGAAGTAATATGTGCCAATCGGCTGGCGATGATTATGCAGCGTGTCGAAGAAGCGATGGTTGATACACCTGGGGCATCAGAACAACTGCGACGGCTGTTTCGCACGCTTTCTGCCACCGGCACTGAATTGTTTTTTCATGAACGCAAACTCTACGATATTGCCGCTGTGGCATCTCGCGATCGCTGGCCATCAGCCTCAGCTCATGAAGAGCGACTGCTTAACCTGATTCTGCAAATACTGCGCCTGGGGCGCGAAACGGGTGAGTTTGAGCGTAAAACACCGGCTGATGAAGCAGCAGAAGCGATCTATCGGGTTCTTAAACCTTATGCCAGTCCGGTATTGCTCCAGTACAGTCTTGACGACGCTGAGGAAGCCTCTGCGCAGCTGGCAGCGCTGGTATTACGCAGCCTGGCGCCCTGAGCATTCCGCATAATGTGACTATTGACTTAATTAGTCACCAGATCAAATATAGCGACTTGTTTTGTCATCGCTCTGGATTCTGATGCTACTTCGCTTATCTCAGCCTGTGATGTTCCATCTCTGCGCGCGTCCATCGCACTATCCTGTGCTGGGCCTCGCTATTTGCGCTTCAGGCGCGTTTCACCTCTCCGCGTCAGCATGTCAATCGCTGCCCGGACAGCTTACGGGAGCAACCTCATGAGTCACTCATCCTCATCACAACGCATCGTCATTACCGGCGCGGGCGTCGTTTCGCCATTAGGTTGTGGCGTTAACAACGTCTGGCAGCGATTAACGGCGGGTGAGTCCGGTATCCGCACGCTGCCCGACACACTCACTGCCGGCACCGGGATTTCAGTAGGTGGCCTTGTGCCAGGCATTGATGAAGATCCGCTGGCGGGATATGACCCGGAGTCATTCATTGCGCCGAAAGAGCGTAAGAAAATGTCGCGATTTATTGAATTTGCGCTGCTTGCGGCAGAAGAAGCGCTGGCTCAGGCGGGCTGGCATCCTGAAGATGAGGCCGCGCGTGAACGCACCGCGACCATTATTGCCTCCGGCGTCGGCGGTTTTGGCGCAATTGCTGACGCCGTGCGCACCACGGATGGGCGCGGTCCGCGCAGACTTTCGCCCTTCACTGCCCCCTCGTTTCTGGCCAATATGGCCGCGGGTCATGTCTCTATTAAATACGGTTTTACCGGCCCGCTGGGCGCACCGGTTACAGCCTGTGCCGCAGGCGTGCAGGCTATTGGTGATGCAGCAAGGTTAATCAGAAGCGGCGAAGCGGACATTGCGATTTGTGGCGGGACCGAAGCGGCGCTGGATCGCGTAACGCTGGGCTGTTTCGCGGCAGCGCGTGCCCTATGCACGGGCTATGAGGAGCATCCGCATCTCGCATCACGTCCGTTTGATCGCGACAGAAACGGCTTTGTGATGGCCGAAGGTGCTGGTTTGCTGGTGATCGAGTCGCTTGCCCATGCCCAGGCTCGGGGTGCGACGCCACTGGCGGAAATTATCGGTTATGGCACCAGCGCCGATGCTTACCATCTTACCGCAGGTCCGGAAGATGGCAGTGGCGCTGCGCGGGCAATGAGAACCGCTCTGCGCCAGGCGTGTATCAGCGCGGATGACGTTCATCACATCAATGCTCATGCAACCTCAACACAGGTTGGCGATCACGGCGAGCTGGCCGCTATTCGAGCTGTATTTGGCGATAATTCCCAGGTCGCGATCTCTTCAACCAAATCTGCCACCGGCCATCTGCTGGGTGCAGCGGGCGGCGTTGAGGCGATATTCACCCTGATGGCGCTGCGTCAGCAGCTTATCCCGCCGACACTGAACCTTCATCATCCCGATGACGCAGCAGGCAATCTTGACCTGGTGGCGCTCACTGCACGCCCGGCGGAGTTGACCTATGCCATGTCGAACGGTTTCGGCTTTGGCGGCGTCAACGCCAGCCTCCTGCTTCGTAAGTGGCATTGACGTCATCGTGAAGACTCAACCTGCGCCACCAGACATCCTGGTCGCGCAGGGTTTAAATCTCCAGAAGGTCACGCTTTGCTGGATAATTCCAGAGGCTCCCCGTCAGCAATAGCGTCATAAACCTGTATCCTTCCTGACTTCCCGACCCTCTCCTTTTCTTTCAACAATGGCACCGGCGACGTCAATCAGGAGGCCGTTGTCTTCTGTAACCAGGTCATTGATGAACTGCTGGCACAGGGTATGACTCCCTTTATTACGCTGTTTCACTTCAATATGCCGATGGCGATGCCGGAACAGGAAGGCAGGAAAAATCATCAGGTCGTTGCAGCATTTTCACCCACCTGCGGCTGAATGATGATAATCCTCGCTGCGCCTCACACCAACTCATAGCCGCTGCAGTGCCCTATCCCTGTACCGGCGCATCGAACAGACTCAACGCCACAACAATCACTGCATAAACCAGCAGATACAACAGAATCAGCGCAGCAAGCAAACGACGGTGGCTGCGCATCCCGTTTTTCTTCATGGTGCCATTCAGAAGGTATAACTCAATGCCAGGGTTGCCGATGCGCCATTGTGCCGCGCGACAATCGGGCTATCTGAGGCATGTTTATCCAGCCATGTGTAATCACCGATGACACTGGCAGCCCAGGCGGGCGTGAACTGATGGCTCCAGGTCAGGCTGGCGTCGGTGCCATAAAATCCACCCGCAGCGTCATAACGTTCATAACCGCTACGCGCGCTTTGCTCGCGGTTAACACCGTACCAGGTGTTCATGTAACGTCCGTCGCCAAACAGACCTGCCACCTGCAGTGCCACCGTATCATCGCTGGTCTGCCAGGGAATCAACGTTACGGATGTCCGATACTGCACGCCCTGACTGTCACTTAGTGGCAGCGTCGCTTTGCCCTCCAGCACAAACCATGGTGTGACTGACCATCCCACCGCAAGCGCGGTGTTCACCGTGGCATCGATCTTTCCCATGCCCCTGAGCCGGTCATCACCGTCACGCCATGAGGAATTGCGGTCAGATCGGCCTAACCCATAGCCCAGGGTATGTTCCAGATACAACCCATTATCTGCCTGTAGATCGTAGCCAATCCCTTTTTGCGAATCGAGAAAGAAAGCCCCGTCGCGCGCCTGAATAATCGGCGTCAGCTGCCAGTGCTGCTTATCTGCGCCGCTGTAACGCGGTGCATTGATGCCTGCAATGCCCACCGTCACACTGGACGAAGGCGTGGCACTGTCATCCGCTCTTGCGGCAGCCGCGCTTAATGCCAGTGAAAAACAGACCATGTGAAGCGTTATTTTTCCGGTTATCATCTCGTTTCCTCATTATCACATCAGGTGCGGAGCTGAGGGATTCAGGGCCGCGTCACTGGCCGGAGTATGCGGGGCGAGTGTCAATGAACGACCAGGGATTTATGAAGAAACAGTCAAGGTGATCTGAAATGCAGCTAAAACGTATCCTGATTATTGAAGATGATGCTGACGCGGCCGGCGTCCTTGAGGCCTATCTGAAACGTGAAAATTATGAGGTTATGATTGTCGGTGACGGACCTGGCGGGCTGGATGCCGCCAGACGCTGGCAGCCCGATCTGATCCTGCTGGATATCATGTTGCCTGGCATGAACGGCACCGAAGTGCTGGCCGCACTGCGACGTCGCGACGATACGCCGGTGATCATGGTGACGGCGATGAGCGATGCGCCGGACCGCATCGGTGCACTCCGCTATGGCGCTGATGACTATGTGGTCAAGCCCTATCATCCAGGCGAAGTCGTGGCGCGCGTGCAGGCGGTGTTGCGCCGCAGTCAGAATAGCGCGCCGGTCACCGAAATCCTGCGCTGGGCCGGTCTGGTCGTTGATCCGATCGCCCTCACAGCCGTAATTGAATGCGACAGTGGCACATCGCGCCGTCTCGATCTGACACCCACTGAATTTTCCCTGCTGGTCACCCTGATGCGCGCACCAACGCGTCCGTTTACCCGTCTGTTTCTGCTGGAGCACTGTCTGCCGGAAAGCGATGCGCTGGAGCGGGTGGTGGATACACACGTCTACAACCTGCGCCGTAAACTGGAAGCTGCAGGCATCTCTGACGTGTTACCTGCGGTGCGTAGCGTGGGTTACCGGTTCAGACAGCCATGAATAAAAACATCTACAACTCTCTGTGGCGCTGGATCTGCGTCAGGGTCATGTTTCTGGCGATTGGCAGTGTCATTCTGATCGCCTTCTGTATGTGGTTGCGCTTCGCGGTGCAGGCGTACTGGGTCTATTACCGTATGCCACCCGCACTGCTGGAGGAGTTTTCACAGCTACGGCGCCATCCTGCCAGCGACCCGGCACGCTTTCACCAGATCGTGGATCAATGGTGGGGGCTCACTTTTTCTGATCCGTCGCTGGCCTCGTCGGACTGGTTTACTGTGATTGCGCTGGTGGTCGTCACCATCCCGTTTATGGTGTTTATGGCACTGCGTTTCGCGCGCCCACTCTCCACGCAGTTCAGTCAGCTGGCGACCGCGGCGCGCGCGGTATCAAAAGGGGAATTTGGCCGAACAGCCGCAGTGGTAAAAGAAGCTCCGCAGGAGCTGGTGCGCTTTACCGAAGATTTTAATCAGATGACGCAGCAACTGGCGCGTTACGAGCGCGAGCTGCGCACCTCGCATGTGGCGATGGCACATGAACTTCGCTCACCCCTGACGGCGGCGATGGGCCGGTTGCAGGGTATTCTGGATGGCGTCTTTCCAGCGGAGCCGCAGCAACTGGCAATGATCATGAAGCAACTGACGCAGCTCAGCCGACTGATCGATGAACTGCATTTGTTGTCACTGGCGGATGCCGGTCAGCTGGTCCTGAACCGGGAACGGTTTAATCTCAGTGAGTTACTGCGCGAGCGTACGGGCTGGCTGCTGCCGCAGGCAGAACAGGCAGGTGTGACCATCAGCGTCATCGCACCAGAGGCTCTGATGCTCGATGCCGATGCATTCCGCCTGGGCCAGGTGGTGACGATCCTTTGTGAGAATGCGCTGCGCTACGCGGCGGACGGGGGTGCGTTGCTGATCTCCGCCAGCCAGAACGATCGGGCGGTTACCCTGACTTTTCGTGATTATGGTCAGGGTGTAGAGCCGGACTTTCTGCCGCAGCTGTTTGATCGCTTTACCCGGGCTGACTCCTCTCGTGCTCGCCACTCTGGCGGCAGCGGGCTGGGATTGTCGATCGCCAAAGCTATCATCGAGGCGCACGGCGGATCACTTCGCGCCACGTTACCCGCTGACGGCGGCCTGTTAATCGGGATAACGCTGCCGGGGAGATAAATTGTTCTGGCTTGACCATTTCTTGATGGTTCATGCAACGTTTCTGGACACAAGCCGGGTTCAATGAGCACAACTCATTAAAGGAACCCGGCTATGACTGATTTAATCCCGGATGCTGCCCGCCAGGTGTGGCGTCACCTTTTTAGTGTTCAGATCTTTGCACCAGCCATGTTTGTGCTGCTTGGCGTGCTCATCATGACTGGCTGCCGGGACAATAATTCTGCCCCGCCCGCTGCCCCGCCGCGACCAGTTAAAACGGTGATTGTTCCGCCGCTCGGAAGTGATGCTTCACTGGTGCTGACCGGAGAAATCCGCGCCCATGAAGAGGTCGCGCTTGCTTTCAGGCTGGATGGCCGGGTCGTGAGTCGTGCGGCTGAACTGGGCGATCGCGTCAGCGCCGGACAACCGCTTGCAGCGCTGGAAAATGATCAGTCACGTAATCAGCTCAGTAGCGCACAGGCCGATCTCGACAGCGCTCGCGCCGCCGAACGGGTCGCCGCACTTAATCTTCATCGAATGCGGCTGTTGATGCCCGGTGGCGCCATCGCCCGCAGCCAGCTTGACAGCGCCCAGGCAGACTGGCAAAGCGCGCAGTCACGCCGTCTCAGCAGCGAAGCAGCGCTAAAAAATGCCCAGGACACTCTCAGCTGGACTCAACTCACTGCACCCACCGCAGGCCGGATCACCGCCATCACGGTTCAGCCTGGCCAGGTGGTCAGCGCTGGACAAAATGTGATGACGCTGGCAGCGGGAGATGCACGCGATGCGGTGTTTGACCTGACCACACCAGCGCTTTTGCGTCCTGACGGCCAAATACCACTAAAGGTGACGCTGCTCGCCGATCCCACCGTGCAGGCCAGCGGCACGGTGCGTGACATCAGCCCACAAGCCGATCCGCAGACCCGCACGTGGCGACTGCGCATCTCGTTGATAAATCCACCTGAGGCGATGGCACCCGGTGCCACGGTCACCGTCAGCCTGCCCGATGCACAACCGCCAGTGATCGCCCTGCCCGCCAGCGCTCTGACCCGTTTCTCAGACAAACCCGCGCTGCTGGTTGTTGATGCAGCGTCACGCTTGCAGCTTCGTCCGGTAGTCCTTGCCCGCTTTAACGCGCAGCAAATCTTTGTAACTGCCGGGATCCAGCCGGGCGAGCGCGTTGTGACGGCCGGCGTTAATACCCTGCAGCCCGGCGAAAAGGTCTCGCTGATGCAGGAGGCGCCATGAAAAAACCGGCTGGCTTTAACCTCTCTGGCTGGGCGCTGGCGCATCAGCAACTGGTCATCTTTTTCATGCTGCTGGTGATGGCGGCAGGTGTACTGAGCTATGAACGTCTCTCCCGCAATGAAGATCCGGCGTTTACCATCAAAACTGCCGTCATCTCGGCCCAATGGCCGGGCGCGGACGTGGACAATATGGTGCAACTGGTCACTGACGTACTGGAACAGAAGGTACAGGAGATCCCGTCGCTGGACGCCGTTGAGAGCGAAACCCGCGCCGGGCAAACGGTGATATATGTCAACCTGCGTGATGACACACCACCCTCTCAGGTGGCTGGCACCTGGTATCAGTTACGTAAAAAGATGAAAGACGTTGCCGCTTCACTGCCTCAGGGCGTGCAGGGTCCGGCAGTGAACGATGAGTTTGATGACACCTTCGGCACAATTTATGGGTTTACGGCTGATGGTTTTACCGCCAGAGAGTTGCGCGATCGGGTCGATAACCTGCGGCGAAGTCTGACGAGTCTGCCCGACATCGGAAAAACCACCCTGCTGGGTGTGCAGGAGCAGCAGGTGGTTATCGCCTTTTCCCCGCGCAAGCTAAACGGCATGGGACTCGATTTACAGCAGGTCAGCGACGCCATCAAAGCGCAGAACGACGTGGTACCCGCGGGCAGCCTGCGAACCGACCGCGAGAACATTGCGCTGCGGGTCAGTGGCACCCTGACCTCGGTCGAAAATCTGCGGGCAATTACCCTGCATATCGGAGAGCGTTTCATCCCGCTGACTGAACTGGCTACCATCACTCTTCAACCTGCCGATCCCCCGGCACCCACGTTTCGGGTTAACGGCGTTCCGGCTATCGGGCTGGCGATTTCCATGGCCCCAGGCGGCAACATGCTCGATTTCGGCAAGCAGCTTAACCAGCGCATGCAGACACTGGCCAGTCAGTTACCGCACGGCATCACCCTGACCCGCGTGGCTGACCAGTCATCCGTGGTGAAAAATGCGGTCAGCGGCTTTGTCCGGATACTGGGCGAAGCGGTCGTCATCGTGTTAGCCGTCTCTTTCGTCTCGCTGGGACTGCGTGCTGGTCTGGTGGTGGCAGCGGCCATTCCGCTGGTGCTGGCCATGACCTTTACCGGCATGTTGCTGGCGGGCATCGGCCTGCAACGAATTTCACTGGGTGCGCTGATCATTGCGCTGGGGCTGCTGGTGGATGACGCGATGATCACTGTCGAAGCGATGGTGGCGCGGCTGGAAGCAGGCGACAGTAAGTGGCAGGCCGCGACGTATGCGTTCAAAACCACCGCATTCCCAATGCTGACCGGCACGCTGGTGATGATTGCGGGTTTTATTCCGGTCGGGTTCGCTGCCTCCAGTGCCGGAGAGTACTGCTATTCGCTGTTTGTGGTGATTGCGCTTGCATTGCTTTGCTCGTGGGTGGTCGCAGTAATCTTTTCTCCACTCACCGGCTGCTGGCTGCTGTCTGCAAAGCACATAACAGCCCACCCGTCGCCGGGCGTGCTTGCACGCACTTATCACCGACTTCTGGACGTGATTCTGCGTAACCGACTGGTGACAATGGGCGTGGCAATGGCAGTGCTGTTAGTCAGCCTTTATGCCACCACCTTTATGCAGGGTGAGTTTTTCCCGGCGTCAGACCGCCCCGAATTGCTGGTCAGCCTGACGCTGCCCGCCAATGCCGCGCAGGCCGAAACCCTGCGTCGTACCGTACAACTTGAAAAAATGCTCCAGAATGACCGGGATGTGGCGAACTTCACCAGCTACGTTGGCTCAGGTGCAATCCGCTTCTATCTACCGATGGATGTGCTGCTGGATAATGAAAACATCGCGCAGCTGGTGGTGGTGGCAAAAGATCTCACCGTGCGCGATCGGCTGCGCAGCCGGCTGGAACGAAAACTGGCAGCAGATTTTAACGATATCAGTACTCGCGTCTCACCGCTTGAGCTGGGGCCGCCGGTTGGCTGGCCACTGAAATATCGCATCACCGGTCCGGACAATGCACAGGTTCGGCAGGTCGCCGATCGGCTGGCGGCACAGCTTGCTCGCTCACCGCTGACCCGGGGTGTCAATCTCACCGCCGGAGAGCCAGAACGCGTTATCAGGCTGGCAGTAAACCAGACAGCGGCCCGCGCGGCTGGACTCTCATCAGACACGATAGCCACCGCGCTGAATACGCTGATGTCCGGCAGCGTGGTGACCACGCTGCGCGATCGCAACCGCCTGATCGATGTGGTGCTGCGCGGCGATGACAAGGCGCGCCAGGACACTGACTTGCTGGCAGGATTGATGATTACCAATGCCAGCGGACAAAAAATTCCGCTGCGGCAGGTCGCGACGCTGAACTGGGGGGTGGACGACCCGGTGATCTGGCGCCGTCAGCGGCTGGCTTACATCACCGTACAGACCGATATCGCACCCGGTCAGCGGGCTGAACAGGTTTCGCAACAGCTCGCGCCAGGTGTCGCCGCTCTGCGTGCTTCACTGCCTGCCGGATATGGTATTGAAGAAGGTGGCGTGGCGGCAGAATCAGACAAAGGCAACGGTTCTGTGTTTGCTCTGTTGCCGGTGACGATCTGCGCCATGCTGATCCTGCTGATGATTCAGCTGCAACGTTTCTCAGGCATGCTGCTGGCGCTAAGCATGGCACCGTTTGGTTTGCCAGGCATCATATCCGCAATGCTGCCTGCGGGTACTCCGCTGGGGTTTGTGGCGCTGCTGGGGATTATTGCACTGGCGGGAATCATCATCCGCAACGCCGTGATTATGATCAGTGAAGTGGATACGAACAGCCGCGCCGGACTTGCCGCTGGTGAAGCTATCCGGCAGGCCGCCCATCACCGGGCGCGTCCAATCGTGCTGACCGCGTGTGCCGCAATCCTGGGCATGATCCCTATTTCTCATCAGGTTTTCTGGGGGCCGATGGCACTGGCGATTATTGGTGGGCTGGTGAGCGGTACGCTGGTGACACTTACGGTATTGCCCGCTGCGTTAAGTCTGATGATGGAACGCCGTTCACGTTAAATCCGTTCAAAAAAAGTCCGGCGATTCTGTACCAGGAACAGCAGAATCGCCGGACGTCCTCAGTTCATCACCTCGACCAGAATCAGTGGGCACTTTCTGACTTTGCAGGCCTGACTGTAGGCCAGCGAGCAGACCGAACAAAGGTCACGCACGTCAGACTGGTACTCATACTCCATGAAATAGCGGAACTGGCCGCCTGCCGAATCTGTTCTCCAGAATCGCTGCGGCTCCAGAATTTCATCCAGTTGCCTGAATGTCAGGGCTGACGGGTTATGAAACCCGACTCTTACGCGATATATAGTCATGCACCGATTATTGGCATCCCGGCTTCGTGCCGCCAGTTGGTTATTGTTTTCATTACAATAGCTGGCGCTTATCAACCCATCTCTTAGTGTGGCGCAGGCAGTTCTGCCAGCATTGCCAGCAGATGCAGCACCGCTTTTGACGGATGAAGCCGACGCCAGGCAAAGGCCACGTCGGTAAACAGCGTGTTGTTTTCGATATCGCAGAAGCTCACGTCAGGGTTATCGACGCAGCGCATCGACTCCGGCACCAGCGCAATCCCGCAGCCGGCCGCGACCATACCCAACGACGTGGTGATTTGCGGCGCCTGCTGGAAGGTGTGGCGCGAAAAGCCCGCCCGCAGACAGGCAGTGACAATCAGCTCATACAGGCTCGGCGAGACGTCACGCGGGAAAATGATCAGGGTTTCATCCGCCAGCGCGGAGAGCGGCACAGTGGGTGTACCGCTTAAGGGATGAGAACGCGGCAGCGCAATCAGCATTTTTTCGGTGGAAATGACACGCAGATTAAACGCTTTGCTGCTTTCGCACGGCAGCCGGATAAAGGCCGCATCCAGTAATCCCTCCTGTAAATCCTGCATCAGCAACGCCATATTCTCTTCACGCGTCAGCAACGCCATCGCGGGATAACGTTCCTTAAACTTATGGATCAGCGTGAAGATGCGCGAATTAAAGGCCACCGAACTGGCAAATCCCAGCGACAACTGACCGCTGATCCCGCGCGCAATGCCACGCGCGTTTTCCAGCGCCTGATCGGCCAGCTGCACAATCTGTCGGGCATCCGCCAGAAACGCTTCTCCCGCTTCAGTGAGTTCAACCCCGCGCGTCAGCCGCTTCAACAATGGCGTGCCGATCTCCTGCTCCAGCCGCAATATCTGCTGACTCAGTGGCGGCTGCGATATCCCCAGCAATTCAGCGGCTCGGGTAAAGTGAAGCGTCTCGGCTACGGCAACAAAATAACGCAGATGGCGAAGTTCCATATCAAAAACGTCTCAAAGTTAACAGGTTTCGCTATTGGACCCACCGACTGAATCGGTTCACCATTAGGTTAACACGGCTTAACGGTTAATCGACGAGGCATCAAATGAGCAATTGTGTAACTGATTGTTCCTGCGAGGATCAACTAAAACATACTGTCTTAACGCTTTCCCAGGATGCGCCAGAAAGTGTTATCTATCAGACCTCTTTAATGAGTGCGCTGCTGAGCGGCGTCTATGACGGTAATGTCCGCATTGCCGACCTGCTGCGCAAAGGGGATTTCGGCCTGGGCACCTTCAACCGGCTGGATGGCGAGATGATCGCGTTTGACAGCAAAGTCTATCAGTTGCACGCCGACGGCAGCGCGCATCCAGCCGATCCGGCGCAGAAAACTCCGTTTGCGGTCATGACCTTTTTCAAGCCGCAGCACCTGTTTGAGTTTGACCGGCCGATGTCACGCGAGGACATCCATCGGGTGATCGACAGCGAAATCACCTCCGATAACCAGTTCTGTGCGCTACGCATCAGCGGCCGTTTCAGCCGCGTCGATACCCGCACCGTGCCGTGCCAGTGCCGCCCGTATCGATCCATGCCGGAAGTGCTGGACGATCAGCCTACCTTTTCCTTTAGCCAGCGTGCGGGGGAACTGATTGGATTCCGCACGCCGCAATATATGCAGGGCATTAACGTTGCGGGCTATCACGAACATTTTATTACCGACGACCGCGAAGGCGGCGGCCACATTCTCGATTACGCGCTGGAACAGGGCACCCTGACCTTTGGTGCCATCAGCAAGCTGGTCGTGGATCTGCCGCAGGACAGTGACTTTCTCAATGCCGACCTGAACCCCGCCAATCTTGACGCCGCGATCCGAGCGGTAGAAAGCTAATCAGAGGAATGACGATGAAAACTTCAACCGATACCACGCTCTGGACCTGTGGCGCTGACCTGGTGGTCGCGCAACTTGAGGCACAGGGTGTCCAGCATGTCTTTGGCATCCCTGGCGCAAAGATCGATAAGGTTTTTGACTCGCTGCTGGACTCATCCATTCAGACCATACCGGTTCGCCACGAAGCTAACGCCGCGTTTATGGCCGCCGCAGTTGGCCGTCTCACCGGCAACGCGGGTGTGGCGCTGGTTACCTCAGGGCCGGGCTGCTCTAACCTGATCACCGGTATGGCTACCGCCACCAGCGAAGGTGATCCGGTGGTCGCTATCGGCGGCCAGGTGAAACGTTCCGACAGTGCAAAGCAGGTTCATCAGAGCATGGACACCGTTTCGATGTTTCGCCCGATCACCAAATATGCGGTTGAAGTGACCGATCCCTCTGCGCTTTCTGAATGCCTGTCAAATGCGTTTCGCCATGCGGAACATGGCCGCGGCGGCGGTGCCTTTATCAGCCTGCCACAGGATATTGTCGATCAGCCGGTGACCGGCAAAGCGCTGAGCAGTAAAGGCCGTCCGGTGTTAGGTGCCGCGCCAGACGCGATGATTGAGGCAGTCAGCAGGGCGATTGCCGGGGCTAAAAATCCGGTTATCCTGCTGGGATTGATGGCGAGCCAGACGGAGAACAGCGAAGCCATCGACGAGCTGCTGACCCGTAGTCATATTCCGGTCACCAGCACCTATCAGGCAGCAGGGGCCGTCAGACAGGATCACTTCTCACGTTTTGCCGGGCGTGTCGGGCTGTTTAATAACCAGGCAGGCGACCGGCTGCTGCAACAGGCTGACCTGATCATGACCATCGGCTACAGCCCGGTAGAATATGAACCGGCGATGTGGAACAGCGGCAATGCCACGTTGATTCATATCGACGTGATACCCGCAGAGACCGACAACCGCTATCTGCCCGATGCGGAGCTGGTGGGGGATATCGCGGCCACTGTGCGTAAACTGGCTGCGCGTATTACTGCGCCACGGCAACTGACTGCAGAAACTGCCTCTATTCTTGACGATCGCCAGCAGCAACGAAAATTACTGGCAATGCAGGGTGCCAGCCTCAATCAGTTTGCCCTGCATCCGCTGCGCATCGTGCGCGCCATGCAGGACATTATTAACAGCGATGTCAGCCTCACCGTTGATATGGGTAGCTTCCACATCTGGATCGCCCGCTATCTCTACAGCTTCCGCGCCCGCCAGATCATGATCTCCAATGGTCAGCAGACCATGGGCGTGGCCCTGCCGTGGGCGATTGGCGCCTGGCTGGTCGATCCGCAACGCAAAGTGGTGTCGGTTTCAGGTGATGGCGGCTTCCTGCAGTCCAGCATGGAGCTGGAAACCGCCGTCCGGTTAAAAGCAAATATTCTGCACATCGTCTGGGTTGATAACGCCTACAACATGGTGGCGATGCAGGAAGAGAAGAAATATCACCGCGTCTCTGGTGTTCATTTTGGCCCGATTGATTTTAAAGCCTACGCAGAAGCATTTGGGGCTGCGGGCTTTGCGGTGACCAGTGCAGCAGAACTGGAGCCTACGCTGCGAAAAGCGATGGATGTTCAGGGACCTGCAGTTGTGGCTGTGCCTGTTGATTACGCTGACAACCCGTTACTGATGGGCCAGCTGCATCTGAGTCAGCTTCTTTAAGTTCATGTAAAAAGGAAATCATGATGAAAAACAGAGTGGCATTTGTGACTGGCGCAGGCCAGGGCATTGGTGAAGCGATCGCCCTGCGTCTGGCGAAAGATGGACTGGCGGTCGCGGTGGCCGATTTCAATCAGGAGACCGCCCGCCAGGTCGCAGACAAGATCAACCAGTTGGGCGGAAAAGCGATAGCCCTGAAGGTCGATGTCTCGCAGCGCGATCAGGTGTTGGCCGCAGTCGAAGAGGCTCGTCTCGCACTGGGTGGTTTTGACGTCATCGTTAACAACGCAGGTATTGCGCCCTCCACGCCAATTGCGGAGATTACCGAAGCGGTGGTCGACAAGGTCTACAACGTCAATGTCAAAGGGGTGATCTGGGGTATGCAGGCCGCGATTAAAGCGTTTGCTGCAGAAGGTCACGGTGGCAAAATCATCAACGCCTGCTCCCAGGCGGGTCACGTTGGTAATCCGGAGCTGGCGGTTTACAGCTCAAGCAAGTTCGCCGTGCGCGGCCTGACACAGACCGCCGCGCGTGATCTGGCGCCTGCCGGGATCACGGTAAATGCCTTTTGCCCGGGTATTGTCAGAACGCCAATGTGGCAAGAGATCGACAGACAGATTTCCGAAGCAGCTGGAAAGCCCGCCGGTTACGGCACGGAGGAATTTGCGAAACGTATTACGCTGGGACGTCTTTCTGAACCGGAAGATGTTGCCGCCTGCGTCGCCTACCTCGCCAGTCCCGACTCCGATTACATGACTGGCCAGTCACTTTTGATTGATGGCGGCATGGTGTTTAACTGATCTGCCCTCGCCTGCTTCGTTCCGGCGCAGCAGGCTCTGCTTCTGCACCCATTAAAACATTAGTTTCTTTTATCTCAAAAACGGTTAGCCATCAGCCTGTTGACCGTTTAATCGCGCCAGACCTGCGTTTTTGTCGCCTGAGAGATTAAAGCTGCTTATTATCCTGCCGATAAAACAGAGACTCCTCTCCCTGTTTAAAGCGACCATGTTAACGATCAACCATAACGAGCCCGCCGCCATCACGAACAAAATGCGGTACAGCACTGACTCTGTTCTGGGACGAACGGTTGAAAGGTTATCATCAGGGATGCGGATTAACAGTGCGAAAGACGATGCGGCAGGTCAGGCGATTGCCAACCGCATGACGGCCAATATCAACGCCGATGCGGTGGTAGCGCGCGGCCTCAATGACGCTATCAGCTATTCCCAGACCGCCAGCGGCGGCCTGGGTAGCATTGTCGATCTGCTGATCCAGGCCCGCACGCTTTCGGTTCAGGCAGCCAACGGCACGCTATCGGATGCGGACAGGCAGAGCGTCAACGGTGCATATCAGCAGATTCTGGCAGGCATCAATGACATCGCGGATCACACCGAGATTTTCGGGCGTTATCCGCTGGCGACCAATAATCCCGATCTGCCTCCTGCGAAACTGGGTAACGTTGACCCTATCAACACGAAGTTCCCGGTTCCAGGCAAGAATTACTCTTTTACCTCCGGCGTGATCCCGCTGGCCTATATTCCGGCAGGCTCGACAGCGATAAGCATCACCATCGACTCGCTGGGTATGGATGACGATCTCCAGCTCTTTACCCGCGACGGTAAGCATCTGGTCGGTACACCGCTGGATGGCAGTGCGCCCGATTACACCTGGGCCAGCAAAGGCATCACCAATGCGGCTACCGCAGATACCCGCCTGCTGACCAGCAAAAACGGTTTTGGCAGCGGTGCGGCATATGACAGTTCGCAACTGCTCGAGGGCGGTACAAGCTGGGCGCTGGCGGGCAGCAACAGCAGCACTTATAACGGCATGAACATCACGTATAGCGGTGATGGCGATCGTTATGAAGATGTCGCCAGCGGCGATTTCAATAACGGGACCATCACCAGTAACCGGCTTGAGCGCATCACGCTGGATACTGTAAACGAAGATTTGATTGTGGTGGTGGTGGGCAATGGCTCTTTCACGGGTAATCTGACCTGGGGAAAACTGCCCGAACCTAAAGGCGTGCCTGAAACGCCGCCACATGAGAGTCGTCCTCTGGAAGTGGTCACCAGCGCAGATTATGGTCAGCCAGTGCAATCGGATACCATCCCGGCTACACCGTCAGATACCAAAACCCTGGGGCTGAACAACACAACACTGCTGAACAGTCAGGACATCTCCAGCACCATGAAAGCGCTGGAGCGCGCGCTGGCGAAGATCAGCGGCTATCAGTCGACTTATGGCGCGAAGATTAACCGTTACGAATCAAACCGTAATGTGCTGGCGCAGCAGGGCGTGGATACCTCAGCAGCTCGCAGCCGCATACAGGATGCGGACTATGCAGAAGAAGCCAGTCAGCTGGCTCGTAACCAGATTATTCAGCAGGGCCAGACTGCCGTCAGTAAAATGGCGAACAAAACACCTGAAATGATTATTCAGCTGTTAGGCAGCTAATACTTTTAACCGGCAGGGCGTCCTGCCTCAGCCGTTTTCCCTGTTTCTTCTCCATTAACATCGCCTGATTCGGCCCTCTGCTGGCCCGAAATCCCCGGTTACCCCTCGTCACGCTTTGATCCCAGTCACACAAACTCGTTTAAGATTCGTTTAAGAATGGTCGTCATCACCTTTTTTTGTTAAATAAATGCTAAATGCTGATAACAATTTAATATCACCATCCTGCGCAGGATTAACTAAAACAACAGGTTAATCGTTACCAGACTAAGTAATTACCTGAATTTTCCTGCGGTCATAAGCACTTTTCATTACTTTTACGCCATTGCGAGGGCTGTTATTTTGCTGACAATACTGGGTTTTACCATGGTTGTTTGCTTCATGTATCTGATCATGACCAAACGCATGTCAGCCTTGATTGCGCTGATTCTGATACCAACCATATTTGCGCTGATTGGCGGTTTTTACGCGGGCCTGGGTGACATGATGCTGGACGGCGTCAAGAAGCTGGCTCCTACCGGCGTCATGCTGACTTTCTCCATTCTCTATTTTGGTCTGATGATTGATGCCGGACTGTTTGATCCGCTGGTGCGCTTTATTCTCCGGATGGTGCGCGGCGATCCCCTGAAAGTGCTGGTCGGCACGGCGGTGCTGACCCTGCTGGTTTCACTGGATGGTGACAGCTCCACGACGTATATGATCGCTATCGCCGCGTTCCTGCCGCTCTATCACCGGCTGGGTATGAATGTGCTGATGATGACCTGTCTGGTCAACCTCGCCAGCGGTATCATGAACCTCTCGCCATGGGGTGGCCCGACAGCCCGTGCCGCAGCGGCACTGCGCATTGATGCCCTCGACATCTTTATTCCGATGCTTCCGGCCATGTTGCTGGCCTGCGTTAGCCTTGTGGCCATGGCAGTGCTGTTTGGTCTTCGTGAACGTAAGCGTTTAGGCGTGATGACCATGAAAGATGACCATCTCGACAATATTGAACTGGGTCTGGGGGATGCCGAAGAGTGCGCCGCCAATCGCCGGCCAAAAATGTTCTGGCCTAACTTCATCCTGACCACTGTGCTACTGGTGCTGCTGGTGGTTGGGTTAATGCCGATTCAGATCCTGTTTATGCTGGCATTTGCGATAGCGGTGATGCTCAACTATCCCACGCTGGAAGAGCAGAAAGCGCGCATCAGCTCCCATGCCGGTAACGTTCTGGCGGTAACCGCGCTGATTTTTGCCGCCGGTATTTTCACCGGTATCCTTTCCGGCACCGGTATGGTTGATGCAATGGCGAAAAGTTTGCTGGCGGTCATCCCGCACAGCTTTGGCCCTTACCTGGCAGTATTTACCGCGCTTGTCAGCCTGCCGTTCACCTTCTTTATGTCGAATGATGCGTTTTACTTTGGCATTCTGCCCGTTATTGCTCAGACAGCGGCCAGCTATGGCATTACCGCTGAAGAGATTGCTCGCGCTTCCATTGTCGGCCAGCCATTCCACCTGCTGAGCCCGCTGGTACCGTCAGTCTACCTGCTGGTGGGTCTGGCGAAGGTCGACATCGGTGACCATCAGCGCTTTGCAATCAAGTGGGGAATTCTGGTGAGTCTGGTATTGATGGCTGGCGGTCTGCTGACCGGTGCTTTCCCGTTGTTCCACCGTTAATCCTCTGCTTTCGGGTGGATAGCCGGCAATGTTCCCGGTTATTCGCTTCCCGAACTACAACAGTCATTGTACAATGACTTGTATTGTTCATTACGGAGGTTTTATGAGAGCAATCAGTTACAGCGAAGCCAGACAGAATCTTTCTGCCACGATGGTTCAGACAGTTGAAGATAAGGCACCGGTGTTAATCACTCGCCAGAACGGCGAATCCTGCGTGCTGATGTCGCTTGATGAATATAACTCACTGGAAGAGACGGCCTATCTGCTGCGTTCGCCTAAGAATGCTCGCAGATTGATGGATGCTATCGAAAGCCTGCAAAGCGGTAAAGGGACTGACAGGGATATTATTGAGTGAAACTGACCTGGTCCGCAGAAGCCTGGGAAGATTATCTGTACTGGCAGGATACTGATAAAAAAACCGTCAAAAAGATTAACGAACTCCTTAAAGATGCCAGCAGGACGCCTTTTGAAGGCAAGGGAAAACCCGAGCCCCTGAAGCATAATCTTGCGGGATTCTGGTCCCGCAGGATTACGGCGGAACATCGACTGGTCTACGCCGTCACTGAGGAGGCATTATTAATCGCCTCATGCCGTTATCACTACTGACCAGAAGTCGCCTTCCTGACATTGACGATCAACCGAGTGATTCGGTACAGGAAGCATCACACGGTTCCTGCACCCAGACACGGCCCCCATCCCGCAACAGATCGCTATGCCACCCGATTAATCCGGATCGCCTGCCCTCTTTTTCAGCTGCGCCGAAAGCCAGGGAGCTGTCAGACTTTCTGCAGAGAGACTCACCTCTTCCGGTAAGCCGGATGAAACAATCTTTCCTCCCCTGAGCCCCGAGCCGGGCCCCAGATCAATCACCCAGTCCGCTTCAGCCACAATGCGCATAGTATGTTCCGCCATAATCACCGTGTGGCCGCGCTTTACCAGTTCATCGAGCACAATCAGCAGCTTATCCATATCAGACGGGTGCAAACCAGTTGAGGGTTCATCAAGCAGATAGAGTGTAGGCGTACGCTGTAAACGCTGCAGTTCCCAGGCGAGTTTGATGCGCTGGCACTCGCCGCCAGACAACTCAGTGGCGGGTTGACCCAGCGTCAGATATCCCAGTCCCAGTGACGTCAAAGCTTTTAACGAACGCTGAATACCGTCATACGCGTGAAAGAGCGCAGTGGCGTCGTCCACGGTCAGAGCAAGCACATCCGCAATCGTCAGGTTGTTCCACTTCACTTCCAGCGTGTCGGGATTATAACGGCCTCCCGCACAGACTGAGCAGGTTGCGGTGGCGCTGGGCATAAACAGCAGCTCAATTGAAATCTGCCCCTGCCCTTCACATGCAGGACAGCGTCCGGCGGGTAAATTGAATGAGA
The DNA here is from genome assembly GCF_014495885.1 of Pantoea sp. MT58. Taxonomy (NCBI): domain Bacteria; kingdom Pseudomonadati; phylum Pseudomonadota; class Gammaproteobacteria; order Enterobacterales; family Erwiniaceae; genus Pantoea; species Pantoea sp. MT58. Next base: position 99,340 of record NZ_CP061085.1, read on the forward strand.
AACGGCTGGCGCTGAAGCCTTTGGCTTTCGCTGCAGGGGTTTCTGCAAACAACCTGCGGATAATGTCGAAAAATCCGGTGTAAGTGGCCAGATTTGATCGAGGCGTTCTGCCAATAGGACGCTGATCGATTCTCACCAGTCGGCCGATGGCGTCACTTCCGCTCACCACCTGTCCTCTGACGTCTGCCACCAGATCCTCTTCCTCGCCCTCGTCGCTGTCAGCGATTTTATCAAAACGTCCGAGCATTTCCGGGAGCACGCGATTCAACAGTGTTGATTTACCGGAACCAGAAACCCCGGTGACAGCTGTCATTCTTGCCAGCGGAATAGCGATATCCATTGCGGAAATATTGTTGCAATGGACCTGCTCAAACCTGAGCCAGCTCTCTGCAGGCCGGCGCTGGCGCAGTCCGGTATAGCTCCGCGAGAAGAGATAGTCAGACGTGGGTGAAGCGATGTTTTTAAGTCCTGCGGGTTCGCCGTTATAAACGATCTCACCGCCATGCGTTCCCGGACCCGGGCCAACCTCAATGAGCCAGTCAGCCTCGGCGATGAGGTCCATATTATGTTCGACAACCACCAGCGAATTACCGGCGCGCACCAGGTTTTTCAGGGAAGTGAGCAGCGCTTTAACATCATCGGGATGCAGGCCGGCAGAAGGCTCATCCAGTACGTAAAGCACGCCAAACAATCGTGATATCAACTGGGTTGCCAGACGCACGCGCTGCAACTCGCCGGATGAGAGCTGGGTGGTCCGGCGGCCCGGTGCCAGATGGCCCAGCCCCAGCGTGTCCAGTTGCTGAAGCCGCATACTGATATCAGACGTCATCCGGATAACCGCCTCCCGCAGGGCAGCCTCTACAGGCAGGTTGGATGAGGTGCCATCAGCATAAGGCTTCAGCAGTTCTGCGAGCGCCGAGACAGAAAGCTCACTCAGGCTGGCAATGTCATAACCCGCAAAGGTGACGGATAAGGCATCCCGATTCAGTCTTTTACCGTGGCACGCTGAACAGGGCGTGACCGTGACATAACGGGCAAGCCGTTTCTTCGTCGTCTCACTGCCACCCGAATAACTCTGTAGTACGATTTTTGCGGCACTGGTGTAGGTCCCGGTATAAGCGGGCTCTTCACCCGCAGCCAACGCTTCTTCACGTTGTTCAGCATTCAGACCGATAAAAATCGGCACCGAAGGCTGTTCGTCCGTCAGCAATATCCACTGCTGGTCACGGGATGAAAGCGTATGCCAGGGCGCATCGACATCGTAACCGAGTGTCTCAAGGATGCTTCGCAGATTTTTGTTATGCCAGCCTCGGGGCCATGACGCGATGGCGCCCTGGCGGATACTCAGTGAGTCATCCTGCACCATTGAGTCGGTTTTGACGGTGTGTACGCTTCCCAGTCCCTGGCAATGCGGACAGGCTCCTTCTGGATTGTTAGGCGAGAAATAATCGGCGGTCATAAAAGGTACACCGTCGGGTCGTGCACCTGCCCGGGAAAACAGCAGACGCAGCGTAACGGAAATTCGGGTGAGGCTGCCCACCGTTGAGCGCTCCTGAGCACCCGCCCGGCTCTGTTGCAGAGCCACCGCAGGCGGAAGTCCATCAATATTATCTACATCCGGTGCCGCGGCCTGATCGATCAGTCTGCGGGCATGGGGCGAAACCGACTCAATAAACCGGCGCTGGGCTTCTGCGTAAAGCGTATCAAAGGCAAGTGACGATTTACCGGAACCTGACACGCCGGTAAACACCACCATGGCGTTGCGGGGAAACCGAAACGAGACATCTTTAAGATTATGCGTTCTTGCACCCTGTACCGAAACATAAGGGTCGATATGCTCATCAGCGCGGTTACGTTCAGCGTTGCGTTGGTCTGTCATGATTTCCCTGTTTAAAAATGCATGGCAGCCTGACATTCGCCTGCCATTAATGATTGAAACATTTCAGATGCTCATCGGGTCTTCAGGCTATCCGGCCCGTTTGAGAATTGAAGCAACAGCAAGGGTAGTCACGGATTTCTATCTTCACAACGCAACAGGTCGTTGAATGACTCCTGATAAATTCTGCTCCGCACTCCTGAATCAGTACATCCCGACCATTTACTACCTGAACCTAATAGTCTGAACCAGAGGCGAAATAGTGCATGACTTTGGTAAATAGAAGTAAAGAGAAGTAAACATAATTTTGCTGATCAGGTGCTGATGCAGGTCTTTAATGGAACCGTGATTTAAAAAACAATCGTTATTTAAATATGAACCCCATACATCTTGTTAGCATTTCCCTCGATAATTTAACGGCAGACTTTAGCTGAGCACCACTGGTTTATTTTACCTATTCAGAACTCATTATTTCCCGCAAACCAAAATAATCATTCAATCAAATGCCAAAAATTAAAGAGATTAATATATTCAATTAGTTAAAAGGTAATCATCTGATTTTCCATTGGTGATAACTATGGATGATTTGATTTAAAATCACTTTACCTATCAATCGCGTTAGCCGACCTCCGTTGACTATCACTCCCCGAAATATAAAGATGTTTCACATCGGGCAAGACGGATATCAATATTAAATTAAGAAAAGTTTATCTCGTCAGTATTATTCAGCATTAAGGATTCATTGAATGCGGACAGACCTTATCATTTCTGAAAATGTCTGCGATGAATATCCTGATGAAATCGATCTTATCTGGATGTATGGGAAAGTTAATCAGCGCATCCGATCAAATGATAATGGAAATGAAAATGGTTACTTTTACAGATCTGAGCGCCTGATGACCGATGTTGAAGGTGCATTCCTTGATGATACAGGAATATTAAATTACATAACAGCGCTTAATTATCGCTGAAAAATTCACCGACAGCGGTGGCGCTTACTATATTACTGGCTACTTCAGTAACGCTTATTGCCAATGACCAAACTTAAATTCTGCAAAAAATTTGAGCACCAGTTCATGCTGATTAAAATTATCGCTTACACCTATGAGCCTCAGCAGCAAAATAGCCAGAAATTGAATAAAAACGCACTTATCAAAATCAGAATGAAATTTTAATTATATACCAGGTAATAGATAGCGTCATTATCAGATTTTTTAATTTTCATTAAACAGAGACTATATCTCTGAGCTTATCTAAACTCAAAATGTGAGGTGTTCACTATGCGTAAAAACATTCTTTTATTATCAACGTTTTTAGTTTTATTTAACGTATCAGCCGGTGCGATGGCTTCATGAATGCTCAGCCACCGGACTGAGCATTCATGAAGCGGAAAAATCCCTCGCGAAAAAAGCGGAAGCAAAAGGGGTTAACTATAAAATAATCGGCGCACACTATGGTAATTATGTGTATCTGATTGCCAAAACGGAGCCGTAATTTTCAGTAATGGTTAATAGCTAAAACGACTTACCGGCTGTGAAGTATATAAAAGTGATATTTCAGTGCCTGTTTCTTAACACACTTCATAAAAGGATAGATTATGAAAAAAAGTATGTTGCTTTTACTGACTGCTTTCTCAGTCAATGCTTTTGCACAGACTACGCAGGATTGTGTAAAAACGGATCAACAAGAGATTGCAGGATTATTTGACCGCTGGAACAACTCTCTGCAGACCGGCGATGCCCACAAAGTAGCTGAAAACTATCTGAGCGATGCGGTTCTTCTGCCCACCCTCTCAAACAAAGTAAGAAAGAGTGATGCGGAGCGTGTGGATTATTTTGAGCATTTTCTGGAGAAAAAACCTGTCGGTAAAATTGAGAGCCGGACCATTCGCACCGGTTGCAACAAGGCAACCGACAGCGGGGTCTATACCTTTACCTTTGCAGATAAGTCTTCAGTAAAAGCGCGCTACACCTTTACCTATGTCTGGGATGGGAAAGCGTGGAAAATCTCGTCGCATCACTCCTCCGCAATGCCGGAAGGCTGAATCTTTGCTGATGCTCAGGCCGGCCTGAGAGATAACTAAAGCGGTAATGGCTTCTTATTACAGCCAGTCAGGCTGGATGTTCAGTGACCCTGCCCGGTGCCCTTTCTCATTCAGGTAAAGGCACCGGGCAAGTGACGCAGGGAATGTCTTAGTGACTGACGAGGATAAAAGGTGATGCTCAGCGCACTGGTCAGCCTTTTGCGAAACGAAAGTGCGCTTTACTAATCAATCAGTTTGCCTTTGTCCAGTTGAACCGCGCCCGTTTCCCGGAGCTTCTTCAATACCCGTGATGCCGTGCTTTTGGATAAAAAAGTGCTATTGGTCAGAAAGTAAAGCACTGAAAATCGCTTTTTTATATGACACGGAAACGCACTCCACCGGCTGATTGCATTAGTGACCTGCACTTCCGAATTGGCATAATGTGACTGAAGGCAGTTCAGCAGATCGGTGTGATAGCCTGACATGATTTTCATAACGTCCGGAAACAGCCCTTTATGGTTTACGAGGCTCCAGAACTGGTTATATTCAATGCTGTAGATTTTTCCGTAGTCGACTTTCTCAATGAATATCGGCGGTGCTTCCAGTGCCGGCATGGCGCCGATGACAAACGGCCCCGTAATGATATTGATGATTTTATTTCCATTTTTTGAACGGATAATAAAATCCCCTTCCTTAATCAGGTATACCTTTCTCTCCTGACCAGTGAAAAAATCGAAGAACTGCTTCCCCCGTGAAAGTCGATCGAATCTTGCCGGTTTAATGTAAGGCTCCATATTATGGATGATATTAAGATGACTTTCCGCAACATGCCTGGACATAAAAAACTTCCTTTTGATTGCTCCTTAACGAATGAAGATAGTATTTAAAAATAATTCAGCTTATGTATAAGCTGGAAATAAAAATAGTCTCAAATGCATACGCTTGTATATATGACTGATTTGTTTTTAGTCACGCCCTGACTTCGTAAACTTCACAAGATTTTAACTTGCTGGCTCGTATGCTACTTATGTGAATAACAATACAGCACTAATCTATTTTTCATATCCACAACCTTTAAAAGAAAAAATTGTGTCGTGATTATCATGTAGAAAAAAACCTTTAATCCAGGCTTAGGGGATGGCAGTTAATAACAAGATCAAACTGCAATATGAATCACTGTATTCGTGTCTTGAGAGGGTGCGTCTTTTAAAGAGGAATTCTTAAAACCATGACATCACCTATCTTTTACGCTTCAGCTGCGGCAAACCGGGCTGGCAATGCCCGACCCGATAAACCGCTGTAATCGTATTTACTCAAAATGTTGCATCCACCATCATGGCATTACGGTTTTTTGAATTTGTCTTCAACCTTCTCTTTCGCTTCCGCGATTTTATCCCAAGTTTTTTCTGTAAAGCTGTCTTTATGAGCTGGCCCACTTCCTGGTGTTACCAGACGGGTCTTGTAGCCATGGTCAGCGCGAGCCTGACCCGTGCTCTCAACCAGCGGATCGGTCGCAGTGTGATTGCCGGTCACCGGGTCTGCACTTAACGGATCTCTGCTGGCATGGTCAATATCTACTTCCTGACGGCGTACAGAATCATTAATGGTTTCGACACGATCGCTGGCCTCTTTACGCAGCACCACTTCTTCAATAATTTCCGCAGTCTTATTAATGACAGGCTGCTCATGCGACTCTTCCACTTCAACCGTTTTTTCAGACCAATCGACATTGCCCGGTGAGCCTGTTCCGCTGACCGGACGACGGAAGATTTCGGCATGTTGCTCACGCAGCGAAATATTTTCTGATACGGGTTCCGTGACAGTGTAGCGACGAACGCGGGTTGAGCCTTCACTGACCAGACGTTTGCCTACTTCCAGACGTTCTTCTGCCAGCCGCAGCACGTCTTCGTTACTTTCATCACCGGTTAATGGAGTACGACCCGCGACACGATGAGCCGGTTCAGTATGAAGTAGTTCGACTGCTGCGCTATCCTGAAACGTTCCGCTAGCGGGTGCAGTCAGGCCATCATTTGTTACGTCGTCGTCAGGTAACGCAGCACGACGTTCTGTCAGTTCTTCATGCGCATCAAGGATACCTAACGCTCGCGGTAGCTCATCTTCATCCGCCCGAAGCGACAGCACTACACCGCCAGTACGCATCGCGTCTTCATAGACTTCGGCCTGATCTTCTTCCAGCGTATTGCCAAACAGGCGCTGCCAGAAACCAGGGTGACGGGCTTCGTGTCCTTCAGTACGCAAGCGATCGCCGGAAATGATGTCAATGTCATCATCCAGGAAACCGGCCTTAATAAGGTTACGCTTTGCACCCTCAGCCAGTGAGAGACTGCTGAACATTGTGACGATTGTTTCACGTGCCATGTTGTGTTCCTCGATGATGGATTTGGACGGCTCTGAGTGGGATGTTCGGGTCAGATAAGCGTGCTGTTTACGCAGGGTGACGATCTCTTCTGTCTCTTCCATGCTGACAACCTTGCGGATATGCCACTCCTCTTTCAGCACCAGATGACGAACAATCTCGATTTCCTCTTCGACGATTGGAATGATCAGCACACCATTCTCTTCACGGATCTCCGGCATCGCCGTCAGCCGCTCCGACTTAGTAATGCGGTCAATCTCCGCTGTCTGATGCCGGAGCATCAGCGCAATTTTTTGCTGATGCTCGGTGACCTGTCGGGTAACTCTGACATGGCCATCAGTGACCCGCTGTCTGGAAATCTCAATGACTTCTTCCGCCAGTCTTATTACCTGGTCGTTACCCTCTGACCCTGGTTCTTCAGGAGGTTGATTGTTCATGGTTAACCTGCCTGTAATACAGAGCGATCATTTGTACTTTTCCTGACCTTGAGCATAAGTGACTGCTTTCCGGCTGATTAAAGCCTGGCACAAAGAACTACAAAAGATAGAAAAATACAGAAAAATGCAGGCAATTTAAGTAAAAGTGTCGCTAAAAGACGCTAAGCGATGCGGCAGATCAAATCACTAATCGCAGCGGGAAACAGTCAAATCTGTTTTGCTGCTTCCCGGGGAGAATAAAGAGATAGGATCAGGGATTAACCGGGTATGACGTAAATCAGCTACCTCACATCACGGGTTGAGCCATTCACTTTCCTGCAAGCTTCCATGAGGAGAGTAATGAAACAGGGCACGCTGATTATCATTTCGCTGAAGCTGATAAGCGTCCAGTACGCTGACCCGCACGATCACCACGCCAAAGCGAGACGCTCCCGACTCCACGGCTGTCGCTTCGCGTCTCTCATCAGCGGCTACCCGTACTTCACCCGGTGGTCCACCGGTGTAAGTCTGCTGCGTATGCTGCGGTAACTCACGCCACGCTGACCGGGCAACATCACTCCCTGCCGCATAGCACTCAACCCGACCCACCATCCGCAACTGCAGGCGCCGCTGATGACAATATCCCAGCACGCTAACCTGCGGGTTAGCCGCCATCTCCTGCCACTTCGGGCTGCGGACATCGGTATGAAATGTCAGCATCCGGTGGCTGTCATCACACTGGCGCAGCACCACGATGCGCGCCTGTGGTTGCTGCGCACTATCTACGGTACAGAGCGTCAGATAACGAAACCCGCTCTGTGGATCGGCTGCGCCAGCCACCAGTTCCGCCCAGGCGGTTGCTTCAAACGTTTTCAGATCCATTGGATATTATTCTCATCAGTGTCGGCTTTCAGCCATCTGGCTAAAAGCGTAGCAACGAAGTGGGCAGATGAACGTTCATCGCAGCGATATCGGCAAATGCGCCCAGCGAAGACAGGCGGTCAACACTCAGGATTGTGCAGAGAATGAACTAAATTCAGAATGACGAGAACGCGTGAAGAGCAGCAAAAAGTGAATGCCATCGGTCAGCGATGCTGTGCTATTTTGCACCATTGATTGCAGATTCGACATGCAGGGAGTTGTATCATGTCTGGTGAATTCACGTCAGAAATGCCACCGCAAATCACGTCGCCACGCCTGACCTATCGCCCGCTGCGCGAGGAAGACTGGCCATTCTATCTGGCGGTCAGTCAGGATCGAACGGTAATGAAGTACATTAGCGATCCGCGCAGCGCAGACGCGATCAGAAGTCTCTCTTTTGATGTCCGCCTGCCCGCCTGGTATCCGGGCTGTAATCACTGGCTGTGTCTGGTAATTGAGGAAAAAACAACCGGTTCAATGGCTGGCTTCTGCGGGTTCATCGATCGCGGAGAAGGCATTGCCGAGTTTGGATTTATTCTTGCGGCCAACGCGCAGGGCAAAGGCTATGGCAGCGAGTCACTGCATGCCACTATCGCCTTTTGCTTTGAGCAACTGGACTATCGCAAGCTGACCGCCACGGTGACCGCAGGCAATGAGGCCTCATGCCGGACTTTGCTTTCTGCGGGCTTTGTTCAGGAAGGGACAATACGGCAGAATTTCTTTCTCGACGGCAAGTGGCAGGATGACTGGCTATTTGGCCTGCTGAAACAGGAATACCGGCCAGCAGGCTGACCTGACACGGTAACGGACTGGCGTCGCTCATCCTGCACTTTGCCTGTCACGGGCGCATCAACTAATGGGGCATGACGTCGTGTCCGCTGGCGACAACTGGCGGATAGTGTTCTTCACCGCACAGCATCGTCTCAAAGTCCGCTGGCGTCATTGGCCGGCAAAGGCCATTGCCCTGCATAATGTCGCATCCGGCAGTAGTCACAAAAGCGACCTGCTCTTTGTCTTCCACGCCTTCTGCCGCCACACGAATCCCCAGGCTTTTGCCGAGCGCGGTAATCGATCGGAACATCATCCGCACCCGCATGCTTGAACTCAGCTCGTGCGTCAGCGACTTATCAATTTTAAAGCCTGCTACAAAGCTATAACGAAGCAGGTTAATCGCCCCTAGCGTACGTCCGTAATGATCGATAATGAATGAAGCGCCTGTCCGGCGTACCGCCTCAACCTGAACAGGCAAATCCTGCACCAGTACAGCAAGCAATGGCTCATCCACCTCCAGCTCAACAAAACCGGCATCACCGCCCGCACTCTCGCGTATCACCGCCTCCAGGCTATTACCGGCTAACTGACGCGGAAAAAGGTTGATACTGACACGAAGCTGAGGCGCGCGAACCTGCCACTGCCGGACCTGTGCCAGCGCACTGCGAATGATCCACTCTCCCAGTGTCACGGAAAGCGGACTCTTTACCAGCATGCCGATAAATTCGGCGGGCAACAGCAGCCCGCGAGTCGGATGCTGCCAGCGTACCAGTGTCTCGCAGCCAACAAGCTTTCCGCTTTCAACGTCGTAGCGGGGCTGGTAATAAAGCGTAAACTGCTGCTGCCGCACCGCCGTTTCCAGCTCGCGCTCAAAGCGGCGGCGTTGCTGTTCCGCTTCGCGAAACGCGGGCATAAATAGCATACTGCAGCCTTTCCCAGATGCTTTGGCGCGATAAAGTGCAAGGTCAGCCGCGGACATGACAGATGAGGGATCACGCCCATGCTCCGGATAAGAGGCGATGCCGGTGCTGGCACCCACGACTACCGGCGAGTCGTGATAGCGGAACGGCGTCTGTACGGCTGCAATCAGCCTTTCCGCCGTGATTGCCGCTTCTGCGCTGCCGCCAGCTAGCAGGATCACAAATTCGTCACCGCCCAGCCGGGCAGCCGTCACCGCACTGGCGCAGACCGCACGAATCTGTTCCGCCACATGGCACAGCAACGCATCCCCGGCAGCATGCCCCAGCGTATCGTTAACTTCTTTGAAACCATCAAGATCGGTCATCAGTAATGTATAAGGCACGGCTGCTTTAGTCAGTTGCCCGACCTGGTCCATAAACGCGCTACGGCTGGCGAGACGCGTTAGCATATCTATTGAGGCCAGCTCACAAAGCCGCGCTTCACTCTCATAGCGAGCCGTCACATCACGGATAATCATGCCTACCAGCCGATCGCCTTCTTCACGCCAGCCAGAAAAAGAGACCTCTGCCGGGAATTCACGACCGTCGCGCGTCACACCCCATATCTGCAACGAACGAGGATGCGAAATAGCGGCTTCGTCAGAGGTAATCCTGGCCAGTTCGTTTCGGTAGTCAGTCTGGCAGCGGGCCGGAATCAACTCGCTGACGTACTGACCACGCATCTCCTCTGCGCTGTAACCGAACAGCGCTGTAGCAGCCGGATTCCAGAAGGTAATGCCGCGACGCAGGTCTGTACAGACAATGGCGTCGGGAGAGGTGGAAGAGATCGCCTGAAGCCGCTGCTGACTGGTATAGCGCAATAATTCCAGACGATGCATTTCCATGCGATCCATGACCAGCGCGGCAATGTCAGCCAGATGCTTTCGATCCTCTGCAGTCAGCGGCTCACGAGGATGAGTGTCGGTCAGGCAGACCGTACCAATGTGGTGACCATCCGGAGTCGAGAGCGGAATCCCCGCATAAAAGCGGATAAAGGGGTAACCGTGAACCAGCGGACTGTCGCGAAAGCGCGGATCTTTCAACGTATCGGGCACGCAGAGAATCTCGCCCTGCGCCAGGGTATGATGGCAGAAAGCAACGTTTCGCGATGTACCTGAGATATTTAAACCGTAGCGGGAGGCAAAAAACTGCCGCTTCTCGTCGATAAGCGACACAAAAGCGACCGGCACCCGGAACAGCCTGGCAGCAAGCGTGGTCAGACGATCCAGCGCATCGGTCGGCGGTGAATCCATCAGGTTGTACTGCTTAAGTGCGTTGAGGCGAGCCGCCTCGGCATCATGATAAACTGGACGTTTCAGCGTAACTCTCCTCTGATGTTATCTGCTGCAGTCGGCACGACACAGCGTAAAGAGGACTCGTTCAATCAGACAGGACACGCAGAATTTGCTATCGACCCGTTGCCAGAAGAAAGGCCCACCAGTGAACTCTGCAACAAAAGATCGCCGCGATGAGCCCGATGAAGCTGGCACCGCAGATAAAGGGACGCCAGTTAATACGTTATGCCTGGCAGAGGAATTGCAGTGGATCAGCAGCTTATGGCGGACCACGCCAGGAAACTCTGGCCAGGGCTTATCAGACGAGCGCTAAAAGCGCTTCGCTTGACTCACTATATCGGCCTGGAATAGCTTTACTTAAGTGTTAATACAGGCTGAAAACCTGACTTTACCAGCTTTGACAGGTGCTCATAATGCAGATGTCCTTCGGCCAGCAACATCAGCACTTCATACTTTTCCTGGCAAACCTGCGCCGGCTTTGTGATGCTTTCATGCCCTGCCAGATGCGCTGACTAACGTCAAAATTGTTCTGTTACCCTTTCCTGAGAAAAAATCAGCAGCCTCGCGCAGTTCATACCCATTACGCTGTACGGACACAGGCGGTCTTAAACGCTGATTTCCCGGATGAGTGACTCCCTGTTCAGTGCCCCGGTGACGAAACCACTGGGGATGAAAGGGTGGCAGCGGAAATATGAATTTGAGTTAAGTTTAGAGTGCCAGGCAATCCGCAGCTGTCAGAAAGCGTCAGACATGCATAAAACTGAATAAATTAACTGAAGTTTTATCTTATTTTCCTGCCGCATAAAGATTACGCGACTGAGAATAACAATCGCCATTACTAAGGGTGATGTTGACCAGGTGATGATTAACGTCGATCACGCGCTCCGTAAAGTGAGGCATTCATTTAATTATTAAATAAAAATCATCGTGAATTTTTATTTCGACACCTAAAGCCATTGTTTACCGGTCTGATTGTTATCTGGCCGGGCGATACCTGATCGGCACTCGCCCAGCCAGCTTTTCAACGGCCGTAACATACTAATTAACCGTGGCAACAGCTTGATTCGGCAAAGTGAAACGCGTAATCACACTGCCCAGCGTCTGGGTCTGTCCACTGAGACTGCCTGCCGTCACGGAAACCTGCTGAACCAGTGTCGCATTCTGCTGAGTAACGCGGTCAAGTTCAGCAACGGCCACGGTGACCTGGGCAATACCTTTGCTCTGCTCATCCGATGCCAGCGCAATCTGTCCAATCAGTTCATTGACCCCATCGACGCCACGCAGCACGGCTCCCATGGTGGTTCCCGCACTCTCGGCTGCCCGGCGGCCATCCTCAACGCGCGTCACGGTATCGGCAATCAGTTCTTCAATCTCTTTTGAGGCAGCTGCGCTTCGCTGTGCCAGTGAACGAACTTCACTAGCGACCACCGCAAAACCCCGGCCCTGCTCGCCCGCACGGGCGGCCTCTACGGCGGCATTGAGCGCCAGAATGTTGGTCTGAAACGCAATGCCATTAATGGTTGTAGTGAACTGCCGGATTTTTTCAGACCCCTGCGCGATGCTGGTGATGGCTGCCGATACTAACTGAACCAGTTCCACGCCCTGATGAGTGGTATTCGTGGTCGTGGCAGCCAGTTCACGTGCTTCACGCGCATTTTGTGCATTATGACGCACGGTGACCGTGATCTCCTCCATGCTGGCTGCGGTCTGCTCCAGTGCAGCGGCCTGTGTCGATGTCCGATCGGAAAGGTCGGCGTTACCCGCGGCAATGTCACCCGCTTCACGATGAAGAATGGCGGCGTTGTCGCGGATAGCACTGACCGTCTGCAACAGACTGTATTGCATCTCTTTGATCAGCGGCACCAGTTGCCCGACACAGTTACGCCCCAGATCGTCCGGCTCACGCGTAAGATCACCGCCAGCAATGATGTTTAAATGAGCGCGAATTTTACCGACAGGACGTACCAGATGAACAACCAGATAACGGTCACAAAACAACAGCAAGGCCAGAACAGCCACCAGCGCTGCCAGTAATACGCTCTCCAGCCGATGTCGATCAGTTTTCAGTGGGGCCTGATTCCGGGCTAACTGTTGCGTGATTTTATCCAGCTGGGCGCGGGCAACAGATGCGAATTCAGAAGGTGTGGCTGTGAGTGCATTACGGAAGTTATCCCAGCCAGCATCGGCTGGGGTTAAAGCGACGAGAGCACTCTTCTCGGCTGCCGTACCGCTTTGCATAATAATAGCGCTGTTCGTCAGAAAACGTAGTTGTTGCGTCAGTTCCTCAGAACGATCAGTTTGTCGATAGATGTCGCGCACGAAATGGCTGCTGAAGCCGCCAGCTAATGCCACCACGCCCAGTGAGACGATCATCATCCACAGTACCACGCGGCGAATAGTGAAATGCCTGAGTGAATTCATGAGTTTTCCCCGATGTTGTCATTGGTGTAGATAAAGAAAGTAAAAGTAAATTATGCCATTTGATTTATCGCGTTATTATATAGCGCGCTATGTTTATAGTGGGTATACTGGCAGGATATTTAAGAAATTAATAGTTTTTGACGACGAAATAATAGAATCAGCAATACGAAAATATTTCGTTAAAGAAAAAATATTTGCTTACCTGGCCAGTGATGGCGTGCGGTGCGATAAAAAATAAATCATTAAACTTCTTCTTTTTTTACAGAAATAGCCTATATTCATGTCGTCAAACCCTTTAGTTTTTCTGTTTAATTCCACTCCGTAACCAGCCGATGCAGAGGAATCCATGCTTATGAGCCTAAGCGGCGGCGATGAATGCCGTACGCAGACCCTGCACGCGTTACGCAGTAACGATGAAAGCCGTGACGATGTGCTGCGACAATTCGTTCGGCTGTCGAGCCAGGCACTCGGTATTCCCGGCAGCTTTATCTCGGTGCTGGATGATGAGATGCAGTATGTTAAAGCAGCGCATAATTTCACCCTTACACAATCCTCCAGACAGGACTCACTCTGCAGACACGTAGTGGATAATGACAGTATTGTCGTGGTGCCCGATACGCTGCTTGATGTCCGCTTTGCTGAACATCCACTGATTACCGGTGCGCCTTTTATTCGTTTCTATGCAGGTGTGCCACTGAAAAGCAGCACCGGTCTGATACTGGGCACGATGTGTGTGACCGATACCGCACCTCACCCCTTTAGTCGCGATCAGGCGGCGATGCTTAAAATGCTGGCAGCACTGGTGATCTCTTTTCTTGATGCCTGGTACTCGGCTGGCTTTTCCGACCCCGTCACAGGATTGCCCAACCGTCAGCGTTTGATTCGTGATCTGCAATTTCTGGCTGCTTCTGGAGACACCACCCCACGGCGGCTGGTACTGATTGACTGTATCGATATGCCACGCGCTTATGAACTTGCGCGTTCAATGGGAATGGGACCAGTTGAAAGCCTGCTGAAGGATGTGGCCACGCTATTGCCGCTGCGCCTGCGTCCTGCACCTTGTGAAATGCTCTATACCATAGCAACCGGGCGCTTTGCCCTGCTGACTCGTCAGGAGAGCAGGCTCACAGCTAACTGGGTGGCAACGAAGCTGGCTGGGATCAGTGCCGATATCGGTGATGGGCTATCGGTTGCATTAATGACCCACACCGGGGAAGCGAGTTTCAAAACCGGAGAGTTGCCCGCTAAGGAGATCCTGCGGCGCGCACTCAGTGCGCTGCACGAAGCCATTACCCGAGACATTGCTTCGATGCCTTTTAGTGAGGCCACCGATACGCGCCACACGCAGGATTTCACCCTGATGCATGATCTGGCTACGGCAATACGCCAGGACAAAGGATTATGGCTCGCTTATCAGCCTAAAATCTGTCTGCACAGCGGCAAACCGATTGGACTGGAAGCCCTGATCCGCTGGCAGCATCCGCAGCGCGGCGAACTGTCGCCTGCACAGTTTTTACCTTTTGCCGGGCAAACCGAGCTGCTCAGCGAGTTAACGACGTGGGTCACAGAGCACGTGATCGCCCGGCTATCCCGGCTTCGTAACAGCTATATACAGTTGCCGATCACAATTAATGTCAGCAGTAGCGATTTTTCCCGTGTAGGATTTGCAGACGAGCTGGAAGAACGGATGATCAGCGCAAAGCTGCCGGTTTCGCTGCTGGGCGTTGAGTGTCTGGAAACAGAACGGATTCTGGAAAGCCCGGCCGCAATACAGGGTCTGGAGATGCTTAAACTTCGTGGATTTGATATTTCACTGGATGACTTTGGCACCGGCTACAGCAACATCAGCTATCTCCGACGCATGCCTCTGGACGTAATCAAACTTGACCGTTCACTGATCAGCGAAATTGCGTCTGATACCGCATCGCGTGTCATCGCTCGCAGTATTATTGCCATGCTTAAGGATCTCGATTACAGGGTGCTGGCTGAAGGTGTGGAGAATGCGGAAACTGTTACGGCGCTGACCGAATTTGGTTGTGATCAGGCTCAGGGATTTTTCTACTCCAGACCACTGCCGGAAGCGGCACTGGATGAGTGGCTGGGCTGGCGATTACGCAGTCAGTGCTAAGCCTGACTCACCCGCCCCACCCTCTTATTTTTCCGACCCAAATGCGCTGAAGCCGCCTGGCCCGGCAATCCTGACAGTGTTACGCCCGGCGGCTTTTGCCTCGTAGAGCGCTTCATCAGCACGCCGTAGCACAGCCTCGCGATTGCCAGCCAGTTCAGCGCCTGAAGCCACGCCTGCTGATATTGTCACTGTTCCGGCAAACGGGAAGGTGGTGATGCTGACGACCTCACGAATTCGTTCTGCGGTGCGGGCCGCATCCTCCAGCGTAGTGTGGGGCAGCAGCAGGATAAACTCCTCTCCGCCAAACCGGCTAACGATATCGCCGATCCGACTGAGCTGACGCAGCAACGCCGCCAGATTCACCAGCACCGCATCACCTGCGTCATGCCCATACCAGTCGTTTATCTTCTTAAAATGGTCGATATCAATGGCGATGACACTCTGTTCATGCTCACTGTCTGACCGCGCTGCCAGTACAGAGAATCCACGCCGGTTACAAAGACTGGTCAGGGGATCGGTCATCACTTCATCGTTCAGCGCGGCCAGATGACCCGCCACGGCGTGACGATGAGCCTGTACCGCTTCTTTAAGTCGATCAGCCTCGTAATACCAGGTTTTAACCGTGGCGAGTGATTCGGCCTGCGCTTCGCTGCCGCCATCACGCACTCTGTCCGCCAGTTTTTCCAGTGGAGAAGCAATGCGACCTGCCATAAACGCAATAACGCCCGCGGTCACGATGATAATGCCCAGAACAAACCAGACTGCGCTCTCCGCCGTGCGCATCAGAATATGCCTGACCGTTTCAGACGTGCCGGTAATAAATACATTCCAGCCGGTTTTGTGCAGCGTGCCGTAACCGGTGAGGTAGTTCTGTCCATCACTCTCCAGCGTGAAGTGCCCACTTTCTGAGGTGGCAAGTTGCTTCTGCAATGCCAGGCTAAGCAGCATCTTTGTTCCGACACGCGCCGGATCGTGACTGAAAATAATCAGCCCTTCATTGCTGACCACGCTGACCATCGACCCTTTGGTGTAAAAATGCTGGCTCAGGATTTCGCTCAGCATGCTCTGTTTTTTGAGATAGATGGTGCCACCTATGTATCCCAGATAATGGCCCTCCTCGCTGAACAGAGGCTGTGATAAAAAAACCACATAGTTACCCGCAGCAGAGGTAAAGGGAGGGGAAATAAAAGGCTTCTGTGTCGAAATAGCCTTCAGGCTGGCCGCAGAGTGCAGCTTAACGCCAATCAGATTCAGACTATCCGGTGAGGTGGCCGCAATGATGGCGTCATGATTAACGACCACGACTGAATTGAAAAAGCCCGACTGCATTCTTAAGCGCTCGGTCTCTTCTTCCAGTTGTTGAACATCACCGAGCGTCTTGATCTGTGTTGCACTCCAGGCCAGTTCACGCTGCGCTATCGCCAGGTAACGATCGGTGGTATCGGCCAGTTTACGCGCATAAGCAATGTTCCCTTCCAGCAGGCTGTTTTCGATATTGGCTTTCTGAAACAGCAGTAACGCGCTCAGCAGAAGACCGGAGGTCAGAATGACGCCCCCAATGGAAAGCAAAGTCAGTAGCGAACGCAGGCGCATTTTTTCACGGCGCATTACAGTCAGGATCCAGGATAAACGTCATCTGAGTGTAACAGTTGTCACTACAGGTCAAGGGAAGAACAGAAGAAGATTAAGACGGGATCACGACCTATTGCGGGGTTGAGCACGAAATGGCTCTGTATTACTCACGCATTGTTTAGCGTGTAGAGGGTTATGATAAGCAACAGCAGCGAATGATTAAGCCGTAATAATGATATCTGTTAAGCCTGGCACGATGCACCTGATGTTTAAAATTATCGCTGATCACGATGATAAAGCCCTTCAATAGCATTGAATAACGGGGCAGAGGTTGCCCCGGTTATGATCATGAATAAAATAAGCTGAAAACAGTTAAATCAGACCAGTATCAAAAACAGACAGATTTGCACGAATTTAATCATTTAATAGAATTTAACGCCAGAACGCTTTAATATAAGAACGGCTGCTGAGTCTTTTAATAAAATGATGCGGACAGTTAAAGCGAACCCCATCCCACTCAAGATTAAACCATTGAAATTCATCATTTTTAATTTTTTCTAACAAGGTCATTGCCTGCATAGGCGTCTGAAACGCATAAGCTTTCATCACGCCATCTTTGGTACATAAATCAATATGAACCATATAACCCCCGGGTGTTTAAAATATCGGAACTTTATAATTATTGAACTGCCTGTTTAGCATAATCCATTTATTAGCTGCCGATTATCTGATTTCGTCATATTTACGTAAAAATTTCGTTTATAATTTTTCATTATTTTTTTGGGCAACTCAGCCATATTCAGTCAATTAATTTGACCATGTCAGCATAGGTGAGTCAGACCTGATTAAATTTATATCTAAGGCTTTCCTTCCATTCAGACAACGGCGAAATAGCTGTTCGCAGAACAGGACGTTTATCGCGTCGCTTTTCAGCACTCCGCCGTCCGCCAGTGCAGGGCAGCCATACTGCAGAAAAGGAATGCTTCGTGCTGACAGGTTGAGATGGTCATAAACAGAGCACATCGTTTACACTCTCAGCAGTCTCATTTTAACCCGGCAACGGTTTAGACAGATCGCTGAAGAGGCAGGAGATCACTCACGGCGGGCAATAAGGAATCTTATGCTGGATTATATGATGTCGCTCTACCGTGCTGTTCCTGTTTCATCGGACTGTCTCAGCGACTGGCTTGCCCGCTGGCTGGCACAACAGCAGACCCGATGCCACGACCATCATTTTTCCGCCGCCTTTCCCTGGCGAGAAACCGGGTTGCCCCAGCACACTTTTTTGCAGCGTGAACTGAGGATTAATGGCCAGCGTTATCTCACCGGGCCGCGCTATCTGGGTGGTGATCCTGCTCAGCCTTTTATTGAAATTGTGGCCCGTGACAGCGTCATTGATTACGCAGTGGCTGACGCTATCATAAAGGCGTGGCAGCCGCTGAAACCGCTAAAGTTGCGTGTCCTGTTGCCTGCGACCCATCCCGACATTGGTTTTACCGATCAACTGATATTCCTCAGCGATCCGGCTGCCGTTACAAAGCCTCCCGATAAAAACATTTCACTGGTGAAGGCTGCCCGGAGAGATTATCCCGCCTGTCTTCAGATGATTAACAACGCCTATCGTGCCAGCTGGCACACGCTGCCGCATCTGCGTGATCAGCTGATGGCTTCGAGCAAACAGGAATTACGTGAGGATATTGCCGCGGGTCATGTACTTATGATTGTCTGGCAGGGCATGCTGGCAGGGCTGATGATTTGCGAACGCCGGCGACTGGCCTTTATTGAGGGCGTTCAGATTATGGATGAAGTGATTATACCCGCTTATCAAGGACGCGGACTCGCCGCATGTGCACAGCAGCGTTTACTGCAACAACTTTGTCATCGCCCTGGTGTGCAGGAGCTGCTGACTGGCACCATCCTTCCAGGCAATTTTCCTTCTGTTCGAAGCGCACAAAGTGCCGGACGACGCTGCGTGCTGAAATATCAGTTTTTTGCCCCTGCCGATTTAGGTCCCGACCGGGTCATTATTTGATCTCACCCTCAACACCCGCTCAATCGAACAACCTGTCAGCGTGCCAAATGAATGTGAAGCTTTCATGACTAAAAATTTAAAAAAACACATTAAAATTAATAACCTGCTTGTATTTAGCTGACATTTCACACCATTCACATTTTGACAATAAAATAATCACACGGAGTTATCTTTTCGTGCCTAAATTAGTGCCAGCTTTTATCAACGGAGCAGGCAAATGACTCACTTTGTGGCTATTTTTTTCTCTTCCCTCTTTATGTGCAGTAACGTTTTTGCAGGTTCGGTTTCCTCTGTTTCTATGAGCGCTCTTTCTGGCGCATTGAATGAACGTATGCAGGTAATGAAAGTGGTGGCAGGTTATAAAGCACAGCATCATTTACCTATTGAGGATCTGCCACGTGAGCAGGTGGTGCTGGATCACATGCTGCAGAACGCTGAGCAGGCCGGGCTTGAACCCCACTCCGTGGAGCCGTTTGTTCACGCGCTAATGAATGCCAGCAAAGCAGTTCAGTATCGCTATCGCGCAGACTGGCTCTCAGTCCCGGACAGTGATCGCCCCATTCCGGATCTGGCCGAGACCAGGCAGCAAATAGAGAAGCTGGATACTCAGCTCCTTACCGCAATCAGCCAGCGTCTGATGACCGGTATCTTCTCACAAGAAGATAAAGCGTTCCTGATGTCACAACTGACGGCACCCCACCTCAGTCAGCAGGATAAAAACAGCCTTTTCGCTTCCCTCGGCCGCATTAAGCGTTTGCGTTAATCCTCAGGCAGCGGAGTGAGCTATGCAACTACAGGAACTCATGAATCCCGACTACTCAGACAATCCTTTTCCGCTTTACCGCAAACTGCATCAGCAGGGACCGCTCATTCCTGCCGGAGATAAGATCATCATCAGCGGCAGTCATGCAGTCGTAGAAGCGCTGCTGAACGATCGTCGGGTTGGTAAAAATTATATGGAAAGTGTCAGGCTGAGATTTGGTGATGATGCCGCCGACATGCCGCTGTTTCAGGGGATCAGCAGAATGTTTCTGGTGCTTAATCCACCAGAGCATTCCCGGCTGAAAGGACTGGTGATGAAGTCGTTTAGCGCCCGGGAGATCAAACCTCTCAGGGAGATGGCACTGACTGTAGCGAATGAATTGGTTGATGCGCTGGCAGACCGTCGCGCCTGCGATCTGGCTCAGGCATTCGCTTTTCCACTGCCGGTGCGCATCATCTGCAGGATGCTGGATATCTCAGAGTCCGACGCGCCGGAACTGGGGCGCCTTACCTCTGTGCTGGTGAAAGTTTTCGATCCTCAAATCAGTCAGGCAGACCTGCTCGAAGCCGCTGACGCTTTTGCTGTGCTGGAAAGATACTTCAGCGCATTGATCGTCTCCCGCCGTGACAGCACGGCGAATGATCTGGTGTCGCTGTTTCTGCGCAGTGGCAGTGAAGACGACCGACTAAGTCACGATGAGATCATCGCCAATGTAGTACTTCTGTTTCTTGCCGGCCATGAGACCACATCAAATATGATCTGCAACACCATTCTGGCCCTGCATGACCATCCACAGGAACTGGCATGCCTGAAACGGAACCCTGCGCTGATAACCAATGCCATAGAGGAGTGTCTGCGTTACGATAGTTCGGTTCAGATGCTCTACCGGACGACTCTGGAAGAGATAGAGCTGGCAGGTCAGTTGATCCCGACCGGAACCCGCTTCTTTTTGAGTCTGGGCGCAGCTAATCACGATCCGCGGGTATTTACCTCGCCAGAACGAGTGAATATCCGACGGCATGAAGGACGCTGTCTTGCATTTGGTGGCGGAATTCATCACTGCATGGGCTACCGGCTGGCCCTTGCAGAAATGGAAGTAGCCCTTCATGTATTACTGACCCGGTTACCAGAGTTGCGCCCCATAACCGCTGGCGTTCGCCGCAATCACAGGGCCAATTTACGCGGCGTCAACGCTCTGCCGGTCGAATGGTGAGGTATTGTATTGTCGGGCCAGAAGAACCGACGATCAGACACGCAGCCGCAGAGTAGCTGGCAGGATAAGCTGGCTGTTAACGGGATCCTCTCCGGCAATCATGGTCGTCAGCATAGTGAAGCAGGCCTGCGCGAGTGCCGGAACGTTCTGCTCTACCGTATCGATCGGAATGGAAAGTGAATCATAGAGATAGTGATCATCGAAACTGGCGATACGGATGTCGCTGGTCAGCAGACTATGCTCGCTCATGTAACGCAGAACCCCCTCCAGCAGACCGCAGGCGGCGGTAAACATCGCTTTGGGCGGTCGGCCCAGCCGGTTACAGAGCGCTGCAAACATTTCATAGCCACTGCCAGGGTGGTAGTTACCCTGAATAATCCACTCAGGCTGCAGCGTCACACCCGCCCGAGCCAGCCCCTCCCTGAATCCCGCCAGACGATTCTGGGTCGGGGAGAGATCAGACTGTCCACCCATAAAGTAGATCTCCTCCGGGCAGGCGCGTGCCAGCTTTTCAACCAGTTCAGCTGTAGGCGTTATCGAGTCGGTGATGACCCAGGGCAGCTTAGTATTGTTCATGGTCCTGTCAAACAGCAGTACCGGCAACTGTTCGCTGAGACTGACATAGTCACTGTCGGTCAGCATACTGGAGGCAACAATGAGTCCGTCGACCTGCCGCGCGACCAGGTTGTTGACCACCACCATCTCCTGACCGGCATTTTCGTCGGTGCAGGAAATCAGCAGCTGCAGCCCGGACGCGCGGCAAAGATTCTCCAGTGCATGAGAAAAGGCAGCGAAGCCGTGGTTAGTGATTTCTGGCACCACCAGCCCCAGTGTATGACTGCGGGCATCATGCAGCATCCGGGCGTGGATGCTGGGCTGATAATGGTGTTCGCGGGCAAGCGTAAGAACCCGCTCACGCGTCTCCTTCGCGACCCGTAACTCTTCGCCACGGCCGTTAAGCACCAGGCTGGCCGTGGCTTTTGAAACCCCGGCAAGCCCGGCAATGTCACTGATAGTAACGCGTTTTGTTTTTCTCACGGCAAGGCATCGTTTAGTGAAACAAGTACTTATTCTACCATGCAGCGGCGTAACGACCAGTAGCGGACCTGCAGTTCTGCGTGCCCGTGCAGGGTTAGCAACGCAGGATGGTCTGGAAAATAGCGGCTACTCATCACCCCTTCCCCATCGTTAATGAAAATCTCAACACTGGAGTGATCACACAGGATCTGTAACCGACTAGCGACTCCGGTCCAGTAGCGGTATGTCCACTCACCCGTTACCAGGCTGCGACGGGCAAGCCGCAGTTCATTCTGTTGCCATGTCAGGATCAGCGTATTCGCAAAATTGAGTTCAACGTCGCCCCGACTCTCCAGCTCAAGCTCCAGCCGCTCTGCGCCCATAGGTGGCGCATCATCTGCACGCCCCTTATAGTGCTGCTCTTTCTCCCGCAACGCCTGCAGTTCCACCACCGGCTGCTGACAGAGCCGCCCATTGCGTGAGCTCAGTTCGCGCACACAGGTCATCTGGTGGATCCAGCCCTGTGCCACGGTTGGCTGAGCCATCTCTTCACCGTCCGGCGTCCCCATCCAGCCCACCAGCAGACGTCTCCCGTCAGCGGTCAACGTAGTTTGCGGGGCATAAAATTCAAACCCTGCATCCATTTCGTTAAGCGGACCGTGTTGATATAGAGGTTGCTGATAATCAAGCGAACCACTCAGCCAGGCGCAGGCGTGACTGTTCAGATAGCGCTTCTCTTCGGGTACTACGCCCTGAGGACAGCAAATCAGATAGGTGCTGTCGCCGAGCGTGAACATATCCGGGCACTCCCACATATAGCCTGCCGCGTCCAGACCCCCCCGTTCGCTTCCCGCAATCTCGCCGAGATTCTGCCACTCCCGCAGATTGTCAGAACGCAACAGCAATACCCTGCCCTGTAACTGCGTCGTCTGCGCGGCCAGCACCATGTACCAGTAATCTTCATGGCGCCATACTTTGGGATCGCGAACGTGACCGGTATACCCTTCCGGTACAGCAATAACCGGGCCGAGCTTGTCAAAACCCCCCGCACTGTTCTGCTGCGCCAGACACTGCCACGCCGTACGCGAACCATCATCAAACTTGACGTTGCCGGTATAGATCAGCGTCAGCTGACCGTTATCGTCTACCGCGCTGCCGGAGTAGCAGCCGCTGCGGTCATACTCCTCATCCGGCATCAGGGCAATGGGCTGATGCTCCCAATGCAGCAGATCGGCTGAACGCCAGTGTCCCCAGCATTTGTGCTGATGCGCACAGCCGAGCGCGTTCCACTGGTAGAAAAGATGGTAGTCACCGTTGAAATGGATAAATCCATTAGGATCGTTCAGTAACCCGGTGACCGGAGCCAGATGCCAGCCTGGATAATGGCTGTCGCCCAGCGCCTTTGGCATACCCTGCATCACCGCCTGCAGAATGGTGGCAAGACGTGTTGATGAGGCCATTATTCAGAATCCGTTTTGTATTTGAGAAGATATGAAATCACAAACGCGGTGGTAAAGGCGATTGCGATGCCGATGACATAATTCAGCAGAGAACCAGCCTGGACAATCGCCATGCCCGGTAGTCCGGTCAGCCCGACCGCTGTCATATAAACGTGAACCGACACGACCCAGGCACCGCCCAGCGCACCGCCCACCAGTCCGGCGATAAAGGGCTTCATAAACCGCAGGTTGATACCAAAAATGGCCGCTTCGGTGATCCCCAGTAATGCAGAAAACGCGGAGGGCAACGAAATCGCCTTGATCTTCGCATCACGGGTTTTGAACCACACTGCCAGACAGGCACCGCCCTGAGCCACGTTCGCCATCGCCCAGATGGGCAGCAGGAAATTCACGCCGATTGAAGGATTGCCCAGTAGTCCCGCTTCAATGGCGTGGAAGCTATGATGGACGCCGGTGATGACAATCACCGAGTAAAGCCCACCAAATACCAGCCCGGCCAGCCATCCGGCGTGCGCAATCAGCGTGCTGAGGACAAAGGAGATGCCATCACCCAGCATACGGCCCGCAGGACCAATAATCAGTAGCGCAATGAATCCGGAGATAATCACCGTCAGAAACGGGGTCAGGATCAAATCCAGCGCATCCGGTATTACGCGACGTAGCTGTTTTTCGAGCATGCTCATGAACCACACCGCCAGCAGTACCGGGAATACCGTGCCCTGATAGCCAATCATCGCGACTTCAATGCCGAAGAAGTTCATCGTGTGGAAACCGGCTGCCACGCCCCAGGCGTTGGTCAGCGCCGGGTGGGTCAGAATGCCACCCAGCGTTGCGCCCAGAAATGGGTTACCGCCAAACTCACGCGCTGCCGTAAAGCCAATCAGTATCGGCAGAATAATAAAGGCCGCCGAGCTGCACATATCCAGCATGATGTAGAGTGCATTTTCCGGATTGACCCAGCCGTAGGTTTTGACCATCCCCAGCAGGCCCATCAGCAGACCTGACGCCACAATCGCCGGAATGATCGGCACAAAGATGTTCGACAGCAGTCGGGCGATGCGCTGGAAAGGGTTAAGCTTGCGTGCGGCAATATCAGCAGCCTCAGACTTGCTCGATTCGCTAATACCCGCCTCGGCGATAAAGGCAGCGTAAACCTTGTTTACCACGCCAGTCCCAAAGATAACCTGAAGCTGTCCCGCATTACGGAAGCAGCCTTTAACCCCTTCAATCCGGCCGATCGCGGTAGTGTCCGCCTTTTCATCATCCGCCAGCACCAGACGCAGCCGGGTCGCACAGTGTGCTGCGCTGGCGATGTTCTCTTTACCACCCAGCAGCGGCAGTAAGGCCCGCGATATTTTTACATAGTCCATATACACCTCAGTCTTGTTTTGTTTTTATTCGTGTGGCGTTGAGGCCCCGGTCTCCGGGGCCATCCGGTCAGAACCAGATTTCCATCTGTACACCGAAGTTCCATTCGCCACCGGCATCAAAGCCCTTGCTGCCGAACGCGTCGTCACTGGCATAGTTATTGAGCCGATGATCCCAGTTCATCCAGGTTGCAAACAGACGAATTTCCGGACGCTTAAGGAAGTCACCGACATCACCGGCTTTCAGGGTTGGCGCAATAGTGAGTTTGGTAAAGCTGCCGCTGACCGCGTTACGGTTGTTGTAACCTTCCGGACGCAGATCCATGTACTGATAAGAGCCTTCATACTGCATCTCAAAATTCTGGGTGATTTCCTGAATCAGACGCAGGTTAACTGTCGCCCAGTCATAGCTGTCACCTTTGACGTACCGATCGTCACTGCGCTGTGCCAGTACGGCAGGCGCAATGTGCCAGCCACCGCCCAGCGGGGTGATGCCGTAACTCGCCAGCCGCCAGGTGTTCGCTTCTGGCAACAGTGCGCCGTCAGACCCAATTGACTTCACCTCTGCGCCCAGGCCATGGCCATAGAGCAGTGCCGTTTTGGAAGTGCCCTCTGTCAGCCCATAGAAGCTGTCGTTATGCAGGCCCAGCAAAGCATGTACGCCGGTTTCGGCCGCATCGCCTTTGACTCTGAGTCCGTCGATATCCCGGCGATCGTCGTTATCTTTCGCCCGCATACCACTGAGCATCATCTGCACCGGGCCGACAAAGTTATT
Source organism: Pantoea sp. MT58 (assembly GCF_014495885.1). Taxonomy (NCBI): domain Bacteria; kingdom Pseudomonadati; phylum Pseudomonadota; class Gammaproteobacteria; order Enterobacterales; family Erwiniaceae; genus Pantoea; species Pantoea sp. MT58. The sequence continues at coordinate 124,726 of NZ_CP061085.1, forward strand.
CAGCGTCAGGATGTAGTTCTGCGCCGTATTTTCATTGTTTTCGATGTCGCCAAAGGTACGACCGTACAGCGAAATGTTGCTACGCGTCTGATCGCTCCACTTCATGTCGTAAATGCCGGCACCGGTACCTGCAAGAAACACAACATCAGAATCGATCCAATGGATATCAAAGTTATCACGGTCAAAACGCTTACCGGCCCACACGGTAGAGTTATCAAATGCACCGCTGAAAGTGGGAAGTTGCCCAAGCTCGACAAATGCCTGACGCAGGTTGAGATCGCTGCTGGATGCGGTCCAGTCGTTATAGGTGCGCTGCCCGTCAGCCAGCATGGCTTTGAAACGGGTGGTAGCACCATTATCCAGCGTCTGCTTATGTTCGAGGTTGAGCTCAACATACGTATCCGGCTCATTACCGAGACGTCCAACGTGACCGCCGGTTTCGCCAGCAGGAGTGAGTGTCGGACCACCCTGCGTTTTAGTGGCTGAGCTGTTCATCAGCAATCCGGAACGGGCGTAACCGTGGAACTCAAAGCCACCTTCATCGGCAGATTTTTGTTCCAGCTTCGCGGTGCGCTGAGCAACCTCGGCGGTAGAAGTCTGGGTCTGCTGCTGTACGGCTGCCAACTGTTGAGCCTGCTTCTCAGCCACCTGTGCCTGCTTTTCGGCGACCTGAGCGCGGGTTTCAGCAACATTTGCTCGCTGCTCGGCTGCCTGAAGTCGTCGCTCCATCGCCGCAAGGCGTGCCTCAATACTGCTCATGCTGGAATCGGCCCAGACTGATGTAGAAAAGAATATTAAAGAGAGGGCGACTGCTAACGTGCTTTTTTTCATTTTTTATTCCCTGAGGAGAGGCTATCATCACCGGCTTTTTTGCTAAACCGGTTTAGGCGCAAATCATAGCCACGGGTAATTTCCCTCTGCAATGAAAATAGCTAAACCGGTTTAGTGATTGTGAGATAGCTCCCAAAACAGGGGCGTCAGGGATGATTAGCCGGCCAGATTGTCCAGCTGATGGAGCCAGGGAAGTGCTGTCATGGCACCTTTCGCGGTGGTTGCCAGGGCGCCACAGCGTTGTGCTGTGGCAAGACAAATGGACAGCTTTGATTCATCAGCAGGCAGACCTGACGTCGCCAGAACCCAGAGTAATCCGGCCACGAAGGCATCACCTGCACCTGTGGTGTCGACGCTGTCCACGGGCGTCGTCGCATGGTGAGTGATCTCGCCCTGATAGCAGGCGATCACCCCTTCCCTGCCCCGCGTCACCAGTAATAAGCGAATACCAAATCGTTTGGCCAGCTGCGGCAAGCTGACAGCTGGTTCCTGTCCCGGACAGAGGAAATCCAGTTCCTCGTCTGAGAATTTGGCCACGTCGGTATGACTTAGCGCCTCGTTCACCACCGCATGCAGCAGTGCCGGATCGGACCAGAGGTCTTCACGCAGATTTAAATCAAAGCTGACATGGCCGCCTGCAGCACGAATCTGCTTCATGGCGGTAAGCGTGGCGGTGCGTGATGGCTCAGCTGCTAAGGCGATCGAACAGCAGTGCAACCATTCACCGCGCTGGAACTCAGGCAGATCCGACGGTTCAAGAAACAGATCGGCGCTTGGGCGCACCATAAAGGTAAAGGAGCGTTCGCCCTGCACATCCAGCCCGACCACCACCGTTGACGTGCGGTGCTGTGAATCAGCGATCATGTAGCGAGTATCAACGTTCTCCTCTCTGAGCGTCTGCCGCATAAATTCACCAAAAGGATCAGCGCCTACCCGGCCAATAAAAGCACTGTTTCCCTGCAGACGTGCAATGCCAACGGCGACATTAGCCGGTGCTCCGCCCGGACACTGCATCAGGTGGCCCGGCTTTTCGGGTAGCAAATCGACCACGGCATCCCCGAGACACCATACGCGAACAGACATAGACAACTCCTGTGATTGAATTTAAAAGCTAAACCGTTTTAGCTATAGCGTTAAACTGTACCAGGATCAAGCGTAATACTGCTGAAATGAGGCGCGTCGTACAGAACATCTCTTCAGGCGAAGAAGAAAATGCGGATAAGGCAGGTATGCCTCTGGGTGGATAGCAGATAAAAAAACCGGCCAGTGGCCGGTTTCGAAGACGATACAGGATGACGATTAATTCAATGTAGAAAGAATCTGTCTTATTGATGCGTCAATCTGCTCAGCGATCTCTTTTGGCAGACGACTGAATTCATATTGCACGGTCCGCTTCTCATCATTGGTTTTGCGTCGTGCATAGGTATTAGCCGTGGTAAATGTTGCCAGTTTCTCCGTCACAGTTTTGCTGACGGGTGCCGGTTTCTTTAACTGACGACGCGCGCTTTTGAAGCCATTCAGGATAGCGCTCTTCTTATCATCCGGGTTGGTGATTCGCAGGAGATCATCTTCATTCAGCTTTTGCTGAATCTCGCTGACCAGCGCAGAGACCTCAACCGCTTCCGCTTTAGCCTCCTCCCAGACATCAAGCAGCAACTGGTAATCCTGAAGCGTCAGCTCAGAGACAACCGGGAAGAGTTCAATGAACTCAGCAGGCACAGCTGCTGCCTGGAACGCACGAGTGACCTTGGCATTAGAGATACCTTCTGCTTTGGCAATCTCGGATTTGCTCATGCCATTTTCGTTCATCAGCATAAAGCGTAACCCTAATTCGCGCAGGTTATGCTCTTTAGCGGTCTGTATATCAGCGGCCAGTTGACGCGCATCACTGATGCTCAGTTCATCAGCGGTGACCAGTACCTCCAGGCTTGCCCCCGAAAGAATACATGCAGCGCGGCGGCGTGAACCATCCATGATCTCAATCTGATCACCGTTGATGCGACCAATCGCCGGGAAAAACTGCTGCAACGTAATGGTACGGGTGATCTCCTGCAGCGATTCCGGTGTCAGTGTGCTCTGGTCACGACCGTTGATTTGGGGATCAACCGTTGTTCTGGTCTCAATATCATCATGCAGGATGAGCTGGCGAACGAAAGTTGCCTTTGCACCCGATTTCAGCGTAAAGGTGCGTGACTGACTGCTACTGTCAATCATGTTCGCGATAGCTGAATCACCAAATTTGCGGCCAATGCGCTGTATAGGTTTGCTCACAAGGTGCTCCTGATATATTCGATGCGGTCAAACACAGCCCTGGAGAACTGTTCGGCTTCATATTTAGCTTTGCGCAAAGCGTCCGCACTGCCTGGATAAGATGAGGGATTGGCACTGATGACGGTATCAAAGGATTCACCGCAGCGTTCAAACCCGTCCAGTCTTGGCAGGCTGCAGTCCAGCATTGATTTGGTAAACACTTCACGAGCATAACTTTGAGAGGTCAGGTGATCGTGTTTAGAGGTCATTTTCGACATAAAGCCAATATTTGCTTTAAGACGCGGTTCAATGCCTTCTGACTCAATACGTTCGAGCATTTCTGGCAGGCGAGTCAGATACTTCATAGTTGAATGGAAATCGACCTGTGCCGGCGGCGTCGGTGTCAGCAGCACATCACTGGCCGCAATAGCATTCAACATGAACGAATCAAGGTGAGGACCGGTATCGAGAAAGATGAAATCATAATCACCGGCCAGACGATCAATCACGTTGCGGCGCAATACTTCGGACGGTGCAACGCCAGGCAGATGTTCAGCAACCAACTCTTCCCAGTCACTGGCAACGAAACCATCGTCTATTGAGGCGGGAATTACATCCACTCCCGGCATGACAGTTGGCTTAATAAACTGTTCGCGAAGCTGGTCGGCATCCAGGTCGTTCAGCATGGCCTGCGCTGCGGTCTCAAGAACGGAGCCTACGCTATTAGTGTGACTCAGGAACATTGTGCTTGATGCCTGTGGATCCAGGTCAATAACCAGAATGCGCAGGTCATTATGCAACATAGAGGGATGAGCGCGCATACCGTGGGCCAGTGTGACAGTACTGACTGTTTTAGAAACACCGCCCTTAAGACTTACAACAAAGACGACGAAGGGTCCATCATGGCGATCGCGATATTTTGGGACTTTACGGTGCTCATAGATGTCGACTACGTTCTGAATGGTCAGTGCGTATTGTGAGGTACTGCCGGTTTGTTTCTTACCAAACTGATAACCTGCTTCTTCCATATCACCAATGGCAGCAACAACAGCGTGCTTACTCAGTAATGGCATATTGGCGACGGCATTACGTGAGAAAGTCTGGTAAAAACCGGTCTGATTGAACTCCTGACGTTGTTGTTCAATGTGGCTACTCAGTCCATGTAACATGGAATTGGCTCTGGTCGCCATTTCCAGCACTCCACCATAATCGCGCTTCATAAGCCCCTCTGCTTTACTGTTTTTTGCATACTACACAAAAAGGTTAAACCTGCCAATTTTTTAGAAAAATGACAAAAACCTGGATTTTTTATTAGTGACATTAAGATGACGATGAGATGGATGGGAGAGTTATGAAGAGGGTGGGTCAAATTGACGGTTTCTCTCGCTGAAATGAATGAATTCGATGTTTCAGGATTACCTCCTTAAAGAGGCTTCAGGGCGTTTTCAACTGTCGTTTCACCCCTTTATATTACAGCATACCATTCTGTTATTGTGCAAAGAGTTATAAAGTTCATATGTTTTCCATGGTATTTTCAGCATGAAAATTTAAATAAATTTCATATTAATCATAAACATAAAAGATAAATTGAATGGTGAAAAACTGCGTTGCAACATGTTGTAGATAAGCTCGAACTTTGATTTTAGTTTTTTTATCATTGCTTCAGCTTCTTAATTTTATCAACAGAGCTTGCAAGTCAGGTAAGTCGATTAATGGTGGTGTCTTTTCAATTTCCAACGCTTAAATGTGAAATTTTTACTCTCCTTAAATCATCATGTGTCATGACTTTTTTATACTCTTGATTGCCGGGCTTCATCGAAGCTTTATAGTATTTTAAGTCTGACAAACACTCTATTACTTACTCAGGTTGCGTTTGAACAACATATCCAGTCGTTATGCCGGTTGATAAATTTTGTGAATTCACTGATCTTTCCGTACCCGTTTCAGACCGGGGGCAGGGCTCATACTTATAAAGCAGGTATCAAATCTTAACCGGACATTTTGACGATTAAGTGATTGCGAATATGTATCATCGCCCTTTCAATATTGTATTCAACTCCGCAAATATTTACCTCTCTCTCAGTTTCTCTTTCTGAGGAGAACCTTCACTTACTCGAAAACAAGGCAGCACAACATTTCTTCCATGTCTGACAATCTTCAACTTTTAAAAAAATGAGTTTCCGGTTGCTTTTAGTAGTCTGAATTTCTGTTCAGCTCCTTTTTTGAACGCTGCTGTAAACCAGACTTCGCTTTCTCAGTTAATCAACATAAGATATTGAATCAGAAAATTACAAGGGGAATTTGATTATGGTGTTTTCATCATGAAAAAATCATAATAATTCCTTATTTATCATAATGATAGATTATTTTTTAGGGTGGTAACTCTTTAAAGTATGAAGAGCACGACAAATGCTCAATCTACATCAAAGCCCTATTTAAAATGTGGTTATCAGAGTTTCTTTCACGGTCTTGCTGCTTATGCTTTGTTCAAAGGGCTTTCATGTTAAATCCTCTGCTAAACCAAACCTGACGGCTGATCACAATTCAATGCCTGTCTTAAACATCAGATCTATCTGACATGCTGCTTCTGCCATGTTTTCTCTGTTTTATCCTCATTATTCACAGGCCAGATCCAATTGGTCGATCCTTAATAGATCAAATTGAGATCCTAAACAGATCCCCATAACGTCTGAGGGCTTGTGGCACAAGGCTTTGAAGGGTGTCAGTAACCACTATAGCGAGAATAATAACCACTATAGAGAGTGGAATAACCACTGTAGCGAGGAAAGCAACCGCGCTGGCGAGTACTTAACAACCACTGTAGCGAGTAAATGACTTTTTATTGTGTGTATAACCCTTTTGAGAGGGCATTACTGTCGCTTCACTGACACTGTGCGATGAGAGCGAGTGCTGCATGTCGAGGGCAGGGCAAATTATCCGTTCTGTTAACCTCTTTTTACCGGGTTATCCACTGAATAGATCCAATAACAGATCATCATAAGATCCTAATAAGTTCCTTAAAGATCCCCAACGCGCTCCAGGCCACGGTACGCCTGAGCTGGGGTAAGGTGACTAACCACTATAGCGAGTAGAACAACCACTGTATCGAGAGAAATAACCACTATGGTGAGTAGATTAACCGCTGTAGTGAGTGATAGTATCCACTGTATCGAGTAACAGCGGCTTTCGCCTGTTCACATCACGGATCTTCCTA
>NZ_CP061086.1:0-4283 GCF_014495885.1 Pantoea sp. MT58
CAGATTTGTGTTTTTAGAGCATAAAAAAGCCCTAAAACCAGTGATTGAGATTTAGGGCTTAGAATGGTTTTAGATGGATTGGCTGAGGATGCGGTTTTTTGCTGTTTCCCAGACTTCAGCAGCATTATCAACAAAATAAGTCACTTCAAACTCTCCTCCGCCAGCACCATGAGCAAACTCCCATTGGGTTACCATAGGAGAGTTACCGAATGCTGCCCCGGCATCCACCCGATTGTGAATCCCTTGAGGATCATCCTCAATGCCAAAAGCGTGGTCTAAGCATGGATGGCCTCCGAAACTCGCGATATTATTCAAAGGTAATACCGCAATAAGCAGAGTGTGTTCACTGCACTCGGAGTGGCTGCATGGAAAACTAACCCAAAAGTCAGGCGACCAATCATCAACGGAAGCAGGATTTACATGCCATTCCCATCCCACTAAGTCGAAGAAAGCGGCCCAAGTAGCATGAAGCGAAGTTTTAAACTGTAGCCCTTTGTAGATTGCAGCCATCTCAGTATCTCCTGTTTAACTAAATACTTGGACCATGGTCCCGACTTGAGTTTCGTGTCAAAGAAGCGGTTTCATAATTTTTCTGCTTTGAGGTTTCTTGGAAATCTAATTTTTTTCTCAGCGCCTGTTCTGCCTGTAAAGGCTCCCGAACTGCTTCAGCTGCTCCGATAACACGTTCACCCGATTGTCTAAGAAGCTGACTTGCTTCAACAGCGTGGCGTTGTCTTCCGCAGTACGCTCGAACATGCTCTGCAAGGCGGCCTGCGCCTTCTCGGATGCTCTGAGTTGCTCGCTGAATTGCTGCTCCATACGCTTCAAGGCGCTCAATAAGTGCGTTTCCAGTTCCGTCATGGTTTACCTCACGATCCGCAGGGCGCTTTGCTTCCCGACTGTCCAGCCGCTGTCGTCCACTTTCGCTCCTTTGGGCAGAACGACGAACGTCCCGTTCTTGTCCTGAACGATGTTCAGGCCCGCTGTTTTGCTCTCCAGCGCCGCTAACGTGGCTTTCTGGCTGTTGATCTCCTGCCAGTTGGCCATGATCCGGCTTTCCTGAAACGTACTCAGACCCCAGCCGCTCAGAAAGATAACGGCCAAGATCGTAACCGCGCTCAGGGCCGGGAATATCACCCGGTTTTTCACGACGGTCAGCAACATGCTCTGCCGGCTCTGGCGCATATCCTCTGTCGTGTCGTGCAGCTGCCGGCGCATATCTTCCAGCATGGTATTCAGCTCTTGCTGAAATATGCCGTTCAACTCGTTTCGCAAACTGCTCAGCTGCTGCTTCGTCAGGCTTTGAATAGTCTCGCTCTCTGCGAGATGCTGCTGCTTCAATCGCTCCTGCAGCGTCAAACTCACGCTCATAAAGTCCCCCTTTCATGCGCCACCGCTGGCCGCTCTGCGGATCTGACACAGTGATGTAATTTTTACCTTCGCGCATTACCTGCATTCCAAGGTCTGAAACCTGCTCGATAACGTCGCTACGACTGCGTATAAGCCCCTGTGCAGCCCTCTGAGACAAAACCGCGTCTATGAGTAGCCTGATGTCTTCCTGTGGCTTCTCACCCCTTCTGTGGGCTTCTGCGGCGATTTTTAGCTCATGATCAGGCTGAGCAATCTCACGTGAGCGCCGTGGGTCATCAGGGTCAGCCAGACCATATCTGGCGTTGATTTCACTCCGCAGGTCATCGAACGCCTGTTTTGCAGCATTTCCGGGCGGGCGAATATTCAAGCTCTTCCCTGTGCCAAGCTCAACGCGGGGCGTCACAAAATGCAGCTCGTGATGCCCGGCATGGATATGTCTGACCCAGAGAATGTTGTACTGATCGGCTTCAAGCCCCGCGAACGCGACCTGTTCAAAGCGATCCATGAACTCCCGCTCCATTTCCGGCGTGACCTTCTCCTCCGGGGCGAAAGAAAGCACGCCAGAAGTGTACTTGTGCCGGAAATCGAGCGAGTCGATAAGGTTGCGGGTAGCATCCGGCGATCCCCTTAGTACCTCTGGCGGTGAATCTTCCCGTCCGGGCCGCGTTTTATCGGTGACATAGCCGACCGGGCCACCGCCGCCTCCAGTGCCGTGCCTGCTGAAACCCACAATCATTGCGACAGCTCCCGAATATGGCGCTCGATATCTATCAGGTGAGCGACCACCTCAACCGAGGAAGCCGCCGATTTGTGCGTGTTCACCCAGCGGGCAATCATGTTTAGGTTGGCATTGATGCGATTAAGCATCGCAATCCGTTCCCGATCGACGTCTTTGTTGCGCACGCTGACCCTGCCGAGATGATCGCGAACCAGCTCGGACATGGTGCAGCCTGCATCTTCGGCCAGCTGTTTCAGCGCCTCAAATTCCGCGTCAGAAAACCTGACCCGCAGCATGTTATCGCGCTTTTCCATTCCACCTCCGCCGTCGAATATTGCAGTTTAAACAAGGCTACCCGATGTTGCTACATTTCGCTACGCTCAATGTCGCACATCGGGCCTTGCAATGGGCGGCTTCGCCTCCCCTTGACCCCTCCCTTGAAGCGGTCGCTTTGCTTCCTCGCCCAGGGCAACGGCGTCTGTCAGGTGGATGGCCTCACTGCGTGAAACCATCCACTTCTGCCAAGCGTGTTTATCTGTGGGGTCGTCAATCAGTAAATCGGAACCCCAGAGGGGCCCCCGCGATTTACAAATTGACGATTCAGCCAGAGAAAACGCCAGCCTGAAAACCAGTACCGCTCGCCGCAAGTTCCGGTTGAGGCGTACCGCAGCGCAGCGAGGAACGAACAGCCGGAACGAGGAAGCGGAATATCGCCTGAACGGGCATAGAAATGCGTTCACTCGGTATGACATACAATGTGTTCAGCATTACCAGAGTAACAAGATACAGAAGGGGGTATCCCGCAAGGCGCATCAGCAAAGGAAACTTTTTGATAATAGTTACCACAGGTGGTAACTTAGTTACCACACATGGTAACTATCAGGGTAGATTCGGATGCGGAGAGTCACACAAGTAGACCTCGAAACAGGAGAGGATTTAGGTGGATTTGTTGCAGTAGTCCGACCTAAGCAGAAATCATCATTTCAGAGGCATTTTACTATGAATCAAGCAGCACTGATCACTATTGCCAATGAGCTGAACCATGATCAAATGCGAGTGTTAATGGCTCTCTTAGCTGAGCTCGATTATGAAAATTATATTCAAGTCGCTCAGATAGACATTGCAGATGCTTTAAGCATGCAGAAAACCCATGTCAGCCGCGCCGTTAAAAATTTAATTGAGTTTGGCATTATTCTTGAAGGACCTAAGATCGGCCGCAGCAAAACTTATCGCCTAAATCCCCAGTTTGGTTGGAAAGGCACTGTGAGTAATCATAAAAAAGCTCTTACAAACAGCCTGAGCGTTATCCAGGGCGGTCGAGCTTAAAGGAGGCCATATGACAGACGAATTAGCAGCGAAGTTTGCAGAAGATATGGCCTATGTAATTCTTCAAAACCCAAAAGCCAATGACAGCCTTACTGAATGTCTTTTGACTTTCTTTAGCTGTATTGATGGCGGTGATAAAAACTCAGTCTCATCTGGGCTTGATGACATCACCGTGTTTATTGATGGCGAAAAACATCACTTCCAGACAGCTAGCAGGCCATATATAGATGTTTTGAAAGAAATTTTTTACAAAACATACTATCTCCCGCTACTGAGCAAACCATAGGCGTCGAAAATCTATCCAACTAGTAACATAGTTGGATCGGGATTCTGCCATAAGGGTGCTAACTGTTATCAGAAGCGGCATCCGTGCCGCTTCTGATAAGCTTACTTAGAACCTTTGAGCTCTCTTATTAGTAACGCCAACATAAACAGGATGGCGAGAATGACTACCAACTTTGCCGTTGGTAACGCGCACAGGATCATTGCAAGCTGATAGACCTGAGAGCTGACCATTTTAGTAATAAGTAAATCTGTAACATAATCAATCATATTGAGTACCAATCGGCGCCTCAATGCCACACTTGCAAGGCAGGAAAACAGATTCCTTGGTCCAAAAGATTATGCTTGACGTAAACGTCGGCTCTGCTATTATCTGTTTGCGGACAAACAACAGCTTTACCAAAATATCACTTCAAATCACACCCCTTTTTTCTGTAACATTGAAACTCCTACATCAAGTTTCCCCAAATTTATTAAACCACATAAAAAATAAAAATAAAAATTTTTTTTCAATTTTTTTCGAAAAAAGCTAATAAGTTGGATTAACTTACTGTAATAAAAGGTTTTTAATTTGATATGATTGATG